>NC_014098.1:2400000-3000000 GCF_000092905.1 Kyrpidia tusciae DSM 2912
TCAACTATATCCGTGGTCGCCGATTCGCTCCCCGAGGTGAGGCGTGGGACGCCGCCATGCGGGATTGGAGGGAATTATACACGGACCCCGGAGCGTCCTTTGATCAATCGGTGGAACTGGACGTCTCGTCCTTAGCCCCCCAAGTGACGTGGGGTACGAATCCCGGAATGGGAACGGACGTGACCGGGGTTGTTCCGAGCCCGGAAGACTTCGAGGATGAAAACCGCCGCCGGGCGGTGGAACGAGCCCTGGAGTACATGGATTTGAAACCGGGAACCCCCATCACATCCATCCAAATCGACCGGGTGTTTATCGGCTCGTGCACGAACAGCCGGATTGAGGATTTGCGGGCGGCCGCCCGGATCGTGAAGGGGCACAAAGTGGCCCCGCACGTGAAGGCCATGGTGGTCCCGGGCTCAGGACTCGTCAAGCAGCAGGCGGAAAAGGAAGGTTTGGACGTCATTTTCAAAGAAGCGGGCTTTGAATGGCGAGAGGCGGGTTGCAGCATGTGCCTCGGAATGAATCCCGATATCTTACAGCCCGGAGAGCGGTGCGCGTCCACGTCCAACCGGAATTTTGAAGGACGCCAAGGTCGAGGCGGTCGAACTCACCTGGTCGGTCCAGAGATGGCAGCGGCCGCGGCTGTGGCCGGCCATTTTGTCGATGTGCGGAATTGGTCGTAATTCCAATATGAACCAAAAGGGAAGGCGGGAGAATATGGAGCCGTTTGTTCGCCATGAGGGACTGGTCCTGCCCTTGGACCGGGTGAACGTGGACACCGACCAGATCATTCCGAAACAATTTCTGAAACGCATCCAAAGAACGGGATTTGGGCAATTCCTCTTTTACGACTGGCGGTTCCGGGAAGATGGATCGCCAGATCCGAAGTTTATCCTCAATCATCCGGAATACCGGGAGGCATCCATTCTTCTGGCCCGGGACAATTTTGGTTGTGGTTCCTCCCGGGAGCACGCCCCTTGGGCGTTGCAGGATTACGGGTTTCGTGTGATTATCGCCCCCTCCTTCGCCGATATTTTTTATAATAATTGCTTCAAAAATGGTCTGTTGCCGCTGGTCCTCCCCGGTGAGACCGTGAACCACCTGTTTGACGAAGCGGGGCGGATTCCGGGCCGCTATCGGTTGACGGTGGATCTCGAATCCCAGGAAGTGTGGGACAACCGGGGTTGGCAGACGCGGTTCGAAATCGATCCCTTTCGGCGGGAATCGCTGCTCAAGGGGTTGGATGACATCGGCGTAACTTTGGAGAAGGAGGATCGTATCGCCGGGTATGAGCAAAGAATGGCCCCATATTTAATTCCGCGGGAAGCCTGACCGGCGCACGAAAAAGGCCCGGGGAACAAGTGGTTCCCCGGGCTTCGGCGCCCCAATACCCCGTTTTTGCCTCGGCTTATTGGTAGGCGGGTTGTACCGGGCCCGCTTGCTGGCCGATGGGCTGGTAGGTGTGCAACAAAGTTTGGGCGGTCTTATCCAGCAGGGTGGGAACTTGATACCACCCTTTTTGGTTCATGAACAAGAAGGTTTCGTACGCGTGTTGGGCACAGGTGACCGCTCCGTTCACCATCATCTGGCGCAAGTTGGGGTCGGCGCACTCCAGGGCGGCCTGCATATGGTTCCGGGCGGAGTTTTTGTGGGCGGATAGCACCGCGCCCGCAATTTGCTGATCATTGAAAGAGGTCACCCCGGTCTGGGGAGATACCGGAGCGGGCTGCCGAAGCCCATAGGCGATCTGTTGGGGTTGGGCCAAGCGCATATCCGGCTGATGGGGTGTCGCCGCCTTATAGGTATGCGTGTAGTTGACCATTTCATTGTACGCCGCCACCGCCGATTGGATGTGGCGTTCGATCATTTGTTTCAAGCTCTGATCTTGGCATTGACGGGCATAAAAAGAAAAATGTTCAATCTGCGACCGGGTTTCATTGAGGATTTCATGAGTTTCCATCGCTTCGTGGGCACCGTAGGGCATGTGGATTCCTCCTTGGCTGAGATCTTGTTCCTCCCATAGCATGGCATGGAAAGGAAGCCTTTATGCACGCCATGCCGAACTCCCCCCAGTGCCCTCAGCCGCCTTCCTCACCGCACCGCTTCCTCAGTCTCTTCGTCAAACAAGTGAATCTTTGACAGGTCCGGTGCCACCTTCAGCCGCTGCCCCGGCTCCGCTTTCAAGGACGGATCCACCCGCACCGTCAAAGCCTGATCCCCGTGGCTTACGTAAAGATAGGTTTCTGCACCGGTGGGCTCCACCACTTCCACGTTGACCTCGAATCCGGCCTCGTCTTCGGAAGTGGCGGGATGCAAATGTTCCGGACGAACCCCCAGAACCACCCGGGGGCCAACCCCCTTCCGTTTCACCGCATCCGCCAAGGAATCGGGCAAGGCAATCCGGATGTGGTATCAACAGTTGCCGGAATATCTGTCCAAACCTATCCAACAAACCGCTGTCGGCCTGACCTTTGTCTCCTTCCATCCGGAAGGGAGCCGCCCCCGGGGCGGGCGTGCTTCTCGGCGTGTGCTTCCTCCCGCGTCCGGCAAGCCAGGATCGGCAAACCGGTCCCCAAGGAATGAAGCTCAGAGCCATCCCGTACCACACGGGCACTCGCGAAAGGCATCTCGTCCAGGCGGTTAGCCTCCCGCGAGACCAGAGGGGTTTTTTGCCCTCAGGCAACCTCTGGCTTTGGGTCATCCCCTCTCCGGGGATACACGAATGTCTTCGTCCATTTCCTGTACAGGTTCATCATCCCCACAAAATCCGCGTCCGCGCTGTACCGGTGGTTCGGGTTCTTGCATGTGAACCGTGAACCTTTTCGTTCCCCGAGCACCTTGCAGTGCGGACAGACCTGGGAGGTATAGGCCGGGTTGCGCTCCACCGTCAGAATCCCTTCCCGAAACGCCAGGTCCCGGACCCATTCCATGATCTTCCCCCGCAACCAGTACGCCCGTTTGTGGTTCTTCCGCCCGCTTTTGCTCATCTTCTCTTTCGGCGGCCGGTACCGACGCAGGTGCTCGAACACGATCACCCTTGCGCCGTGCTCCCTCGCGAACCGGACAATGGCCACGGCCGTCTGATTGGCCGCGTTCTCGTCCAGGTTCCGGATCTTGTTCCACAAGTTCGCGTTGTCCTGGACGCCCGGCCGAAGCCGTCCGCTTTGTTTCCGCTTGCGGTAAATGACGGTCAACAGCCGGTGCCGCCGATGGTTCAAGGCCCTGCCGTCCACGAACCTCGTGGCCGCCAGCCGCCCTTCCACGAACGCTCCCATCACGGCCAACCGATTGGCCCCCAGGTCCACCGCAACCACCGGCATCTGTGGGTTTGCCCGGCGCTGTTCCTCTGCCTTCCGGGGTTTGTCTACGGATTTCTCCATCGGGATGTGCAGCGCATACCGCACCCCGCCCGGATATCGTTTGTCCCGCTTCCCGTACACCGTCAGGGATTTCGCCACCCATGTCCGGTCCCCTTTTTCTTCGCCGGAACCGGCCTGGGCCGTCTTTGAACGTTTCCTTTCCCGAGCGATTCGTTCTTTCTCCAGGGCGGACCTGGCGAGAAGCGCTTCGGCCTGGGCGTGAACCACCACCGGCAGTGACACCTTTTCCCACTTCTGCCCGGTGTGCAGTTTCAAGCTGATGAACGTGTGCCGCTTTTTCTTCTGCGGGGTCAGGTCATACGCGGGGTGCTCGACCATCCCTGCATAAAACGTCACCGGTTCGTTCGGTGCGCCGGGTCGTGGTTCCCGCCCGCGCTGGTCCGGTGTCGTTTCCTTCCAAGTTTTCAGGTGGCTCCACCAGGACCGCACCTTGCCAATGGCCTGGTTGATCGCCGCCCGCCGCAACTCCGTCGGCATCCCCTTCGCAGACGGAACGTGTTCGTCAAGCGGCCACCCCGGGTTCGGGTGGGCTTTGGTCGCCAAGGTGTGAAACTCCGCGAAGGTCAACAGTTCCTGGTTGGTGCGCTTGCGGAGGTAGGGAGCGCCGTCTTTTTTCCGGGCTTCCACCAGCTCGTCCAACACGTTCAGATGTGCGGCGAAAAAATCCATGTAGAACGCAATCACCTGGTTATAGATGTCCTTGGTCCTCTCCAACGCCTCCCTCTTGCACCGATGGACCTCCCTGTGAATCCCGATCCGGATCGTCTTGATGACCTTGACCAGTGCCCTCACCTCCCATCTCGTTCATGGCCTGCCCGATCTTTTTCCGGAACTCCTGCGACCGCTTGCCGTACATCCGGGCTGAAAACACGGTGATGATCGTCAACAGGTCTCCAGCCGTAACAACCTGGCCGTCCTCTTCGCCCCATCGACCGGATACCATGAGCCCGATTTCCCAACCCCGGCCTTCGGGATCATCCCCGCCTTGAAGCAGCGTTCTCACCCAATCGCCGGCTCCCCGCAGCGGCAACCCCCGCGCCTCCTGTGGACTGTCATGTCGGAGGCCCCAGCTGCAACAGGAGACTGTGAGTCCCCCAGGAGGCCACGGCCAGAAACGCCACGAGTCCAAAATAGAGAACGCCATAACCGATCCGCGAAGAGACCGGGATCCAGATGTCGGGCTGATTGCGCATGCGCCAAAACTCCAAAAAGCCAAAGATCAGGATGAGAAATAAGATGAGATTCGGCCTCGTCACTGCGATCGCCGCCGCCACCGCCAGTCCGGCACCCCACAACTTGCGATGAACCGCCCGGACCACCCTCCCGCCGTCCAGGGGATAGACAGGTAAAAGGTTGAACAAGTTGACGAAGAATCCCACGTAGGACAAAAAGAGCATCAAGATCGAACCCGTCCACCCATACCAAAACCAGCAAATCACCGCCCCCACGGTGCCCGCGATCGGCCCGGCGATCCCGACAAAAGCGTCCTCCCGTGGATCGGCAAATTGCGTACGCAAGCGGATAAATGCCCCCAAAAACGGAATGAAATAAGGAAGGGACGCCTCGCCTCCCTTCATGCGGATCGCCACCACGTGACCCATTTCGTGCACAAACAGTAACAACACGAATCCAATGGCAAAAGGCCACCCCAAAAATACAGCGTAGGCGACGATGGTCAAGAGCATCGTTAAAACCGGTCCCTTGGCCAGAGCCAACAGCTTAACGAGCGCCCATAATTTCGCCCCGAATTTCCCGAGAATCAGAGCGATGGCCGCAAATATGCCGGCCGTTCGCCGTTTCATGAACACAATCATCCTTTCCGCGGGCGCGAACCACCCACGCTACCAGTATACCATCCCCTTTCTTGTCACGGCAGTCTGCCCTCTTGAATCAACTTTCGCTGGCGGTCGAGTAAGAAGCGGAGGAGGGTGTCGAGATGCCGCTCGTCCACGTGCAAGAACGTACAGGCAATCCGGCTTCTAGAAGCCAGCAGCGGCTCCACCCGCACCACCCTCGCCCGAACCGGCATCTGCAAAGCGGGCAACTCCAGAGTCAATTCCAACTCATCTCCGGGCTTGAGGTTCGCCTGGGCAATGAACAAGCAGCCGTTGCCACTTAGATTCACACATCGCCCCTTATGATCGCCCCATGTTACGGGCACATCCACCGGCACCCGAAAATACTGCCGACGCCGCTCTCGCTCCCAGCGCTGGGGCATCTCCAACTCCAATAGCTCGGCTTTCCCGTGAACCCGGCCGGTGACCCGGGTCGTGGCCACATAACAGTCCCCCTTCCGGGGAAAAATGCGCACCCGGATCTCCGTCTGGTTTTTCAATCCAGCCACATTGGGCCACAAGACCCAAAATTTATTGTCCTGGATATCGTACACCACCGATTCGAACTGCACCGTCTCTTCGCCGGCCTGGTATTCCCCATGAACTTTAAACCCTGGTTTGATCAAGAAAAATTCCTCCCACAGCGCCCCCCTGGCTTGTTGATCCGTCATTCTTTATTTAATTGAACTATTCATCAACGAAGCCGGGAATTCCTCTCGGCCTTCGCCAAAAATTCCCCCCTCAAAGCAAAAAGCCGAGCGACTCGCCCGGCTTATGCCAACCGTTCGATCTGATTTCGCACTGCCGGCCCCCGGAACGGGGCCGAACAGGCACGCGAAAAAGTTAAACCTGCCTCTGGCCCGGTGGGCGAACCTAAGCCACTAGCCGTTCCGGTTGCCCGAGAGCCTCACATACGGCGCTCAGAAATTGTGCCGCCGGACCGCCATCCACCGCCCGATGGTCGAAGGTCAGGCTCAGGGGCAGTCTTTGCCTCTGTACAATCCCTTGATCGCTCAAGACAAGATACGGCTCCGCCCGCCCCACACCAAGCAGACCCACCTCTGGCGGGTTAAGAATGGGTGTGAAGAACTGTACCCCGTAAGTCCCCAGATTGGACACCGTAAAGGTTCCCCCGGTCATCTCTTGGTGCGTTAACCTCCCGGCCCGGGCCTTTTCCGCCAGGCGGGCGGCTTCCTGGTGAAGCTCCTCTAAAGTGAGCCGATCGGCGTCGACGATCACCGGAACCAGCAGTCCTTGGTCAGTGTCCACCGCAACCCCGAGATTGACCCGGGACTGGCGCGCCGGGCCGTCTTCTGTCCAGTGCGCGTTGATATCCGGGTGATCCCGCAGCGCCAGTACCACCGCTCTTAGCACCCAGTCATTTAGCGACGCCTCCGGCGCCCACCGCTTTCGCCACTCCATGAGCCGGGTGATGTCCGCCCAGGCCATCTCCGTCAATTGGGCGGAACCCTGGAGACTTTCCATCATCCTTCGGGCGATGGTCCGCCTCACCCCCCACCCCGGGCCCTGAGCCAGCCGGGACGAAGATGAGGCCGCCTCCCCAATGGCAACCTGACGCTCCTGCACCCCTTCGGCATCGGCCACCGTCGGCGCCCGATGGCCGGTATCCGGGGCCCCGTCCGGCACCTCTTCACGCCCCACTTCAGCGGCGCGGCGGACATCGTCTTCCGTGGGGCGGCCGCCGGGCCCAGTTCCGGCAATGGCAGACAAATCCACCCCCAGTTCCCGGGCCAATCGACGAACACGGGGCGAAGCGGGCACGAAGCTCGGTTGCGTATTTTCCTGCACCTTCTCCTGGGGCACCGGCGCCTCAGCCGTCCCCGAAGGCGAAGGGGCCATACCGGTCTCACCCGCCGATGCCGCCTCGTCGACCACAGCCAGCACTTCCCCCACGGCCACCGTCTCGCCCCGCTGCTTAAGAATCTTAGTCACCACCCCGTCGACCGGGGCGGTTACTTCACTCACGGCTTTCTCGGTCTGGACTTCCACCAGGACATCCCCGGCTTTGACAGAGGCTCCTTCTTGAACGTGCCAAAACACCACCACACTGTCGTATCCTTCCTCGCTGGTTTTCGGCATTCGTACTTCCATGTCTAGTCCTCCCAATGAGGTGATGAATCGGCTACGCCTCCCGAATCAATTCCCGGGCCGCCCGCTCAATGGCGTCAACCCCGGGGAGCACGAAATCCTCTAAGGGGTCACTGTAAGGGATGGGGACATCCGGGATCGCCAATCGCCGAACGGGGGCCTCCAGCTCGTACAATGCCCCCTCAGCCACCGTCGCCGCCACTTCTGCCGTCATCCCATACGACAGGTAGTCTTCGTCCACGACGAGCAGGCGGTGGGTTTTCTTGACCGACTGCACCAAGGTGTCCCGATCCAAAGGGGCAAGAGAACGCAGATCCACGACCTCCGCCTCGATTCCGTCGGCCGCCAGCCGTCCGGCCGCCCGAACGGCGTAATGGGTCATCATTTGAACACCCACGATGGTCAGATCTCGGCCCTCCCGCACCACCTTCGCCTTCCCCAAAGGCACCGTGTAGGGTTCGGCGGGCACTTCGCCTTCCGATTCTGGAATGGGGTCCATCCACCCGAGCCCCTGCAAGGATTTGTGAAACATGAACAGCACCGGATTATCGTCCCGGATGGCCGAGATCATCATTCCTTTGATATCATAGGGCGTTGACGGGGCCACTACTTTCAAGCCCGGAAGGTGCGCAAAAGTCGCGTACAACGTTTGGGAATGTTGGGCAGCGTCGTTATAACCGCCCCCCACCGCCGTCATCAACACCATCGGAACTTTAACATTCCCGCCGGACATGTAGTGGATCTTGGCCATATGGTTATAGATTTGGTCCATGCACACCCCGAAAAAGTCCACGAACATCAGCTCGGCGATGGGCCGCATCCCCTCTACCGCGGCACCGATTGCCGCCCCGATGAAGCCGGTCTCAGAAATGGGCGTGTCCCTCACTCGATCCGGACCAAAACGGGTGAACAGCCCTTCCGTGGACCCGAAAATTCCCCCGTATTGCCCAACATCTTCCCCCATGACGAACACCCGGGAATCCCGCTCCATTTCCTGAGCGATGGCCTCCGCCAACGCCTTTGACCCCGTCAACCTTCTGCCGGTCATTGCCGTCAACTTCGATCCCTCCTCATTCTTTCTCAACCCGTCGCGCCAAACAACAAGTACCCTTCTCCGGGTGCGGGCCGATCCTCGACCTTTTAGCCTTCCGAGGTTTTCGCAAATACGTCTTCGAGCGCCTCTTCCCCCCGGGGCCAGGCGCTGTCCCTGGCAAAGGTGTAGGCCTCGTCCACTTCCCGCTTCGCCTGGGCCTCTAGCCCGGCCAACTCTTGTTCCCCGGCGACCCCCTGCTCGACCACGTACCGTTTCAGCCGCTCGATGGGGTCTTTTTGCCTCAAGTGGCTCACTTCGTCCTTTTCTCGGTACACTTCCGGATCGCCCTGAAAATGACCGAGATACCGATACGTTTCGATCTCGATGAGGGTAGGGCCCTCCCCGCGCCGCGCCCGGTCCACCGCTTCTTCCGCGACCCGATACATTTCCAAGGGATCATTGTCTTTGACCAGGGCCCCGGGTATTCCGTAGGCGGCGGCACGAATGGCATTATTGGCCACAGCAGTCGATTTCGATTTTGGCACAGAGATTCCGTAGGCATTGTCTTCAATCACCATAATTACCGGTAATTTCCAAAGAGCCGCGAGATTTAACGACTCATGAAAAGCCCCGGAGTTTGCCGCACCCTCCCCGGCAAAAGCCACCGCCACCCAATCGGTGTTGTTCATTTTGTTGCTGAGGGCCGCCCCCACCGCCTGGGGCATCCCCGCCCCCACGATCCCGCTGCAGGAAAATTTCACCCCCGGATCAAACAGATGCATGTGGCCGCCCTTTCCTTTTCCAAGCCCGGTCTTCCGCCCGAACATCTCCGCGGTCATGCGTTTCAGGTCAACCCCTTTGGCAATGGCGTGGTGATGAGGCCGATGCGGGGCGGTCACCGTGTCTTCCCTGCGCAAGTGCGCACAGATCCCCACCGCTGCCGGTTCTTGGCCCGCAGCCAGATGCATTTCTCCGGGCACCGTCCCGGCCCCGATGTTAAACACGGGCATCTTGCCCTCGGTGTACACCTTTACCATAGTTTCCTCAAAATACCGGATTTTGACCATCGTCTCGTACATCCACATCAGCTTGTCCGCAGGAATGGCCACCCGGGCTCCCCCCTTGTGGAAAGAATCAACACCTTCCTCAATATATGCAAAAAACATGCCGGCCTATGCACCGGCTGACCAATCGTCAAAATTCGCCTGAGACCCCACGGAATTTTGCCCTTTAAACCTTCTGTCTGACCGCTTCCGGGAATGGCCCGCGCAACGTCTCACCTGTCCCATCCTGTTCCGCCTTGTTTCAACCACCGGTACAGCGTGCTTCGGGAAACCCCAAGCCGCCGGGCGGCTGCGGACACATTGCCGCGGGTGCTCTGAAGGGCGTCTGCCACTGCCTCCTTGCGACTGGGGATACTCCTTCCGGGCATTGCCCCGGTTCTATGTTCAGCGTCCAGAAAAGAAGCCAACCCCTCGGGACCGATGATCGGCGAATCATCAAAAACGGACGCACAAACTATAACATTCCGTAGTTCACGTATATTTCCTCTCCACGGGTAGTCCTGGAGCAGGCGCAATGCGGCGGGATTCAATTTTTTGCCCGTACCGGTCGTATCCAGCAAATACTGCGCCAAATCAGGGATGTCCTCCTTCCGCTCCCGCAGCGGCGGAACGTGAATCGGAAGGACATGAAGGCGGTGAAACAAATCTTCCCGAAACGCCCCCTGGCGAACGAGTAACCCAAGATCCCGGTGTGTAGCAGAGACCAGCCGGACATCCACCGGGATCTCCTCCCGGCCGCCAATCGGTCGAACCGCCTTTTCTTCAAGGACTCGAAGCAGGGCGAGCTGCATTTGTGGGGGCATCTCCCCGACCTCGTCCAGGAACAAAGTTCCTCCTTCAGCAAGCCGAAAAGCCCCGGGATATCCCCCTTTTTTGGCACCGGTGAAAGCACCCTCCTCATAGCCAAATAATTCACTTTCCAGGAGATGTTCAGGCATCCCCCCGCAGTTGAGGGCCACAAAGGGGCCACCTCTTCGGCCGCTTCTCCGGTGGATCCATCGCGCAAGGAGTTCTTTGCCCGTCCCCGTCTCTCCCAAGAGGCAAACCGGATAATCCACCCGGGCCGCCCGTTCGGCCAAGTCGATACACCTGCGGAAGGATACGCTTTTGCCGATCATCCCCTCAAAATCAACTCCCACTTCCCGGGACTCCACCGCTCCATCCCCCTGTTGGGGCATCCGAGCGATGACGTCCTCCACGTGGGCTCCCATGGTCGCCACGACGCCCAGGAGATAGGGGTGGGCCGATTCCAGCGGGCCAGATAAATTCAACACACCAAAAACGTTTCCCTTCGGGTCGCGGAGAGGCACGGCAGCGCAGCACCAGGGGTGCGTCGCCACCACGTAATGCTCGTACCCCGCCACGTAGACAGCGTTTCCGACCTCCAGCGCTGTTCCGATCGCATTGGTGCCCACCGCCGCCTCCGACCAGTCAGCCCCCGGAACAAACTGGATCTCCCGGGCCCTTCGAAGGGTGTCCGGATGACCGATCTCGCTCAGGATTCGTCCATCCGCATCACAGAATAAAGCGACCATCCGCTGCTCCATCAATAAACCGTGAATTTTATGTAACAAGGATTCAACTTCTCGAATCGGGTCAGCGTATTTGTGACGCTGCAACTCTAAATCCTCCGGCTCCAGCACAATGTCTCCGCGGTCCCGGTATGGATCCACCCCGTAGCGCCGGCTTCGCACCCACGACTCGCACACGTCCCTGGATACGCGGTGGGCGTCCAGCGTCCCCTCCCGCACAAACCTTTTCCAGGTTCGATACAACAAGGGCATCTCCATCCTGCCCGTCCCCCCGTTCCGTTCCGCCGGACTCGTCCCCGGCACAATTGCTCGGCCACCAAGAACAAAAAATCCTCCGGATGCCTTTTGGCGGCCCGGGCACCGGACGACGACGTCCGCGTCCGACGGGCCAACCCGGCATCCCGGAGGCCATTGATGAGGCGATACTGAAACCGAACCAACGAGATCGACACTGAGCCATCGGAAGTTGACATCGTGGGCAAAGGGTGGTCAACACACAGGATAAGCATTGGGAGAGAAATCGCGCCCGTAGAAAAGGGCACGCACAAGCCTGCATCAGAATTGCTCGCCTCGTGGCGGATAGGACAAAACGCTCGTGAGGTAATGGCCCAATTCGGTGGCCGTTTCGCCGTCGTCAATTCCAAAATGCTGGGCCACCCGCTGCGGATCTTCGGCATCGTGGGCGTCCATGATGCTCGCCCGCCCGGTCTGTAGGCACATCACAATGCTCTTGCCCATAAAATGTTGGGAATACGTCACTGCCAGATCGAATCGCGTGCCGGCCACATCCAACGTGGCAAAATGAGTTCGGGTATCTTCCGTTTCTGAAAACAAAACGTGCTCACCCATTCCTCGATCCCCCCTTGTCAATGTCTGATGCGCGGAAGGTACCCGACGTTTTGCACGCCTTTGACTTTGCCATAGCGTGTGGCAATCCGGCGCGCCTCATACACGGTACTGCTTCGCGAACGGAGACGCCACGGGGTGGTGGGGAGCCGCAGGGACACAAAAACCCCGCCTATGAGAAGTCCTTGGCCAGGCGGGGCTTTCGCCACCGCTCCCTCCAACGCTTGCGAAGTTAGCTGACGGGTTCGGGTGGAGAGCTCACCCTACCGAGCGGATGAAACATTCTCAAATCTTCTGAGAACAGCCCGCCCGGATTCACCCCACACATGGGTCCTCCGCTTCCACTGGACATGGAACTCAGCGTCTCCGTTTTCACCATCATACATGAAAAAGGGAATTTTGGCAATGAGCGATTCGTTCACAATACGTTCACGCAAGGGGGAAGCGTCATGCATCCGATACCCGCAGTCCTTCTCTCACTGGCCGTCGCCCTCGGGGCAGGCTGGTTCCTCGGAGTGCCCTTATGGATTGCCCTTATGATCGGCGCAGGTTCCATTGCCGGGGCCGCCGTCCTTCGCTCCGTCTACCACGGAGTCGAACGCCGCTTCCGGAGCCTCAACCGGCGGTGATTGCCAGGAGCCGGCCAGGCCGGCTCCCCGCCCTCAGCCGTTGCTCAACTGGCGGACATCCTCCAATACCTGCTCCATGTGTCCCTCCACCTTCACCCGAGGATAGATCTTGCGGATCACCCCGTCGCCGTCGATGAGGAAGGTGGTTCGTTCGATCCCCATGGATTTCTTCCCGTAGCGGGTTTTCTCCTTGTACACGCCGTAGGCCGTAGAAACGGCTGCGTCCTCGTCGGACAACAGCGGAAAGGGAAGCTGATATTTCTCCGCGAATTTTTTGTGAGAACTCGGGGAATCGGTGCTCACCCCGAGGATGACGGCGCCGACTTCAGAAAAAGCCTCGTGAAGATCGCGAAATCCGCAGGCCTCTTGCGTGCACCCCGGCGTATTGTCCCGGGGATAGAAGTACAGTACCACCGGTTTTCCGCGAAAATCCGCCAGGCTCACCGTCTCGCCCGTCCCGGTGGGAAGTGTAAAATCGGGTGCCTTCTGACCTTGCGCCACCATGTGGATCCCCTCCATCTCCCCTCCCCGCACTCCTGAACCCATTCGTTCTGGGCCCGGGCGGGGATGACATCTCACTCGCATTCGAAACTCGGTGACCAATCCTTTTCACTGCCAGCATACCATAATTCCCATCCAGATACACGCCGCTCCCTTGCTCTGCGGCCCCGAGTCTCCTACAATGGGGACGAACCCAATGATGCTGATTGTTTAAGGAGAGTGCATCATGCCATCAATTCTTGCCCCATGGATGTTTTTCCACGGGTTGTCCGACGACCCAGCCGTCGCGGCAGCCGAAGACTGGATAGAAACCAAAAACCCCGAGGTTGCGGCGACCTGGTTCCGCGCTCTCCTCCGCTTTGCCGCGGAAGAAGATCCTATCCCTCTCCCCTCCACCGTCTCCCTATGGCAATCGTACCTCCTTCACCGGCTGTTCTTTTCGACCTTCCCGTCTCCGGATGAGGGGAAAGAATGGCATCGGGCGCTTCAAGGTGGCCTCGCGGCAGATCTGAGGCGACTGCGCCCTTTATACCATTTGGATCCCGCTCCGCTCCTCGAATCTTTAGGCCTTAGGCCAGAGGTCTTGTCCCCGGACTTTACTTCGGCTGCCTCGACCGCCCGGGGGAACACCCTGTTAAATCAGTGGCTCAGCGACCGGTTGACCGAGGTGGCCCGGTCTCTGGAGACGACGGAGGATTGTGCGATCCTCGCCGATCTGTTCACCCGGGCATTCCGAAGCATGGGCAGCGGCCCGGCCGCTCGCCACTGGGTATTTAAATGGGAAGGACCAAGCCGGGGGCTGGCCCCCGTCATCGAGCCCGATCCCATCACCGTGGCAGATCTGGTCGGATATGAGCGGCAACGCAAACAGGTGCTCCAGAACACCGAACAATTCGTCCTGGGACTTCCTGCGAACAATGTGCTTCTTTACGGAGACCGGGGAACGGGAAAATCTTCCCTGGTCAAAGCGCTGGTTCATGAATTTGGCGCTCGAGGATTGCGGCTCGTGGAAGTGGCCCGGCGGGACCTGGGAGATTTTCCCCTCATCGTCCGCCTGTTGCGCCGACGGCCACAAAAATTTATCCTATTTTTTGACGACTTATCCTTCAGCGAAGGAGAGACCTTTTACAAAGACCTTAAAACACTCCTGGAGGGAGGTGTGGAACGGCGTCCGAACAATGTACTGCTCTACGCCACGTCCAATCGACGACACTTGGTGAATGAACGGTTCAGCGACCGGGGATGGCCAACCCGGGGGGATGAAGAGGACGATCTGCACCTGGAGGACACGGTCCAGGAAAAATTATCCTTGGCCGACCGCTTCGGGTTGACGGTGTCCTTCCTGTCCCCGGACCAAGAACTCTTTTTGGAAATGGTGGGCCACATGGCCAAACGGGCCGGTCTCGAAATCGAGGAAGATTCCCTCCGACGTTTGGCCCTCCAGTGGGAACGTCGGCACAACGGCCGTTCCGGGCGCAGCGCCCGACAGTTCGTGGACCATCTGGCCGGTGAACTGGCCTTGGAAAAGAAAAAGGTGGACCTGAGGTGACGAGGGGCGCGGCGTTACACCGCGCCCTCTCCGGATGCCACAGCAGTTTCTGCACACTATGGCTTGGCGGGGTTTCCCGCTTCACCCAAGCCCGTTCGGCACTCAGGCACTCTTGACGGCCTCTTTCAGGGTTTTGCCCGGTCGGAACACCGGCGTCTTGCCACCGGCGATCTCGATCGTCTCCCCGGTTTGCGGATTACGGCCGGTGCGGGCTGAACGCTCCCGAACCTCGAAACTGCCAAATCCGGTCAGCCCCACACTCTCCCCCGCCTGCAGCGCTTCCTGAATCGTATCCAAGACGGCATCCACCGCCGCCGACGCCGCTTTTTTGGTCAACCCCGATTTTTCCGCCACCTTGGCGATCAAATCCTGCTTGGTCACTGGCCCACCTCCTTCCCGAAAACCCGGCCGGGACCGACTTTTCCGGCCGATTCGTCCCTAGTTTCGCCGGATTTCTCGCCGGTCAAACCTGGGCGAATGGCCCCGGGGAATGGATTTCGGGAAGATTCGACCCATGACCCATCATTGTTGGCTGTCCCGAAGGGCCCGCCGCAAGATCTTGCCCACTGAACTTTTCGGTAGCTCTTCCCGAAATTCCACCTCCGTCGGTGCCTTATAGTGAGCCATACGCTCCCGGCAAAACGCGATGACCTCATCCCGGGTCAACGTCACCCCGGGCTTGCACACGACGTAGGCTTTGACTGTCTCCCCGCGGTACGGATCCGGCACCCCCACCACAGCCGCCTCCTGGATGCCCGGGTGGGTGTAAAGGACCTCTTCCACCTCCCGGGGATAGACGTTGAAGCCGCTGGCGATGATGATATCTTTCTTCCGGTCGACAATGTAATAGTACCCGTCCTCATCCCGGGTGGCGATATCCCCGGTGTGGAGCCAGCCGTTCCGAAGGACCTGGGCCGTTTCCTCCGGCCGGTTCCAATATCCTTTCATGACCTGGGGACCGCGCACCACCAATTCGCCGGGCTCTCCGGGCGGTAGTTCTTGTAAACCCGTGGCCACATCCACAATCCGCGCCTCGGTTCCCGCTACCGGCAGGCCGATACTCCCGACTTTCCGCACCCCGTGATAGGGATTGGTGTGCGTCACCGGACTCGCCTCGGTCAAGCCGTAACCCTCGAGAATCTTCGCCCCGGTTTTCGCTTCAAAAGCCCGAAGGACCTCCACCGGCAGCGGTGCGGACCCGCTGTTGCAGATGCGAATCGAGTCGATTCCATATTCCCGGGCCTTGGGATGGCTGTTGACCGCCACATACATCGTGGGAACACCGGGAAACATTGTGGGCTTTGCCGCCTTGATCGCGTCCAGGACCTCGTCTACCTGAAAACGGGGCAACATCACCAGATTCGCCCCCACAGCAATGCCCAAATTCATCCCCACGGTCATGCCGTACACGTGAAACAGAGGCAGAACGAGCAGAATCACTTCTTCCCCGTCCCGCAAACCGTCACGAAAATCCGCCAATGATTGGTAAACGTTGGCAACCAGGTTGCGATGGGTCAACATCGCCCCCTTGGAATAGCCAGTTGTTCCCCCGGTGTACTGCAAAACGGCCGTGTCCTCGGGAGAAATGGCCACCGACGGCGGATCACCTTGGGCGCCGAGAAGGGCCTCCACGGGTTGAACCCGTTCGGTCGCCGGGGTTTGCACCGGACCGGGAAACTGAACGAGATACGCCCGCTCGAGGTGGGTGTTCTCCCAAACCGCTTCGATCTTCCCCCACAGCGGTTCATAAGCCACAATCACCTTTGGATCGGCGTCCACCAGCAGGTGTTCCAACTCAGCCCCGGTGTACATCGGGTTGACCTGGACCACGATGCCTCCGGCAACTAAAACGGCATAGTACGCAATCACATAATGAGGGCAATTGGGCAACATGATCGCCACGCGATCCCCTTTACGCACCCCGGCCGCAGCGAGACCCACCGCGGCTCGCTGGACCATCCACCACACTTGCTCATAGGTCAGGGTGACGTGGTAAAAAGAAACCGCCGGACGCCCGGAGAAGCGCTTTGCAGTATCGCGGAGCATTTCCGGTAACGAAATCTGAGGAAATGAAAACGTTCCACCCATTGTGTCACCTCAATCCCTGAATCTGGAATCCAGTTGGCACATCCCCTTGGGGATCCCTACCAACCGGTCATTCGGACCTCGGCGCGCCGGACCGGGGAGTTCCGTCACGACACCCGCACCAATTCCCTTCCCCGGAACCGCAGCTCTCCACCCCCTTGCAAGCTGAGGATCAAAAGGCGAAATTCCGGGCGAAACTCGGTGCCCACCACGAGCCCGGAGTGAAACTCCAGCCGCCCTTCCACTTGGTTCCCGGGGACTCCCGGGTCGACCACCAAGTACTCCGTCCCGCACAGATCTTGCGCGCCGGTTCCCCGGTGCACCGGAAGGATCCCCCGAAGCGAACCCGATCCGCAGGGAATGGAGAAACCCACCTCGGCGGCCTGAAATGCCTGGAGGAAGGCATTGACCGCCTCGGGAACCCGACCGCCTTCCAACAATTCGCGGACCTGCTGCACGTCTTCCTTTTTCATCTCCACCAATGCGTGGCGTACGGGCACACTTTTCATCCTCCCCGCCGCTTTGATCCTGATCATGTCATTCCATTCGCCGTCTGACTTTCACTTTCCTGCTGAACATTCTGCCGGACCCCGTTGCGCCGTAAGATCCCTTTTCAGTATACTACATATCAATCTGAACCTGCCGAATCAATCTGAAAGAGCCATGTCTGAAAGGAGATCAAGGTGGCGAAACAGCGATTAGACCGCATTCTGGCGGAAATGGGCGTGGGATCCCGCCGGGACATCAAAAAAATGGCAAGGTCCGGGTTGATCGAGGTGGACGGGCGAGTCGTCCGGGACGCTTCCCTACACGTCGACCCCGGACAACAGGTACTCTGTGTCGCGGGGCATCCCGTTCACTATCAGCCTTTTCACTACTGGATGATGAATAAGCCCCCCGGAGTCGTCTCCGCGGTCATAGACCCCAGACACCGCACCGTAATCGATCTGCTCGATGAATCAGACCGCACTCCGCGCCTTTTTCCCGCCGGCCGCCTGGACATCGACACCGAGGGGTTTGTGCTGATCACCGACGACGGGCAGCTGGCCCACGCCATTCTCTCGCCCAAACGCCATGTTTCAAAAACGTACCGCGCCACAGTGCAAGGAAGGGTCAGCGACGCAGATGTCGCCGCTTTCGCCCGGGGCCTGGTCCTCGGCGACGGCTATCGCGCTCTTCCCGCCCATCTGCAAATCCGCGACGCCGGAGAGCGATCCGAGGTCGAGATCGTCCTTCGAGAAGGCAAATTCCACCAGATCAAGCGAATGTTCGCCGCCCTCGGGAAGCCGGTCCTGTATCTCAAACGCGTCGCCATCGGAGGCGTGCCATTGGACCCCGCTCTACCTCCGGGAGGCTACCGCGCCCTGGCCGATGACGAAGTCGCCCGTCTCCGGGAGACGGATCCGCGACTTCCCCCGCACCCCGCCGAATCGTAGACCCTGGCCCTGCGGCCATCTTTCACCGAAGCTCTGAGGCTCCTGGAAGTTCATCTCCGGGGAACCCCTACCTCCGAATTCAGCGCGGCATGGGACCGGTATAAACAGACTGGGGGCGGATCAACCGGTTGTCTGCCGCCTGCTCCAGAACGTGGGCCGTCCAGCCCGCCATCCGGGAGAGAGAAAAGGTCGGAGTGTAGAGTTCCTTGGGGAGCCCCACGGCCCGGAGCACGGCGGCCGCGTAGAATTCCACGTTTGTGTACAGCCGGCGGCCGGGTTTGTACTCTTCCAACAGCCGAATGGCCACATTTTCCACGTGCACGGCCAGATCCAACCACGGGTCATCCCCGGCCACCCGTTTGGCGACGATGGAGAGAGCCTCGGCCCGGGGATCCCGGGTTTTATACACCCGATGTCCGAATCCCATCAAACGCTCCCCGCGCTCCAAAAGGCTGCGCAAGTACGGCTCCGCGTTTTCCTTGGTGCCGATGGCCGCCAATGTCTCGTCCACTTCCGATGGCGCACCTCCGTGAAGTGGACCCTTCATGGTCCCGATGGCCGTGGTCACGGCGGAAGCCATGTCCGAACGGGTTGAAGTGGTCACCCGGGCCGAAAAGGTCGAGGCATTCATGCCGTGCTCCGCCGTCAGCACCAGATAGGCGTCGAGGGCTGCAACGTGTGCCGGGTGGGGCTCCTTACCGAAAAGCATGTACAGGTAATTGGCCGTGTGGCTGAGATCCTCCCGGGGCTCGACAGGCTGCCGACCGTTCAGGCGGCTATGCCGGTAGGTGATGATCGTCGGGACTTTGGCTGTCAATTCCATCGCCTGCTCGACTGTCGGCGGCCATCCGTAGGATTCATTTCCCACGGCGGAAACGGCCGTGCGAAGCACGCTCATCATGTCCACCCCGGCGGGGATGGCGTCGATGATCGTCTTCAGATAATCGGGCAAAATCCGATATTGCGCCATTTTCGCGTGAAACTCCGCCAGCTCCGCGTCCGTCGGCAATTTTCCAAACCAAAGCAAGTACGCGACATGTTCATAGGTGTATTGAAGAGCCAGATCCTTGGCCCAATAGCCCCGATACACCAGATGCCCCCGTTCTCCGTCGACCAGAGCCAGTTCGGTGTCGGTCACCGTCACTCCCTCAAGCCCTTTGTGGATCGTCAACCCCTGGGTCATGATGATCACTCTCCTTTTTCAAAAAAACACAAGATGTTCATTGATGTATAACACAATTATAACAGGTTTTACGTCTGGCTCCAATACAGTAAGGACAAGCGCGCAGGCCTCATGTTACAGCTGGGGAAGGAGATATAAGACACTTGGCGCGACAAGAAAGATTTCTACCAGGAAGATTTTCTTGTCTCGTGTCAGCCTTGCCAGGTATAATAATAGAAGTACGGGGCGGCGGTTTTCGCCGGTTTCCGACAATCTCCACAGAGGAGGAGAACAGCCGTTTATGGGCCTGTTCAAACGATTGCGGGATATCAGTCTCGCCAACATTAACGCGATGCTCGATCGAGTGGAAGACCCGGTGAAATTGCTGGATCAGTACCTGCGGGATATGGAAGAAGATCTGCAGGATGCCGAAGAAGCGGTGGCCAAGGCCATCGCGGTGGAAAAGAAACTGAAGGCCCAATTCGAAGAAGCCCAGAGCCTCGCGGAGAAGCGAGCGAAACAGGCGGAAGAGGCGGTACTGGCTGGAAACGACGATCTGGCCCGGCGGGCCCTGGCGGATAAACGGGAACAAGAAGCAAAGGCAAAGGACTTTCAGAACCAGTATCAAACGGCGAAAGCAAACGCCGATGCCCTCAGGGAAAAACTCGCCGAGATGAAAGAAGAGATTGGCAAGATGCGGAACAAACGGGACACCTTGGTGGCCCGGGCCCAAGCCGCAAAAGCTCAGAAAGAGATCAGCCAGGCCATGTCCGGCATCGGCAGCGACAGTGCGATGCGCGGTTTCCAGAGGATGGAGGACAAGGTTCTGCAACTGGAGGCCGAGGCGGAAGCCTCCGGGGAAGTGTATAAAAAAGAGCGCTCCCTGGACGATGAGTTCGATGAGTTGCGCCGTAATGCCGATGTCGAGGACGAGTTGGCAGCTCTGAAAGCGAAGTTAAACAAAGCGGAATGACCGTCCGCGGGGCGCAAGGCTACCCGGACCAGTGTCAGTAAAACGGGGAGATGGTCGTCTCCCCGTTTTGTTAAGGAGGGAACTGCCCCGTTGACGCTGACCATCCACCAGTTGTTGACAATGGGATTCTGGTTTGTGCTCTTCATTCTTCTCCTGGTTGTCCTCATGGCGGTCGATGTGGCCCTGACGCGATACAACGATTTTGAATTGATCCGGCGGGGGCATACCGCCGTCGCTTTGCGGTTCGTGTTAAAACTTCTCGCCCATGCGCTGATCATTTCCCGATCCATGATGATCAGCCAGGTCGTATGGGATGCGGCGGTGATCTCCGCCTACGCTTTCGTGCTGCTCTTGATCGTCCAGTGGCTATTTGACCTGGTGATGAAACGGGCCGCAGGGATCGACATGAGCAAAAACATTGCGGAGAACCATATGCCCAGCGCCTTATTGTCGGGATCCCTGCACGTGGTTGGCGCCGTGATCCTGATGGGATCGATGTAAAGGAGGAACGACTATGTCCGTATGGAAAAGGGTGGCCGACCTGATTCGCGCCCGGGACCCTCATCCTGCGGTGGTGCAAAAAACGTGGTTCACTTTAAGGCCCGGGGACGTTGTTCAGGTGGAACTGACCGAGTACATCGTCGAAGCCGCCGCCGCCTTTAACGCCATCCAGAGTATACACTATGTACTCCGGGACGGGCGCACGTACCGCCATTTGGTGATCGACCGGGGGGAAGGACTGGTTTTCCGCCTGTATGAAACCCTGGATGGCAGGCTGGACGACATTGGAGAGATCCCCGAGACGGTACATTTGGACGGAGTGGATTACCATCTCGAATCCCAGCAGGAATCCCCGGCCTGGGTGGATGGCCCCATGCATCTGGTGCACGGGGACACCGTATATATTTGGAACCATCAAAGCGACGATCGTGGCCTGTTCCGGGTGGAATGGCAGAACGGAAAATATTGGTTTGGGCTGGGGCGGTTTACCGAAGAATTTGACGCCAGGATCATTGCCGGCACATGAACGGACGAAAGGTAAAGCGTCGATCTTTTCGTCTGCTTGCCCTTTTGGCCCTGGCGTTTTCCGTTCTTCTGGCCGGTTGCGGCCTCGACTCGTACATTGCGAAAAACTACCAGTTTCAGTCGGCGGCGGACCAAGGACAGGCATTACAAAAAGTTTATCGCGCGGCGAACAAATCGGTTCCCGAGGTGGCCAAGGAACTGGCGGCACAAGAAAAGCCCCAGGACATCTCCCCAGAATCCGCGAAAGAGATGTTTTTGGTTTACCCGGATCACCTGGTTCATCTCCAGCAGGACCCGGCCAAACCTCAGGACACGATCATCGAAATCGATGACAAGCAATTTGTCAAAGATAACTATGATCCTTCGTTTTTGCAAGGATTTTTGCTTGCGTCGACTTTGGATCGGATTTTCGGCAGCGGCTGGCAGTTCGGAGGCGGGCATTTCGGCCACTACCGGGGGTATGAGCGCACCCCGAATTATACGCCAAACCCGCCGACGGGGCCCCCGGCTGCAAAAAAGTCCTCTTTAGAAATTCCGAAAACGGTGGGCGGTGCAGGAGTATTCACCCGGCGGTCAGATCAGCAGCCGACCCCCGGTCCTTCTGTCAATCCAACGACCCGACCGTCATCCGGATCTTCCAGTAAATCTCGGAGCGGATCCGGCTCGGGCGTGATCTCATCTGGATCCAAGCCATCGAAAGGGATTTCTTCTCCGCCCAAAGTTCGGTTCGGGGGTGGATCCTTTACACGAAGACGATAGGTTTGGCCGACGCCGGGATGAATCCCTTTGGCGCCGGTCCTTTGTTTACGGGCCAAGATCAGCGGTCTTCGACTAATAAAGCGTATACCCGACCCGGGCCGTGCACTCCCACGGTCAATTCCATCTCGATATCCGCCGTCCGGCTGGGACCCGTGATAAAATTCAAAGACGCCGACAATCCCCGCTGCACGGCCTCCCGCATGATAACGGTCAAACCCGGAACCACCCGGGATGCCGGGACCAGGGCGAGATGGGCGGGGGGCAGAAGGCTCACGGCCCTGGGCGTATCCCCACCTGAGAGCAGCGCCAAGCTCCCCGGTTCCGCCGCCACCCAGTGAACCGTGGTCACTCCGAGATCCGCCCGGTCCACCTCCCGGATCGCTTCATCAGGGTTCGCCCCCGCCCTCCACACATAAACGGAAATTCCCACCGCCTGCAACGCGGGATCCAGTCCCAATTCATCAAGCAAGGGGTCGTTCCACCGCACAACCCGGCCCACCCCCCACTTCCGGGCGATCTCCGCCACCCGTCCCGCCGCCTCCCGGGCCCTCACCACATCGGCCTCGCCCCCGACGGCCCGCCAATTGGCGAGAAACAGCTCCAGAGAATTCCCGGTCGCCCCGGGTGTGGGAAGCCCCCTCACCCCTTGCACAGGTTGTTCCGGCGGAGAGGTCTCCGCCCCCCGCCCCAGGGCACCCGCAACCCGGGCTAAAAACCGCAGTTCTTCTTCGGTCCGGCCGGGGGATCTCTCCTCACTCATGGTCGGCCCCTCCCCTCTGCCGGGCCTCAGCCGCCAGTCCCGGCCAGAGATCCCGAAACCGCTTCGGAGCCGCTGCGGGAAAATCCCGACCCGCCGTCCAACCCGCCAACCCCGGAAGCCGGGCGGAAAGATGCCGGTCTTTCACAAGTGGCCGCTGGAAAGTAACCGCCGTTTTTAATGCCCGACGATAGCGCCGGGGACTTGTGAAGGCCCGTTTATACAAGCGGAAGGCCACTCGTTCCACCGGCGGGGTCTTCCCGGCGGCGACATAACGAACCCGGTGGCGGACCAACATATCGTGAAGCGGAATCTTGACCGGACAAGCCTCGGCACAGGCCGCACACAGGGAGGATGCATAGGGCAAGTCCCCCCACCGATCCAGATCATCGGTCAAAAGCGGCGTGATCACGGCCCCGATGGGGCCCGGATACACCCATCCGTAGGCGTGCCCGCCGATTTGCCGGTACACCGGACATACGTTCAAACAGGCGCCGCATCGGATACATTGAAGTGCTTCGCGAAACTCCGGATCCCGGAGGATGCGGCTGCGCCCGTTGTCAAGGATGACCAGGTGGAACTCTTCTGGGCCGTCCACCTCCCCCTCCCGCCGGGGGCCGGTGATCACCGTCACATAACTGGTCAGCTTCTGCCCGGTGCCGCTGCGAGGCAGCAAATTCATCATCACTTCGAGGTCTTCAAAAGTCGGCACCACCCGTTCCATCCCCATCACCGCCACGTGAACCGGCGGCAGGGTGGTCACCATCCGTCCATTGCCCTCGTTCGTGAACAAGGCGACAGAACCGGTCTCCGCCACGGCAAAATTACATCCCGTTATGCCGATATCCCCGTTCAAAAACTCCTCCCGCAACTTTTGACGGGCAAAATTGGTCAGCGTATCGGTATCATCCTCAATCGGCCGCCCGGCCACCTGGCTGAACAGTTCCGCGACATCTTTCCTGGTCTTATGTATGGCCGGTGCAATAATGTGAGATGGCGTTTCGTGAGCCAGTTGAATGATGTACTCCCCCAGATCCGTCTCCACCGCCCGTACCCCGATCGCTTCCAAGGCCTTGTTGAGATGGATTTCTTCGGTCACCATCGACTTCGACTTAATCACCGACCGGGCGTTCCGGGCCCGGGCGATCTCGACAATGACCTGAACCGCGTCCTCGGCCGTTTCGCACAGGTGAACTTTGCCCCCCAGGCTTTTCACCTGGTCGATCAATTGGCCGAGATAATAGTCGAGATGAGCCAGCGCATGGGCGCGGATGGCCCGGCCCCGCTCCCTCCAGGCCTCCCAATCTCCGAGGGATCGCTGAGCCAAAGTTTTCCCGGCAAAAAACTTATCCGTGGTGATTTTGACCGCTTCGCGGAGAAAATCATTGTGCAGAGCTTCCGCCGCCCGCTCCTTCATGGTCGCCGATGGCACCGTCATCGCACTCCCTCCTCTAACAGTTGTGCCAAATGCATGACCCGCACCGGGGACCCGATTCGGCGGAGGCGGCCCTCGATGTTCATGAGACAGCCCATATCTGTGCCCACTACGAGGTCAGCTCCGGTTTCTTGAATGTGCCGGACCTTGTCCGAAACGATGGCCGTGGAAACATCCCCCATCTTGACCGAAAAAGTCCCCCCAAAGCCGCAGCACTCTTCGGCAAAAGGAAGCTCCACAAATTCGAGGTCTTTAACGCGGCGCAACAGGCGCACCGGGGCGTCGCCAACCCCCATGAGTCGGGCGGCGTGACAAGAGGGATGGTACGTGACCCTGGCCGGATACCGGGCGCCCACGTCCTCCAACTCCAGGACCTCGATGATGAACTGGCTCAGTTCATAGACTTTTCCCCGCACCTCCCGGACCTGGGAGAGCCGGGTTGGATCTTCGGCAAATAACTCTTCGTACCCGTGAACCACCATGCCCCCGCAGGAGCCGGAGGGACTCACAATATAATCACTGGATGAAAACGCGTCTAACCATCCTTCGGCCACGGCCCGGGCCTCGGGATGGTATCCGGCATTAAAAGCAGGCTGGCCGCAACAGATTTGATTTTCCGGAAAATCCACGTCCACCCCGAGACGGCGCAACAGCCGGACGGTGCTCACACCGACCTCCGGAAACAGACTGTCCACTAAGCAGGTGACGAATAACGACACCCGCACATCCCCCACCCCCTGTCATCGACAAGGGTATTGTACCACAGTGGCCCAGTCAGAGAGTCGGCCAACCCGGGAACCCGTCCATCACCGCAGCCAAAAGAAGCATTTCCTACCCCCGGGCCCCCATCCCCAGAGACCGCCGCCACGCCACCCGCCGGCCGGATACCAGAGACACCAGACCGTAGATGAGAGCCGCCGCCAGGACGATGGACGCCCCCGAGGCGACATTCAGATAGTAGGACGTGTAGAGCCCGACCAAGGCGCTGACCAACGCCACCCCCACGGCAATGGCGGTCATCTGCGCCATACTGCGGGCCACCTGCCAGGCCGTGGCCGCCGGGATGACGAGAAGGGCCGTGACCAGGATCACCCCCACCGTCTGCATGGCGGCCACCACCCCAATGCCGATCAGAGCTAAGAATGCGTTGTTCAGCCAGGTGGTCGGCAGTCCTGCCGCCCGGGCCCCCTCGGGGTCAAAGGATAAAAACACCATTCGCCGGTAAAACAGCAACATGAACCCCGCCACCAAAAACAAAACCGCCACGACGGCCACTAAATCCTGAGCACGCAGGGCGAGGACATCGCCGAACAGATAAGCGGAAAGATCTGTCGTGTACCATTTGATCGTGCTGATCAACAACACCCCGAAGGCGAGAGACCCGGAAAAGACGATGCCTACCGCCGTGTCCATCCGCGTGCGCCGACGCCGGCCGATCCAAGCGATCAACAAAGCCAATCCGACGGTGTACACACTGCCAAACGCATAGAGATTCCACCCCAAGGCGTAGGCCAGGGCGAGGCCGCCCAGGGATCCATGAGCAAGACCTTCCCCGATAAAGGACATGCCCCGGAGCACCACAAAGACCCCGAGCAAGGCTGCCAACACGCCCACGGCCACAGACCCGACCAAGGCCCGCCACATAAAATCAAACTGAAAGGGCGCCAGAAGGAACATCGGCACCGCCCCCTTCCCTGCCCTCGGGCCGTTTCCCAACGGGAACACCGAAAGTCTCCGCCAAGATCCCTCGCTTTTGCACCTCATCAAAACTGCCCCGCCCGACCAGCCGCCGGTTGATGCACCACACCTGGTCAAACTGCCTGAGTCGGGCGGGTTCCAGATCATGAGTCACTTGAATGACGGCGGCCCCGCCCTTGCGAAGGCCATCCAGCAACTGTTCGATGACCTCCTGGGTCGGGGCGTCCAGACCAGTCACTGGCTCGTCCAGAAGCCACACCGGCGCATTCCGGATGAGGGCCCGGGCGATGAGCACCCTCTGGCGTTGCCCCCCGGACAGATTCCCGAACAACTCCTCTCGCCATTCCAGCATGTCTACAGCCTCAAGGGCCCGTTCCACCGCCGCCCGCTCTTTCGGACCCGGCTTTTTCAGCCAAAATCCCCGGCGCAGGAACCCCATCGCCGCCACGTCCCAGACGGTGACGGGCATGTCCAACCCCATGACCTGGGACTGCGGGACATAGGCGGCACCGCTGGGTGGATGCCCGGGTGTCACCGACTGGCCGGCGACTTCCACATGGCCGATCACATGAGGAACCAAGCCCAACAGAACTTTCAACAGCGTACTTTTCCCCGCGCCATTCGGCCCCACTACAGCAATGCGTTCCCCAGCCGCCGCCTCCGCCGCAACGTCCGTCAAGATGGGTTCCTGGCCGTACGCGGCATGTACATTTTCCAGCCGGACGATGGCACTCATCGCGCCGCCCCCTTTCACGACGAAGACCCTTTCAAAGCGCTGACGATCGTCTGGACATCAAATTTCATCATATCGATATACGTGGCCGTTCCCGGGCCGCCCACCGTATCATCCAACAAATTATCCACAAACCGTACCCCCGTATCCTCCGCAAGCCGGGAGATCAGCTTGGGATTAAAGCCAGCTTCCCCGAACACCGCCGGCACGTGGCGGTCCCGGACCGCCTGAACCACCTTCGCATAATCCTGGGGAGAAGGTTCCGCCCCGGACGAACCGGCGAGATACACCTGTTCCAATCCGTATTCTTTACAGAAATACGGCCACGCATCGTGGAACACGACCATCGTTCGCCGGTCCGCCGGGATCTGGGCGATCTCGGAGCGGATCCACTTATCGAGATCCTGAAGTTGACCGATGTAAGTTTGGGCCCGGTTCCGGTATTCTGCGGCCCCAGCCGGATCTACCTCGATCAGCGCGTCCCGGATCCTCTCCGTATACTTGACGGCGTAGTTCGGATCGAGCCACATGTGCGGATTCCCGGTCCCCCCTTCTCCCTGACCCAAAACCGGCAATCCGTCGGACAAGGTGACGATTTTCAGATCCGATCGCCCGCTGCTTTGAATCAGCTTCTGAATGTAAGTCTCCTCTCCGAGACCGTTTGCCACAAACAACTTCGCCTGGGATATCGTCCGCACGTCAGCAGGGGTCGGGGAGTAATCGTGGGGATCGGCCCCCGGCGGCACCAATGCCGTCACTTGGACCCGGTCGCCGCCCACCTGCCGAATCATGTCCGCGATGGGCGTAATGCTCGTGACCACCCCCAACGCCCCGGACGAAGCAGGCTTGCCCGCATCCCCGGTCTGTCCGGATGAGGATGGCCCCTGTCCGCATGCTGCGAGGAAAAGAGACAAAAGAACGATAGCGAAAACCGAAAATCGACGAATGCGTCCGCCCATAGCGCGCCCTCCTATTCCGTAATCGTTTCGATTATCGCCGTACACCGAGTATAATATGGGTGGGGAAAGACGGTCAAAAGCCCGGAGAGTCGTTTTTCGTAATCATTCCGATCTTGAACCTGTATAGAATCATTTTTTGACCGCATACGGCATCGGACGCCTCTCATCGGCCGGCAGAGTGGACAAAAGAGGGAAAGGACGGGATCGGCCGTGCAAAGCCAAAGTTATTTGGACAAACTGCGAAAACAGGGATTGAAGTTGACCGGTCAACGCAAGATGATCCTGCAGATCCTTTTGACCGAAAACCGGTACATGTCGGCGAAAGAACTGATCGATCAAGTGCAGGAACAGTATCCCCATATCAGCTACGACACCATTTATCGCAACCTGAGAATGCTCCGGGACGAGCACATGATTGAAGAATCGATGTTTGAAGACGGAAGTGCCAGGTTTCGAATCCGGTGCGCCGATCCCCATCATCACCATTTCATCTGCACCCGATGCGGAGCCACGATTCCCATCGAAGCCTGTCCGATGGAGTTGACGGTGCCCGCTCCCGAAGGCTTTCTCGTCCAAAGTCACCGCTTCGAAGTTTTTGGTGTATGTGGCCAGTGCCGAAGTGTAACGAAATAAAGGGTTGCTCCGTCTATATGTTCGGATAAACCTTTTGTGAAGAGGCGGGAAGTGCATGCGGCTATGGTGGCGCAGCGAGCGGCAGCGAGGCATGGCGATGGCCGTCGTTTTAATGGCAAGCCTAACGGGATGTGGCCCAACGTCGTCGGCGGTCGATCCCCCTGGACCGGCCGCCGATGCCCTTCAGGCGGAAAACGCCCGCCTTAAACAGCAAGTGGCCGAACTGCAAAAGAGGCTTTCGGTCCTTGAACCCGATTCGCCCGTTACAAGGCCTCTTTCAGAGATCGATCGTGAAGTTGAGATTTTCACCGCCACCCACCCCACCGCACCCGTCGATCAAGTCCTGCGCCGAGGAGCACAGTTGCCCTTTGAAGCGGTGGTGACAAACACTCAGTGGCGGCGCCCGGGGTATTCCGGAGTTTGGCACAGCACTTATTTCGGTGGAAAATACAGCGGCGTGGAGGAGCTGGTGGAACTGGCGGCCCACCGCGCTTTTGTGTACGCCGGTGGGTTGGCGGCCTCCCAACAGCTGCTCTACGGGCTGGGCATCGTCACGACTCCCGAGAGCGATGCAACCCGGGGGAAAAACCTTCCCCTTCAAGATACCCGGGGAGACCACATCAGCCTTCTGATTCTCTACGGACAGGTTCAAAGCGTGACGCGGTTGGACAAGCAGGTGGTGGTCAAGGTAAAACCCACCGAGGCGGGCTTTCAGGAAGTGCGGCTGAATACCGTGGACGTCCTGGGCAAGACGGGAACTTCAGGGGGGGACTCGGGAACATCGACCCTGTTGTTCGAGTTCGTGACGCCGGAAGGCGATCCTTTGGATGCCTGTACGGCGGACTTGACGGAGTCAAAGCAAGGGTGAGCAAAACGGGTTTGCCCATGAACCTCCGTCCAACAAAAAACCTCCCCGCCCGGCCAGGCGAGGAGGTTAACTTCGATCCTGACTGCGCCCCTCATTGTCATCCAATCGGCGATGACAGTCGGGGCAGATATTGAACTCCCTTTCTACTTCATCTCCTTCATAAAATTCACCGCATTCCAAGCAAATGTACTGCACGGGATCACCTCCTGCTCTGTGCGTTCGTGTGGCCCACGAAACGAACGAGCTTGAATTATTGTTATGCGTATTATACCGCGGTTGTGCTCGACTGGCAAGAAAAAGGCCGGGCTCGGCCCCGTGCAGAACCGTTGCCCGGCAATAAGATTCGGTGATCGGGGTCAGGCTTTGGCCTCGGCGAACCGCTTTGCCACAGCGTCCCAATTCACCACATTCCACCAAGCGGCGATGTATTCGGGCCGTTTGTTCTGATACTTGAGATAGTAGGCGTGCTCCCATACGTCCAGTCCCAGGATCGGATAATCTCCGTCCATGTACGGGCTGTCCTGGTTCGGGGTGCTGGTGATCTCCAGCTTCCCGCCCGGTTTCATGACCAGCCAAGCCCAACCGCTGCCAAAACGGCCTGCCGCAGCTTTAGAAAACTGATCCTTGAAGGAATCGAAACTCCCAAAGGTGCTGTTGATCGCGTCCGCCAGGGCTCCGGTCGGCTGGCCGCCACCACCCGGTTTCATGATCTGCCAAAACATGCTATGATTCGCATGTCCGCCTCCGTTGTTCCGGACAGCGGTACGGATGTTTTCAGGAACACTGTTGATCCCGCGAAGCAGGTCCTCGATGCTCTTGGCTTCCAGGTCTGGGTGACCTTCCAGCGCTGCATTGAGGTTATTCACGTAGGTACCATGGTGGCGATCGTGGTGGATCTCCATGGTGAGGGCATCGATGTACGGCTCCAGGGCGTTGAAAGCATATGGCAGAGGCGGTAATTGATGTGCCATTGGAATCCCTCCTATGTAAGCAGAATGAGTGGTACATCTTTATCCTACACGATTTGCCGAAACAATGCCAAACCTCTCTGCTGCCGACAGAGAGCCTGGAGAGCCGATCGGCTCTCCACAGCGCCCGGTCCGATTTCCGGACGCCGTGTTCAATGATACAATTGATATTAAATAAGACATATTCGAAGTGGAGGATCTAACAAAATCGATGAAGCCACATCCCTGGATGTACGCTTTCGTGTTCGTCACCGGAGCCGCGGTCATGACTTTGGAGATGGCCGCTTCCCGTTTTGCTGCGCCATTTTTTGGCACATCCCAAATTGTATGGGCGAACATTATCGGTTTGATTATGATCGCATTGTCCCTGGGATATTGGTTGGGTGGCCGGCTGGCAGACCGCTATCCTCGGTGGCCGTTGTTATTTGCCTCCGTAGGGTTGGCGGGACTCCTGGCCTGTGCCATCCCCTGGACGGGCCCTTGGGTATTCCATCAACTCCAGGCTGGAATTACAGGAACGCCGATTCACATGATTGTTTTTTCGTTTTTCGGCATCTTGATCATGTTTGCGCCCCCGGTGTTTCTCCTGGCTATGGTCAGTCCCTTTGTGCTGCGACTTTCGGGTAGAGATGTGAGCGACCTGGGCAAGGTGTCCGGGGCTCTTTACGCATGGTCCACGGTGGGGAGTATCGCCGGAACTTTTGTCACCGCTTTCGTGTTGATCCCCCGCCTCGGTACTCACATGACCATTGTGCTCACCTCCGGCGCTCTGATCGTCTCCGCCGCGATGGGGCTCACCGCCGTGTCCCCCCGCCGCTGGTGGTGGTCGTGGTTATGGTTACTCGTTCCCTTGATGACCGCCTTGGGTGGTCCCCGGCCGGTCAAACCGGTTCAGGGACTTTTATTTGAAACAGAGACGGCGTATCAGTACGTCCAAGTGGTGGCTCTCCCGGACGGATCGACGGCGCTCATTTACAACGAGGGCGGAGGGGTCCAGTCTTTGCGGCGTCCGGATGATGCCCTCGTGCCCCGAGATTATTACAGTTATATGACCCTCCTTCCATACTTGTCCGGAAATCCTTCTCCCGACCGCATGGAGGGGGCGGTCATCGGTGCAGCGGGCGGGACCATTCTGCATCTCATCGACCACTACGACCGGGGCGCGTTCCCAGGACTCCGTCTGGAAGGGGTGGAGATCGACCCGGTGGTGGCGAAGCTCGGGCCGCGGTATTTTGGCCTGAACCCCGCGCGAACGCCCATCCGGGTGGCGGATGGCCGGGCTTTTGTCACGGCTTCTCAGCACACTTGGGATTTTGTCGTGGTGGACGCATACAGCCAGCAGATCTACATTCCGTTTCATCTGGCGACCAAGGAGTTTTTTTCCACCCTGGCCAATCACCTAACCCCCCGGGGCGTGATGGCCTTTAATGTAAACGCGGTCAGCCCAGATTCTCCTCTTCTTCTGTCCCTTTTGAAGACCGTTCAAGAGGTCTTTCCCCATTTTGTGGTGATTCGGGTGCCGGACAGTTACAATTATCTTGTGATGGCCGGGCGCAGCCCCCTCCACACCGAGGCCGTTCGGGCCCTCGGGACGGGGCGATCCCCGGTATCGTCCATCGCCCGGGAAGCCTTGGCGCACCTGTGGACACCCACCCCGGAACAACTGAAGCGGGGAATGGTACTCACAGACGACCGGGCACCCGTGGAATATTTGACCGACTCGATGATTTGGGATGTGGCTGGCCGGGGGATCAGTCCGCAATAAGCCCTTGATGATGTAATGGCGGATCGATAGGTGGAAGGCAGTTTGTTGGGGGAGATGATCGGAAATGAAACAGACCAATCGGAAATGGGTCACCGTGTGTCTGATGGCCGCGATGTTTCTGTCCGCGATGGAGGCCACTATCGTGGCCACGGCTATGCCCACCATCGTTGGAAACCTGGGCGGGTTTTCTCAATTCACTTGGGTTTTCTCGATTTTCTTACTCACCCAGGCCGCATCGATTCCGATTTACGGAAAGCTCGCCGACCTTTACGGGAGAAAACCGGTATTTGCCGTCGGGACGGGGTTATTCGTCATTGGCTCGGCGCTGTGCGGTTTGGCGGACTCCATGCCTACACTTATTGCCTTTCGAGCTCTGCAGGGATTGGGGGCAGGTGCCGTACAGCCCATCGCAACGACGATTATCGGAGATCTGTACCCCGGGCCGGAGCGGGCGAAGGTTCAGGGGCTTTTGAGCAGCATGTGGGCCATCGCAGCTATTGTGGGCCCGGCGCTGGGAGGTCTGTTGGTCCAGACCATCGGATGGCCGTGGATTTTTGAACTCAACGTCCCCCTCGGGATTCTGACGATCATCGGAATCGCTCTGTTTCTGCACGAGAAGGTCGAACGCCGGGGCCATCAGATCGATTATCTTGGGGCAATCACCCTGCTGATCGGCATCAGCGCCCTGCTGACGGCGCTCCTTCAAGGGGGTGTAGCCTGGCCTTGGACTTCTGGCAAGATCCTGGGACTGTTCGCCATCTCCGCCCTGTGTCTGGCTTTGTTCATATGGATTGAGACCAAGGCCCAAGAACCGATGCTCTCGCTGCCTTTGTTGCGCCGCCCGGTCATCGCCGCAGCCAACATCGCCGCGGTGATCACCGGCGGCATCACCCTGGGCGCTTCGTCCTTTTTGCCGACCTTCGCCCAAGGAGTACTTGGCACCTCGGCCATCGTCGCCGGGGGAACAATCGTGACGGTGTCCATTGGCTGGCCGGTGGCCTCGACGCTGTCCGGAAAACTGATTTGGCGCTGGGGATACCGGGCCTTGGAAGTGGCGGGCCTGTTGTTCTGCACCTTAGGGGCAATTTTGTATCTGACCATCTCGCCATCGACTCCCCCGTGGCACATGGCCGCCTTTAGCCTCGTTCTCGGGGTCGGGTTAGGCCTGGCTTCCACGACCCAAATTGTGGCCATTCAGACCAGTGTGCCCTGGCAACAACGGGGAATTGCCACGGGGGCCAACATGTTCGCGCGAATTCTCGGCAGCACCTTGGGGGTCGCGGTGATGGGAACGGTGGTGAACGCCGGTCTGAGCCGAGCGTTGTCGGCCACGCCCATCGCCCGGAAATACGAAACGGCGGACCCGATTTCGGTAACCAATCTTTTGCTCGACCCCGTGCGCCGGGCGGGGTTGCCACCCGCTGATTTGCGGGTTCTGAGCGACGCCCTGGCCCACAGCATCCACTCGACCTTTTGGGTGCTCCTCGTCGCGGGGATTCTGGGGACTCTCATCGCCTTCGGCATGCCGGGCGGGGTGTCTCAGTCCGCGGAGTCCGGGGAACAGCCGGAAACTGGCCATAAATCAGGATGAAGCGGCGGCCATCGGGCCTGTTTCCTATCATTCCCATTCCCTGCGTGCGAAACGCAATTTATTATGCTATCATGAGGAAGGTATTGAGACTCGCAGGACATTCGTTGCGGTAAAGTGGGGTCGATGGCCCGTGCACGTATGGAACCGGTTGTTTGGATCCCACGATGACGAGCAGCAAGTTTTCGAGGAACTGTGGGACAAGATGTACCGCCACGCATACATGGTCGTCCGGGACACTCATCTCGCCCAAGACGTGGTTCAAGAAGCGTGGATTAAGATCTGGCGTCAGATCAAAACCCTTCGGGAACCGGACCGTTTAGGGGCGTGGGCCACAAAAATTGTTCATCACACGGCAATCGACCTGGTGCGCCGCCGACAACGATGGAACGAAATTTCATCGGAAGACGTCTATGAAGTAGAGGGAACGGAAGAAAGTACGAGAACAGAAGGACCTGAGGAAGTGTTCTTCCAGAGAGTGGACACCGATGAGTTAGTTCGGGCGCTGAACCAGCTCTCGGACGATCATCGCGTCGTACTGGTGATGCGATTTTATTACGATTACAAGTACGATGAAATGGCGGATATGCTCCAGGTTCCCGTCGGCGTTGTGAAATCCCGGCTGCATCGGGCGAAGAACGCCTTAAAGCAGATTTTGGAACACGACCGGTCGTCGTTGTCGGTGCGGGAGGTGAGTGTGACTGATGAACGACTTTGAAAAGGAGATCCGCCGCGCCTTCGATCGCATGTTCAACGAGATTGAGGTTCCACCCGCCGAGCCCATCGTTGGGCGAATCGAGCGCAAGCAACAACAACAAAAGACAAAACGGTACATCGTCACCGGCCTCTCCGCTGCCGCGGCGGCCGGCCTCATCGCGATGGTGTCGGTGCCCCACTGGGACGGGATGTTTCGGAACCCGTCGGTGGCCTACGATGCACATCCGGGGAATACACCCGCGCCGGTCACACCGCACCCAACAAAACCGGGGGGCACGCCGGAAACTTCGGGCCTTGGAAAGTCATCTCCGGAAAAGGCCGGGGTTTCTCAACAAGGAGCGGGGGATGCCCCCGGTGGGTCTCCGGAACACCGGGTGGGGGACAGTGGTTCGGCTAGCCAGGGAGCTTTAGCCATGGGAGGTGCCAGGGGGTCTTTATCAACCGGCAATCCAGGCGCTTCGGAGCCTCCGTCAAAGGGAGGTCAGCCATCCGCCGCGAATGAGGAACCGGCCCCTTCTTCACAAGGGAAGCCCCCAGAGCCTGGTTCGGGTTCGGTGGCCGGAGTCAATCAACAAGACAAAAGCCGGATTGTGCTCCCAAGCGCCCGGGCCATCTTGTGGACGCCCTATCAACCGTCGTTCATCCCGGCGGGGTATGAACCGGTGGTGGAGTTCGCTTCGGCCGAGGCCGCTTCGAATGGAGGAAAATCCTCGGGAGTGCGGTGGACCTATCAAGGCCCGGGGGATGCGATTCTAATCATTGTCCAACAACCCCTGGGGCCTAACGCCTCTTCGCCGCTGCCGATTTCGCCGTATCCCCAGGAGCAGACGACCGTACATGGACAAGCAGCGGTTTTCCAGCGGGGAAGCGATAATCTGTTGCATCTCATCTGGGTGGAAAACGAAACGCGGTTTGACATTGCCACCAACACCGATAAGCAAACGTTGCTTCAAGTGGCGACGGGGTTGGCCCCGACGGCCCCGCAAAAACCTTGACAATCTGTCGATCAACAACCGCACCTCTGAGCGTGCGGTTTTTTATCTTTTATGTGAGTTTTCGTAACACAACCCCTTGTCCTGGATGACTTCCCTGCATAGAATGTAAAGTATGATACATTACAGATGCGGGGTAAGGAGGAGCCGCCATGTGGAAAAGGGGCCGACGGGAACAAAGAGAAGACCTGAACTCAGACCGCGTGGAAAAGCTTCGGGATTTCGTGTACGCATCCCGGGTAGCGGCGGACCGCCTTGCCGCCGTGGTCAGACAAGTGGACGCCTGCACGGAAGATCTGCATCGAATCGCCGAGAACACGTCGAACTTACAAGCCGCTATCCATTCCCAAGGCCAGGCGGCTTTAGCGGACCTTCAGAAAACGGCGGTAGCGACCCAAGAAGTATCCGCCGCTGCAGATTCCATCACGACTTCCGTGAATCATATTCGCCAGCAAAGTGAAGCCACCCATCAACGGCTGGAAGAAGTGGTCTCTTCTTTATCCATCGTCGAGAGGGCGATGGAAGATGTAACAGCGAAAGTCGGAGAAATCCGCTCCCATATCCAAGGTTTTGCTCACCAGGCCGGACAGATTCAAGAAATCCACCAGATCATCCAGAAAACAGTCTCCCAAACGACACTCCTCGCGTTGAACGCCGGGATCGAGGCCGCCCGAGCGGCTGACCACGGAAAGGGATTCGCTGTGGTAGCCGCTGAAATCAGGAAGCTCGCTGAGCAAGGTCGGACAGCCCTCACCCGCTCATCGGACATTCTCGTTGAATTGGAAAGTGACATGCAGGCCATGCTCCAGGCTGCCGAGTCCGGGGAAATGGCGGTTAAAGATGGGGTGGACCAAGTCACCAGGGTCATCAAACGGATCGTCTCCCTCGCAGATCCCTTCTCCCAGGTGAACCGCTGGTCCATCGCCACCTCCGAAGCAAGCCGCCGCCAGTCCGCATTGACCGCGCAAACCAACCGTCAAACCGCCCAGGCCGCCTCGGCCATCGAAGGAGTCATTGCAGATGTGGGCACTATTCTTCACGATATGAACCAACAGGGTCGTCATATTGAGGCACTCCGCATTCTGGGAAACCACCTGCGAGAAACCTCGAATGACCTGATCCGGGCTTTTGACGCCATCGCCGGGTGGGTGCAAAACAATCCACTGGCCATTGATACGCACCGGCTAACCGCCTGCCGAGACTTACTCATCAGCCTGAGCCGAGAACCGGAAATCAAAGAAATGAAGCCGGAGTTCCACCGGCGCCGCTTACAAGTATTCCTCCACGAACAACCGGATTTTGAAGCGATTTGGTCGAACAGCCCGGACGGATCGTTTGTGTTCTCCGAACCTCCGGCCGGCCTCGTCAACGCCAAGGAGAGGCAGTGGTGGATCCAGGCCATGGGCGGCAACGTCTATATATCAGAACCATATGTATCCGCCATTAGCCATCGGCCTACCATTACCATCGCCGTCCCCATCTACGGGGAATTGGGGAACATCATCGGATGCTTGGGGGCCGACCTGGACCTGAGGGAAAAACCGGCCACTCGACAATGACCCTTCAGCTCGTCGCTTCGCCGGGCCCTATAAAAGATTGCCAAGCGAGCTTCGCCGCCCCCAGGACACCGGCATCATCTCCCAAAAAAGCCGAGGATAACCGGCAATGTCTCGCCACCCGAGGCAGCACCCACCGCCGAAAGGCTTCGTCAAGGGGGGTGAACCACAGATCCCCAGCTCTGGCCACCCCTCCCCCCACCACAATCACATCGGGACTCAACAAATTGGCGGCGGCAGCCAGTCCTCTCCCCAACCAGAAGGTGGCCTCCCGGATCACTTCGGCGGCCCGCCCATCCCCCTGCCGAACCAAAGTAAAAAGGTCTTCCACCACAAGACCGCCCGAAGGGCCCTTTAAACCTCGGCGTCGTCCCTCACGAACCAGCGCCGTGGCCGAAGCCAGGGTCTCCAAACATCCGCGACTTCCGCAGGTACACGGCTCGCCGTCCGGTTTCATGGGCAAATGGCCGATCTCACCGGCCATAGCCAGGGCCCCTCGGTACACCTTCCCCTCCCACGCGATACCGCCCCCGATCCCGGTGCCGATCGTCACGCACAGGACGGAGGCAGCCCCTTTCCCAGCCCCGATCCACGTCTCTCCCAAGGCCGCGGCGTTGGCGTCATTGTCCAGGACAACCGGTTTGCCCAGTTCCCGTTCCATCAACTCCCGAATCGGCACTTTCTTCCAGTGCAAATTCACCGCTTCCTCCATCCATCCGTTCTCTAAATCGAGAAAAGCCGGCCAAGCTGCGCCAACGCCGACCACATCCCTCCATTCGACCCCGGCTTGGACCGCCAGGTCCCTCACTTCTCTCCCTAGCCTCCGCAACACCCAATCAGGCCCCCGCCCGGCCTCGGTTGGCCACTGCCCACGAGCCACAACCGTCCCATCCCAGAACACGAGTCCCGCCTTAATTCGGGTCCCGCCCACATCGATCCCCGCCACGACCCTTTCCACCGCCGGCTCCCTCCCCTCCGTCGTTCACAAGGCGCCCGGCTTGATGTCAACCGATTGTCCTACCGCCGAACCGCCGCCGCCACCATCCGTCCCCATTCTCGGTCGACCTTTTGGGCCACTTCGGGATCCGGTTCCACCTCTCCCGGATAGCCCGGCTTCATGCGCGCATCGATGACCAAGGGAAACTGGTACGCCGGCCGGTGTCTTCCCGGTCGCGTTCGGGCATACAAATCCCGGGCCGGGTCAAACCGGGTGAACCACGTCCATAACCCCGTCGTCCCATCCCGTATTTCTTTGACGTCGTCCACCAGAACCACCACCGGCCAATCGGCCAACTCTTTCTCCAGTGCCACCTTGCTCCCGAGAGTCGGATTTTGTTCGAAGGATTCCACCTCAATGAAGATTACACCGGGAAGAAAAACCGTTGCACCTCCGAAATATGAGGGCAGAGTACCAGGGAGGGATGTGGGCAGAGCTCGGCGAGGTTTTCCCGTGCCAATCCAGAGCGATTTACTGCCGTGATTCAGGCGTCCCCCGGTATAATCCAAGGTATCCATCGGCGTATCCGGAATTACGTAAAGATCTTTGGCCGGATCCAGCCGCTCCAGCACCGCCTGGAATACTTGGCGATAATCCCGGACATCCACCGCCTGATCGGTCAAAAACAAGCATTTTGTCAACGAGAGTTGTCCTTCGCCGAGAATCCGGAAACCGTGAACCAATGCTTCTCCCTCGTAACTATCCCGCACAACAGCGGCACACAAGGGGTGAAATCCCGTCTCCGCAAAAGTCCAGAGATCCTTGACGCCGGGCATCGCCAGCGGAAATAAAGGAGCCAACAGCCGCTGCAAAAACTCGCCGAGAAAATAATCTTCTTGTTTGGGTTTTCCCACCACTGTCGCCGGAAACAAGGCGTCCCGGCGGTGCAAAACCGCCTCGACCTGAAACACCGGGAAGGGATGAGCCAAGGAATAATATCCATAATGATCGCCAAAGGGCCCCTCTAGCCGCCGAACCCCGGCCGGCACCCGGCCAATCAGGGCAAACTCCGCCTCGGCGATCAAGGGGTGGTCCCACCCCGCCCATCGCCCCACGGGGATCTTGTCCCCCAGAATCAACGAGGCGAGCAAAAGTTCCGGCACAACTTCGGGTAAAGGGGCCACCGCGGCAGCCGTCAGGGCCGGAGGACCTCCCAGGAATACCGTCACAGGCAAAGCCTCACCCCGGGACTCGGCCACATGGTGATGAAAGCCCCCACCCTTGTGGATCTGCCAGTGCATACCTGCCGTGTCATCATCGAAAATCTGAACCCGGTACATCCCCAGGTTGTGCCGCCCGGTATCCGGGTGCTCCGTATACACCAAAGGTTGCGTGAGAAAGGGACCGCCGTCCTCGGGCCAACAGGTCAGGGCCGGCAACTTCCTGAGCCCGGGCGGGGAGTTCACCACTTGGGCCACGGGAAGGTCTCGGGATCGCCTGACTCCTGCCCGGGCCACCTCCTTCAGCAGTCCACGGCGCCCCCACAATGCGCTCCACCGCGGGGGGAGCAATTCTTCCGCCGCCGAGGCCATCTCGCGAACAAGCCGCTCCGGCCGGCCACCAAACGCAAGTTCCACCCTCCGGGCTGTCCCGAAAAGGTTTGTTACCAGAGGAAAGGGACTGCCTTTGACGCGATGAAAATACAATGCCCGCCCTCCCTGGGCGATCACTTGGCGGTGGATCTCCGCCGCCTCGAGGTAGGGATCCACCGGCTCCTCAATCTCAAGCAGTTCGCCCTCCCGGCGAAGAACTTCTAGAAACTCCCGCAAATTCCGGTGCACCCCGGATCCCCCTCCAACTTTCGACTCGGCCGCAGCGACCGGCGGCGTCAGTAAATCTCTTTATACCGGTCAAACATGAAAAACACGCGCTGCACAAAATGTCTCGTTTCTCCCACCGGGATCCGATCCGCCCCGTCCAGGGTACCGTCCCATTTACCCGCCTGAAGCCATTCCTGAACCCGGTTTGGTCCCGCATTGTAAGCCGCCACCGCCGCAACTTCATTCCCCTGAAAGCGGTGGATCAGGTAGTTTAAATACCATGTCCCCATAGCCAGACTCACTTTCGGGTTTTTCAGATCATCCGGGGAAACCCGAGGAGCCCCTGGCTGTTGGACGATCCATCTGGCCGTGTCGGGCATCAGTTGCATCAGCCCCACCGCGCCCACCTTCGACACCCGATCTTCAGCAAAAGAACTTTCGACCCGGGCCACGGCTGCCACCAACAGCGGATCGAGATCATATTGGCTGGCCTCGGCGCGGATGTCGTCATAGTAATACAGAGGGTACATCCACCGGGCCACCCACTTGGTTTGCATGATCGCAAAAACAGTGATGAGCAGCACCAGCAAAAGCACCATCCACCATCGGCGACGCCCGGAAAAAGCTCCCTTCATGCGCCCGTCCGCCGATCGCACAACGCCTGCCACACCCTTTCTACCTGCTGCCTCGTCCAAGCCAAGTCACCGCTATTGTCGATCACATAATCGGCATACCGTCGTTTCTCGTCCAAAGGCATCTGAGAGCGAATCCGTGCCATCGCTTCTTCCGCGGAGAGCCCATTGCGGGACATGAGACGGCGCAATTGGACTTTTTCGGGAACCCATACCAAGATGCACACATCCACCTGTTCGACCAACCCGCCCTCAATAAGCAGCGGCACGTCCCATAACACCACCGCCCTCGGGTCGCCCTCCAAGATTTCCCCAGTCAATTCCGCCATCCGGGCCCGCACCCGGGGATGGACGATGGCATTCAGCTTCGCCAACTGATCCGACCGCCCGAACACCCGGGCTCCGAGCTTCTTCCGATCCAATTGGCCGTCAGCCTGGAGAATATCCTTTCCAAAGGCAGCCGTCAACTCTTCCAGACCTTCGGTTCCCGGTTCCACCACCTCCCGGGCCACCTGATCCGCATCCACCAGGCGCGCTCCCAGCGCCACAAACATTCTCGACACTGTACTTTTGCCACTGGCGATCCCGCCCGTCAAGCCCGCAATCACGCGCCCATCCCCCTTGGTGCCGGTTTATCACCACCCCGGGCTTCTGCCTCCCGTCCCGTCCCATCCGCTTCAATCCCGCCCTCAGGCTGGCAGACGGGGCAAATATGCGTGCCCCGCCCGGCCACCACCCTCCGCTCAATGGAATGGCCGCATACCCGGCAGGGCTGCCCGGTCCGCCCGTACACGAACAGGTGCTCTTGCATCAACCCCGGCCTGCCGTCGCTGCGCACGTAGGAGCGCACCGTTGCCCCGCCCGCCACCAGGGCCTCCTGAAGCAAGGCGCGCATCTGGGCGAGCAATCTTTCGGCTTCGGCCGGGGTCAACGACCGTCCCGGGCGTTCCGGATGAATACCCGTCCGAAACAACACTTCGTCCACATAGATATTTCCGAGCCCCGCGATCACTCTCTGATTGAGCAGAAGCCCCTTGATGCGCCCCTTTCCGGACAGGCGCCGCCGCAAAACCTCCGGAGTCAGCTGCGGATCGAAGGGTTCGGGACCCAGGGAAGCAATGGGTGGAAACACTTCCCACTGCCGGCGCTCCACCGCGTCCATCGTCCCGAATTTGCGAACATCCCGGTAGCGAAGATCCTTGCCGTCCTCCAGATGAAAAATGACCCGGGTGTACTCATCCACCGGCGTTTTGGCCTCCACCAGTCGATACCGCCCCTCCATCCGAAGGTGCGAAATCAGCGTCCACCTCAGCCCATGAAACAATAAATACTTTCCCCGCCGGCCGATCTCCTGCCAGGTCTCTCCGGCAAGGCGGGCGGCAAATTCCTCCGGATCCGCCGGTGTGCGGATCGTGCGCTCGCACAACACCGTCACGCCGGCGATTCGACTCCCCTCCAAAACAGCCAGTTCTCGCCGAATCTGCTCCACCTCGGGCCATTCCGGCATCCAGTTTGCCCTCCCGTTCACAAAACTGTACCAAAACCGTCATGTCCCATTCCTCCGTACTTTGCGGATCCGTTGTACCATCAAAAGAGGGACTTTAAACGGCAGTCCGATATCGCCGTATCCTTCGGCAAGGAGTGAGACGTTTTGGAGAAAAACGATCAGCAACACATGGCGAAGCCCGAAGGGAAAAACGAACTTACCCGCCGCCAATTCTTGAGTTACGCCCTCGGCGGCACCGGGGCGTTTATGGCCGCCGCCATCGGTGCGCCGTTGTTGACTTTCGGTCTGGCGCCCCTCAAGACCTCCGGTTCTTCCAACATGGTAGGCACCGGGCACAAGGTCAGCGAATTTAACGGCCAAGACCCCAAACTTATCTCTTTTAACCTCCACGTCAACGACGGGTGGAACTCCAAGGACGTCCAGAAGCAAGCGTACGTGATTCAACAAGGCGACAAGCTGCTGGTGATGTCTCCGATTTGCACCCACCTGGGCTGCCTGGTCAGCAAGGCGCCTCCCCAATGGAGCCAGGGCGGCAAGTGGTATTTTCACTGCCCCTGCCACAACAGCTTGTTCGACAAGTACGGCGTTCAAAGCCCGGACTCTCCGGCGACCCGGCCCCTGGATCTCTACACGTATGACGTCCGCAACGGTGAACTGTTCGTGTCCGGCCAAATGATGAAACGGGGTTAAGATGCCGGGACCGCAAGGTCCCGGGTTTTCCTTGTCCTGTACGGTATCTGTCCAGGCGTTCTTCGCCGCGGTCACTTTGCCTCATACCAGTTGTCTCCCGCGTGAATGTCCACTTTGAGAGGGACATCCAGCGACACCGCCGATTCCATGGCTTGTTTCACCATATCCTGGAGGGCCCCAACCTCCTCCGGAGGCACTTCAAACACGAGCTCATCGTGGACTTGCAACAACATCTTCGCGCGAAAATCCCCTTCGGTCAGCCGCCGGTCCACCTCCACCATCGCCCGCTTAATGATATCCGCGGCACTTCCCTGGATCGGGGTGTTCATCGCCGTCCGTTCGGCAAAGCTTCGCAGGTTATAGTTCGAGGAGTGGATATCCGGCAGGTACCTGCGGCGACCCAACAAGGTCGTCACAAAACCGTTCTTCCGGGCGGCGGCCACCGTTTCTTCCATGTAGGATTTCACCCGGGGAAATTTGGCAAAATACCGGGCGATGAATTCCGCCGCTTCTTTCCGAGGGATACCTAAATTCTGGGACAACCCGTAGTCACTGATCCCATACACGATTCCAAAATTCACCGCCTTCGCCTGGCGGCGCATCCCGGGAGTGACCTGTTCCTGAGGCACTTCGAAGACCTCGGCGGCCGTCCTGGCGTGGATGTCCAAATCATCCCGAAAAGCCTGGACAAGGGCCGGATCCTTCGAAAAGTGAGCCAACACCCTCAACTCGATCTGGGAGTAATCAGCAGATACAATTTTCCATCCCGACTCGGAGGGTATGAAGGCCTGGCGTAAACGCCTGCCCTCCTCGACGCGAACGGGGATGTTCTGGAGGTTTGGATCGGTGCTGGACAGCCGCCCGGTGGCGGTGACCGCCTGTTGAAAGCAGGTGTGGATCTTGCCGGTCTCCGGTCGGATGACTTTGAGCAGGCCTTCGATATAAGTGGACTGCAGCTTGATCAACTGGCGCCAATCCAAGATCCTCTGGACAATTTCGTGATACGGGGCGAGCTTTTCGAGGACATCCGCCCCGGTGGAATACCCCGTCTTCGTCTTTTTCTGCGGCGGAAGCCCAAGTTTATCAAAAAGAATCTCCGCCAGTTGCTTCGGGCTGTTTAAGTTAAAGGTCGTCCCGGCCAGTTTATAAATTTCCTCTTCTAACCGGGCGATCTCGGTGGAAAAGGTCTCACCCAGACTCCGAAGACGAGTCGCATCCACCCGCACGCCGGTCCGCTCCATCTTCGCGAGAACAAAACTGAGCGGCAGTTCTAAATTGTGATAGAGCGGCCACAATCCCCGGATCTCTAGGTCCCGTTTCAACGCTGGGTAGACCCCGGCCAAAGCGGCCGCGTAAAGGGCCCACCATCTTTGTCGCTCTTCGCCCTGGGGAGACCCCCGGCCTTCAAGAGGCGGAACCGATACGCCGAGATAGCGTTCGAACACTTCGGTTAAGTCCGGGTGACCATCCTGGGGGTTGATGAGGTAAGCCGCCAAAAGCACATCAAAGGCGTCCCCGGGCAGAGTGAAGCCCAGCCGGTCAGCCAGCACTTTCCACGACTTGATATCGTAAAGGACGGTCAGCCCCGGCTCCCTGAGCATCTGGGTCAATCCCTCGGCCCAGCTGCTGTCCTCTCCACAAAGCAGGTATCGGACCCGCTCCCCCTCCGCCACTCCGACCCCCCGGGGGGTGCCGAATTGGTACCCGCCTTCCAGATCAAGAAACAGGCCCCGGACACCCACCCGCCCGGTTGTAGGAGCGTCCCCCCACTCTTCAATCTGAACCCGCCCGGGGTCCAAGGTTCCGCCCACACCCACCCCGGCTCCCAGGGCGCGATCTGGCGTCCCTTCTGCCCCGTCCGCGTCCTCTGGGAACACTTCGCCGATTCGCTCCAGAAGAGATCGAAACCCCAGCTTTTGAAGGGCCGTTCGCACCTCCCGGGCCGGGGCGGGCACCCAGCGCAGATCCTCCCACCGGCGCTCCAGGGGCACCTCCCGATGAATCCGGGCCAGGCGCTTGGACAAAAACGCTTGATCTCGATGTTCGGCCAAGCGCCCCTGTAACTTCCCGGACACCTCGTTCAGGTGTTGATAGACCCCCTCCACATTCCCGTAGGCCTGCAACAGTTTCGCCGCCGTCCGCTCACCGACACCTGGCACCCCAGGGATATTGTCCGAAGTATCCCCCATCAGACCCTTCAGGTCGACGATCTGCTCCGGGCGAAGTCCGAACCGCTTTTCCACATCGGCGGGTTGGTAGCGCTCCACCTCTCGGATCCCTCGACGGGTTAAAACGGCAGTGACGTGGGAAGAGACCAGTTGCAGCAAATCTTTGTCCCCGGTGAGGACCACCACTTGAACCCCGTCCGCCTCCGCCTCCCGGCTCATCGTTCCGATCAGGTCGTCCGCTTCGTACCCTTCCGCCTCCAGCACGGGAATGCCCATGGCCCCGAGCATCTCCCGGGCCATGGGAAACTGCTCGGACAACTCATCCGGGGTCTTCTCCCGGGTGCCTTTGTAATCTGCGTAGAACTCGTGCCGGAATGTCTCCTTGCCGACGTCGAAAGCCACCGCCACGTGGGTGGGCCGCTCTTCCTGCAACAGCCGGAGTAACATCATCGCAAAACCGTACACGGCGTTGGTATGTTTCCCTTCGGCGTTGGAAAGGAGAGGGAGGGCAAAAAAAGCTCGGTACAAAATGCTATTCCCGTCGATCAGTAAAAGTTTCGCACCAGATTCCGGCAACAGGGTCACCTCATTCCGATCTTGACGAACCTATTCTACCACATCGAAACGGCGTTCGCCCCGGTCCTGGGCTCCTCGTTGGGTTATGGACGCTTTTCCACATAGGCTTGTTTCAGATCCCAGTCCAGCCCCACCGGGGGATACACGATATGTTTCACAAAAGGTTTCTGCAACCACACCCGTTCGCGAAAAAAGAGCGGGGCTACGGGCATGTCCTGAAACAGAATCCGCTCGGCCTGTTCCAGCTCCTCGGCCCGGCCTGCGGGATCTGTCGAGGCCTCAGCCGCGGCGATGAGGCGATCGTAGTCCGGGTTGTGATAATGAACGAGATTATCCGGGCTATCACTCACCCAAAGTTTGAGAAATGCCGAAGCGTCGTTATAATCCGCCCCCCAACCGGCCACGGCGACTTGATAATCCCCGGTTCTCTGTCGATGCAACCGCTCGGCCGCAGGCACTTCATCGATCCGCACATCAATCCCCAACTTTGTCTTCCACTGGTCCCGCAACCACTTGGCCGCCGCCACCGAGGGCGCAGAGTTGTCGGAGAGAAAGGTAAGCGGGGGCAGAGCGTTCAGATGCAACTCCTGAAGACCGTTGCGAAGGAGCGCCCGGGCCGCATCCGGACGATTGTCCACAAAAAGGTCGCCGTTTTCCTGCCGGAAAGATTTTGTACGTCCGGGAATCGACGGGGGGACCAGGCCGTAGGCCGGCTCTGCCGCTCCGCTCCACAAGCGACGCACGTAATCCCTGCGGTCCAGGGCGTAGGACAACGCCAACCGGATGTTTTTGTTGGCAAAAGCCTGGTATCGCTCCGGATTGAACACTAGGAAAAATACACTGTCTTCAGGTACCGCCACCGGGTCCGGCTTCCCTTTCCACCGGTCGAGCCACGATCCCGCCACTCCGGTTTGATCGAGTCCCCCGGTTTCGTACAGAGAGATTCGCTGCCCGAGTTCTTTCACGATCTTAAAGGTCACTGAGGTCAAGTGGACATGCCGGGCATCCCAGTACGTCGGATTTTTGGCCAGTGTGACCTGGCGGTCGCGGTCCCAGGAAGACATCCGGAACGGTCCGATGAACACCATCTTCCCGGGGCCTGTCCCGAACTCCTTTCTGTATTTTTCTACAACATCTTTGCGCACGGGATAAAGGGCGGGTTCAGCCGTGAGTGAGGGAAAATACGGTGTGGGCCGAGTGGTCTTTACCTCGAGGGTGCGGTCATCCAGGGTTTTCACCGCCACCTGGTCGGCCCCGCCTTTGCCCTCGGCGTAGGCCTTGGCCCCTTGGACCGGATACAACAGTCTGGCCCAGGGCGAATGGGTCGCCGGGTCCAAAACCCGCAACCAAGCGTAGCGAAAATCCTCGGCCCGAAGGGGCACACCGTCGCTCCACGCAGCGCGCCGCAGGTGAAACACAAACCGCGTGTGATCCGGCGAAACCTCCACCCGCTCCGCCAACCCGGGGTCGAGAGTGCCCCCTTGCCCCTGACGCATGAGTCCTTCTTCCACCGCCCCCAACAAATCCATCGCCCACTGGTCGCCGGTGGACCCGGGATCCAAGGGCGCCGGCTCGTCCCCCAGCCACATCACGAGCTTCTGATCCGGATCGGGTGGTGTTCCCAAGTGCCAGCTCCAGAGCCCGGCTCCGGTCCCTCCAATGGCCGCCAGACCCGCCAAGGTGACGAGCCATCCTTTTCCCCACCTTTGAACCCCTATCGACCACCATCGCCGCAGATTCGGCCAAAAATTTCCCATAACCGCCACCCCCGTGGACAAGATTCCTCGTCCCATATGTATGACGGGGGGAGACGAGCCATGAGCCATAGAAAAAACCGCCGGAATCCCGGCGGCGGCACCACCGTGCAAACAGGGGGACATCGGAAAACCATTCAGACGAGGCTGCCCAGAACCCCCATGACTTTTTGAACGGAAGCGGCAGATTTATCGAGGGCGGCTTTCTCCTCGGGAGTCAGGTCAATCTCGAAGACCTTCTCGATTCCCTTGCCCCCGAGGAGCACCGGCACGCCCAAATACAGATCCCGATATCCGTACTCTCCTTCCAAGTAAGCGATGGCCGGCAGAATCCGCTTCTTGTCTTTCAATACTGCTTCGGCCATTTGGACCAAGGAAGCAGCGGGAGCGTAATAAGCACTTCCGTTACCGAGAAGGTTCACGATCTCCCCGCCTCCTTTGCGGGTCCGCTCGACGATGGCATCGATCTTATCCTTGGGAATCAGCGTCTCGATGGGAATGCCGCCGGCATAGGAGTAACGCACCAAGGGCACCATGTCATCCCCGTGTCCGCCCAGTACGAACCCGGTGACATCTTCCACAGACACCCCTAACTCCATCGCCACAAAGGTCCGGAAACGGGCGGTATCAAGCACACCCGACTGGCCGATCACCCGCTCTTTCGGAAACCCGGAAGTCTTGTAGGCCACATAGGTCATGGCATCCACCGGGTTCGACAGGACGATGATGACGCAGTTCGGGGAGTACTTGACGACCTGCTCGGTGACCGATTTCACAATCCCGGCATTCGTGGTAACCAGATCGTCCCGGCTCATTCCCGGCTTGCGGGCGATACCGGCGGTGATGATCACCAGATCGGAGTCCTTCGTATCCTCGTAATTGCTGGTCCCGACGATGTTGGCATCAAAGCCTTCGACCGGACTGGCCTCCATCATGTCCAGGGCCTTGCCCTTGGTGGGGTTCTCAAGCTTCGGAATATCCACCAGGACGATATCGCCAAGCTCCTTGACTGCAGCCAACAATGCGGTGGTGGCACCGGTGAACCCGGCGCCGACGACGGTGATCTTTTTCCGGCGAATCATCAATGGATCCCTCCTGCTGTTATTCCATATTGCCAATCAGGGCGGTGGCGAACTCCGAGGTTTTGACCTCTTTCGCCCCGGTCATCAACCGGGCGAAATCATAGGTGACCACCCGTTCGCGAATGGTTTTCTCCATGGCCTTGACGATAAGGGCGGCCGCTTCCTTCCAGCCCATATACTCCAACATCATGACGCCGGAGAGGATCACCGATCCGGGGTTGACCTTGTCCAGACCGGCATATTTCGGCGCCGTGCCATGGGTCGCCTCAAACACAGCGTGTCCGGTTTCGTAGTTGATGTTGGCCCCCGGGGCGATGCCGATGCCCCCGACCTGGGCCGCCAAAGCGTCAGAAATGTAATCCCCGTTGAGATTCAAGGTGGCGATCACGTCGTACTCCGCGGGCCGAGTCAGAATCTGCTGCAGGAAGGCGTCGGCGATCACGTCCTTAACCACCAACCTGCCGGCCGCTTCCGCTTCGGCCTGAACCCGGCTCGCCTCTTCCACGCCGCTCTGGGCTTTGATCCGGTCATACTGCGCCCAGGTAAACACCCGATCCCCGTACTCCCGCTCGGCCAACTCGTAGCCCCAATTCTTAAAAGCGCCTTCGGTGAACTTCATAATATTTCCCTTGTGGACTAACGTCACGCTCCGACGGCCATTTTTCAGGGCGTAGTCGATGGCTGCCCGCACCAGCCGCTCGGTTCCCTGCCTGGATACCGGTTTGATGCCGATGCCCGAGGTCTCGGGGAAGCGAATCTTTTTCACGCCCATCTGATTCTGCAGAAACTCGATGACCGTGCGGACCTCCGGAGTCCCTTCCTCCCATTCGATCCCCGCGTAAATATCCTCGGAATTTTCCCGGAAAATGACCATGTCCACCAACTCTGGGCGCTTCACCGGAGAGGGGACGCCATCAAAATACCGAACCGGCCGCTGGCACACATATAAGTCCAACTCCTGCCGGAGGGCGACATTCAATGAGCGAATCCCACCGCCCACGGGTGTTGTCAGAGGCCCTTTGATCCCCACGATGTATTCGCGAAAGGCGGTCAGGGTGTCCGGGGGGAGCCACTCCCCGAAGGTGTGATAGGCCTTTTCACCGGCGTACACTTCTAACCAAACGATCTTCCGCTTGCCTCCGTAGGCCTTGTCCACCGCCGCGTCGAACACGCGCTGGGAGGCCCTCCAAATGTCCGGCCCTGTCCCATCGCCCTCAATAAAGGGGATGATCGGGCGGTCGGGAACGGACAATGACCCCTCCCGCACGACGATCCGCTCACCTTCGCCGGGCGGTGTCAGCTTTTCAAACTTTGCCATGCAGCAATCCCTCCCTCGACAACTGACTCCCCTGCGTCCTCCAGCCGTGTTGACGGCAAAAAAGCCGGCGCAAGGCCGGACGACAGCGCGGAAGCACAAAACCATTCTCATGATAGCACAGGGAGAATCGCTGCAACAACTTTTCTTCTCATCTATTGAACCTCGGTTTCATAGCTCGAAACGAAACCTCGGACTTACAAAACTCTCGCCCGGCCGCGATAGATCAAACCGAGTTCGGCATCCACCGTCACCACTTCGCCATCCCGGAGCGTTTCGGTCGCTCGCTCCACCCCCACCACCACCGGGATACCCAAGGACAACCCCACCACTGCGGCGTGAGAGGTCAGACCCCCTTCCTCGGCAATGATGGCCGCCGCCCTCTCCAGGGCGCTCATAAGGTCCGCATCGGTGGCCACCGTCACCACCACATCTCCGGCCCTCACCCGGGCGGCATCCTCCACCCGCCGCACCACCACCGCCCGCCCGGTGACCGCTCCTCGGCCAATCCCCTGCCCACGGGCTGCCACGTCGCCGATGGTATGTACTTTTAGCAGATTGGTGGTTCCCGGCTGACCCACGGGGACGCCGGCGGTGATCACCACGAGATCTCCGTGTTTCACAATTCCCGTTTCCAGGGCGGCATCAATGGCGACTTCCAACATTTCGTCGGTACTTTTCGTCGTCCGGGCCACCGTGGGGTATACGCCCCAGCACAGCGCCAAGCGCCGGGCGACGTCCTCCCGGGGAGTCACCGCCACGATCGGACACCGGGGACGGTATTTCGATACCCGGCGGGCCGTGAGTCCCGACTGGGTGGATGTCAGGACTGCCGCCGCCTTGAGGTCGTCCGCCAACGCGGCAACGGCATAACTGATGGCATCGGTAACCGTTCCCTGGGGTTTGTGGACTTCGGTCCTTCGAAACGCCCACAAGGCCTCTTCGGCCCGCTCGGCGATTCGGGCCATGGTCTTCACCGATTCCACTGGATATTTGCCCGCGGCGGTCTCGCCGGAGAGCATAATCGCATCGGTGCCGTCAAAAATCGCGTTGGCGACGTCACTGGCTTCAGCCCGGGTGGGCCGGGGATTGCGCTGCATCGAATCCAGCATCTGGGTGGCCGTGATCACAGGCTTGCCCGCCCGGTTACACAATTCAATCATCCGCTTTTGCCACAGGGGCACCTCTTCCGTGGCAATTTCCACCCCCAAGTCTCCCCGGGCCACCATAAGACCGTCCGAGACCCCCAAGATCTCTTCCAAGGCGTCGAGGGCTTCCTGGGCCTCGATTTTTGCAATGATGTCCATGTGGACCCCGGCTTCTTCAAGCAGACGGCGGATCTCCAATACATCCCCGGCCTTTCGCACGAAAGAGGCGGCGATCATGTCCACCCCCTGGGCAATGCCGAAACGGATATCGGCCACATCTTTCTCGGTCACCCCGGGCAGCCGAAGTTTCACCCCTGGGGCGTTAATCCCTTTATGATCTCGGAGAATCCCGCCGTTGGTCACCCGGCAGCGGATCTCTCCACCATGCACTTCGATCACTTTCAATCCGATCAGCCCATCGTCGATGCGAATGACCGACCCCGGGGAAACGTCCTCGGGGAGGCCGGCATAGCTGACAGAGATCCGCTCGGCCGTCCCCTCCACCGATTCGGTGGTGAGGATCAGCTCGGCCCCGTCCTTGAGCTCCACTTGTCCCCCCCGTATCCGACCGGTGCGGATTTTCGGGCCTTTGATGTCCAACATCAAGGCCACGCGTTTGCCGATTTTGGCCGATGCCTCCCGGATGCGGGCAATCCTCAAGGCGTGTTCTTCGTGGGTGCCATGGGAAAAATTCAGTCGGGCCACATCGAGGCCCGCCTCGATCAAAGCTTCGAGCACTTCGGGCGACTCACTGGCTGGGCCGACGGTGCAGACGATCTTTGTGCGACGCACAGAAAACCCTCCTTAGATCGCAAGTATGCGGGCGAGGTCGAAGAGACCGAGATCCGGCCGATGGGGACGCGCCACCGCGTCTTCCATGTCTATCGCCACCAGGCGGCGGTTTTGGATGCCCACCATTTTGGCGCTGTGGCCTTGCAAGAGAAGTTCCACCGCCATGGCTCCCATCCGGCTGGCCAACACCCGGTCGGCCGCTGTGGGGGACCCGCCCCGTTGAATGTGTCCAAGCACGGTGACCCGCATCTCCCAACCGATTCGCTCCCGGATTTTATCGGCGATAGCCATGGCGCTCCCCACGCCTTCCGCCACCACCAGGATACTGTGCCGCTTTCCTCGCTTAAAACTGCGCTCGAGGCGCTCCACGATTTCATCGATCGAATACTCTTCTTCGGGAATGAGTATCGTCTCCGCCCCGCAGGCGAGCCCGGCGCTGAGTGCGATATCGCCGGCCCGGCGGCCCATGACTTCCACAAGAAAAGTCCGTTCGTGGGAGGTGGCGGTATCGCGGATTTTGTCCACCGCTTCGATCACCGTGTTCACCGCCGTGTCAAAACCGATGGTCGTGTCCGTTCCTGCGATGTCGTTGTCGATGGTTCCCGGAACGCCCACCGTGGCGATTCCCCTTTTCGCCAGTTCCACGGCTCCCCGAAAAGACCCATCACCCCCAATCACCACCACCCCTTCAATGCCCCGGGCGGTAAGTTTTTCCACAGCATGACGTTGGCCTTCCTCAGTTTTGAACGCCTCACACCGGGCCGTCTGTAGAATTGTTCCCCCCCGGTGAATGATGTCCGCCACCGACCCCAGGTCCATGTCCACAAAATCCCCCGCCAACAGCCCACTGTACCCTTTCCGGATTCCCACCACCTTCAGTCCCCGGTAAATACCCATCCGAACCACCGCCCGGATGGCCGCGTTCATCCCAGGAGCATCCCCACCACTGGTCAGCACTCCGATGGTCTGCACCTCGGTTCCCTCCCGATATAGACTTTGGGTGTCCCACATGGACATTTTTCGTCCCAACCAGACCCGGAAGAAGAGGAGGGATGTCCCTCATCCTTCCTCGAATCTCCCCATCGCCCGGAACCGGTCATATCGCCGACGGACCAACTCGTCCCCGGGCACGTCGGTCAACTCGTTCAAGCCCCGGATGATGGCGGCCTTGACCCGTTCCACCATCATAGGAGGATCTTTGTGCGCTCCCCCCAAGGGCTCTTCAATCACGTCGTCGATCACGCCGAGCCGCAGTAAATCCTGGGCTGTAATGCGCATTGACTCGGCGGCCCTCGGCGCCTGACCGGCATCTTTCCACAACAGAGCCGCCGCCCCTTCCACAGAGATCACCGAGTAGACGGCGTGTTCCAACATGTACACCCGGTCCCCCATGCCTAGAGCCAAGGCGCCGCCGCTCCCTCCTTCCCCGGTGACCACGCACAAAAGCGGAGTAGAAAGGGTTGCCATCTCAATCAAGTTATCCGCGATGGCCATCCCGATCCCCCGCTCCTCAGAGGTGATCCCGGGATAAGCCCCGCTGGTGTCAATAAAACACAGGATGGGCCGATGAAACCGCTCGGCTTCTTTCATCAGGCGCAGAGCCTTCCGAAAGCCTTCGGGATGGGGCATGCCGAAATTTCTCGCGAGATTCTCCTTGGTGTCCCGCCCCCGCTGGTGCCCCACCACCGTCACCGGCCGCCCTTGCAATAACCCGATTCCGCCCACTATCGCCTGATCGTCCCCGAACAGGCGATCGCCATGGAGTTCCAAAAACGCATCAAGACAACCGTGGATATAATCCAGGGTTGTCGGTCGATCCGGGTGGCGGGCGATCTGGACCTTCTGATATGGCGTCAGATGACCGTAGATCTCCTCGGCCAGTTGCTTCGCCCGTTCCTCAAGCCGAGTGACTTCCTCGCCCAAATCGATCTGCTGAGTTTCGGTGAAACACTTGAGCTCTTCGATCTTTCGCTCCAACTCCAACAGGGGCTTCTCAAAGGGCAACTCGCCCGCCATGGCGCGCCCCCTCCCCGTGAATGCGAAGGATCAACGAGAGCTCCGCACGTAAATCTTTCCGATGGACAATGCGGTCAATCATGCCATGCTTCAAAAGAAATTCCGCCGTCTGAAAATCATCTGGAAGTTTCTGGTGAATCGTCTGTTCAATAATACGCCGCCCCGCGAAACCGATCAGCGCTCCGGGTTCAGCGAGAATGATGTCTCCCTGACTGGCAAAACTCGCCGTCACCCCGCCCGTGGTGGGATGGGTCATCACCGATATGTACAAGACCCCGGCCTCCCGAAGCCGGGCAAAGGCGGCGGAAGTTTTGGCCATCTGCATGAGCGACAAAATTCCTTCTTGCATCCGGGCGCCCCCCGATGCCGCAAACAAAACCACCGGCCGACGAGCCTCCCTGGCCCGTTCGGCGGCTCGGGTGATCTTCTCCCCCACCACCGAGCCCATGCTCCCCATCATGAACCGGGAATCCATGGCCACGAAGACCACCGGCATCCCGTCGATCGTTCCCTCCCCCGTCACCACCGCCTCCCGCAATCCGGTGGCCTCCCGGGCTTTTGCGATCTTCTCGGGATAGCCGGGGAATCCGAGGGGATCCACCGTGGCCAGATCGGCGTCGTATTCAAAAAAACGGCCCTCGTCGAGGGTGATCTCAATCCGCTCGGCAGCCGAGAGCGGAAAATGATAACCGCACCGGGGGCATGTCTTGACATGCTTTTCCAATTCCTTGGCCAACAATATATCGCCGCAACCCTTGCACTTGTTCATCAGCCCCTCGGGGATCGCCTCCCGGCGCTCCTCCGGAGCCGTGACCGGAGGGGTGAGGGTCGCGTACCGCGGTTTTTTCTGAAACCAATCCTTTAGCACAATGTCACCCCTGGCCCCCTATGGGTGAGAAGAGTGGAGGATGTCGCTCAGCACATCCCGCACCTCGTCAAGTTCACTCTCCGGCACCAGAATCTCGTACTGCTGTTTGGAGACGCTGGTGGGCCGCACCTTGGCCAAAAACCCTTCGGTCTCCAGCCTCAATCGGATCGATTCCGCCACCTTCTCGCTCGGTGCGATATAGATGACCGTCCACATGACGATACCCCTTCCCGCCATCGGGAATACAATCCAAGTTTGAGGTCATGATACCACAGGCCCCCCGGGCCTGCAACCGCCGTGAGCCCCCGGGAGCCCAGGAACCGTCAAGGAATTCCAGCCATTCGCCGGGTTCGCTCGGCGATCTCTTCCGGATCCCGGGACAGGCCCGCCACCCCGGTCTCAATGGCCGCTTTGGCCACCGCTTTGGCCACCGCCGGCGCCACCCGCGGGTCAAAGGGCCGGGGGATCACCGAACGGGGCCCGAGTTCATCGTCGCTCACCAACCGGGCGATGGCATCGGCCGCCGCTTGTTTCATCGCCTCGTTGATCTCCCTCGCCCGGACATCCAGGGCACCGCGGAACACGCCGGGAAACGCCAGGACATTGTTGACCTGGTTCGGAAAATCGGACCGCCCCGTCCCCACCACCGCCGCCCCGGCCGCGTAGGCATCCTCCGGCCAGATTTCCGGATTCGGGTTCGCCATGGCCAAAATAATGGGATCCTTCGCCATCGTCCGCACCATCTCCGGAGTCAGCGCCCCCTCGGTGGATACGCCGATAAACACATCCGCCCCCCGCACCGCTTCAGCCAAATCTCCCTGAATCCCGGAAGGGTTGGTGATCTTCGCAATCTCTTCTTTGACCGCATTCATCCGCTCCCTGCGCCCAGGATAAATGGCGCCCATGCGATCACACAGGACCACTTCTTGGACGCCCCTGGACCGCAACAGTTTGACGATGGCCACCCCGGCCGCTCCTGCGCCGTTGACCACCACCCGGATCTGGTGCATGTCCTTCCCCACCACTCGAAGGGCATTGAGCACCGCCGCCAGGGTCACAATCGCGGTCCCGTGTTGGTCGTCATGAAAAATCGGAATATTAACTTCTTGCCGCAATCGCTCTTCGATGGCGAAACACTCCGGCGCCGCGATGTCTTCCAGGTTTACCCCGCCGAAGGACGGCGTCAGCCGTTTCACCGTCTCCACGACCTCGTCCACGTCCGATGTATCCAGACAGATCGGCACGGCGTCGACCCCGGCGAAGGTCTTGAACAGCACCGCCTTCCCCTCCATCACTGGCAGCGCCGCAAGCGGACCGATGTCCCCGAGGCCCAGCACAGCTGTCCCGTTGCTCACCACCGCCACCAGGTTCCCCCGGTTGGTGTACTCGTATACCGCCTCGGGCCGCACCTGGATCTCCTTGCACGGTTCCGCGACGCCCGGAGAATACGCCAGGCTCAGATCCCGGGTCGTCTTTAACGCCACCTTCGAAACCACCGCCAGCTTCCCATGATGATCCCGGTGCAGTTTTAGCGCGTCCTCTCGCAGCGCCATCCGTGGTCCTCCCTTTCTTAGCCGCCATCGGAAAAATAGCTTATTGTTCGCATTATACCAAATTGGGATCACCCGGTCATGCATTTTTTGTGAAGATCGGGTGAAGCATCGCCGTCTATTGGACCGACCCGGATTCCCAATAATCCGCAGGAGCCTTATCGTGGGCGATTCGCGCCGAGGCCGCCGCCGCCAACCCGGCCACCAGATCATCGAGAAACGTATGAATCGCCGGGCCCTTTTCGTTTAATTTCGCCAGAATGCCCGTTTTCTCTTTGTCGAGATACCCGAAGCTGGTCAAGCCGATCGACCCGTAAACGTTGGTAATGGCCAATGCCATAATCTCATCCACGCCGTACAGGGGCTCATCTCTTTCCATAATCGACTGCAAAGGCTCCGGCAGCAGCTTTTTCTCCGCCAATTCGTCCAAAGCAATTCCCGTATAGAGGGCGTGCTGCACCTCCCGCTTCTCCAACACCGTGAGCACACTTTCCACGCACTCTTCCAAGGTCAACTTGGGGTGAAATGGTTTTTGAAGCATGAACACGATCTCGGCGATATCTTGGATCTGTACCCCCCGCCGAGCCAACAACTCCACCATTGAAGGCGCCATGAACGCCCCTCCTCCCAACTAGGTCAAATGATACACGATGGAACCTTCCCCCAGCAACGCTTCCACGTCCGATGTCAGTCCGGGACCGGGTTGCACCCGCCACCTGTCTCCGAGCTCCCGGACGTCCCGGCTGGAACGAACCAGGCGAACCCTCCAGTTCCCGGGGTGCCGGGCCAACACCTGCCCCAGTTGCTTCAGCATCTCCGGCCCACCCCGCTTCACTCGGATGTAGACCCGGGCTCCGGTGAACGTCAAGCCCATCAACTCTTTTTCATGCCGAATTTTTTCCTGTTCATTCTCCGAACTCGCCCGGCGTCCGGGGCTCTCCTCGCCAAAAAACGTCAACTGGGCACCGCCCCCGCCCCAGTGACTCTCCCGCTCTAAGCGGCCGAGCAATTCATCCCGGTTCTCACCCAGTTCATCGAAAGCACCGGCTCGAATCAGGGCCTCCACCGTCCGTCGATGGCACGCCCGGTGATCCACCCGGGACAGGAAATCCCCCAAAGAGCGAAATGTCCCCGCCCTCCGGGCGCCCAGCACCGCCTGGACCGCAGCTTGGCCCACATGTTTAATCGCTCCCAAGGCAAAACGGATCTTGCCATCTTCACTCACCGTAAATCCCGCCCCGCTGGTTTGCACCGAAGGGGGCAATACCTCGATGCCCCGCTGAAAAGCCTCTTCCACGTATTGGGCCACCTTATCGGCCGAAGCCATGGCAGCGGACAGCAGGGATGCGAAAAACTCCGCGGGGTAGTGCGCCTTGAGATACGCGGTTCGCCAGGATAACACAGCGTATGCAACCGCGTGGGAGCGGTTGAACCCATAATCGGCAAAGCGCACGATGAGGTCGTACAGTTCCTCGGCCAAATCCCTGGGATGTCCCTGCCTAAGGCATCCGGCCACAAAGGCCGCGCGCTGTTGTTCTAAAACCTCTCTTTTCTTCTTGCCCACCGCCCGGCGGAGAACATCGGCCTGGCCGAGCGTGAATCCCGCCATCCGCGAGGCGATCTGCATGATCTGCTCCTGATACACCACAATTCCGTAGGTATCTCGGAGAATCGGTTCCAAATCCGGGTGGGGATAGTGGACCGGCACCCGACCGTGCTTGGCGTCGATGTATCGGCTGATATTTTCCATCGGCCCCGGGCGGTACAAGGAGATCACCGCCACGATGTCTTCAAAACAGTTCGGCTGCAAGTCCCGCAAAACATGTTTTACCCCGGAAGACTCGAGCTGAAAACACCCGTCCGTATCGCCCCGGCCCAGAAGTTCATAGGTTTTCGGATCGGTGTACTCCTCGTCGATTTCCACAGCATGCCCCAGGCGCTCCCCCGCCAACTGCCGGGTGTGCTCGATAATCGACAGGGTGCGCAGCCCCAGGAAATCCATTTTCAATAACCCCACGGCTTCAAGGGAAGCCATGTCGTACTGGGTAATCAACCCTCCCTCCGGGGTGCGCTGCACCGGGACGACATCGGTCAAAGCCGAAGGGGCAATCACCACCCCGGCGGCATGGGTCGACGTGTGACGGGGCAACCCTTCCAGCCCCTTGGCCACCGTGAGCAATGTCCGAACCTGCTCATTCTCATCCATCAACGCCCGAAGTCGGGGTTCCTCCACCAAAGCTTGGTCCAACGTGATCCCCAGGGAAGCCGGCACAAGTTTGGCCACCCGGTCCACCAAAGCCGGCGGGAGACCGGTCACCCGACCGGCGTCCCGAATGGCCGCCCGGGCCGCCATGGTTCCGAAAGTAATAATCTGGGCAACCCGGTCGTGGCCGTATTTTTGGGCCACGTACTCAATGACTTCAAAACGGCGCTCATCTTCAAAGTCGATGTCAATATCGGGCATGCTCACCCGCTCCGGGTTCAAGAAGCGCTCGAACAACAGGTGGTGGCGCACGGGATCCACCCCGGTAATCCCCAGGGCGTACGCCACCAGGCTTCCCGCTGCCGATCCCCGCCCGGGTCCCGTGGCAATGCCGTTTTCCCGACTGTACCGAATAAAATCCCACACGATCAGAAAATAGCTCGCAAATCCCATCCGGGCGATGACGCTGAGCTCGTGCTCCAATCGGTCCTTATACGAGGGAGGCACGGGATCGCCCACCCGCTGTCGAAGGCCCTCCTGGCATAACCGCCGTAGGTACCCATCCGGGCTCTCCCCTTCGGGCACGTCAAAAGAAGGCAGCAACACCCGCCCCAGAGGCAACTCCACCCGGCACCGCTCTGCAATCTCCAAAGCGGCGTTCACGGCCTGGGGGAGGTGAGCGAACCTTGCCCGCATCTCGGCGGAAGAGGCAAACCACCGGGGAGAAGGGGAGGGCGGCGGGGCGCCGTCATCCCCTTGCCGGAGGGCTTGCACCACCCGGGCCAAGGGCGCGTCCTCGGGGTCGATGTAATGCACGTCGGCCGTGGCGACCGGCAGGAGTCCATACTCTTCCCCGAGAGAAACCAACCGGTAGTGGCTCAAACGCCCCCTTTCACTTCCGTCGTCCTGCACTTCCAGCCACGCCCGGTTTGGCCCGAACACTTCGACAAACCGCCGCAGCCAGTCCCGGGCCCTCTCCGTGTCCCCCCGGGCCAAGGCCGCATCCACCGGGCCTTCTGCGCCGCCGGAAAGCAAAAACAGGCCGGGGGCGTGCGCTGTCACCGCCTCCCAGGACACCCCCAACTCCGGTCCGTCATGGGCCAGGCTCACCAGGCGAATCAGCCCTCGAAAACCCTTCTCCGACTCGGCCAAAAGAACCACGGCCGGCGGATCCCCTCTGGACGGCCTCTGAACGCTTTCTTCCACCAGGGGAATCTGGGCTCCCAGGATCGGCCGGATCCCCGCCTCCTTGGCCAATCGAACGAACCGAATCGCCGCGTACAAATTCGCCCAATCGGTGATGGCAACCCCGGGCATCCCGTCTGCCACGGCCCGTTGGATCAAGGCTTCCGGGCGGCACACGCCCCGAAGCAAAGAATACGCGCTATGAACATGAAGATGCACAAAGGTGCCTTCTTGATCCGTATCCCGACACCTCCAAGTCTCGAGGACAAAAAAAGGCCGCCTCACCCACCGACGGCGCCCCCGCGTTACCGTTCCAGCACCTGGGCGGTAAACAAGGCCTTTCCGACCAATTCCCCATTATGATAGAGCTCTACGTCGGCTTTGCCAAATTTCCGGCCCATGTCAATCGCCGCGGCCTTCACCGACAAGGTACTGTCAATCTGAATCGGTTTGAGGAAATAAATGGAGACGTTCTCGACCACCATGTCCGAGTGCCGGGTACGGCGGATGGCACTGGACCCGGCTTCGGCGATGAGGGTCATCAATACTCCCGTGGACACGCCGCCGAGCCGGTTGCTCATCTGGGGGGTAATATCCCCGACCAACCATACGGTGCGATCAGGGCCTTTTTCTTCTTTAAATTGGCTGAGGATGATATCCTCGATGGTCTGGCCGACCTGGGGCTGCTTTTGCATGTACTGCAACGCCTTGATAACATCTTGACGGCTGATCACTCCCATCAGCCGGCGATTTTCAACGACGGGCAACAACTCGATACCTTCCCACACCATGATATGGGCCGCCGAGGCCACCGACGTCTTCGGTGTCACCGTGATGGGATTCTTCGACATCAGCCGTTCCACCGGCGCTTCGTCTGGCTCCCCGGTCACGTCCTTGGACGTGAGCATTCCCACGACCCGCAACTGCGGGTCCACCACCGGAAATCGGCTGTGCCCGGTCAGATTCACCAAAGCGCGATAGTCCCCGGCCCGGGCGGACAGGGAGATGCTGACCGGCTTGGTATCCCCGATCAGATCTTCCACCAGGACGATCTCTTTTTTGATCAGCCGGTCATAAATGGCGCGATTGATCAACGTCGCAATGGTAAAGGTATCATAGGCCGAAGAGATCAGCGGCAATTCCCGCCGATCCGCCAGCTCCTTCACCTCTTCGTTGGTATCGAATCCCCCGGTAATCAACACCGCCGCCCCATGCTCCAGGGAAGCCCGGTGCGCCTCTTCTCGGTTGCCGACGATGAGCAGGCAATCCTTGTCGATATAGCGCAGCATCGCGTCGATCTCCATGGCGCCAATGACAAACTTCGTCAGCGTTTTGTGCAGCCCACTGCGGCCCGCGAGGACCGTACCATCCACGATATTGACCACTTCCGCAAAGGTCAAGCGCTCAATGTTCTTCTTTTGCTGCTTTTCGATCCGAACCGTGCCCACCCGCTCGATGGTGCTGACGATCCCCCGCATCTCCGCCTCTTTGATCGCCCGATAGGCCGTTCCTTCACTGACGTCCATCATCTTGGCAATCTGCCGGACGGAGATCTTACTTCCCACGGCTAAATCCTCAATATGTTGTAAAATGAGTTCATGTTTGGTCGCCATAACCCGCCTCCGTGACCGGCGATTTCTAAGCGTATTATACTGTGAAACGGGCGTTGCTGACCAGTATGGAGGATGAACACAACAACCCCCAACAGGGAAAGGAGACGACAAAGGTGGAAGTTTCTCTAGAAATCATCGTCCGCTCGACGGAGATCGATGTAAATGGGCATGTCAACAATGCCAAATATCTCGAGTATATGGAGTGGGGGCGGGAGGAATGGTACGAACGGGCCGATCTTCCCTACGACCGATTTTTGGCCATGGGTATCCAAACGGTAACGGTGAACATCAACATTAACTATCGCCGGGAATGTCGTCAAGGCGACCACCTGACAATTTGGACCAAACCATTGCGACGGGGACGGACGAGCTTCGTCCTGAAGCAGGAGATCCTCAATGAACGGGGAGAAGTGGCAGCCGATGCCGAAGTCACCAGCGTGTGCATGGATGTCGCCACCCGGCGATCCCGCCCGCTTCCCGACGAACTCGCCCGATATTTTCCTACATATAATCCCGATGAATCTTGCGGGGGTCTTCAGGATCCCGCCGGGAAAGCTGAATGACCTGGCGGGACGCCGCCCGACGAACGGCCAAGGGCACTCGGTCCGGCGCCCTTCGCTCCCGGTCCACCTCCATCAATCGGTACAAAAAACTGCCCAAGGCCAAAAGGGCAAGGGCCATCCACGCCGCGGCAAAGGTGGCCGCCCGGGGGGACTCCGGCTGGGGCAGCCGGGGCAGACCGTAGATCAAAAGTACCCCTGCACAGACCAGACCGACAAAGGTCCAAAAGAAGGTTTTCGGCCGCACGTTGACCCCTCCTTTTGGTACAAGGCTATGCACGCGCCCAATGCGATATGCGCAAAGCCATGGGGCCGCTCGGGGCACCGCCGGCGGATGCGGCCGATGGGGCGGGTGAAGTGAAGGCCGCATAGAGGGGCCTCGCCGCGGCCACAATAACGCTGGGCAAACGCCCAACCTTACGCCGAAGGGGGCGCAGACACGTGCACGTTCTCGAGAACTTTGATCAGTGGAAGAACTTCCTCGGCGACCGGGTTGATCAGGCGCAGTCGGCCGGGATGAGCACCGAGCAGATCCAAAAGATCGCTTATCGCATGGGAGACTACCTGGCTCAGCATGTGGATCCCAAAAACAAACAGGAGCGCCTTCTGCAGGAGATGTGGAAAGTGAGTTCCGAGCAGGACCAACAGGCGCTTGCCCGGATCATGGTCAACTTGGTCAACCAAAGCTGACGCGCATGACCAAGAGGTTGAACGGCCCTTCACCACGGGGTGAAGGGCCTTTTTCCAGATCTCGGGCCTGACCGCTCTTTACACCTGCCGTTAGATTTCGAGACTGCCTTCCACCTCGAGCACCTGGCAGGTAAACCCTTTCCCTCGCACCGCCGAGGCAAAGGCTCCCACATCCTGGGCGATCAGGGGGAAAGTATTGTAATGCATGGGGATCACCGTCCGGGGTCGGAGCAGTTCCACAGCGTACAGTGCGTCTTCGGGGCCCATTGTAAAATTGTCGCCAATGGGCAAGGCCGCCGCGTCGATGGCGTGGCGATCCCCGATCAGCTTCATATCTCCGAACAGCGCCGTATCCCCGGCGTGATAAAACGTTTTTCCGCCCATCGTCACCAAATAACCGCAAGGGTTGCCGCCTTCGTGCATGCCATCTTCGTCTTCGATGCCAGCCCCGTGAAACGCCAGAGTCAGCTTCACTTTTCCAAAGTCGAACTGGTGGGATCCGCCCAAATGCATCCCGTGAACTTGAGCGCCTTTCTTTGCGCAATACGCCGCCAGTTCAAAGGGAGCGATGATCGGGACATTCAACCGTTTCGCGATGGCGATGGCGTCCCCGAGATGATCCCCGTGTCCGTGGGTCAACAGCACCGCATCGACCTGTACATCTTCAGGCTTGATCTTGCTGACCGGGCTGCCGGAAAGGAATGGGTCGATGATCACCCGCTTTCCGCCGGCCTCCACCTCAAAACACGCATGCCCGTGATAGACCAGTTTCATCGGATCACCCCTCTTGGCCCGCCGACTTGACCCAGCCGGCGGATATATGTAGGCGGGATTCGAGACCCTTCTTCATTATAACGCGATTTTTTAAAGAAGTCCCATCGCCCGCGCCACCATCACCGCCATGTCGCCCCGGGTTAAGGGTTGATCTGGATGAAACAAACCGTCCGGAAAACCGGCGACAATCCCTTTCGCTCGGAGGGCCGCTACGGAGCCCTCGGCCCAGGATCCCTTCAGGTCGGGAAACCCGCTTCCACCGGAGGCGGATAGCCCCAGAGTCTTGGCGATCATGGCCGCGCCCTCCGCCCGGGTCACCGCTCGATCCGGTTCAAACCTCCCGTCCCCAACGCCGTGGACCCAGCCCGCCGCCTGAGCTCTGCCGATCACCTCATAGGCCCAGTGGCCCCGGGGAACATCTGAAAACCCCGCGAACCGCACCGGGACCGGGCGCAGAGCGTTGACCAACATGGCTGTGGCTTCCGCTCGGCTCACCGCGCGGGTCGGATGGAACAAGCCGTCCGAATCACCGTGAACCCAACCTTTTTCCCATAATTTTAGAATCGCAGGCTCAGCACCGATATTGAAAATATCGGGAAATGGCCCTCCGCTCATGGCGCGCCTGAAAATCCCCCATACCGAAGGGTCTTCTTGACCCAAGCTCCAAGCAAATCCCCCTCTGAGGCCGTATTTCGCCACCAAAGACAATTTGGCAGCGATGGTCGTTCGATTGTCGTAATAAATGTCCACCCGCCCTGCACCGGAGGAATACCCGTAATGCATGGTTTTCTGCACCGGATCGTAATTGGGTTCGCCCCCGATCTGGGAGACCAACCGGGAGATGGCAGGATAAGAAATCGAATCACCGCCCCAGCCATTCACCCACCGCCTGCCGTAAACGGGAACTCCGAGCAGGAATTTTTCCCTGGGAATCTGGGACAACATGTATCGGATCGACTGTTCCACCCAGGGATCACCGGCTACGGGCCCCGGGGGATCGCCCTGAACCCTCTCGTCGTAGGTCATGACGGTGATGTAGTCACACAAAGCGGCAAGCGCCTGGTTGTCATAGGCTGCAACCCATCCGGACTGAACCGGCCCCTGAATGGCCGGCACCGCTGCCGCCAATTGTTTTGACGGGGGGAGATCGTTGCGAAGAGCCTGAACAAAGGCTGTCAAGGCCCCCCTGTCTCCAACGGTCAGATTCTCCAGATCCACGATGACCCCATCCAGGTTCCGCCCGCTCACAATCCCGGCGATTTGTGCCGCCAGGGCGGGCCCATTCTCCAAAGCTCTTCGCCCGGCTTCCCGGTTCCAATCGTTGCCGATAAAAGGCACCATTTCAAGTCCGCGATCATGGGCCGCTTGCACCAGCCCATCGTCCACGTAATTCGCCAGACTTCCGTCCGGTTGAATTTGAAAAAAATCCGGAGACACCACATCCGCGTTTCCGGCGATCCGGTCCAGAAGCCCCAGTCGCGCTTCTCGACTAAAGCCCGACAGATACACGAGAGACACGGGGCTGCCGAGGCCCGCCGAAGCCGGAGTCCCAACACCGACTGCGAAAATCGCCTCGACGGCAAGCACCACTGCCGCCACCGCCGGAGCGATGCGCCTCACCTTCCCCCTCACATTCTCTCACCCCCCGACTCTTTCATCCTATCAGGGTGAGAGACTGCTAGCGTCAGGAGCTGAGTGGGCGGCCGCCCATAATTTTTATGGTAATCCGGAAAATCCCATGCGATGTCCGGCCGTTTCGATCATCCGAGGGTGGCCACCGCTGCCTGAGCAAGACCTACGAGGCCGCCCAGCACCGCCCCCATCCACGTGATCATCGCCAGTTCCTTCCGGGCCACATCCAGGATGAGCCGCTCCAGTTCGGGGAGGGGAAATCGATTCACCTGCTCTTCAACAATTCGCGCCAGAGGGACGCGGCGCCACAGGTGGGGAAGGAGGATATCCACGCGTGTCAAAATCCAGGTGCGCAACCGGGGTTCCCAGCGATCGCGCCTCTTTTCAACCCACCGCCACACCTCGCCCAGCTGGGCTTCCACCCACTCTCGATCGGCCAACTGCTCACAGACCACTTCCTGGATCAAAAGGGGAGCCGCGCCACCCGGCCGCTGTTCCAAGAGGCCCGCAACGCCCGGCAACAATTCCTTCTTGAACCAGCCCTCCACCGTACCGGCGGTGCCCGGGGCCGTCAGCCAATCCCGCAAAGCCCGAAGCAACTCCTCGGCCACCCGATCCTCGGCACCCAGGGCGCCGGCCAAACGGCCGAGCCACCCTTGGTGCTGCAACCAGCGCTGGATTTCCTCTCCAACCGCCCGGCGCACCCTCAGTTCCTGGGTGGCAGCCGCGGCGAACTCGAGACCCCGGCCGATGAGTTCCCGGATCAGCTCCGCCCCTTCTACACTGTCCGCCAGCCCCCGGACAAGGCCGGGGACAAAGCGGGCGAATAAATCCCGGGAAACCCCGCCCCGTTCCACACCCGGGAGCAAGGCTTGTCCCGTTTCCGATTCCTCCGGGGCGCCCCGATGGCCGAAGGATCGGCACCCCTCGGACCAATCCGCGACCTCATTCGCCAGTCGGGCCAGCCCCTCCGCCTCCACCCACGCGGCCAGGTGATCCAGCGCCTCGCGAAACGCACCTTCCATATCCATCGTCCGCAAGGCCTTTTGCACGCTGTGCGCCGGAAGAAGATATTCTTGGACAATCTCGCCCACCCGATGGGCGATCTCCCCCCGACGCCGGGGAATCAATCCGGGAGTCATCGGCACCCGCCATCTTCCGATTCGCCACGGGTGCCACGGACGAAACAACATTGCAATCGCCAAACCATTGGTCACCAGACCGATAAACGCCCCGGTGACCACCGACAAGACCACTTGGAAAAGGTGCAATGGGCTCCACTCCGCATTCCTGAGTTCATTCGTCAATACGTGTCCACCGGACTGTCGTCCACTTCCCACAACTGGCGATCCCGTAAGGGAAAGGCCCGCCAGAGATTGGCCGGGAGATCTTGCCACGCCACTTTTTGATACGCAAAACCGAAGGCACCGGCCAGTTGTTCCATGTTTGGGCCGGGCAGTTCCACATGGGCCGTGCGCCCATAGGCCTTGCGCTGATTATCCCTGACGGAGCCGTAAGCCCGGTTATTGAAGACCACCACCAGGAGGGGAACGTTTTCCTGAACGGCGGTGGCCAACTCCGGGAGCGTGAACATCAAACTCCCGTCACCGGTGAGGGCTACCGCCTGCCCCGCGCCGCCGAGCGCCGCCCCTACTGCCGCGGGTACGGCGAAGCCCAGGGAGCAATACTGCATCGGGTAGAGAAACCCGCCCGGGTTTAACACCGGCAGGTACCTGGCCATGGCGATACCCACCAGACAACTGTCTACGGCCAGCACGGCGTTGATAGGGAGGGCGTGGCGCACGGCCCGAAGCCAGAGATCAAACTCCGGGGCCACTCGCTCGGCCTCCGCGGCGGCCGCGGTCCGGGCCAGATGGGCGCGGTGAGCTTGGGCGCCGTCCCGCGCCCCGGCTTCCTCCCAGGGCGAGTTTTCGAGCAGGCTCCGGAGCACGGCATCGAGCGGGCCCGCCACCACCGCGGACACCGCAGCATCCGGTCGCACCGCCCGGGGATCGGGGGTAATCAGCACCGTTTCCGCTCTGGGCCTTTGCTCCCGGTGCCAGTCCCGCAGGGACCAACGGGTCCCGATGGCCAGGATCCCGTCGCAGCCGGCGAGAAGCTTCTCAACCCCCGGAATCCAGGTGGTACCCGCGAACCACGGATCACTTCCGGAGATGACCCCTTTTGCCGCAACGGTGGTCAAAGCCGGTACCCCCCATCGGCTGACCAATTCCCGACAGAGAGAGGCAACGGATGCGGCCTCGGGACCCACCACCACCGCCGGGCGCTTCCAAGAGCGGATTTTCCCTTCCAGAAGTCCCAGCCAAGGGGACGGGTTCCCGTCGCCCGCGAAATAGACGGGCCAGGGCAACGAAGGCTCTCCTTCGCGATTGCCGCGGGACAGCGGATCGGGTCCGGCACTCCCCGTCGCAGACGGAAGATCGGGATCAGGCGAGACGCCGGCCCGAGGTACACCGGTCTCCTCAACCTCCCCGGCCGGCGGGGTGATTTCGGAGACGTCCGCATCCAGCAAATCATAAGGAATATCGATATACAGCGGCGCAGCACGCCCGACAAATCGCGTGTCGAGGACCTCTTGCATCATTCGGGCGGCCTCCTCGGGACGGGGCACCGTGAGGGAGAACTTCACTAACCCTTCGACCAGAGCACTCTGGTCGGGCAACTCGTGAAGAGCTCCCCGGCCTTGCCCCACGTCTCGGGAGCGCGGCAAAGTGGCCACGACGATCATCCCCGAAGAGCCCCCCTCGGCTTCGGCAATGCCGGTCAACGCATTGGTCAGCCCGGGGCCCGTGATCGGGAGCACCAGGGCGTATTTGCCCGTGGTCCGATAGTACCCGTCTGCCATGTACGCCGCGCCCAGTTCGTGCCGGGCGATTACCGTGCGGATCCTCCCATCCCTTTTCAATGCATCGAAGAGCGCCATGTTGTGGACACCGGGAATCCCGAAGGCGATCTCGATTCCCGCCGCAGCCCATTGTTCGACCCATAGATCCGCAACCCGCATCGGCCATCCCTCTCTTCTATGACTATTCATCTCATCTATCGCTCCTGCACCACAATCCTCCCCGGCCACCGCCAGCCCACCTTGGCCAAATTCAGCAGGCCGATCAGTTCCCCCGGTCGACAGGGCTCCGGCCGTTCGACACATCCCGCCCAGGCTGCCAAGCGCCCGATCACCGCCTCCGGCTTCACCCCGCTACGGCGCAACTCCCGCAAGGCCAGCGCCCCGTGCCGCTTGGAAAGACGCCGGCCCGCCGAGTCCACCAGCAGGGGGACATGGGCGTACCGGGGCACTGGAAGGCCCAGGGTCTCGAACAGATCCCGCTGGATCGGGATCCAAATCCTCCACCCGCAGAACCCAACTCCCTCCGGACCCGCGAACCTGCAGCCAACTGAGCAGGGCCACCCAGGCGTGGCCCAGGTGCAGAAAACCTGTCGGGCTCGGGGCAAATCGGCCCCGGATCCCCTCCGCCATCACCGCGCTCATCTCCATCCACGGGCAAATAGGGTGTTACATTTTGCCGAATTCACATGTCACTTATATCAAGATCCGGGAAAAGTATTGCGTCCCAATCCCCACCTCGGTACAATAAGAACAACATTTGGTTCCGGGAAAGGATGCGCTATGAAAACGGATACGCTGGAAAAGAATCTCCTTCGCCTGGCCCAAGGTCCGGGGGCACAACACCAGCTTGCCGTGCCCCAACTGATCGAGGCGGCCCTGCGCAACGGGGAGGCCGTCCTCACCGCTTCCGGCGCCTTGGCGGCAACCACCGGGAAATATACCGGGCGTTCCCCCAAAGACAAGTTTATCGTAAGAGAGCCGGGCAGTGAAACCCACATCCACTGGGGCACTGTCAACCAGCCCTTCGATCGCAACCGTTTTGAGGAGTTGGTCGATCGGGTGACCGATTATTTGACCGACAAAAACCGGTATGTGTTCGACGGATTCGCGGGCGCGGACCCGCGCTATCGCCTGCCCATTCGGGTAATCACCGAGCGGGCGTGGCACAACCTGTTCGCTCACCAGCTGTTTATTCGCCCTTCCGGCGAGGAACTCAGTGGACATCAACCGGAGTTCACCGTAATTTCCGCTCCGGGCTATCAAGCGGAACCCGAGCGGGATGGCACTCGCTCCGAGGCGGCCATCATCATTAGTTTTGAACACCGGCTGGTCCTCATCTGTGGCACCGAGTACGCCGGCGAGATCAAAAAGTCGATTTTTACCGTGATGAATTATCTCTTGCCCCGCCGGGGTGTCCTGTCCATGCACTGCTCGGCCAACGTCGGTAAAGGCGGGGACACGGCGCTCTTTTTTGGCCTTTCGGGCACGGGGAAAACCACCCTGTCCGCCGATCCGGAGAGAGAGTTGATCGGAGACGACGAACACGGCTGGTCCGAGGACGGCGTGTTCAACATCGAGGGCGGTTGTTACGCCAAATGCATCGACTTGTCCAGGGAGTTGGAGCCCCAGATCTGGAGAGCGATCCGGTACGGTGCAGTGTTGGAGAACGTGATCCTCGATCCCGCCACCCGGGAGGAGTTGTACGATCGGCGGGATCTCACCGAGAACACCCGGGCCGCCTATCCAGTGGAGCATATCGCCAACGCCCGGATCCCGGGTACCGCAGGTCACCCGCAAACGGTGATTTTTCTCACTGCCGACGCCTACGGGGTTCTGCCCCCCATTTCCCGCTTGAACCGGGAACAGGCGATGTTTCATTTTTTATCCGGCTACACAAGCAAATTGGCCGGAACCGAACGCGGAGTCACTGAACCGGAAGCCACCTTCTCCACTTGTTTCGGCGCCCCCTTCCTGCCCCTGCGCCCCTCGGTGTACGCCGAGATGTTGGGGCAGAAAATCGACCGGCACGGGGTGCGGGTGTTCTTAGTCAACACCGGTTGGACCGGTGGACCCTACGGGGTGGGAACCCGCATGAAACTCGCCTACACCCGGGCCATGGTGCGGGCGGCACTTTCGGGGTCTTTGGACCGGGTGGAATACATCCGCGAACCCTATTTTGGCCTGTCGGTGCCCAAAACTTGCCCGGATGTACCACCGGAGGTGCTATTGCCGAAAAATACCTGGGCAGACCCCGAGGCCTACGACGCCAAAGCCCGGGAGCTCGCCCGACATTTCCGGGAGAACATCCGCAAGATGGCCGGGGTACCGGCCGCAGTCCTCGCCGCCGCACCTCCCATCGAATAGGGGGCTATTGGCAAGGATATGTTGCCCAGGTTTGTGCATTGTTGGACAAAAAACGCGCCGCTGGCTTTATGAAAAAGGGCGGCGCGTTTTTCCATGTTTAAACCGGATGCTCCTCGCTTTTTCGTTGGTCCGCTCCCACACCCACCCTTTGGCCTCCCATTCGGCGATGGTTTGTCGAATCGCCTCCTCAGACCACTGATCCGGGGCCAAATACACCACCTTGCCGCGGATGTGGTTGGTCCAAATATACCCCCCGATGAAAAGGACCGTCAGGCCGAGAAAGACGGATAGAAGGATCACGAACTGCATGACATCCGTTCCTTTCTATTGCCGCCGGGCATCGGGTCCGGCGTCCCCGCCCATTGGGCTCCGCCGCGTCCGCCCGCACCGCCCCATCCCGCCGCATCCAAAACACTCCCGGGCGGAGCCGGAAGTACGATCTGCGGCACCCCCGCATCCGGGTGACGCAGGACCCGGGGGCGAATGCCGTACACCGACTCGATGTGATCTTCGGTCAGCACCTCCGCCGGCGATCCGTAGGCTTCGGTGGTCCCACCCTTTAACAACAAGGTCCTGTGGGCATAGAGCGCGGCAAGATTCAGATCATGGAGCACGACAATCACCGCCGGCCTGCTGCCTTCCCTTCCCCGCCCCGCCGTGCCCCCGCACACGAGGTTTAAAATCTGCGTCTGGCGGCCAATATCGAGAAAAGTGGTGGGCTCGTCCAGGATGAGCACGTCGGGCTCCTGGGCCAACACCATCGCCAGGGCCACGATCTGCCGTTGGCCGCCACTCAGATGATCAACGGGCCACCCGGCGAGATCATTCAGCCCGGTTTCCCACAAAACTCGTTCCACCACCCGCCGGTCGCGGTTCGTTTCGCCGCGCCACGACCTCACGTGGGGGTGGCGCCCCATCATGACCGTATCGTACACCGAAAACCCGCCGGCCACCAGGGGGGTCTGGGGTAATACGGCCATCCGCCGGGCCAACTGCCGTCTGGAATACGAAGATACGGGCACCCCGTCCAGGCTCACCCGGCCGCGATCCGGGGGCTCTATCCCCGTCACCAGGCGGACCAAGGTGCTCTTGCCCGCACCATTGGGCCCGATGATCGCCAGGACCGTCCCCGGGGTCACGGAAAACGAAACATCCCGGAGAACCTCCCGGTCTCCGTAGGATTTACAAAGCCCGACCGCTTCTAATTTCGCCCCGTCCATCTCGCGCCCCCTTCTCCGCACCCCAATTCGCCCACCCCGCCGACCCCTCGCTACCGCCCCTGCCGGTGAAGCAGGTAGGCAAAAAACGGCGCCCCGCAAAAAGCGGTGATCGCCCCGATGGGGATCTCCTGCCCGGGAACCACGGTGCGGGCGACGTTATCCGCCCAGAGTAGAAATACGCCGCCCCCCAGGGCAGACAGCGGCACCAAAGTGCGGTGGTCCGGTCCAGCCAGGATGCGAAGCACATGGGGGACCACCAAGCCCACAAACCCGATGATCCCGGCCACGGACACCGCCGCCGCCGTCATGAGGGAGGCCGCCCCCAAAATCACCAGCCGGACGGCCCCCACGTCCACCCCGAGGTGTGCCGCCTCCTCTTCCCCCAAAGTCAGGACGTTCAGGTTTCGCGCCTCCCACCAAACCACCGTCAACCCCAGGGCCGTAGCGGGAACTAAACTCCAGATCAGCCGGGGATCCCGATTGGCCAGGCTTCCCAACAGCCACAGCATCACATTGGGCAGTCGGTTCGATGCGGCCACCATCAACACGGTGAGGATGGCTCCAAAAAAAGACTGGACCACCACTCCGGCGAGAATCAGCGTATTGTTCCGAGGACCCGGCCCCCGGATCGAGCCCAGCCAAAACACCGCCGCCAACCCGGCAAGACCGCCGACAAAAGCCAGCCCCGGCACGGCGAACAGACCGTACAGCCCCACCTGTCCCCCGAACAGAATGCCCGCCACCGCCCCCAGGGCCGCCCCGGAAGACACGCCGAGGACAAAGGGGTCCGCCAGGGGGTTGCGCAACACCCCTTGATAAGCCGCGCCCGCGGCCCCGAGGGCCGCTCCGACCAAAAGGGCGAGAACCGCCCGGGGGAAGCGGATCTCCCACACCACCGCCTGAATCCAGCCCCCGGCAGCCTCCGGGGCTTGGGCACCCGGTCCCGCCAGCACCGCCCGCCAGAGACTGCCCAGATCCAGGGCGGTCGGTCCGATGGCCACACTGACGGCCAGGGACAACAGGGCGGCGGCCAACCAGGCCCCGACCCCTATCCATGACCGACGACGATCCCTTCTCATGGCTGCGGCTCAGGGTTGGAACAACTGCGGATAGAAGAGCTTGGCCAGGGTTTCCGCCCCGTCGACGATCCGGGGGCCCGGACGACTGACCAAGTCCGAGTCGACGGAATACACCCGGTTATTGCGCACGGCGTCCACGACTTGCCACCCGGGCCGCTGTTTCGGCTTGTCCACGGCATCGGGCACGTAATACCCGTAGGTCACCACGATCACCTGGGGATTTTTTTGGATCAGCACTTCGGCGTTCATCGGCTTCCACCCGTTTAGATCCGACGCCACGTTGATGCCCCCGGCCAGGCGGATCAACTCGTCCATAAACGTGTGGTTCCCCGCCGTATACAATTGGTTCGGATCGGCCTCCACGTACACCCGCACCCGTTTGTCCGGGGGGATTGGCGACACTTTGGCCGCAATGGCCGAAGCTTTGGCCTTCATTTGATTGACCAGGACCGCGGCCTGGGGCGTCCGGTTCGTGATCTCGCCCAGCGCCTCAATGGTCCGATACACCGCCTCCAGACTTTGAGGGTCATACACCACGGCGGTCAGCCCGGCGTTTCTCACCGCCTGAACCATGGTCTCGTTGTGAGAACCGAGCACCACCAGGTCCGGGTGAAGGGCCACCAGCCGCTCGATGGGCGGGTTCAATCCGTCCAGGACCGCTTCCACTTTCTTTTGAACCCCCGGAGGATAGTTATCCCACGTCGTGACGCCCGCCACCCTCCCCTCCAGACCCAGGGCAAACAGGATCTCCGTGTGACTGGGAATCAAAGAGACGATCCGCCGGGGTTCCCGGGCAATGGTCACCGATGTCCCGCTGTCATCTTTGATCGTGAGCGGATAGTGGGTGACTGCCGGCGGACTCGCCCCTCCCTGGGGCGACGCGGAAGGAGCCGCCCCAGTTCCGCAGGAAGAAAGAATCAAGATCACCGCGAAAAGAATGAAGACCGTCCAGAGCTTTCGCTTCCCATCCGTTCGGACCATGTCCGAGCCTCCCTCATCTGCCAATGTGCCTTCTCCTCCGGGGGAGGGGCCGGGGAAAGGCCGTCTCCTAAGCCTGGTCGCGGGATATGCCCGGCGGGCTCTTGACTCATTCCCGAAGCCCAAAAAGAAAACCCGGCGTTCGCCGGGGGGATGCTCCTCGCACGGCAGGGTTTCCACGTCCGTACCCTTGCCGCCTCTTCCCCGGCCTTTCCGCGAAGGCCCCTCGGGAGTTCGACCGGGTAGGTCTCCTGGCTTCCGGGTCTTCGCGCGCTTTCGCCTTCCCCGCGATGGGCGAGTGGCATCTTGAAAACGCACTCTCCGGTTACAGTGGCGGGACCGCCCGGGATTCTCACCCGGTTCCCCGTTACGCCCCGAAGGGCACCCGGCCTGTCTCCGTTGTAAAATGCATGAATCCGCATCCCCAGTATAACGACTCCCGCCTTGCCCGGCAAGCCGGGCTCTTTCTCAAACGACCGTTTGGATGATATACTCAACATAGCCCTCGGCTTCGAAGAACCCGTCCATAAACCAGAAAGGAGAGCCACGCCATGCATCCATTTACCCGCGAGCACGATGAATTGCGCAGTGCCATTCGGCAATTCCTGCAGAAAGAGATCGCCCCCCACGTCGAGGAGTGGGAGCGGGCGGAGCAGGTGCCCCGGACCGTGCTGCGCAAGATGGGCGAACTCGGCTATTTTGGCTTGAATATTGCAGAAGAGTATGGAGGAGGTGGGGAAAATCCCTTGGCAGAAGCGGTGCTGCATGAAGAACTCGGCCGGCTCAACGCCTCGGGATTCGCGGGCACCGTGGGCGTCCACATCGGCATCGCCATGCGCCCGGTCTATCGCTTCGGCACCGAAGAACAAAAACAAGCCTACGTGGTCCCCGGGGTTCAAGGAGAAAAAATCGGGGCCCTGGCCATCACCGAACCCGGGGCGGGATCGGATGTGGCGGCCATCCGGACCAAAGCGGTGCGGGAGGGCGACGGTTACGTCCTTTCCGGAAACAAAATCTTCATCACCAACGGGGTCTATGCGGATTTTTACGTGGTGGCGGCAAAAACCAATCCCGAGGCCGGGCACCGGGGAGTATCGTTGTTCATCGTCGACCGGGACGCACCGGGGTTTCACGTTCAGCGTAAATTGGAGAAGGTCGGCCATCACGCCTCCGATACCGCGGAGCTGTTTTTCGACGACTGCCGCATTCCCGCCGACCGGCTGCTCGGGGAAGAAAATCGAGGATTCTACCTGGTGATGCAAAATTTTCAATGGGAACGCCTGATGATCGCTCTGCAGACCTTGGGCACCGCCCAGGCGGCCTTAGATATGGCCGTGGAGTACGCGAAAACCCGTCAGCAGTTCGGCGGCCCCCTCACCCAGTTCCAGGTCATTCGCCACCGGCTGGTGGACATGGCGGTGGAAGTGGAAAAGGCCCGCCAACTGACCTACCACGCCTTGGATCTGTACGCCCGGGGGATCGACGCCGTCGCAGAAACCTCCATGGCCAAGCTCACCGCCACGGAAACGGCCTGCAAAGTTGCAGACGAAGCGCTGCAGATTCACGGGGGATACGGGTATATGAACGAATATCCGATCCAGCGGGCCTGGCGGGACATGCGGGTCACCCGGATCTACGGCGGGACGAGCGAAATCATGAAAGAGATTATCGCCAAACGGATGGGACTCCTCCCCTAAAAGCAGCAGAGAGGGGGATGTGACCAAACCCTCAACGGTAGTCACGGATCCCCCGGATCTGCCCCTCGCCCCCTGCTGTATACTTGAATCTTCTCGGTCAGCCGGGTGTTGCGCAACACCGGCCGGGTGTTGCGCACCGCCAGGCCCAGGGCCCGGGGCATGCCGATCAACCCACAGAGCTTCTTTGCCCGGGTGATCCCCGTGTAAAGCAGGTTTCGGTACAGCAAAATGTAATGGCTCGTGGTCATGGGGATCAGCACCACGGGATATTCGCCGCCCTGGCTTTTGTGAATCGTAATGGCATAGGCGTGGCGCACCTGATCCCACTCGTCCCGCTCGTATTCGTGAAGGGCGTCGCCGAATCGAATCAGCAGCACCCCTTCCTCGGGGTCCACGTCTTCGATCAGGCCGATTTCGCCGTTAAACACCTCTTTCTCATAATCGTTGCGCATCTGTATCACTTTGTCGCCCACCCGCCAGGCCCGCTCGCCCTTGCGACCGAAGGGGATTTCCTTTTTGCCCCTTTGCCGGGGGTTCATCAGCTGCTGCAGTCGAATGTTCAACGCCTCGGTGCCAAGCTCCCCCTTTTTGGTGGGACTCAGCACCTGGATATCGGCGGGCGAGTAACCCTCCGCCAGGAGATTTTGCACCGCCTGCTCCAGACGAACGGCGATGGCCCCATTCGTTTCAGCCGTCGTGGCCCCGGATACCTCGACAAACCAAAAGTCCCCGCCCTGGCGGGGCAACTCCCCTTGGAGCACCCGGTGGGCATTGACCACGATGTTGCTCTCCCTGGCCTGTCGGAAAATCACATCGAGCCGGACGCTGGGCACTCCGGCCTGAATCAGGTCGTGCAACACATGTCCCGGACCCACCGACGGCAACTGGTCCACATCCCCGACCAGAATCACCCCGGCGTCCCCGGCGGCCCGGACCAATTTGTCCGCCAGCAGGATATCCATCATCGACGTCTCATCGACGATAATCAGATCATACGGGAGGGGATTCTCCTCGTCAAACTGGGCGATTCCTTCCACCCGCATGCCTAAGAGCCGGTGCACCGTGGCAGCCGGAAATCCCGAGACTTCTTCCAGCCTTCGGGCGGCCCGGCCCGTGGGCGCCGCCATGCCCACCTTGGTCTGGGGGTTCAATTGTTGCCGGCACCACAGGATCGCCCGAACCGTCGTGGTCTTTCCGGTCCCCGGCCCGCCGGTCAGAATCAAGAGAGGACTGGCCATGGCCGTTCGAACCGCTTCCCGCTGGGTGAGCGACAGGGTCACCCCGGACTCCCGCTCGTAGGACTGGATCAAATCATCCAGCCCGGCCGACTGCAGAGCGGCCACCCGGAGCCGGTCCGCCGCCCACCGGGCCACCTGTTCCTCGGCTTCCCACAAAGACGCCAGATAGACCCGATCCTCTTCTTGCCGGATTTGCCCCTCCCGCGCCAAGGTCCCGGCGGCTCCCTCGAACCGATCGGCCTCCCACGGCTCACCGTCCATGCCGGCCAGCATCTCCGCCGTTTTCGCCAGCCAAAAGGCCCGGTCTAACCAACAGTGGCCTTCGGTGGTTGAGCCCGCCAGGGTATGCAACAGCGCACTTTGAAGGCGAAACGGACTGTCGGTCGAGATGCCCAACCTCCGGGCGACCCCGTCCGCCTGGCCAAACCCGATGCCGGCCACCCCCGCCAAAAGATACGGATTACGCCGGATATCCTCGAGGCACCCTTCCCCCAACACCCGGTATACCCGCATGGCGGCACCCGGGCTAATGCCCAGGGCCATCAATTGCCCCAGCACCTTCTGGACCCCGTGATGCGCCCGAACCTGCTTAACGATCGACTGCGCCTTCTCCGGCGACAACCCTTGAATCCCCGCCAAGGCTGCCTCCCCGTGATCGAGGATCGCGCCCACCGCCCCGGGGCCGAGGGCGGCGACAATCCTTCGGGCCAATCGCCTGCCCACCCCCTCCAGCCGCCGGAACAACTGGATGGCCACCTCTCGGTCGGTGGGCAGCGGTTTATTCCATCCCGTAACCTGAAGTTGCCGGCCGTAGCGCGGATGCTCCGCCCAGTGACCCGTCACTTCCAGGGCCTCCCCTTCGCCTTGGGAAAAATATACATGCCCCGTACAACTGATCACGCCCTCGGAGGTTTTCAGGCGGAACACGGCAAATCCCGTCTCTTCATTTCGGAAGACCACCCGCTCCACCGTACCGGAAGCGGTCACCTCCTCGGCTTCCGGGCGGGCCAATCGATCCTCTCCGTTCAACCGACCAGCGCCTCCTGAATGCGCCGCAATTTGTCCACATCTTTCTCATAGGCGATGAGGACCCCGTCCGCATAGGCCGCCCCCACCCGGGCCGCCTTCTCCAGCTTCGCCTCCTCGACGCCGAGACCGTAGAGTTCCAGATACCACGGGTGCCCCCCGAGCCGATCCCGGAATCCCTGGGCCAGGACCTCCAGCCAGTACGTCGTCGTGTAGGCCAGATCATAGATGGGCACCACAAACACGTCCACCCACTGCTTCATCCGGTCCACGTCGATGCCGAATCGCCTCTCCAGATGCCCGGGATAAGGATCGGGAAACAGCGTAAAATACAGCGTCCCGGCCACCGACGACCGCGCCCGGGCGACAAAATCCGCTAACCTAGCCATCCGATAGGTCTCCAGGTCCAGGCCGGCTTTCCGGCGTCCGGCCTCGCAGGCCGCGCACTGACAGTAACCCTCCCGGGCAAAGGTCACATCGTCCAGCCGAAAGCCCTCTGGACCCGACTGCGCCGCCGCATCCCTCACCCACTCCAGGGCCAGGGTCTCCACTTCGGGCCGGCTCGGACAGAGGCAGTCCCAGTCAAAATATGGCTGGTCTCTCGTCGCCCGCTGTCCTCCGGGACCCACCTGGACCCACTCGGGATGCGCTTTTGCCACCCGATTGTCGGCAAAACAACTCACCATAGGAATCGATCCCGCCACCGGCTCCCGGTGAGCCCCGCCGACGTCTTTGACTTCCCAGAAAGCCGGCCGGAACTGGCCGACGTGATCCGCATACCGGGTGACCACCCCGAACACCTTTTGATTCCCCATTCTCGCACCTCCGCTCCGTCCCGCACCGGGCGGGATCTTTCCCCTTCTCCCGCCCCGGCGATCAGTGCGGTTTCCCGGCCTCAGGACCCGGCAAAACTTTTTTCCAACTCGGCCACCGTTTCCTCAAACACCTGCAGCGCCTGGCGCACCGGTTCCGGGGATCTCATATCCACCCCGGCCTTCGCCAACACCTCCAGGGGATAGTCGGAACTGCCGGCGGACAGGAAGTCGAGATAGCGCCGGACGGCCGGCTCCCCTTCCTCCAGAATTCGCCTGGACAGGGCCGTGGCCGCCGAAAAGCCCGTGGCGTATTTGTACACGTAAAAAGCCGTGTAAAAGTGCGGAATCCGGGCCCATTCCCAGGCAATCTGTTCATCGATCACCGCTTCGGCCCCGTAGTAGGTTTCGTTCAGCCGACGATACGTGTCGCACATCCAATGTGAAGTCAGGGCGTGGCCCGCTTCCACCGCCTCATGGGTGAGCTTTTCGAACTCCGCAAACATCACCTGGCGAAACACCGTGGTGCGGAATTGCTCGAGGTGGTGGTTCAACAAATACCTCCGCATCGCCTCATCCGGGGTATTTTTTAAGAGATGATGCAGCAGCAACGATTCGTTGCAGGTCGATGCAACTTCGGCGACAAAGATGGAGTACCCGCCGTACACGTACGGTTGATGCGCATACGTATAATGGCTGTGCATCGCGTGGCCCATTTCGTGGGCGAGGGTGAACACGTTGTCGATGTTCGGCTGCCAATTCAACAACACGTAAGGATGGGTGCCGTACGCCCCCCATGAATAGGCGCCCCCTCGCTTGCCCCGGTTCTCGTGAACATCGATCCAGCGAGAGGCGAAAGCATCCCGCATCACGCCGAGGTACTCCTCCCCCATGGGCGCAAGCCCTTCCAACACCGTCTTTTTCGCCTCGTCGAAGGAGACCTCCCGGTGGATCTCGGGCACGAGGGGCACATACAGATCGTACATGTGTAAATCATTTAGGCCCAGCACTTTTTTGCGCAAGCGCAGGTATCGGTGAAGGGCCGGCAAAAACTCGTGCACGGCGGCGATGAGGCTGTCGTACACCTCCACCGGGACCCGGTCGTCGTCCAGAGCCGCTTCCAGGGAAGAACTGTATTTCCTCACCCGGGCGTAAAAGACATCTTTTTTGACACTGGCGTGATACGTCGCTGACAGGGTGTTCAGACGTTCTTTGTACGCCGCATAAAAAGCGGTAAAGGCGTCTTGCCGCACCCGGCGGTCCTGGCTCTCCAGGAACTGACTGTAGCGGCCCTTGGTCAATTCCACCTCCCGGCCATGCTCGTCCCGGATCGTCGGCAGACGCAGGTCCGCGTCGTCCACCATACTGAAAATCGTCGTCGGGCCCTGGGCGATTTCGCTGACCTGAGCGAGAATGGCCTCTTCTGCCGCTGAGAGCACATGGGGCTTTCGCCGGAGAATATCGTCCAGTTTGTGTCGATACAGGGCCAAATCCGAGTGACTGTCGATGTAGCCCTGCACGACCCCGGCGTCCCCGGCGAGAATCTCGGGCACGACAAAGGAGAAGGCCCCGGCCAGGCGGGCGGCGAGCCCCTGGGCCCGGTCAGCCAAGGCGAGATATGTACTGTTGGTGGTATCCTCGTCTTTGCGCATATGGGAATAGGCATAAAGCCTTTCCAACTTGAGGGACAGATCGTCTTCCAGGCGAAGAACGGCGAGGAGGGTCTCCGCCGATTCCAAGACCCGCCCGCGAAAGGCCTCCACTTCCCCCAAGCGGCTCTGCACATCCTGAAACTCCCGCTCCCAGGCCTGATCATCGGGATACAGATCTTCCAGTTTCCACGTATCCTCCACCGGAATTTCCGCCCGTGACCGCACTGTCGTCATTCGGATCCCTCCCGTCGATTTTGCCAAACCTTTCTTTTCGGCCGACACCTCTAGTGTAACGCCGGAGCGGGGATGAATGCGGAAGCCGTCAAGGCTTGGGGCCCCGACCCACCGGGCGGCCGGGGTCCGCGCACCACTCGCTCCAACTGCCCACATACACCCGGGCACCGGAGATCCCGGCGATTTCCAGAGCCAACAGGTTGGCACAGGCGGTTACCCCAGAACCGCAATAGACGATAAGTTCCCGCTCTCCAGTGACGCCGGAGAACCGGCGGCGCTGCTCCTCGGGACGTTTCCACCGCCCGTCCTCGTCGACGCCGTCTTTCCAGTAGATGTTGACAGCCCCGGGGATATGACCGCCCACCGGATCAATGGTCTCCTGTTCCCCAGTGTACCGCTCGGGCGCCCGGGAGTCGATCAAGAGGGCCCCAGGGGCTTGCCCAGACACCACCCGGGACACGTACTCGGCGTCCACCATCATCTCCGGTCGCACCCGGGGGACGAAATTCGCCGGGGCTGGCGTCGGAATCTCCAGGGTAACCGGATACCCCGCCTTTTGCCACTCCGCATAGCCGCCATCCAACACCCGAACCTGCTCATGACCAAGGTAGCGAAGCGTCCACCACAACCGGGCCGCGAATTCACCGGTTTGGTCGTCGTAGGCCACAACTACAGTCCCGGAGCCGATCCCCGCCTCGCTGAACACCCGGGCCAGCCGGTCCGGGTCCGCCAATGGGTGGCGCCCACCCTGTCCTTTCGGTCCGCACAGATCGCGCTCCAGGTGAAGGTACACCGCACCAGGAATGTGCCCCTCGCGATACCGCGCCTCCCCGGCGTCCGGCTCGTTCAACGTAAACCGGCAGTCCATCACCGCCACATCCGGGCTTCCGATCCGCTCTTTTAGCCACTGGACGCTCACCAGCGGCCCGTCTTTCGCAGACCCTGTGCTCATCCGACATCCCCCCTCCTTCAGATTGTCGGCCCAAGGCCGAGGTCAGCGGCGTCAAGGTTCCTCCAAGCGTTCGGGCGGCAAGGTGTGATCCAGGGCGGCCATCATCCCGGCGGCGTACTCCCGGGCAGATTCCTTGGCCGCCCGGACCCCATCCCCCCACTCCTCCATCGGTCGCGCCAAGGACTCCACGAGCGCCAAATCTCATTCAAATGACGTCACGACTTGTGCCACATCGGTCCCTCCATGACAAATCCCGCACAACTGCGATCTTTTTCATTCTACCACGGGACGATAGGTGTGAGAATCCGATACAATGGAAGAATAAGTATCCGGAGGGTTGCCCATGACGGCTTTTTATATCATTCTCGCCTTTCATCTGGCTGCGGTAGCGGTGAAATTGGGAGTGTTGCTCTATGTGCCCCGCCTCAAAGAGGTGGGCCAGGTTCGGGCGTTTCTATCCACCTATCGCCGACTGGACTGGATCACCGACTGGGTACTATGGCTGACCGGGGCGGGATTTTTCCTCGTCACATCCTGGCGCTATCTGCTTCAGCTCTGGCTGCTCGTCTCCATGCTGATCTACATGATCATTTTTATCCTCATCAAAGTCGTGGTGGTGGGCGGGATGAAAAAGGTCGCCGCCACCAAGAAGTTGCACGCTTATGAGGAAGTCAGCAAGCTCCGTTTTGAAAATGTCTGCACCATTGTGTCGGTGGTGGGACTTTTGGGAATCATCGCCTACCTGATGGTGACCAAGCCCTTTTGATCCCGGGCCATACCGAGCTCCCTGCGGTCGGTGCATGAAACGATACCCGGAGGGGGATCCTCACGGAGACGGGTTTCGTTTTCGCCAGACAGAGAGGAGAGGTGACCGTGCCCTTTCTCGTCCACATCGCCACCACAACACCCCCTCATCGGTACAGCCAAGAGGAAGTCCGGACGATGTCCAGGGAATTGTTTCGGACGAGCTTCCGGGACATCGACCGCCTGCTCCGCACCTTCGATACCGCGGGTATCGAGTGGCGGCATTTTTGTCGGCCGGCGGAATGGTATATCCAGGGCCGCCCCTTTTCCGCCCGCAACGCCGTGTATCAGGAGGAAGCTGTCGCCTTGGGGACGGAGGCGGCCCGGACATGCTTGACCCAAACCGGCGTCGACCCCCGGGCGATCACCGACCTGTGGTGGGTCTCCTCTACGGGCCTGGCCACGCCGAGTCCGGATATGCGGATCGCCCAGCGCCTTGGCTTGTCCGGGAAAATCAGGCGCACGCCGATCTGGGGGCTGGGATGCGCCGGGGGCGCCGTGGGACTGAGCCGGGGTCTGGCCAGCGCCGCCGCCGATCCCGATGCCCACGTCTTGGTCGTGGTCGTGGAACTGTGCAGCCTGACCTTTTTGGCGAGAGACCAGCGAAAAAGCAATCTCATCGCCACGGTGTTGTTTGCCGACGGAGCGGGCGCGGCATTGATCCTGGGAGATCGGGCCTATGAGCGGTGGAGCAAAAGGGTCCAAGAGCGTGCGGGGTCGTCCGGAGCATGGGAATGGAAGGGCTCCCACAGCATCCACTGGCCGGATACCGAAGATATGATGGGTTGGGAGGTGGGGGACGACGGGTGGCGGGTCGTGTTCTCCCGGGACATCCCGGAATTCCTTCGTCGGCAAAAACGGGAACACTTTGCCCCGGCTGAAGAAACAATCGACCACTGGGTGGTACACCCGGGTGGGGCGAAGGTTTTGGCCGCCTATGAAGAGGTGCTTGGCTTGAACCAGGAGAGCCTGGAGTCTGCCCATGAGACGTTGAGACAGTATGGCAACATGTCCGCCCCCACCGTTTTGTTCGTCTTAAAGGACCTGGCTGAGCGGCGTTCTCTCCGGTCCGGGGACCGGACGGCTCTCCTGGCCCTGGGTCCGGGATTCTCCAGTGAACGGGTGATGCTCCAATGGAGGTAGGACAGCTTTTCCCCTGGCTGATCGGCGGGGTGATCGCCCAGCGCCTGGCGGAGCTGGGCCTCGCCCGTCATAACGCCCGCTGGATCCGGGCCCGGGGTGGTTTTGAAGTTGGACGGGGACACTATCCCTGGATTGTTGTTTTGCACGTGTCCTTTTTTGCCGGGATGGTGGCGGAAGTCCGGATTCGCGGATTGGCGGGCTTTTCCGTGTGGTGGCCCGCCCTCGCCCTTTTTGCCGCCAGCCAGGGACTCCGGTACTGGTCTTTGCGCAGCCTCGGCCATTATTGGAACACCCGGATTTTCGTGATCCCGGGCCATCCACCGGTGCGGCGCGGCCCCTACCGGTGGCTGAAACACCCCAATTACCTCGCCGTCATGGTGGAGCTCGTAAGCCTGCCTTTAGCCTTTCACGCCCATTGGACGGCCCTACTTGTATCGGTGGCCAATGCCCCGCTGCTCGCTTTGCGCATTCGGGTGGAGGAAGGAGCTTTACGTCACCCGGCTCGAACCCGGCTGGAAGTGCGTGGAGAGATGCAAGGCGACCCATCGAGTTTAAAACCCTCAACGAGCCCGGCCGAAGAAAATGAGCGGACCGGAGACGAATCCCCGGCCGCTCCCGCAACTTCCGTGGCCCAATCCTTGTCTGCTACGAGCTCGCCCCCTGTCGCTACTGCGTCTGAACATAGCGGGGAGACGACGTGAGATACCCCACAGTGCCGTCTGACAGCCGTACCTTGTACCACCAATCGTTAACCGTGGCCAGTCGTTCCGCCGACTCCCCGAGATGGAGCACGGCGACTTTCGGTGCCGAAGTTGAAGGGGCGCTCCTCACCGAGACCCACCCTTTGACGGGGGTCACCCGATCCGTGGCACCGGAAGGAGCTGAAGCCACCGTCGAACCCGGGGAATCGGTCACCGGAGCCGCCGGCGGGCTTTGCACCGACGTGGACGGGGTGGAGGGCACGCCCGGATTCTCGGCTGCCCGCACGTGGTTCAATGGTCGACGCGCGTACAGAAAATGTGACGTCCACCATTTGTTGTTCGTGTAATCGTACTCACCCAGGGGCACCTTTGGTGAGTACGTGTGAATGATTTTCAACGTTCCATCTTGCAGCGCGATCCCCACGTGACCCACTTTACCGCCCGAGTCCGAAGTGGAGAAAAAGAGGAGATCCCCCGCTTTGATGTCGCGAATGTTGTAATAAACTCCCCAATCCCGATACTGGTTCAGATCCCCCTGTTTCTTTGAACTCGAGGAAAACCGATATCCCACCGCCGTTTGGTAGACATATTGGGTAAAATTCGAGCAGTCAAAGGTAGAATCGCCGCGAAGTTTGTTGGTTCCCCACTTATATGGAGTGCCGATCTGCGTCTCCGCCGTGTCGATCACCTTTTGCACCAGCGGATCGGCATAGTGGGCCGGATGCGCCACGTGTCCGCCGACCGGAGCCGTATCCTGGGCCAGCACCCCTGGCACTCCTGCAACTAGGCTTGTCCCAAAAAGAACCGCAACAAGGGCCAGTTTAACATGGTTACGATACATCTCCTCTCGCCCCTTTCCTGGTCGTCGCCCGCCCACATTCACGGTACCATAGGCAACAACCATTTGGGCACCCGGAGGTTGGTGGATCGCATTCCTGCATCTGACAAATCACCAGGCCCCCATACGGGAAAAATGCAAATAGATTGCGCCGCAGATGGTTGTGATGATGAGAACCAAAATGCCCAGGGGAGTCATTTGACGCAACAACATGCCTTCCCGCCCGGTCAAGTTTGTGATAAAAGCAGCGAGAGCGACGCGCGACGGAGATTCCATGGTCAAATTGGAGTTGGCCGGTCGCACATCGTACCCCCGCGCTCTGGTCCAACGGCCACTGGGTCGTGGTATCATGAAGACAAAACCACTGGGCGGAGGGAGTCGCCATTTATAAACTGATGTGGCAAATGAGCCAAGAAGAACTGTTGGCGGAGATGGAGCGGTTGCAGAAAGAGGCGGAACGGTGCCGGGAGGAAGGGCGCTGGAACGAATGGGAAGTCCTGAAGCGCAGATACGACGTCGCCCGCTCCCACCTGGTGGAGGCGGGGACGGTACGAGTGGGGGGCCAATACCGCGTGGAGGATCACGAGGGGCTATTCACCGTCACCCGGGTGCGGGGGATCATGGCCTTTGGGTATTTCACGCCGCCGGGCAACGACCCGACACAAGAAGAACAAGCTTTTCTGGTGGCCCTGCTGCATCCGCCGGGGGACGACCCCGATGAAAAATGACCTTCCTCCGGGAACACATCCGAATCTTTTCGAGCCTGCAAGATGCCCTTCGGGCCGGATTCCGCCCCTGCAGACGATGCCGGCCCGGTCACGAATCCTCCGTCCCGAATACGCCTCCGGACTCGTCTTCTTCCGAGTAGACCGGGATGCCGTGGCGCTCCAACAGAGCAGCCGTCACCCCGCGCCCGGGGCGCATATTTCCCGTAAAGGTGCCGTCATAGATCGCGCCGCATCCGCAGGATGGGCTCCTCTGTTTCAACACGGCGGCCGATGCACCGACCATACGGGCGAAGTGAAGAGCTTCTTCGGCGCCCCGCACGAAGGACTCGGATACGTCCTTGCCCTCTTGGGTCAGTACTTTGGCCCGCCCATCCAACACATCCCCGCCTTCACCGCCGACGATCTGGGCCGGCGGCCTCGGGGTGGGAAGACCGCCGAGCTGCTCCGGGCAGACGGGGATGGCCCGGCCCTGGGCCACCCACTCCTCAATCCACGACAACCCCCGGCTGGAGCCGTCGTATCGACAATGACAACCCGCCAGACACGCCGAGACCAGAATCATTCCGCCAGCGCCCCTTCCAATCGCAGTAAATGGGCTTTCAGATCGGTCCGGGACCCGGCATATCCCACCAAGTCCCCTTTTTTTCCCACCACTCGGTGACACGGGATAAAAATCGGCAAGGGGTTGGCCCGATTGGCTTGGCCCACCGCCCGCACCGCCCGGGGGTTCCCGAGGGCCGCGGCGATCTCCCCGTAACTTCGCACCTCTCCGTAGGGGATCTCGCACAGGGCCGCCCATACCCGCCGGCGAAACGGACTGTCCTCGGGGAGCGACAGGGCCACATCAAAGGCGCGACGGCGCCCGGAAAAATACTCATCGAGCTGGCGGACGGCATCGCGACAGGACTCCGGATCCCGGACGAGGTCGTGAAACTCCCGCTGGATCTCTCCCCAATCCTCCTCGGTCAGCGCCACCCGGCTCACGCCGACCGAATCCATGACCACACGAAGGGTCCCAAGAGGCGTTTCCAGTTCATCATACACGGCCACAGTCCATCCCTCCCCGATCACAGATTTTATCGCTTCACGATCGCCCGGTGGGAATGCCTTCAGCGGTGATAAACAATTCGCGCTCGCATGAAGCTATTATAAACAGGCAAGTCTCAAGTCACAACCGTGACCACCGCGTCCTCAAGCAACAAGGCGGCCCTTTCGAGCCGCGTCCACCTTACACCCGTGTGCGTCTTTGCTCTCAGACCATCCAGTCTTCGTCTAGTCCCTGACCCCACAAACCATGCGCAGGGAATGCCACATATTTCCACCGCTTTCCACCTATGCGGAGAAAGCGCCAACGTCGGTTTCATGAACACGTACAGCGCATGATTGCAACCCGCCGATTTGAGAAACCGGCCGCCGCATCCTCCCCATTTTAATGGAGGAAGCAGCATTGGCTTTTGTGCGGAAAAGCTCAAGCCATTCAACGATCGATGTTGGTGGCTTTATTTACTTATTTGATACAATATGACTATAAGCGGTACCCGTACAGGGCGATGATCTCCGTCGCCTTCAGCGCATATCCGTACGGACGACCATACATATAGGAAAGGAGCATGAGCATGGCTGCGCTGAGCTACAAGGAGTTTATCGAAGAGGTACGGACGCGTATAAGCCGGTTTACGGCGGATGATTTCCGGGACCTGATCTTGCACTGGGCCAGCGAGGAGCCTTCATCCACAAGACAAGAATTTCTGAACAAATTGATCCCCCGTGAGCGGGGGAAGCAAGAAACTCTTCCGGATGCGACCGGACTGATTGAGGAGATAGATGCTTTTGCCCAAAGAGTGAAAGATGGCGATTATTGCGACGGATGGGGGTGGGATGAAGATATCCATGAAGCGCGGGACTGGGGCGATGAAAGCTGGGCGAGGGAAATGGACGGTTTTTTCCTGCAAACAAGAAGCTTGCTGTTGCAAGGGGATTACGAGTCTGCTGAAGAAGCTTATGTGAGGCTGTTCGGCATACTGAAGATGGGCGAGGAACCGGGACATCTTCCCGGCGCGGACTATGCGAACATGCTGGAGGTCGATCTGGCAGAGCAGGTTGCCCTTTTTCTCTGTTGTGTATATATGAATTCAGCTCCGGAACAACGGCCGGCTTCGATATACGATGCCATGAAAAAATACGGGTATCTGGGTTCAGGCATTACGCTAAAAAGCATCACCGGCGGATTAGATATTTCGCTGCCGGACTTTGACGTTTTTTTGGCAGATTGGATTGACTTTTTGAAAAATCAAAATCACTGGCAGGCCAGCGAGTGGCTCAGGGAAGCGGTTTTCATGAAAGGCGGCGTGCCGGCGATTGCCGAGTTTGCAAGGGAATATGCGGAAACGTATCCGCTGGCCTATATGGATTGGATAAGGGCCCTGGAGGCGCAAGGCGACACGGATGCCGTCATCCGAGTGGCCCGAGAAGGGCTGAGCAGGATCCCACGCGACTACACCCTGAGAGCGGAGATCGCGGATGTCATTGCGAAACTCGGTGAGAGCCAAGGTGACCCGCAGCTAAAGCTGGAGGGGCACAAAGAGAGCTTTTACTCGTCGCCTTCCATGGAACGTCTGGTTGATCTGTATACAACGGCCATCGAATGCGGATGCTTTGAAGAGATACGCGAGGTAGCCGAGCAGAGGATGACAGAACTTCTAAGCAGAAGCGGGACACTGCCGAACAATGGCCACAATCGCGAGCGGCATATGGCCTGCGTGCGGGACGGAGTCTTTTTTAATGCGTTGCTTTTGGCGGGAAAATATGAGGAGGTATTTGAACATTGTCGCAAGGCGGGGCAGTTCGGATGGAGCAGCAGCGACAACCCTAAGCCTGTATTTGTCGCTTTTATGATGATGCTATTATCTAAAGGTGGAGATGACGCGAAGGTGCTGCTCCAGCAATGGGAGGATGCCATCGGACAAACAAGCGCTCATGGCGGCGCGGAGTATGTCGGGAAGTATCAGCGTATTATAGAACATACGATAGCAACCATTGCTCTGACCGGAGAACAGGAGCAGTTTTTTTTGAAATGGTGCATGGACGAGATCGAAAAAAGAGTGGACACTATCGTAGGCAACCAGCATCGGGGGAGTTATCATAAAGCGGCGGGGCTGTTGGTCGCTATGGCCGAGACTTTGGCGAAAAGGGGAGAGAAGCAAGCTGGCGCCAATTTAATTGAAAAGTATAGAAGCAGGTATCCGCGGCATAGCGCTTTCAGAAACGAGGTTTCCGCGGCCATGCAAAGGTCGGGGATTTTCGAGTCGGGCGCATCGGCTAAAGGAACAAAAAAGAGATGATTCTGTCCCAAGAGCAAGGCGGCCCTTTCGAGCCGCCTCCACCCTACACCCGCTTACGTCTCTATCCAGGCTTATTTCCCTTGCGAACCGGGCACAGGCCGGCCCAACCACTCCTCGTAAAAAGCGTCGATGTCCGGTTCAAAGTCGTGGATCACGGGATACCACGGCGTCACCGCCTCCACCTCCAGTTGGGTGCCGCAGCTCGGGCAGTAGTACTCGCGAATCACCTGCCACTCCGGATCCGGCGCCAACAATTTCGGGTAGATTTCATTCAGTTTCTCTTCGGTGTCCCGCACATAGATCAGCGCATACAACTTCCAGTTATCGCGATAATCGCAAAATTCATGGCCGCACTCACATTTTACCACCCGGTCGCCGTTTGATTTTTGAACGATATACAGGTGCAATCCCGCCGGGAGCAGAATCGGGTCGTCCCAGGGCACCCGCTCCTGCAGAATTTGCAGATAGATATCAAAGCGTTCCGGATCTTTGTGACTGGAGAGCATCTCTTTAATTTTATAAAACTCGAGTTTTCCGTCGACCAGCTCTTCGATGGTTTTCCGGTCGTATTTCGCCAAATTTCCCCACCTCCAGGTTTCCGAATGCCGGGTCAATCAGTAGGTCCGCAGTTCGCCGTAGCCGAGCACCTCGGTGTGACCCTTGATGTTGATTCGGTCCGCCGGCCGGTACCACGCCCAGTGAGCTCCGTAGACCGGCATTTCCAGTTCGTCTTCGTACAGCATCCAGTCTTCGGGAAGGTTCCAGAACCGCTTGAAGTTCTCCGTCATTTTTTTACTGATGGCAAAACTGCTGGCATACATGTGCCGGACCTGCAGAGAAGCTTCCTTATCTAAGATTCGTCGCCGCTCCTGCTCCATCCATTTCTTCGTCGGCACGCCCCGGGATATCCGTTCTTTTTTCATCTGCTGCCGCCGTTCGCGGGTTTTATCCGCATCGACGACGTATGTCCCGTCTTCCCGCCGTTCGAATACCGCCCCGTACACCCGCTCCGCATACCTGGGCAACACATGACCCTGGTTCAAATCTTCCTCGACTTTTGCCGGGTCCCGGTCCAGGGGATCCCCGAATCCCGGCCCTCCGCGCAGGGTGTTCAGGTACAGGTCGTAATCGTGGAACAGTTCCTCCGTCGTCACGCACTGCTTGTCGCGGTGAATCTCCCGGGCGCCGAACAGCGAGGCATAGGCGAAGTTTTCAGGATCCGGGTCTCCGCCGGTGGGGATGGGGAGTTTTTTCGCAATGCGTTCTTTCAAATCGGTGTCGTGGGCGCAAAACCGATATCCCGACGCAGCGGGATACCCGCCCATCAAACCGCAGTCGGCGCACATATACCCGTTGCCGGAGAAAAACATCGTCCAGTCCCTGGCCCCCCAGACCATGCGCAGGGACTGCCACGCATTTCCACCCCGAAATTTGCCGGCCCCCCCGGAACTCGGAAGAATTTGGCGACCGAGGTAGATGAGGGGTTCCACCAACTCCCAGATCTCCATGTCCCCCATGTCGCCCTCGGGATTCCAAAGCGCCGCGGCGTGGCTGATCCCGTCTTTGACGGCGCTGGCCCCCACTCCGTGAGCCGCCGCCTCAAAGCTGTTCACCGCGTGAATCTCCCCGTATTGATTGATGCCGCCCCCCTGCAGCCAGTTGGTGGTATGGGCATTCCCGGCGTTCACTTCCTCAAGATAACCTCGGCCAAAATAACACCGGCTGAGTCCCCGCCACAGGGGTGTCCAGGCGGTGACCAAGGCGTGCCAGGTTTCCGAGTGGGCGGTGCGGATGTCGTCCGGGTTCAGCCAGGACCCGCGGGGAATGCCGAATTTACTCGCGTAATATGGCCCGTCGTTGATGCGGTCGTTGGGCACCAAAGTCTGGGAGAGCATCACCCATATGCCGCTGGTGATGGACACGGGGGTGGCGTTAAAGCTGTGCCAGCCCCAGCGATTCGTGCCCTCAAAGTCGATTTCCAAAGTGCCGTCTTTGTGGACCGTGATTTCCGAGGGGGAGTGCATAATCGTGTCCACCTTGGCATAAGCGGGCACGCTATTATTTTTCATCGGAACGTCACAGAAGGACACACCCCGATAAACCCCGGGAATGAGCAGGGATTTCACCTGATTGACGAAGCCCCTCCGCCCGTCTTCGATCACCTCCCGGATAAACTGTTTGTAAGTGTCAATCCCTTCCTCTCGAATCACATCCAAAACCAGATCCCGGATCATGTGACAACCCGCCACCCGGGTTTTTTCATCCAAAACCCAGTACTTGGTGGTGCGGATCGAGCGCTGGCTCTCCAGGATCCAGTCTTTAAGCAGCGTGTCCTTTTTCCCGATCTTCCGGCATGTCACCTGGTAGCCGTCTTCATACCGCTCCACCGGCCCAATGGCCATGCTTCCCGGCGCCACGGCCCCGGTGTCGATGACGTGGGTCACGCCCCCCGCCCATCCGACCAGTTCACCTTCCCAAAAAATCGGCACGATCGTATGGACGTCACAGGTATGGACGTTGCCGACGCTGTTGTCGTTGTTGCAGAAGATATCCCCGTCCTCGATGCCGGGATTGTCCTCGTAATCGTTTTGAATCATGAACTTGATCGCCGCCCCCATGGTGCCCACGTGAATGATGATGCCCGTGGAGGTGACGATGGAGTCCGCCTCAGGGGTGTACAGACTGAAGCACAGTTCGCCTTCCTGCTCCACAATCGGCGAGGCCGCCACCTTTTTCGCCGTTTCCCGGGCGTGGACGATCCCGCCCCGGAGCTTCGAAAAGATCTTCTCGAAACGGATGGGGTCCGACTCTTTTAAGGGCAGGGAGGTCAAGCCTGCGTAGTGGCCCGTTTTCTTGCTCAACTCGGTGATCTCTTTACGCATCTGTTTCAGCGTTTTCCCGTTCCACCCGATGGGCTTGCGCCTGGTATCCATCACATCTTCGATCCGCGTCGCCATAGAGCGCCCTCCTTTTCCTGAAGAAAATCCGTGTTATACTTCTTTGAGGTGGAAAATCCGATGGGCATCCAACACCGTTTCGAATCCCGGCGGAATCACGAAGGTGGTCGCCGGAGACTCAATGATCGCAAAAGCGCGAATCCGGTTGCCGGGCTTTAATTTTTCCATCTCCCAGATGTCCGCCTCGGTCCACTCACCGTTCCAATACACCCGGCGGGTTCCCACCAAGGCCTCCCGGGGCGGCGTTTCCCCAGCCAGGGGCTCTTGGGGGATTTTGGGTTTTGGCACGTCCACCACGCCCCGGACGATAGCTCCGGTGACGCTGTACCCCAATTCCGGTGACAGGGCGGATTTGGCGTACACCCGGCTGTAGACATCCTCGAAGGTCCGCACCAGCGCTCTCCAGTCGCCAGGACCGTCGAACCGCCGGATCGGGGCTTCGATTTCCAGATCATTTAACTGCCCTTGGTACTGCATCCGGTAAAACAGGCGGAAGTTAACGTTTTGTTTCGAATACCCGCTTTTTGCGAATTCGTCTGCTACTTTATCTGTCAATTCATCCCAGGCAGCCTGCAGTTCCCTGCCGGCTTCCATGACCACCTCATCACTGGCCCCATCGGGAACGTTAATGTCCAGGGTTTTATCATACCGATACTCAAAATCCGCCGCACCGCAGCCGAAGGCCGAGAACCCCGCCGCCCAGGCCGGCACCAAGACGTCCTCGAATCCGAGCCCCTTGGTGTACCCGGCAGTGTGCAGGGGCCCCCCACCTCCATAGGAGAAGCACACATATTGCGAAGGGGTATACCCTTTGCCGAGGATCATCGACTCCAAGTAGTTGCGCAGTTGGGACTCCAACAACTGGATGACGCCGAAAGCCGCGTCTTCCACGGACAGGCCCAGAGGATCCGCCACCTGTTCTTTAAGGGCCGCGTAGGCGCGCTCGGGGTACAATTTTACCTCGCCGCCGAGGAAGTTGTTCGGGTTGATGAGGCCGAGCACCACGTGGCAGTCCGAAACGGTGACCGTGTCCACGCCCCCTTCGGGATAACAGACGCCCACCCTGGACCCGGCGCTGTCCGGACCTAAGGTCAGGTTGCCGTAGTTCGGATCCACCCGGACGAAACTGCCCGTTCCGGCCCCCGTGGTATCCATGGACACCAAAGGAACGGAGAGGACGAGGCGCGCCATGTCCGGGCTGGGGTTGATGCTGAGATCTCCTTGGGTGATCAGGGCGATGTCAAAACTGGTGCCCCCGATGTCCGAACAGGCAATGTTGGCAAGGCCGAGGTGCTCGCCCAGGTATTTCGCCCCGATAACGCCGCCGATCGGGCCCGAGACCAGGGTGCGGGCGAGCTCGTTCGCCCGAATGCCGATGGTTCCCCCGTGGCTGGCCATGATCCGGAGGTCAAATTTGCTGCCGTGATCCCGCAGTTTATTTTCGATGCGCTGCAGGGTGACGCGGGAGGGATCGGCGGCATAGGCTTCGACGATGGCGGTGTTGGTCCGGTGGGACTCTTTTCGCACGGGATAATAATCCACCGACGCGAACACCGGGATGTCGAGGTTCGCCTGGCGAATCATTTCCCGGGCTATATCCCGGATCCGCCGCTCGTGCTCCGGATATTTGTAGGAATGGAGCAGGCTGATGACTATCGCTTCCACATTTTTCTCAAGAAGGGTGCGGATGGCCGGTTCCACCTCGTGTTCGTACAGGGGAATCACCACATTGCCGAACATGTCCACCCGTTCGGTCACCCCCACGGTCAATTCTCTCGGGACCAGGGGTGGGTCAAAATGGTGGGTGTTGATGTGAATCCGGTCGGAGTACGAGTAACCGAGGTACGACTGGACGGCCCGACCCATGCGGTGGTTATCTTCCATGCCCTTATTGACGATGAGCCCCACCCGGCGCCCCTTCCGCGATACCAAACGATTGAGCATGGCAGTCCCGGAGTATACCCCGGCCACCAAATGGGGCAATTCCTCTTCGACCTTTGTTCCCCAGTGATTCAACGCATCCCGGGCGGAATTGATGAGACCCACGGATTCGTCCTCCGGGGTGGATTGCGCTTTGCCGACGACAAATTCACCGTTCTCATCAATGATGAAAGTGTCGGTCATGGTGCCGCCGGCATCAATGGCGAGAATTTGGGATCTGGCCAAATGCTGTCGCTCCTTTCGGGGAGAATACGTGCACACGTATTCAAAGCAAAGGACGTGCCAAGCGGACCAGGGGGCGCATCGGCCTCGAATGACAGGGGAAAACGGAAGCCCGACGCGGTGCAGCTGTCATGCTACAAGACGTCCATCGACTCATGTGTAGCGCTACAGCTGTTGCGCAGAGAATTTAGGGAAAATAAAAAGTCACACCCATCCCCAGTCAGCCGAAATTTAGTATAATAGTGCAAAACCCTAGACAGCTCTGACGCGACTCCAACAAAGTGGGGTGTAACCGTTGTATCACGCACATCGCACGGTGTTGTCCCTCGAGGAACTCAGTAAGCAGCGCCGTCGGTTGGAGGAAAGTTGGGACCATTTTTTACGCGATCCCCGGGCGGCAGGAAACTCTTCCATTCGTTCCGTCGTCTTGGAGTCCTGGAGCCGATGTGTACAGTCCGGGGTTGACCCTCGCCGCAAGGCGACGGATATTTCTCTAAAAGAAGATCAGATCAAAGACATTCTTCAATATTCTCAGTTATATGAACTCTCCTTTCCTATTTTGCAGGATTTATCCTTGCAGGTGAAAGAGACGGGTTATCTGGTCACCCTCTGCGATCCCAAGGGCCACATCCTGTTCCTGGACGGGGACCGCCAGGTTCTTAAGAAAGCGGAACGGATGAATTTCGTAGTGGGAGCGGATTGGAGCGAGCAGTCCATCGGGACCAATGCGATCGGCACATGTTTGGAAGTCGGCCAGCCAGTACAGATTTTCGCCGCCGAACATTTTTGTGTGGGGGTGCAGGACTGGACCTGTTCTTCGGCGCCGATTCGGGATCCCATTTCCCGGGACATCATCGGGGTGGTGGATGTCACCGGCCTGTGGCGGGACAGTCAGCCCCATACCCTGAGCATGGTGACCATGGCCTGTGGAACCATCCAGTCCCGGATGAACCAACAGATTGCAGGAGCGCGGTTGGAACTTTCCGAACATTATCAGCAGACCCAGCAGCGATACCCGGGAAACGGCGTGATGGCCCTGGACGCCGCCTTCCATCCAGTGGCCGTCAATGAAGAGGCCAGGCGGATTTTGCGGCGGCATTCCGGTCGGGAAGTGGAGCAGTGGTGGGACAATGAACGAATCCACGCCGCACTGTTTGCATCGCGGAGTCCCTCCGTAGATGAGGGGATGTACGAAGTGACCCTGGAGGAATGCGGGATTCGCGTGGTCGTCGAGGAGGTCCAGTGGTCCGGACGGCGGGTTGGCTACCTCCTGATCCTTCGGCCCATGGGTTCCCAGAAGACGGCGGGAGGCCCCACGGTGGCCTGGGGAGGAGTGATCGGTCGCAGTCCGGAGATTCTCTCGGTCATCTCCCGTTGCGACGTGGTGGCCCATACCGACGTGCCGGTATTGCTGCTCGGGGAAAGCGGGACCGGAAAGGAACTGTTCGCCCGGGGCATCCACCAAGCCGGCCCCCGCCGGAACGGGCCCTTTATTGCCGTCAACTGCGGGGCTCTGCAAAAGGATCTTTTGGCCAGTGAACTGTTCGGTTACGCCCCCGGGGCCTTTACCGGCGCCTCGAAAACGGGGAAGGCGGGGAAGTTCGAGGAGGCCCAAAACGGTACATTGTTTTTGGATGAGATCGGCGAAATGCCCCCAGAATTTCAGGTTCATCTGCTTCGCGTGCTCCAGGAGCGCGAAGTGGTTCGGCTGGGGTCCTCTCAACCGATCCCCGTCAACGCCCGGATCATCGCCGCAACCCACCGAAACCTGGAGGAGATGATGAGAAGAGGGGAATTCCGGGAAGATTTGTATTTCCGCCTGCATGTGGTCAGTTTGACGATTCCACCGCTTCGCGATCGCCGCGGGGACATTCCCCTGCTCATCGACCACATCTTGGACCAGCTGTCCAAGCGCTACCACATTCCCAGACCGGGCCTGGAGCCTGAAGTGTTCGATTTCTTCGTCCACCACTACCCGTGGCCGGGAAACGTGCGGGAACTCAAGCACGCCCTGGAATACGCTGTGCTTTTCTGCAACCGCGTCATCACCTGGCGGGATTTGCCCGAAACCCTGCGCAAAGCCGCGTTCGGCGATTCAGGTCGGTCCCTGACGCCATACGTTTCAAACGTAGTGTCAACACCTGGGGATCCCCGACCGGCTTTGGAGAGATCCACCGCCCGTCCAGCACCGAGGCGTGCCTTACCCGGAGCTGTGGAGGCCGTTCCGGCCTCGAAATTGGAGCCAACCCCTGAATCAGGAGCCAATCCCGGGCCGGTGGACGCCGCAGCGGACCGTCAGCAGCTCTTGCAGCTGTTGGAGGAAGTGGGCGGCAATCTTTCCGAGGCGGCCCGAAGACTTCGCATCGCCCGCACCACCTTGTATCGCCGACTTGACCGATACGGAATCCGCAAGCACCTGAAGATCGAATAGCCCGGCGCTCCGAAGCGCCGGGCCCGCAATTTTCCAATTCGGAAAACCCGTGATTATTCCTATAACGTAAGCCACCGTCAATTGCCCAAGAAAGGCGCCGGGCCACCCAAAGCTTGATAGATGAGGAGGGCGTTCAGCACCGTCACCACCGCCGCCACGACGCTCGCCACCCAGGTCGTCAGCCGGCGGTTCACCAGGATTCCCATGATGTCTCTTCTCCTGGCAAAATAGATCAAGGTGATGACCGGAACCGGCAGGACCAAACTCAGCACCACCTGACTGATCACGAGCGTCCGGGTGGGATCCACCCCCAAGGCCACCACGATAACCGCGGGAATCATCGTCACCACCCGCCGCAGCCACACCGGAATCGTGAACCCCACGAATCCCTGCATGATCACCTGCCCTGCCATCGTCCCCACCGTCGAACTGGATAGGCCCGAAGCCAGGAGGGAGATCAAAAACACCGTCGCCGCCGCCGGGCCCAAAAGGGGGGTCAGCGTTTGATACGCCGTGGTGATGTCGGCCACCGCGGTATGACCGCTGGCGTAAAACACCGATGCCGCCATGTACATCATCGAAAGGTTGATCAGCCCGGCAATCCCCATGGCGATCACCACTTCTTTGACACTGAACCGATTGATCATCCGCTTTTCCCGGTCGTCCCGGGGAATGATCCGGCGCTGGGTCAGTCCCGAATGCAAGTACACCACGTGAGGCATCACCGTGGCCCCGATCACGCCCACGGCCAACATGACACTTTCTTGGGGTCCGAGCCAGGGCACCACACTGTGGTACACAACCTGGCCCCATTCCGGCTTGGAAAGGATCGTCTCCACCAGATAACTCAGTCCAATCACGGCCACCAATCCGGCAATGACCTTTTCCAACGGTCGGAATCCGAATCGCTCCAAGGTCAGAAGAAGGTAAGTGACCACCCCTGTGATGAGGACCGCCACCAACATCGGGATGTGGAAAAGCAAGTGCAAAGCCAGGGTCGCTCCAAGAAATTCGGCCAAATCCGTGGCCATGGCGGCCAACTCCGACACGATCCATAAGGTGACTGAAACGCCTTTTGGAAAATGATCCCTGCACAATTCCGGCAGGTTTTTCCCCGTTGCGATGCCCAGCTTTGCGGACATGCTCTGGATCAGCATGGCCATTAAGTTCGCCATCACCACCACCCAGAGCATCTGGTATCCGAACTGGGAGCCACTTTCAATGTTGGTGGCGTAGTTTCCGGGATCCATGTACGCCACCGACGCGACGAAGGCCGGACCGACAAAGGGCAAGAGCGCCCGAAAGCCTCTTCTTTTGCCGCTTATGGCCATCCTGGCCGCGGCCACCGCCTTGCGATCGCGAATCCCAACCGATATCTCGGTCACCTCAGTCACCTCCTCTTTTCTTTATGACTGAAACAAATTGTCAATCCGGACAATATGTTGGCTGAGGGAAACTTATCGCCATTATTATACGACACTCCCTCCAGTTTTGAAACCCCCTCTGCAGAGCCGGCGAGAAAATCCTTCCCACAGTTCCTCAGCATCCAGCGACACCTGGCGATCCCGAAATCACCGGACCCGAGACCGCCCGACTCATCCATATTTTCACAGCGCCGATTTAGCTGCCCGTGATGGTCCCACCACTGACGTGAATCACCTGACCCGTAACAAAGGCGACTTTGTATCCTATGTCAGCGACCTGGGCGTGGTGCCACAACCCCCTGCCCGATAGGACGAATCCTTCTCCATTGTTGAGCAAATGTAAAAGGTAAAAAGTATTATGTGATCCCGGGTATTTTGTGCTAGAATACCCCTAGAGGTAGAGGCATCCCGGCGACCACTCGCTTTCGGGTTACACCATGGCCAACCTCTCACCGGGCATGTCCGAAAAGGGGAACGATTGCCCGTTCTTGGACTCATGCCGATTTCGGGCCATTTCAGAGCCATCACAATACGCTGTATCCTCACGACGCACGGATCTCCTCCTTCTTCCCCGAACCGGAGCCCGGTTTCGGCGCGACACCCTCGCGCCCATCATCATTTTATCGTCAGGAGGGATGTGATTGATGATCGAGCTCGAAACAGCGCCCAGAGAACGCCCCCCGGTGAAATGGGGCAAAGTGTTCAACCAGGACGCCTGTATCGGCTGCCACGCCTGCAGCACCGCGTGTAAGTCGGAACACCTGGTGCCCCTCGGCGTGAACCGGACCTATGTCAAACAGGTGGAAGTGGGCATCTACCCCGAGGTGAGCCGGGAGTTTCAAATCACCCGGTGCAATCAGTGCGAGGATCCTCCCTGTGTCGCCATCTGTCCGGTGTCCGCAATGTTTCAGCGGCCCGACGGCATCGTGGATTTTGACCGCGAGGTCTGCATCGGCTGCAAAGCGTGCATGGCGGCCTGTCCTTATGATGCCATTTACATTCATCCGGACATCCACAGTGCGGAAAAATGCAATTTTTGCGCACACCGGATCGATCAGGGGCTGGAGCCGGCCTGTGTGGCCGTCTGTCCGGTGGAGGCGATCGTGGTCGGCGACCTCAACGACCCCGAGAGTGAGGTTTCCCAGCTTATCGCCCGGAATAAAGTCGATGTCCGCAAGCCCGAGAAAGGCACCAATCCAAAAGTTTTTTACGTCGGAGCCAGCGATTACACTCTCAATCCGACCAAGAGCAGTTACGAGTCGATGCACGTGTACGCCGAACAAAAAGAAGGCTATCCGGTCGGCCGAAAGCCCCAGAAAGAGGAAGGCGGCTCCCGGTCGGTGGCCGCAGCTCGGCTGGCCTACGATGTCAACCATCACTCCCCTTGGCACTGGGAGGTCTCCTTGTACACCTGGACAAAGTCCATTGCGGCTGGAGTGTTCATTCTATTTGCCATTCTCACCTTTGCCGGACAAAACCTCTCCCCGGCCTGGGGGATCGCCAACGCCGTGGTCGGAGGCGCCTTTTTGGGCCTGACCGGTTTGCTGTTGATTGCAGACCTGGAGCACCCCGGACGATTTCTCCGGCTGTTTACCCGGCCTCAATGGCGATCGTGGCTGGCCCGGGGGGCGATGATCATTTCGGGCTACAGCATCGTGCTGTTGATTCAATTTGTGCTCAGCCTGGAGGGCGTGACGACCACCAACACCGTGTTGTCCGTTTTCGGCCTGGTCCTTGGGGCCTTTACCGCTATGTACACCGCATTTTTGTTCGCCCAGGCCAAAGGGCGGGATCTCTGGCAGAATCCGAGCCTGCCGCTCCACTTGTTGTCCCAAGCCGGGCTGAGCGGCGCGGCGGTTTACCTGCTGTTGAACCTGTTCCTGCCGCTACCCGAAGGGGCCGTGCCCCTGGTTCAGATCACGTTGATCGTCTCTTTGGGCTTGCACCTGGCCCTGGTGCTCAGCGAATGGGTGATCCCCCATACGTCCGAAGGGGCCAAAATCGCTGCCGAGCATATGTTCCGCGGGCGGTATAAGGGCTACTACTGGACCGGGGTGATCCTCGGGGCGGTGATCCCGTTCATTCTGTCCTGGTTTACCGGGATTCCCGCACTGCCGGTTCTCGCGGGAGTACTCGGCCTCATAGGCCTGTTGGCTTATGAACACGCCTATGTGCAAGCGGGGCAATCGGTGCCGTTGAGTTAACAAAGGGGGATGGGGCATGAGCGTTCGTGAAGAAAAACTTTCAGCCATTCAGGGATACGGCGGTCTCAAGAGCCATCCGGATCCCGACCAGTGGGACGATTGGCGGGAGCTGGACTCCCGGGCTTGGCCGCGAAAGCAGTACAAACATTACCAATTGGTCCCTACGGTGTGTTTCAACTGTGAAGCAGCCTGTGGGCTGGTGGCCTACATCGATAAGGAAACGGGGGAGATCCGGAAACTGGAAGGCAACCCCCTGCACCCGGCGAGCCGGGGTCGCAACTGCGCCAAAGGCCCGGCCACTTTGGTGCAGGTGACCAACCCGGACCGGATTCTGTATCCGCTCAAACGCGCTGCGGGCCGGGGGGAGGGCAAATGGGAACGGGTCAGCTGGGACGAGGCCCTCAACGACATCGCCGGGCGGATTCGCAAAGCTATTCTTGATGGGCGAAAGGATGAGATCGTCTATCACGTCGGCCGCCCGGGGGAGGACGAGTACACCGAACGCGTCCTGAAAGCCTGGGGGGTGGATGGCCACTCGTCCCATACCAATGTCTGCTCTTCGGGGGCCCGGACGGGGTATGCGTTCTGGATGGGCATCGACCGCCCGGCTCCGGATTATGAGAATGCCCGGTTTATCCTGATGATGAGTTCCCACCTGGAGAGCGGCCATTATTTTAATCCCAACGCCCAGCGCATCATCCAAGCCCAGCAGAACGGGGCGAAGGTGTGCGTCATCGACACCCGGCTGTCCAACACCGCTTCGAAGGCGGATTACTGGCTCTCCCCGTGGCCCGGCACGGAAACGGCCTTCTTACTCGCGGTGGCCAATCAACTGATTCAAACGGAACGCTTCAACCGGACCTTCGTCGAAGAGTGGGTAAACTGGAGACAATTCATGGAGGACCGGGACTACCTGGAGGATCTCCAGCGCCGGGGCTTTTTGGACCGGGTGCCCGAAGGCCGGAGTTTCGACGATTTTGTCTCGGTGCTAAAAGATCTGTACAAAGACTACACGCCGGAGTTTGCCGAAGCGGAGACGGGAATTGCGGCGCGCTGGGTCAAAGTGGTGGCCGACGAAATCGCCCGGGCCGGCACGGCATTTTCGTCCAATATCTGGCGCAATGCCGCCGCCGGCAACCGCGGGGGGTGGATGATCACCCGGGCGCTCATGTTCCTCAACGTGTTGATGGGTGCCGTGGGCGAGCCGGGCAGCATGATCCCCAACGCCTGGGCCAAGTTTGTCCCCCGACGCAACACCATGCCGGATCCCATTCAGATGTGGAATGAAAACCATTGGCCGAGGGAGTATCCGCTGACATACTTTGAACTCAGCTATGCCCTCCCCCACATCCTGAAGCGGCGGAACAAACGGCTTGAAGTGTATTTTGCCCGGGTGGTCAACCCGGTGTGGACCTTCCCGGATGGGTTCACGTGGATCGAGTTCCTGAAGGATCCCGAGCGACTCGGCTGCCACGTCGTCCTCTCCCCCACCTGGTCGGAAACCGCCCAGTACGCCGATTATGTCTTGCCGGTGGGCCTGGCGCCTGAGCGGCACGATCTGCACAGCTACGAAACCCACGCCTCCCAGTGGATCGGGTTTCGCCAGCCGGTCAAGCGCGCCGCCCGGGAGCGGGCTGGCATCCCGGTGCGGGACACCCGGGACGTCAACCCCGGGGAGGTTTGGGAAGAAAATGAGTTCTGGATCGAGCTGTCTTGGCGGATCGATCCGGACGGGTCCCTGGGTATTCGCAAACATTTTGAATCCCCGTATCGCCCGGGAGAGAAAATCACAGTCAGCGAGTACTACCGGTGGATTTTTGAAAATGCTGTCCCCGGGCTGCCGGAAGCCGCCGCCCGGGAGGGGATTACGCCCCTGGAATACATGCAAAAATACGGGGTGTTCGAGGTCACCAAAGATGTGTATCGCCAGGACCTCACCCCGGTTCCGGAAGAAGTCCTTCGGGATGCGGTCATTGTGCCCGAAGAGGCCGAGGACCGGGTGGACGACGGCGAAGAGCCGGGGATCTGGGTGGATCATCCTGTGCACGGGGCAAACCACCGGGCCTACCCGGGGCCGTTCAAAAACCGCCGGGGGCAGTTCCGGGCCGGGATTATGGCAAAGGGCCGCGCGGTTCAGGGTTGGCCGACGCCCTCGGGAAAACTGGAGTTTTTCTCCACGACCCTGAGGGATTGGGGATGGCCGGAATACGCCATTCCCATCTATCCGCGCAACGAAGCGGAGCGCCGGCAGATGGTCCACATCGTCAGCCAGGTGCACCCGAAAACCCTCGACCGGAGCCAAAACGAATTCGTGCTCTTGCCCACCTTCCGGCTGCCGATGCTCATCCACAGCCGGACGAACGGGGCGAAGTGGCTGCATGAGATCGCCCACGTCAATCCCGTGTGGATGAATCCCATCGACGCCCAGCGCCTCGGGGTGGACACCGGGGATCTGGTCAAAGTCTCGACCGAGACCGGTTATTTTGTCGACAAGGTCTGGGTTACCGAGGGCATTCGCCCGGGCGTGGTGGCTTGTTCCCATCACCTGGGCCGCTGGCGGCTACAAGAGGACCACGGCAGCGACCGCTGGAGTTCGTCCCTGGTCTCCATCGAGGAAGTGGAACCGGGAAAATGGAGCATGCGGCAAAAACACGGGCCCCGGCCCTTTGAGAGCACCGATCCCGACTCCGGGCGGATCTGGTGGTCAGACGGGGGGGTGCACCAGAATATCGTGTTCCCGATCCAGCCCGACCCCATCAGCGGCATGCACTGTTGGCACCAGCGGGTGCGGGTAGAAAAAGCGGGGCCGAGTGACCGATATGCCGACATCGCCGTGGACACGAAGAAAGCCTACGAGGTGTTCGAGCGGTGGCTGCAGCTCACCCGCCCAGCGCCGGGACCAGGGGGACTGTACCGGCCGCTGTGGATGCTTCGGGTGCTCAAACCACATCCTGACGCCTACGTGATGCCCGAAGCGCGGACGGAAGCTGTGAAATCGTGACACACGCAAAAAATCGAGCCCCGGGGCGGGCCGCCCGGCCGACCCCTGGGCTCTTTCCCTTTGCATCTGCATGATGGTCGCGTCCAAATCATTTCCCCAGTGGGCATGCACTTGTTGGCTTATGGAAGTAGAATGCCGGTCCAAATCTTCACGGTCACGGCGATGATGACCACCCCGAGGACGGCCCGGAGCACCCGAACGTCTATCATCCGACCGACCTTCACCCCCAGGGGAGCCACGATGACGCTGGCCACCACCACGATGGCCGCCGCCGTCCAAGGAATGTCTCCGGCCAATACCTTCCCGACGGAGGACCCGATGGACGACAGGAATGTAATCGCCAGGGAGGAGGCGATGGTGACACGGGTGGGGATCTTCAAAATCTGCAGCATGACCGGAACGAGCAAAAAGGCCCCGCCTGCTCCGACAATCCCCGCCGCGAGTCCCACCGTCAGAGACGAGACGACAGCCATGGTCTTATTAAACTCGATCTCGTGGAGGGCGAGGTCTTCTGAACCCCGTTTGGGAAGAGACATGAGGATTGCTGCGGCAGTCGCTAGAATGGCGTAGATGATGTTCACAATATTCCCCGACAAAAACTTCGCTCCGTACCCTCCGACAAAACTGCCCACCAACACCGAGATCCCCATGATCAGCACCAGTTGCCTGTGGATCACGTTATCCCCGCGCTGGGCAATCACGCCGGACAACGTGGAGAACAGCACCTGAAGCGCCACGATCCCGGCCACTTCGTGAGGACTATACCCCGGTAACCCCAGCATGGGCGGAATGTACAGGATCATCGGGTAATTCACAATTGCTCCGCCAATTCCGAGCATACCGGATAACAAAGCCCCGATCACGCCAATGACAATCAATGTAGCAACGAGCTCAATCGTCACATCGCGCATCCCCCTTTTCAGAATGGGTTCGACCCCGATCAGAAGGAGATGGTTATTTCAAACGATTCGAAAATAATGTTTCTTCTCATATACCCTCCGGGGTTCCCTATTCTCATTATAGCGGAAATATCACCTTTGATGTCAAGGATCCTAGGAAATTGCGGCCTGCGAAAATTTAGTGAAAAGTGTACGTTGTCCCCGGCAATTGTGACAATACAAATCCATGGGCATCCGTGGCCTTCACCCGGCCCTCGATCTCGTACTGAACCGGCCCGGTCTTTTTCAAGAAATTTTCAATCGCTTGAAACATGTCAAGGTCGAGGATTTGGGGGTCACGCACATTTTGAAACCGGCACAAAACGGTGGGCTTCTCCCCTTCCCGGACACAGGCTGCAATGGTGTAGGTTTTATTCGGTTGCAGCGGTTCTCCCCCGATGGTCATCGATTGTACGCGCTTGCCGTACGGGTTTGCGATCGTCATGGTAACTTGCATTCCGGAAAAACGAACCACCCATCCCCCCACCCGCTTCGTCGGATCGGGAGAAAACACATTTTCCAATTCTTTTTCCATCCAGTCCCAAATCTGCTTTCCGGTCACTTTCCCAATTTCCAGTTGCGAATTCGTGGGCAGCATACTGTACAGATGCTCCACAGTGAGGTCGCCCGGGGGAATCGGCGGACTAAAGCGGAAACCGTTCGAAATACCGATATCGGCGCTGGTGGCGTCCCGGATGGCATCGGTGATCAAGTTATCCATAGGCGTTTCCAACACATTGTAACGGTACAAGTAGCCTTTGGTTTCGCCAATTTTGCGTTCCATGACCGGGAGGTAGGGTTTCCGCTCCGCTTCCACCACACTTTTGATCGCCGGATCTTCGGGGTACTGGTTCTCGTCTACAACCAAGAGCTTGTAAGTGTAGTCCTTGATTTTGCCGTCCTCCACCACCACATCCAGCCGACCGACGAAAGACCCAAAGGACCCCGGCTCCACCACCGGGCAATGGCCGCCCACGATGGGTTCGTAAGTCCGCTCGTGGGTATCCCCGCCGAACAGGAAGTCGACGCCTTGACATTGGGGCTGTTTCGCGAGGTATACCTGCTGAGTCAGGCCCAGGTGGCAAAGCATCATCACAAGCTGACATTTGTAATTGTTGCGCAAGATGTCGACCAGCCGGGGGATCGAATCGGTCGGGAGGCCGAACTGGATTTCCTTCGACCAGGCCGGCGACTGCCGGACTTTGGTTAACGGGTCGTTATAACCGATGAAGCCGATTCGGACCCCTCCAAGTTCTTTAATATAATATTCCGGAAACAGATCCCGATTTGGCTGGGGGCCTTGCTCGTTCCACACCATATTGGAACAAATCACGGGGAAATTGTAGCTTCGCGATAAGTCCACCAAAGTTTTGGACCCATAGACCACTTCCCAATTGCCAGGAATCGCCAGGTCGTACCCCATGCGGTTCATAATCCGCACCATCGCCCGGCCCTTGCTGAGGGCCGCCAGGGCTGAACCCTGATAACAGTCCCCGGTATCGACGATAAACACGTTACCGGGGTTCTCGGCTCGGACTCGTTGGAACAAGGTGGCAATCCGGCTCATGCCCCCTGTCCGGCGAAAGACCATCTGGTTGTTCTCCCAGAAAAACTCGGGGTGAGTAAGCACCTGACCGTGAATGTCGGTGGTTTGAAGAAAGGTCAAACGTTTGACGCGGCTCGAGGTGGCCGCAATCTCCCGGTCCCGGTTGAGGCCGGAAGCCAGTCCTGTAACCAGGGGAAACATCCCCAGCCCCAGCCCGAAGGCTCCCATGTACTTTAACATGTCTCTGCGGGAAATTTTCTTTTCCACATGAGTGTCGTCGCCGCACTTTTGACACATGCCTGATCACGCTCCCGAAGATTGCACCGTTGGATCAATTTTGCTTAGGGGAATGGCCTGGATCCAGTCGTAGGAATTCCCCAGATACATCGTTTTGCCCACAATAACCGGATTGACGATCCCAAACCGGCCCCCCGGTTCATAAGACCCGAGTTCCTTGCCCGTTTTGGGATCCAGGGCGTAGACCTTTGACCCCGCCGCCGCCACCGCGGACCATTTTCGTCCGACCTTCATGGTTTCACCTCCAGGGACTTCTAAGTATTCTGATGAACCTGGAGATACCATACAGCGAACGGCAGCTGAAATTCTATTGCCCAATCCTCTTATTTTTTCTAAACAGACGAGTCAAGCGGAAGTTTTTCTAAGACTCTTGACTCATGGCGTCGGAACCGCCAGCGCTCTCCGGTCCCGCGTCCCCCTGGCCGCGAAAAATGAGACAATGTTTCCGGGCCCAAACGGTGAGTTCCTCTCGACTATGTACTTGGGTCTTGCGCATCATCCCGGCGACATGGGCCCGGACCGTGCCTTCACTGATTTGTAAATGTTGTGCGATTTGGCGATATGACTTATTTTCTGATAATAAACAGAGGACTTCGAATTCTCGGGGGGTAAAAAGCTCAAGAGCCTCTTGACGGCGGGCGATGATTTGTGCGAAGATTCGCCCCGCCTCCACGCCTTTTGATCGACTCGCTGTTTGACATAGCTCTTCCAATAAAACCCGTATCTGTTCTTGCTTGAAAACATTTTCCCCGATTCCCATCGGCGACATCATCGTCGCAAGCAGTTCGGTCAACGCTTCTTTCAAGGCGTGACGCTGGCGGTCTAATCCCGCCTGGAGCTCGTTCAGCCGGGCGATGGTATAGGCGAGAAGGCCCATAAGAAGCGTCGCGGAGGCAATACCCACCGCCCAGCCGGGGTGAATCCAGCCTTCTGGCCCACGGTTGATCGTCGCCATGCGAAGAGCCAAGAGCAATGCTTCAGCACCGATCGCCCAAATAAAGCCACGGGCACCGAAAGCGAGAAACACCTCGGCCAGCGCGGGTGGGGCGAGGAGCAAGGCGGGAACCCCGGGATTTTCCAAGAAGAGTGCGTAAAAAATCAGCGCATAGATAACGTCCCGAAAAGCGGTCCATCGGTCCGCCCCGTAGACGGTCGACGCACGCAATTGAGACCCGATGTCAATGGCGACATCCACGGCACTGGCCAAGAACAGGCCCATGAGAGGCAGTCCGAAATCTTCCGTCGACCCAATGACACCTAGACAAGCGAGGGGAATGACGGAGCGAATCCACAAGACGGGAGAAAACTTGGTTACTCTCACCATCTCCACGGCTCCCAATAGACAGATTGACCGTTCAGGTCGAGATTCCATCAATCCGGGCCGCCCTGGCCGGAACTCCGGGGCGGCCCGGCCTGGTGATCTCAGTTCAACACAGAACAGCATTGTTCGTGATAACTGATCCGGATCCCAAGTTGCTCTGCGTAGGCCACCGTTTCCGGCAACGGATACGCGATACTTTGAACCCCTACCCGAAGGGCCCACCGCTCCATCGATCGCTTTTCCGGGCCGGCCGGGCGCGCGCAACCTAAGGAGATCGGCATACCCGGCATCATAATCCGGGCGGCCGCCAGGACTTTGCCCACCTCGTCTCCGGAAACGCTCCGCACCCCGGCCATGCCCGTGCCAGGCAAGGGTTGCAGGGCGACAATGACCAGTTGCGACGCCCCCTCATCCCGGATCATGCGCAGGGCTTCCCACTCCCCGAGAATTTCCCCAAAATGAAGCCCCACCACCACATGGGGAATGGCGGAGAGTCCTTCTTCGCGAAGGATGCGCAGGGATTCCCGATACGCTTCGGTGGTACGGTCCAGATGGTACACCTCTCGAATCGTCCGATCATCCCCAATGATGTCCAACAGAATTTGGTCGACCCCCGCCGCCTTGAGTCCCCGGGCGATCTCCCGGCGAACCAGACCGGTGTGGACGAGGACTTTGAGCCCTTTCTCTTTCAGCCGGCCGATGTCTTCGAGAAAGCGATCCAGGGGAACGGACCCGTCGTCGAGACAGCCACCGCTGATCAGAACTCCCCTCGCCCCCTCGTCGACTAAAGCAGCCCCGATCTCGGCCAGGGCCCCCGGGGCCCTCGCCGGCATCATTCCATCCAGGACCTTCGTCCCACAGTGTTCACAGCGCAGTGCGCACGCCTGGCCGGTGACACTAATGGTGCGAAAAGCCCGGCGTTCATTGCGGTATCCCCCTGTGTCGTAGTACTTTTGACTGGGGGCGGCAAAGAGGATCTCCCGGGGAAAAAACTGATCGGTCAGCTCCCGGGCCTGGTCGACCAGAGACGGGAGATCTAGGTCAGCCCAAGGCGCTTTGGTCGTGAGCATCATCCTCCCCCTCCCAATCGCTCCACAGTTGCATGCGAATCTCTTCAATGTCTTTCGGCGTCGGGATGAAGGGGAAGTTGCGCATCGGCTCGCTCGGGCGACCGTTCCCGTACGGGCGATTGCAGGCCGTGGCCCCGTGTTCATCCGGACAACCCGAGGTCATAAAGGGCAGCCCGCTATCGATCACTGCGTCGAGCTCCTCCGGGGCTACACCGAAATCCACGACCTGACCGGCCCGATTAAACCGAAACCGGCGAAAATCCCGGCCCATTTCGTTGATGAGATACCGGCCCAACTGGCAGCGCCGATACTGCCCCAAGGGAGGCTGCGGCCAGTCCCCCAGCAGGGTGCTGGGTTCCGGATTGAAAGAGAACAGGTGGGTCACGACACCCATCTCCTGGGCCCTGTGACAGGCTCCCAGAAGTTCCTTTTCTGTCTCTCCGAGTCCGACCACCAAGTGGATCCCCACCGTCCCAGGTTCAAACACCTTGGTGGCCTCCTCCGTCACCCACCAGAAATGGTCCCAACGATGTGGCCCTTTGACCGGCCGCCCTCGATGCTTTTCAAACAGTTCCTCGGTGGCCGCATCAATCGCGATATCCACCCGGTCCGCCCCGGCGTCCTTGATCATTTGGAGGTGTTCCCGGGAGCGGATGAGAGAGGCGGTGATCAGTCCGGAGATGAGCAGGTCGGTTCGCTCCCGGAATTCCCGGATCACTTGAAGAGAGTCGTTAAAGGACCGGTGATTCGCCAACATCCCCACGCACACCCGGCGCATGTGATGAGGAACCTGGTTCGTGCGATCAATCACCTCATCCAGGTCCACCACCGGCCATTTCACCCGAATGAAGGTGGTTTGTTCTCTGGGTACTCGCCTCTCCCGGGACATGCCGCAGTAGGAACAATTCGCCGAGCAGTTCTCTTTGTACGTCATCAGTACGTTGAGTCCCCGGAGGACGATCTCCTCCCGGGCGAACTTGCCTTTCTCGATTCCCAGGGCCATCGCCCCCGCCAGAGAGACCATCACGGCGTCCGGGCTTTCGGGCACCCCCTCTTGATGCGGCCGTTCCTCCACCTGGTCTTCGGAAAACGCCTTGACGTCTCCAGTCTGGGGTTCGAGAACCTGTGCCTCTCGGTGCGTCGGTGTCATAACGCCTCTCCTCCCTTCTCGACCTTTGATCCACCCCGCCTTAGGCCAGGGCCTGTTCGAACAGGCGCAGCCAGTCCTCCACCGCCACTCCAATGTATCGATTGCCCTGGTCATAGTGACGGCGCAGCAACTCTTCGATTTTCCGGATGTCGGCGGGCGCCTCTTTTAGCATCGCTTCTAAATCCATAACGGCTCGTTCGGGATAAACGAAAAAGTCCCCGGTGATAAACGCCCGGCGAATCCGCTTCGCCCCAGGATCGACGATCACCGATGCTTTAATCAGCCCTCCGGGCGCCTTTGTACTGACGGTACGCAATTCTGGTTCAACAGCAGGCGGCTTCCGCCGATCGATCCACTCGGGATCGCGATAAGTATCCTGAATCGTTTCCCATTCTTCTTGCTCCTCAGGCGTCAAGCCAGGAGGCCCCCAATCGATCCCGAGTACCCGGGCCGCCGCCTCCACCATCGCCCCTTTTACCGCCGTCATCTCAGGCGCTTCGCCCAACAGTTCCCTCATGGTCACTGTGCGGCGGCGAAAAGAATCCACTTCTTTGTCACTCAACTTTTCGATGGGAAGCCTTAATACCCGAATCATCGTGTCCACGTCAAAATCTACCAAGAGCGTGCCCTGATAGATCAAGGCGTCTCCCCACTCGGTTCCTCCGGTGCCAGAAATCTTGCGCCCATCGACCTCCACATCGTTAACCGGGCGAAACCTGGCCTCAATGCCCCACCTCGCCAAAGTCTCAATGACGACGGTGGAAAGCCGGCGGTACACCGTTTCCGGATCGGCGGGAAGCCCGGGATCATCTTTGCGCAAACAGATTTCCCAACCCAACTGCCGGGAGTCGAGATAAATGGCCCCCCCGCCGGTGATGCGGCGATTATACTCGATCCCCAGGGCTTCGCACTCGTCCCGGCGCAGCTCGAGATCGATCGCCTGATGGTACCCCACGAGTACTGCATCAGGATTAAACTCCATAAACCGAAAGGTGTTTGGCGCCCGCCCTTCCGCCCGGGCCCGAATCACCACCGCATCGAGAGCCATTTGGCGCCAGGCCGGCATGGGCCCGGGATCCAATAATCGCCACTTTTCCATCAGTGGGCACTCCCGGCGGCCAGAGAAAGTAGCAACGCCTGATACTCCCGGGGGCTGAGCAGGCGGTGGACATCCTCGGAGCGGTTCGGGCGTATTTTGCAGATCCACCCGGCCCCATAGGGGTCCCGATTCAACAACTGGGGGTCCTCCTCTACCCGGGGGTTTGCATCCACCACGACCCCGTCAAAGGGCGCGTAGATTTGCCCGACCCATTTGCCCGACTCCACGGAGCCCATTGGCTCCCCTGCTTGAATCCGTGCCCCAACCCGAGGCACGGACAGGTACAGAATGTCTCCGGCTGTATCCTGGGTATAGTCGGTGATGCCCACAGTCACCGTGGAACCGATCAAAAGGTACCACTGGTGGCGATCATCATACCGCCGATCCTCGGGAACTCTCCATTGCTGCGGCTGCTCAACGGCCATCTCCTTCCCCCTCCTTAAGAAAAGATTCCCGCCACACCCGCAGGATGCGGTTGTGTTCGCGATCGATTTCGACGACGGCATCCCGATAGCGCGGATCGTCCACCGTCCCGATGTACACGCCCTCCCGAACCTTGACCTCTCGGCTGTTCGACGCCCGGGCGGGCCCCGGCTGCCGCAGCCAGTCGTCGCGAAGCAGCTCCCGGCCGATCCTCTTCAGGCGGCCCCGCCAACGCTCCCAGGGGAAAGGGGCAGGGACCGCCCCAAGGCGATCGATGAACACCTGAGCCAGATCTTTCGCCACCTGATCTGCGGACCAGCGCCGGTCCGGGGCCAGCTCCCGCAGCGTCGTCAGATGGGCCCGCATACTTTCTTCGTACGCCCGGCGCCAGAGTGGACTTGGAGCCCGACGAGCCCGGGCCATGGCCTCCGTGGGAAAATCCAGCAGGATATTGCCAACCACGACGACCCGATCCCCCAACTGGCCCCCGGCGTTCCCCGAAATCTTGCGCCCGCCGACGACGATGTCCGCCGGGAGGCGCAACTCGGCCGAAAAACCCTGCTCCCGCAGATAGGCCACCACAGGATCCAAGGCATGGCGATACCACTGATCCGGAGTGCGCTTTCCCGGAGTTGCGCGGGGGTTCAGGATGATTTGGAAAAATACTTGGTTTTGATCTAAGTACACGAGGGAACCGCCCACTTTCCGCCGCACCACGGGTAATCCCGAGGATTCGTCGTAGTCGCTCCAACTCTGATGACATCCGAGGCAGACGTAGGGCGTCAAAGGTCGGCACAATATCACGGCCTCCTCGCCGAATTCCGCCAAACCGTGGTACAGCGTCTGGGTCGTGAGCCAATCCACCTCGCCCACGGAGTACAATGGCAACATAACCGGTCCCTAGAACGTCACCGTGACATCGGCATCAAAGGCGTATTCGAGGAAGGCCGCCGCGCCTCCAACGGGACACCGATCGGGCAGTTGTTCCTGGGTGATCCCCATGACATCCATCGTCATCTGGCACCCCAACAGTTCCACCCCAGATTCCCGGGCCATGTCCAGCATTTCTTTAACGGAGGGCAGCCCCCCCTGCCCGAGAGCGGCTTGTAAGTGCTCTTTACCGGGCGGCATCTGCAGGGATTCCGGTGCCGTGAGGATGTTCAAACCCTCAAAGGTGAAGAAAATCTTCACTTCCGCGTCCATCGATGCAGCTGCCACCGCGATGTTCAACACTTTGTACGCGGTGTCCAGCGTGCCTTGAGACGCAATAATCGCCACGCGACGTGCCATAACCCTCTTCTCCTCCTTCATGAAATGGGGAAATCCCCTGTTCAAGATGGGTTTTGCGAACGGCCATACTCTTCGACCAACTGATCAAACCGAGCAAGCCACTCCGGAGTTTCGCAGCGGAGGATGAGTTCACCCACCGGCCGCTTATCTTTGAGCCTTCCCTGCAGCGCCAACTGGTAAGGTTTGTCCCGAGGTTCAATGACCAGCTGCCACCGGCCCACCGAAGGCGGGCGACCCGAACCCCGGGGGCCGAGTTCCGACATCATGTAGATCGTGTATCCTTCGATGGGCTCGTAATAGGGCAGATGATCATTGCGGCCAAAATTGATATTGCGCAGGACTTCGTGAAGAGTGTTCAGAAACTCCAGCCGGTCCTCGAACCAGGGGGCGAGATCGGGCAAAGGCACCTCGATCCTCCGGGTCATGTTCTCAACCCTTCCTTTCATCGTTAGAACCATCCTTGGGAGCTGCCTGTGAGCACAGCCCCTGTTTTGGCCACCGGTCTCCGACGCGCTTTGTGGCGGCACTGAAGAGTTCCACCTCAATCACGCTGAATCGATCGACTTGCTGCGATTTGACCGAGAGCACCCCCTGGACGATTCCGGATCGGATCACGGGCAGAGCCACTTCCGACCGGGTCCCGAGTCGGTCCCGGAGATTCCCGGGAAACCGCCGCACGTCAGCCACAATCTGTACCGCTCTCTCAAACGCGGCGGAACCCACCACCCCCTTTCCCCAGCCAATTCGAGGCACGGTGGGCGGACCTTGAAAAGGCCCTAACGTCAGATCCCCGCCCACACTTTCTGTGACATACCAGCCGAGCCAACTCAGGTCCGGAAGTTCATGGAACAAATAGCTCGTGACGTTGCACAGTCCAGGCAGAAAGGCACCGCTCTCGTCCAACAGTCGATCCACCTCGGCGATGATGGCGGGGATGGAAACTTCGCCGCCGGACACCGGATCTTCTGCCATCAGAAACTCACCACCAAATCGGCCTCCAACAACATTTCGTTCACCGCGGTGCCCCCCACCACCCCATCGATCTCAATCAAATCTTCCACTGTGACATCGTTGAGGTCGAGACTTGGGGCGCAGACGTAAAATTTGACGCCAGCGTCCCGGGCTTGATCGATAAAAAACTGGAGATTCGCCCCTTCTCCCCCTTCCTTTACCTGAAGGGTCTCTGCGACGCCCTTTTTCAAAAGGCCCGTGGCCTTGATGGTAAAAACCATCGAGACGTCGTAGTCCATCAAAGCAGCGGTCGTGGCGAGAAAAAATGGCGAGGCCGCCCGGTAGGGAGCTTCAACCCCCGACGTATGAATGTATACACATTTCTTCGTTTCCTCGGACACAGACAATCCCTCCTATTTTGTACGTTTGATTCGATACACGTAGATCCCTTGATTTTCTGTAGCCTGCAAAAGATCGTGGCCGGTGGCCCGGGTCCAAGCTTCAAAGTCCGCCATGGAGCCGGGATCCGTGGCTTCTACTTCGATCACCTGTCCGACCTCGATACCCAGAATGGCCTTTTTGACCCGCACCACGGGCAGTGGGCATTTCAGCCCTTTCGCGTCAATTTTCAATGCGACATCCTCCGCCATGAACATCCACTCCTTTATAAGAGATTCAAAATCCATGGGTGGCCCGAAAAGCCTGCATCAAATCCTCCACGCCCACCCCCGGGATTGACGCCTCTTCCATCAGCCACTCAGCCGCCAAAACCCACTCCTCTTCACAGACCTTGCGACCGATGAGCCGCTCGGAAAAACGCTCCAGGGCATCTTCGGGATATGCGAAGAAATCCCCCGCCAACAGCACATCGTCAAAAAGACCATCCCGGGTGCGGTAGATCAACCGGATGAGCCCGCCGGGGGCTTTGTGGACCCCTTCGTACAGGCGCACAGCCTCCGAGATCTTCACTCCGCTGCGAAGAATCCCTTCGGAGCGGAAAACAAAAGGTTCGGAGAAGAGGAGTTCTTCGAACTCCCTGAGCGCCTGTTGCTCCCGTTGCGAAAGCCGACCGGCCCGGGCGGGTTCCTGGAGAATCGACGCGAATTCCTCCACTAAAATCGCTGTCACCTGCTCGCGCTCCGGCAGCGGCTGACCTGCCAGTTCCCGGCGAATGGAGGTCACATATTCCGATAAGCCCGAAACCAGTTTATCGCGAAATTTTTCCGATGGAACCCGCAGGACCTTCGCCATGGCGTCAACGTCAAAATCCATCATGATGCTGCCGACCAGCACGATGGACGTGCCAATCGTCGCTGCGCCGGTACCCCCGATCTTGCGGGGACCCACCACGATGTCGTTGACCGGCCGGTGTTCGGCGGCAATTCCGATGCGGTGGTACGCACGGACTGGCGCTTGCAGCCAGGTCTCATAGAGGCGTTGTACCGGAACCTGGGATTCCGGGAGGATGAGGTGCCAAAAAATCTGATCCTGATCCAGATACACAGCCCCGCCCCCCGTCATGCGCCGGCCAACGGGAATGCCCTGCTCCCGACAGTATTCGACATCGATTTCTCGACTGGTCACCTGATGAAAACCGGCGCATACGTACGGTGTGCGGGGGCTGACGACGATGAGGGTCGCCTCGTCGCCTGGGCGAGCCTCCCGGGCGACGGCATGATACACCGCCTGGGACCTCTCCGCCGAGACGATTCCCAGATTCAGATAGCGCATGTCCTCACCCCTTGCCCTGACCTGCCCATAGCCTTGAACGAAAACATTATCCTAGACCGCTCCAGGGTTTGATTCATCTGAAGGGATACACCGAAGGCAGGTGAGCCCTTCCTCGCGAAGTTTTTGCTCAAAGAGTGGTACCGCTTGGTCTGCGGGCAGCAGGTTTCCTTGGGGCCACTCCTGGCTGGAGGGTTCCATCTGAACGATCCAGCCCTCTTCATAGGGACTGCGGTTGATCACATTGGGATCCTCCGCCACTGCGGGGTTGAGCCGCAGCACTTTACCCTGCAGCGGACTGGTGATGGGGCCAACCCACTTCCCCGATTCCACTGTAGCCACACTCTTACCGGCCCCGACGACCTTCCCGACGCGAGCTCGGATCTGCAAGATCTTGCCCGCCCGGGTCTGGGCTGGATCGGTCATCCCGAGCAACACGGTGTTGTCTTCGAGTCGTTTTACCCAGACATCGAGTTCAACATCGTACCACAGGTCATCGGGAAACTCGCACATCATCACCCTGGCCATGGGCTCATCTCGCCTCTCCCTCTAATGGCTGCACTTGATTCCCTCAGCTTCCAGCTTTTTGCGATACTCTGCAACCCCGCCCGCCCCGGTAGCCAGATTCTGGGAGTCGGTGTTCCAGTCCGCGGGCTCAACGCGAATCAACCAGCCCGCGCCATAGGGATCGGTGTTCACCAGGTCGGGCTGCCCTTTGATCTGTTCATTGATCGCAATCACTTTGCCCGCCACTGGAGTCGGGATCGTCCCGACCCACTTTCCGCTTTCAAGAGTTCCGGCGCTCTTGCCCCGGGCCAAGTTTTTCCCCAGGGAGCGCAAATTCACCACAATGATCTTGCCGGCCAAGCTCTGGGCCACATCGGTCATGCCCACCAACACCGTGCCGTCCGGCTCCGGTTTTGCCCACACGTGCTTGTCGATCCAGTAATAGAGGTCTTCCGGAAGAATGCAGCCATCGCTCATGTCACTGTCTCCTCCACGACTTCGTTCGCGAGCCCCAGGGCCTTTTCCAGCAGGAACACGAGATCTCCCACTTCCAACTGTCCTTCATACCCCGCCGTCTTCACGGCATCGGTATACATCACCAGATCTTTGGGGCAAGCGACGATGAAATGAGTCACTCCATCAAGTTGTTTCGCTTCTTTGATGCGACTTTCCGCCGGCTTTGTGGGATAGAGGGTATCTCCCATCCAGATTCTTCCTCCCCCCGCTCCGCAACAGAAGCTGTTTTCCCGGTTGCGGGGCATTTCCACCAAAGTCGCCCCGACGTGAGCGATGAGGTTGCGCGGAGGATCGAAGACTCGATTGTACCTTCCGAGATAGCAAGGGTCGTGGTAGGTCACTTTGACGTTCTGGGGATATTTCACCGGCAGCCGGTTTTCCCGGGCCAGGCGATCGAGAAGCTCCGTATAGTGCTCGATCTCCACCTCCAATCCATAAGCCGGGTACTCGTTTTTGAGGGTATTGTACGTGTGCGGATCGGTGGTCAGGACCTTTTTGAACTTTGCCGACTGGATGGCCTTGATGTTTTTCTCCACGAGGGTTTCGAACAGCCCTTCCTCACCCACTCGCCGCACATCGTTCCCGGCGTTCCGCTCCGCTTCATACAAGATTCCAAAACTTACTCCCGCATGAGTGAGAACCCGGGCCAGAGCCTGAGCCACTTTTTGCGCCCGAGGATCGTAGCTCGCGTAGTCCCCGACGAACCAGAGGTATTCCACCTCTTGTTTTCGGGCGTCCGGGACGGGGACCCCCGCCTCCTTGACCCATTTCGCCCGATTGCGTTCCGACTGGCCAAAGGAATTCCCTTTGCGGGCAAAATTCATCAGTGTGGCCGACAGGTTGCCGTCCATCGTGCCTTGGTCGATGAGCGAGCGGCGCATCTGCACGATGATAGGAACGTGCTCAATCCCCACCGGGCAGGTTTCCACGCAGGCCCGACAGGTGGTACAGGACCACAAAACGTCGGGAGCAATCAGCTCTCCAGGTTCGAGGGCGGCGGAAACCTCTTGCGAAGACAGGTCCGACTCCGCCACCAAGTGGCCAACTTTGGCCCCCGGCCTCTTCATGCCATGAAAACCACTGATCGCCTCCCGCAAATCCAGGATGAGGTCCCGAGGGGATAGTGGCGCTCCGGAGTTGCGGGCAGGACATACATCGTGACAGCGGCCGCATTTTGTACAGGCATCGAAATGCAAGAGTTCTTTCCAACTGAGATTTTCAGCGGCAGGAGCCAGCGGCAGCCCCGGCTCGGTCTCTGACGGCGGCGGTGGCAGGGCGATCCCGGCTTTCGGATTGCGTACGGTCAAGCTCGCCCAGGACGCCAGCATGTGAACAGATTTGGCATAGGGTAGATAGGCAATAAACCCCAGTGCCAGGAAGGCGTGAACCCACCAGGTGATAAAATGCCAATCCATCGCCGTCTGGGGAGTCATTCCGGTTGCCCGGAACCCTTGGGCAACCAGGGATCCCACCGGGGAATAAGCCTCAAACCACGGCCGATCTGCCACAAGCCGGAACGCCTCGATCAAGAGGCCTGTCACGCCGATCAACAGAAGCTGACCGAGAAACCACCAGTCCTCTTTCTTGTAGTTCGAGCGATCCACCGGCTTGTTGTCCACCCGGGCGTAGTTCAGCCGGGCTACGGCAAAAAATGCTCGGCGCACCGCCAACATCCCCAGGCCGATGATAAACAGGACCATGGAAATGTCCATGACGACCGAGAAAGCGAGGAAAAAATCCCCTTTCCAAAACTGGAGTTTCGGTGCTATGAGTCTCAGTATGTCATTGTCAATGAAGATGATCGTGGTTCCGAGAAACAGAAAACCGAACGACCAGAACACAAATCCGTGGGCAATGCCGGTATAAAGGTCCCTGCGCCCGATTTTGCGACTGGTCAGCACCTCTGCGGTGGCCCGGATCAGCCGCTTGGGCCAATCCGGGTACCACGGCTGCCGGCGACCCGCCCGATAACGTTGGATCCGGCGAATGACGCCGTAAAGGAACACACCGATGGCGATGAATGCCAGGACGTAAAAGGCCGGCACCAGCCACGTGTGCTCGAATCCTTCGAATACGGGCCGTTCAGCAACGGGATTCACGTGAGTTCAACTCTCCTTTCCCTGATCAAGCGCCTTTGACCTTCTCGGTGAGGGCGGGCACCAGTTCGAGAATGTCTTCGACGATTCCATAATGGGCAACGTCGAAGATCGGCGCCTTGGGGTCGGTGTTTACGGCGATGATGCAATCCGCGTCCCGCATACCTTCCAGGTGTTCGGGGGCCCCGCTGATCCCGAGGGCCAAGTAGACTTTGGGCTTGACTTTTTTGCCCGATTTCCCCACCTGCCGAGATTTCGGGAGCCATCCGGCATCAATGACCGGCCTTGAGGCCGACACCACCGCCCCGAGGGCTTCGGCCAATTCTTCCACCACCTCGATATTGTCCTTGTCACCAATGCCCCGGCCGATGCTGACGAGGATGTCCTGTTTGGTGATGTCTACGTCGCTGCTGTCGGGCATGGAAAGTCCCTCATATGCCGTGGCTGCCGCCTCCGCTGCGGTAATGGTTTCCACCGCGGGGTTTCCCTGAATGTGCCCCCGCTCGGCATCGCCGGCACCAGCCAGGACTTGTAGGATGGTGAGTTCGGTCACTTCTGCCGTGGCGACCATTTTGCCACCGAGAATCACCGATTCCACCTGCCACCCCTGTCCCGCGGGTTCCACCTTCTGGACCGAGGCGATGGTCGAGCACCCTGCCCGGCTGGCCGCATAAGTAGCCACGTCCATCCCCACGGCGGTATTTCCCACAAGAACCAGGTCCGGGGATACTTGATCCATCGCTTGGGCCAAGGTTTTGCCCAGGGATTCCGGCAGGTAACGATTATCCGGATTGTCGGCCCACAGCACCCGGTCCGCCGCCCCCAGTTCCGAGGTGAGACCGGCGGGCATGACGGCGAGGGCTGTCACCGTGCCGCCATCCCCTGTCACCCGGCGCGCGAGATCGAGCAACTCGTATGTGATATCGGCAATCTTCCCGTCCAAGGTCTCTACGAAAACCAATGCTGTTGACATTCTCCCGCCTCCCCACATTAGACAGCTAGATTCAAGCGATCACTCCGCGTTCTTTTAGCAAGGCCAGGATCCGGGCGGCTTTCTCGTCCAGATCGCCTTCGATCATTTCGGCATGCCCCTCCGATACCGGAACGGCCATCTTCGTCACCCGGATTCCCGGAACCTCCGGCACCTCAACCTCCATCTCTTCCAGGGTGGCCGTTTTCATCATTTGCCGAACCCGGGAGATGGGGGCGTAACGGGGAGGTGTTGGAGACACTTGGATGCCGAGCACAGCCGGAGGGCGAACGGTGAGCGATGCCGTAATGCCTCCGGAGAACTCTTTTTTGACGAGAATCTGGGTGTCCTTGGCCTCGACCTCGGCCACAACGGTGACAAAAGGATATTCGAGCAATCCCGCCAACCAGGTGGCCAACTGGCCGTCCAGGTCATCATTGGCCTGAACTCCGGTTAAGATGAGATCCGGCGTGGTCGCCGAGACGACGTTCCTGAGAATCTCGGCGTATTGGCGATTGCTCAAGCCCTGTTCGAGGCCGTCCCCCACCAGCTTGATGGCCCGGTCCGCCCCTTTTGCCAACGCCGTGTACAGGGCGTCGTCCACATCCCCGGTTTCGGCCGCGACGGCGATGACCTCGCCACCCGCCGCCTCTTTGATGAGAAGAGCCTGCTCTAATGCCTGTTCATCCCACTCGTTCAATTTCAACGCCACAGCTTCTCGATCGAGGCTGTCCCCGCTGTCTGACACGACCAGTTCTTCCACCACGTCCGGAACCAATTTCATCGGTACCAACATTTTCATAGACGTCCCCTCCCACCATTCCGTACAGCTTTTACTGGCCGACTACTGGCCGACCTCGACCGGACTTTCCAGCAATCCGGCGGACTGGGCGAGCAATTCAGCGATATCCATCACTTCCAATTTTCCTGCGTTGCCGGTCGATTTTACCGCGTCCTCAAAACGCGAGACCTCAAAGGGACAAGCCACGGCGAGGATGTCCGCCCCGTACTCGATGGCCTCCAGCACCCGCCGTTCAGACAGGCGCATGCTCAGGTGGTCGCGGTTAAATCCATCCAGCCACATCCCTCCTCCGCCACCTCCGCAGCAATACGCGGTCTCCCGGCAGTGCCCCATTTCCACCAATTCAAGACCCGGGATCGCATGCAATAGCTTGCGGGGTGCGTCGTACTCCCCGTTGTGCCGGCCCAGATAGCAGGGGTCGTGGAACGTGACCCGCTTTGGAATCGGGATTTTTAAATCCAACTCGTGAATTTTAGAAGCGAGATACTGAGTGTAGTGCACCGTTTGAAAGTCGCCGCCCAGGGCCGGGTATTCGTGTAGAAACGCGTTGTACGCGTGGGGATCGGTCACCACAATCTGGTTGAACCGGTACTTCGAGAGCATCTTGATGTTGTGCTCGGCGAGCATTTCGAATAGGCCGCGCTCTCCGGCCATCCGCTGGGAGTCCCCGGCACACTTCTCCTCGTGGCCGAGAATGCCAAAATCGACCCCCAAGGCGTTGAAAATCCGCGCCAAGGCGATAGACGCGTCCTTGCCCCGGGGGTGGTAAGAGGGGTAGCACTCCACAAACCACAGGACATCCACCGGAGCGTTGTGTTTGCTCATGATGGGTACCGGTACCCCCGCTTGTTTCGTCCAGTCCGCCCGTTTCCGGGGGGATTCGCCCAGGGGGTTGCCATAACGGGCCGTCGCCTCAAAGGCGTCGAGCAACTCTTTCGGGGCTTTCCCCTCGAGCACAGCCTTCTCCCGCACCGCCGGCATGATTTTGATCATGTTGACCTCTTTCGGACATACCCGCAGGCAGTTCCGGCAGGTCGTACAGAGCCAGAGGTCCGGGCTGTCTAACAAGGAGGCGCCGAGTTGGGTACGGCGAAACACCTTGCGCGGCGAGTAATCGCCCACCGTGTCGATGGGGCAGACCCCCGTGCATTTGCCGCACTGGTAACAATATCCAAGGGACTCCGCCCCTTCGATGGAGGTAACCGTCTCCAAAGCGGATAGGTCGTACTCTGTGATGGGTCGCGGTTCAAACATCCGGTTAAACGAACCGGTGAGCCGCATGCCGTCGACAACCACTTCGTAGAATTCAAAGCTTTTGGCTTTCGCGTTGCTCAAGTTGCACTCCCTCCCCGTGCCGGATGCCCAGTAGGCCTTCCACGACTCTCGCGAACGGCGGCAGCACCTGGGTAAACTCAGTAGTCATGCGCCAGGATGTCACGGTAAACATATAGACGGCATACACCAAGGACAAACAGATCATCGGACGATGGCTGTCCGGAACCCGCGGCAGCCGGTGAATCGACTCCAGCACCGCCCCCAAGATCCCCATGCCCTGTGCAATCTGCCCATACTGCTGACTGGGGGGAACCCTTGGTTCCATCACCCGGGGATCATCCAGCAGGAGAACGAAGGCGCCGGTCTGGTTGCCGGGGTTGTACAGCCACCGCGTCCACCAGGGAGCGCGCTCGGGATTTGCAAGATAAAACCAATACGTCGCCCATTCCAGGGCCCACTTTGGCCGCTCCTCCCAGTTGTCGACCGACTGCCAAAACTGCTGTCCATTCCCGCTTTCCGCCAGCCGAGCCAAGACATAAGCCCGCTCTGCACCCCGCTCCCGTTCTGCCGCCGGCAGGCGTCGGGTGGCAGGAATCAGATGCCACGGCAATCTCCCAGGATCCCCCCGACTTTGTTTTATGAGATCAAACTGTTGGTTTGCCGACCGGAGGCGCCGGTCCAAGTGATCAGCCCACGACCCAAAGGCATCTTCTGGAATGAAAGGCTCGGCTTTATCCAGAAACTCCTTGAGCGCCTCCGCATCGATCATCACGCCGTTCATCCGACAGACACGCGTTGCAGCCGGTTCAGCAGCGCCACCGCTTTCATCGCCGCAGCCCCGCCCATGGAAATCGAATCCTCCAGGTCCTTTGGCCCGGCGGCCGCCCCGGCGACAAAAATTCCCGGCACGGGTGTGGAAACGGTGTCCAGGGGCCCCCCTTGGGTCGCCAGAAAGCCATGATCCTCCCGAGGAATGTTGAAAATACGGCTCATCTCGATCGTCCCCCGGGACGGTTCCATCCCCACCGAAAGAATAACCATGTCCATAAGAACTTCCACGGGCCGGCCCATCGTGGTGTCTTCCCCTTTGACCAGCAGCCGATCGCCTTTCCGGATGATCTCGGTCACAATCCCGCGCACGTAGTTCACTTTGTACTCTTCCTGAGCTTTCCAATAAATCTGATCTTCCCAAAACCCATACATGCGCATGTCGATATAGAAAATAAAGACTTTTGCGTTGGGCAACATCCTCTTGATCTCGATCGATTGTTTGGAGGCGATCCCACAGCACACTTTCGAACAATACTTGTTTCCGATCTGCCGGTCCCGGGAGCCCACACATTGAATAAAAGCCACCCGTTCCGGGGGTTCACCCGTCGAAGGACGCACAATCTTGCCTTGTTTCATCATTTTTTCGGCGTCAACCAGGGTGATAACATCGTCGTACTCGTAATACCCGTACATCTGGGTCTCCCGGCCGGGATCGAAATGTTGAAATCCCGTGGCGATGATGACCGCACCCACTTCTTCTTCCACCTGGGCACCATCCGCCCCTGCCAGAGTCACTCTAAACTCCCCTTCTCGCCCTTCGCTTTTGACGACCCGGGTCCCGAGCCGAAGGTCCACCAAGGGATGTTTGCGAACATCTCCCAGTAATCCGGCCATCTCTTCCTCAGTATCCCGCAGGTCGGGGGTCAAGGTGGCGTAACTCGAAGCATAGGGAGTTCCGCCCAATTCATCCCGCGCTTCCACCAGAATCGCTTTCTTTCCAAGATCGGCGACACCCCTCGCCGCCTCCAGGCCCGCGGGCCCGCCCCCCACAATCAACACGCTATCTTTCGGCATACCGGTTCCCCTTTCTGCATCGGAATCGGAACTCAGTTGGATTACATGACTGCTTCCCAAGTGAGCGTCTCCACCGCGCCGCTGCGGATTTTTTCAAGGTCTTGCTCGAATTCCGCCCACGCCGCTTCGTGGTCGATGCCCATCTTGTTGAGAAGGGCGGCGGTATCGGTGGAATGCCAGTGCAGTTGAGCCACCCGATAGGGATGAGCACCCAAAGCCAGGGCGGCGAACTGGGACTCGGACATCACCGGCACCCCGACATTCCGGTCGTGGGCCCGGGCCGCGAACTGGCTCTTGTCGAGCGAAGTCACGCATCCCGTGTCGTGGGTCAACACCACATCGGGGTTTGCTTCTTCTTTCATCACTTCAATCTTGCGCAAGGTCGCAAAACTCCGGGTGAAATCGCGTTCCACGAGGATGTGTCGGAAACCAAATCCACAGCAGTCATACCACGTGGAATAATCGGCGACGTTCCCGCCCAAGGCCGTCACCACCGCCGTGACCACCGCCGTCCTCTGTCCGTTGTAAATTTCCGCGTCATAGACCGCATCCGCCCGCTGCAGTTTGTAATAGTGACAGGCTGGATGAACCGCTACTGTAATATTGGACACGTCCCGCACCCGCCGGGCGGCCAATTGATCCCGCACCGCATACATCCATTCGCTGTAATGTACAATCTCCTCGGGCATCACGAAGGGCCGCCCGAGCTTGTGCAGGATATCCCGGACCTGCCGGCGCAGATTCGCGTCGTGGACCAACTCGTGACGAACCTCTTTGTAATGGCCAAAGCTGGTTCCGCAATGAATGAGGGGATAATATCCTGTCTCATACGCGGCGGCAAAATTCCGCATCGCCACCGCGGCTTGGGCGGCCTGGTTGGAGGTGGCAGAAGCGTAGTAATTCCACCCCGTGCACGACGTTTGATCCCGGGGATCAAAATAGTCGTACCCTAACAACCGATTCAGCCAAAAGATGGACGTGGAATAGCCCGGGATATGCCCGCACTGGCCGCAGCTCTTGTGGTGCCACGTTTTTTGGAGCGGGATCTTCTTCTTCCATCCGAACTTCGTGCGCACTTCCACATAAGGTTCGGGAACCGGCTGGACAATCCATTCCCCTGCCCTCCCCAACTCCCACACCGCTTCCCGGATGTCCTCATCCGGCGCCTCGTTGGGATCGGGTTCAAACACGCGCTGAGTGTCAACCTGCAAGACTCCTCCACTTTTCGCATCCCGGTCAGGCATCGATCCTCTTCTCCTTTCTCCTCGTAACCCGACAGAGTGATCTGTGATGTCCATCAGTCGAAGGTGAGACCCATCTCCTCCAGTTCGTCTTCCATCAGCTCTTCGATAATGGCGTGCAACCCCTCATCCAGGGATGCAATCATATCGAGGGCCCCGGTCATTTTCCAGATCGCAAACAACTCCCGGGTGGTGCGCTCGTCTACCGCCCAGGAAGTCGCCGTGGTGTGCATCGTATCCGGCGGGAGCGCCTTGCGCCACGTGTCGAGGTTCCGGGATACCTCCCGCACCTGGGGCCCCCAATCCGGAAACGCGTCTTCCTGCAACATATCCGGGGAAACCTGGGTGCCGGTGGTCATAATTTTATAAATGACCCGGGTGTATCCCGCCAATGCCTCTTGTGTCGACCGCAGGCCGTTTTTCACCGCCACTTCCCGCATAATCGTGATCAAACCACCGGGGTTATTCTTGCGCGGACAACGCGTACAAGAGAAACATTGGGAGCAGTTCCAGACGTCTTCGTTCAATTGGACGTAGAACGTTTCAACGTCCTCTCGGGCCAGGGTTTGCGCGATCTTACGCGGGGAAAAATCGTAAAATCGCGCCGATGGGCAGGCGGCCACACAAATCCCGCACTCATAACAGCCATATAGATAATCATGGAAGCGGGGGTCGGCCTTTACTTCCGCAAAAAGTCTCTCTTTTTCTTCCAGTGGAATTTCGGTATAGCTCAAGGTCGCCGACGGCAATCGCAGTCCCCCCTCAACCGAAATGGTTCGCCGGTGGTGCAAATGGACATCGATATTCTGTGATGAAACTGTATAATCCCAAACATCGACCTCCTCTGTGAACTCTGCATATGAATGGGGCTGATTTTGAGTTGATTCAGACTCCGCCTCCTTTTCCGACTCCACCAATGCTATTGAAGAGCTCGACATCAAGTGACGGCCGCAGATCTTATCGCCACCGCTTCATCGTCCAGACTGAATCAAAGGGTACGACTTGGGCAGGAAAGGAAGTGTTTGATGGAAGTGCTTCATTGAAGTGCTTCTATACGAGGTGCAACATCCAAGTGCTGTGTGGGTACCGCGCGGTACTGGTACGATACCCGGTAGGGTTCACTGTTTATTCATGGTTTTGATTATAATCCACATTTATGGTCTCGACAACCCTCTTTATTGTTTTTTAACTTATCTGTTTTCTCTGCACATCCCTTTCGCCGGATCGAAAACATTTCCATCCCCTCGGTTCGGCGAAACTGTTTGCTGCAAGCCAAAAAAAGGCCCGCACAAGCGGGCCCTGGGTGTAATGCGAAGTTAGCGGCAATGTCGATGATGGTGCCTCTTGCACTTGACGACCAAGATCTGACCTGGATGCAGACAGATGAAAATCTTCTTCGGTTTCCGCACCTATCATCACCACCTTCCCCCTGCTACATCCTATGCAGCCGGAAACTGGACAGAGTGGACGATCGTTCCAGGATCAAAGAAATTTTCGATGGTTCTTTTTCCCGTCATAGCTGAAAAGGATCGCCCGGCTATCCAACACCGTTTCCAGATGGACCGGACGCCCCCACAACCGATACACATAAGGGAGCGTTTTTTCCACATACTTGACGTCCAACTCCACCCCTTCATACCGGTGCTTGAGATACAGCTCACCGTTTTGCAAGTAATCCCCGTCCTGCACGAGAATCACGGGAAATCCGCCGTTGACCCGGGCGGCGCACAGAGTGTCCCGCACTTTCTCCCAATCCGTCTCCACCACCCGCCACTCATTGCCCATCTTCTGGTAAAGATAGAGGTTCAGTTCCTCCACCAGCTCTTTGGTCAAATAGTTGCGCAAAAAGGAGGTGTCTGTCTCGGTCTCCCGCACCTCAAACATCTTCGCCCGCCCTTGGCCGGGTCTCGCTCCAAAGCGCCGGCAGGCCTCCTCAGGCGGATCATTCCACCGTTTCTCGATATCCTCCCAGATGGCGAGCCCCACATAGTACGGGTTAATGGACGTCTTGGACGGAAGCACCACTCCGGAATGCATCTGAGAAAAATCCACCGCTTCGTCGGAAGTGAGATCCATTTCTCTCATGATGCGCAAATGCCAGTAGGTCGCCCAGCCTTCGTTCATAATCTTCGTCTCGATCTGCGGCCAGAAATACAACATCTCGTCCCGCAGCACCGAGAGAATATCCCTTTGCCAATCTTCCAATACCCGGCTGTGCTCAATCAGAAACAGGACGAGATCCTTCTCCGGCTCCGGTGGAATTTTCCGCGGTACAGCCAGTTCCGCAGGTTTCGCCGCCGACGGGGGCTGATCGAGCGCCCACAGATCGCCATAGGGAGTTTGCGGCTTCTCCACTTGTTGCCCCTTCTCTCGGCGCTCCTCCCAGTCTCTGGGGCGACGGCGAAAAGTCACCGAAGGGTCGACGTGTTCCTGGATGGCGAGAGCGGCATCCAGAAACTGTTCCACCACGTCTTTGCCATATAGCAGTTCGTAGCTCCGAATCCGCTCGGCGCTGGCCGCCATACTCTCCACCATGAACCGCGAGGTATGGGCGAAGTGGGCGTTATTCTTGAAAAAGTCACAATGGGCGAGAACGTGGGCCGCCACGAGTTTATTTTGCAGCAGCGAGTTGCCGTCCAGTAAAAATGCGTAACAGGGATCCGAGTTGATCACCAGTTCGTAGATCCGGCTGAGGCCAAAGTCGTACTGCGTTTTCATCCGGTGAAAGGCCTTGCCGAAACTCCAGTGGGAAAACCGGGTCGGCATCCCGTACGCCCCAAAGGTGTAGATAATGTCCGCCGGGCAAATTTCAAAACGCATCTCATAAAAATCGAGCCCGAATCCTCGGGCGAGATCCATCATCTGTTCGATGGCCTGTTCCAGCTGGCGTATCTCCTCCCGGTTCATCCCTCTCCCCTCCCTAGGACGCCTGCTGATCCGCCCCCGGCGAGAAAAATGTGGTTAAAGCCTTGTAGACGTCCCCTTTCTCCCGGATCAAAACCGCCCGGAACTTCGGATTGTGAATGTGGCGATAGGCACTCATCAACGTGGAGGTCCGCTGATACTGGTTCACTTCTCCGTAACCGAAGATGTTACATTTGCCCATCAATTCATTGACCAGCTGAACACACCGCTCATTGTCCGAAGAGAGGTTATCCCCGTCCGAAAAATGGATCGGGTAGATGTTCCACCGCTTTACGGGATACTCATGATCCACGAGATCCAAAGCGAGTTGGTACGCGGACGAGCAAATCGTCCCTCCGCTCTCTCCTTTGGTGAAAAATTCCGTCTCACTCACGATCTTGGCCTCGGTATGGTGGGCGATAAACACAATGTCCACCTTTTGGTACTTGGTGCGGAGAAACCGCACCGTCCAGAAAAAAAATGTCCGGGCCACGTATTTTTCAAAAACGCCCATGGATCCGGAGGTATCCATCATCGCAAGCACCACGGCGTTGGAGCGCGGTTCTTCGATCTCTTCCCAGGTCTTATATCGCAGATCGTCCGGCGAGATGGGGTGGATACCCGGCTTCCCCTGCATGGCGTTACGCTTCAGGGTTTCGAGGATCGTCCGTTTCTTATCGATGTTCGAGGACAGACCTTTTTTGCGCACATCATTAAACCTGATATCTGTCACTTCTGTCTCGAACTGGTCCTTGGGCTTGAGGTCTGGAAGCTCCAGATCTTTAAAAAGGACTTCCTCGATATCCTCCACCGACACGTCGGCCTCGTAGTAGTCGATTCCCGGCTGATCGCCGGCACCCGGACCGGTTCCCGGTCCTTGGGCGGGTTCGCCGTCTCTTCCCAGCACATCGCCGGGTTTGGCGTTCCCATCCCCGGTGCCGCCATGTGCCTGTTTTTCGTAATTAAATCGGAACCGGTACTCGTCCAGGGAACGAATCGGCACCTTGACGATCTGCCGCCCGTCTGTCATAACGATGTTTTCTTCCGTGATGAGGTCCGGGAGATTCTTCCGGATGGCCTCTCGCACTTTTTCCCGGTGGCGCTGCTGATCCTGATAGCCTTTGCGGTGAAGGGACCAATCTTCCTTGGAAACGGTGAATCGAACCGGTGCCACGTTTCTCCCCGCCCTTTCGCTACCGATTGAGCAAACTGCCGGTGTACCGCAGCAGTTCGTTCGCGCAGATCGGACAATACCCGTGTTCCTCGATCAACTGTTTGGTAACTTCGTTGATTTTCTTGAGTTGCTGGGCGTCCGGCGTCTTGGTGGAAGTGGTGATCTTCACCACATCCTTCAGGTCGGCGAACAGCTTTTTTTCGATGGCTTCCCGCAGGCGCTCGTGGGAGTGGTACTCGAACTTCCGTCCCCGGCGGGCGTAGGTGGACATGCGAATCAGAATTTCCTCCCGGAACGCTTTTTTGGCGTTTTCCGAGATGCCGATCTGCTCTTCAATGGAACGCATCAGTTTTTCATCCGGATCGATTTCTTCTCCCGTAATAGGATCTTTCAATTTTTGCCAATTACAATAGGCCTCAACATTGTCCAGGTAATTTTCGAACAGGGTTCTGGCCGATTCTTCATACGAATAAACGAAAGCCTTTTGCACTTCTTTTTTCGCCATGTCGTCATATTCTTTTCGCGCCACGGCGATGAAGTTGAGCAGCCGCTCTCGGTCTTCTTTGGTGATGGAGGGGTGCTGGTCAAGCCCGTCCTTCAGCGCGCGCAGGACGTCCAAAGCATTGATGCAGGGGGTGTCCCGCCGAATCAGCGCACTGGAGATCCGGTTGATGACATACCGGGGATCGACGCCGGACATGCCTTCATCCGGCGCTTCCTGGCGCAGCTCTTCAATATCCTTTTCCTTAAACCCCTCCACCGTCTCCCCGTCGTACAGGCGCATTTTTTTCACCAAATCCATACCCTGTTTCTTGGAGTCCCGAAGCCGGGTGAGCACTGAGAAGATCGCTGCCGTCCGCAGGGCGTGAGGGGCGATGTGCACATCCCGGAGATCACTCTGACGCACTAATTTTTCATAGATCCGCACTTCATCGGTGACGCGCAGGTTATACGGGATCGGCATGACGATCATCCTGGATTGCAGGGCTTCATTCTTCTTGTTCGCGATAAACGCCCGGTATTCCGCCTCGTTGGTATGGGCGATGATCATTTCGTCCGCAGAGATGAGGGCAAACCGCCCGGCTTTGAAATTTCCTTCTTGGGTGAGAGAAAGCAGATGCCAGAGAAACTTTTCATCGCATTTCAACATCTCCTGGAACTCCATCAGCCCGCGATTGGCTTTGTTGAGTTCCCCGTCGAATCGATAAGCCCGGGGGTCGGACTCGGACCCGTACTCGGAAATGGTGGAAAAATCGATGCTTCCGGTGAGGTCGGCGATATCCTGGGATTTCGGGTCCGAAGGGCTAAAGGTGCCGATGCCCACCCGATCGTCTTCGGAAAGGAGCACCCGTTCCACGGGCACTTCCTCCACTCGGTTGTTGTACTCATCCTGGACCCGCAGGCGACACGCGGGACACAAGGTCCCTTCGATCTTGATCCCGAACTCCTGTTCAAAGTCCGGCCGGAGTTCCGGAGGGATCAGGTGCAGGGGTTCCTCGTGCATGGGGCACCCCTTGATCCCGTACAACGCGCCTGGGTCGGTGCGGGAGAACTGCTCCAAACCGCGCTTGAGCATGGTCACGATGGTGGATTTGCCCCCGCTGACAGGACCCATCAAAAGCAGGATCCGCTTTCGGACGTCCAGACGCCGGGCGGCCGAATGAAAATATTCCTCCACCAACCGTTCGATCGCGGAATCCAAGCCGAAAATTTCCCGTTCAAAGAATTTATAGTGTTTCCTTCCCTGTTTGTCGGTCTGCACACCGGCAGCGGCGATCATTTGATATATACGGGAGTGCGCAGACTGCGCAACGTGTGGTTTGGCTCGGACGATGTCGAGGTAGTCTCGGAATGTGCCCTCCCAACGGAGTTGCTCTTCACGAGCCCGGTATTCCGACAGGCGGTCTAAGATGTCCATGATGTCTCCCCCTTTTCATCGGGCTCTTGCCCCGATCCTTTCCGGAAGGGTTGTGATTTTGTAAAATATATTCATGTCCGTTAGTCTGATAGCACCGATCCCGTCGTCCTGGGTCACAAAGTTGACAACGTCCTACGTATTCCATATATATGCGGCGCGATGAGTCCTGTTGCCTGGCGAACCGGAGGTGGCTGCCCATTGGACCATAATTGGATCACTCTCATTGCGGCCTTCCTGCTGCTATCTCCCATTGTCATCGGCCTGTGGCGCGGGTTGCCGGGTGAATTGGAACTGATGAAGTACAGCATTCGTTCGGCACTCGGATCTGTGCAGTGGATTCTGGCGTCCCTGGCCGCTCTGTGGCTTTTGCGGACGGTGGTTGCCCAAAACGCCTGGGGCATCCCTCAGTTGCAGTGGGTCAGCCGTCAGCTTCACGGAAGTTTGATCGCATGGGCCGTGGCGGTGCCGGTGACGGCGTTCCTGTTTTCGTGGATTTTGGATCTGTTCGCCCAACCGGTGATCGGCCTGGCCGTGGGCGTGCTTCACCGGCTGCAGGGGTTGGCCTCTCGGCTGCCCAGAGCGTTGAACCATACCCTGGGTGGTCTTCTCCAAGTTCCCCGGGGCGCCCTTCACATGTTGGTGTTTGTAGCAGCCATTCACCTCATCCTGCCCTATATCCATGCCCCGACCGTGGAGGCGATGGCAAAGGAAAGTTCTTTGTATCGATGGGCGGATACCCGGGTGGTGGCGCCGCTTCTGTCGAGCCCAATCGCGCACAAGGTTCCCGTTCTCGGGGATCAAGCCAATCGATGGCTGACCGAGTTAACCCAAGAGGCAGCCAAAAACGCCCCGCCCGAGGCCCGGGGGTTCTTGACCTGGCAAACCCGCTTCCAATCGAATAGCCAGATCGATGCCACTGCAAAGCAGGTGGTTCAAGGAGCCCGGACAGACCGGGAAAAGGCTTACCGACTGTATCGCTGGATCGGGGAACACGTGCAGTACGATAATCAAAAAGCGGCCGCCATTGAACAGGGGCAGATTCAATCGCTATCCTTCGGGGCGATCTCGACGTTTAACACCGGCAAGGGCGTGTGCACCGATTACTCCGCGCTCATGGTCGCCATGGGCAGGGCCGTTGGCCTTCAGGTCAAACAGGAGTTCGGTACAGCGGTGTTGCCCGATGGAAGTGGCGGACCCCACGCCTGGAATGTGGTCTATTTGGCGGACGAGAAAAAATGGATCCCCTGCGACCCGACGTGGGAACAGGCGGGAAATTACTTTGACAACCCGGACTTTTATGCAACTCACCGCCCGGATCATCAGACGGGAGCCGATGCGGCCCAATGAAGCGGGTGAAAAGTGGATCGGTGGTTTGGGGCATACTGAAGGCGGAGGGATCGAGGTGGAAGATATTCGTCGGATCGTCGAACAAGCCGCCGGGGGAAAGCCGGTCTCCGTCCAGGTGCTGTCCTACGGAGCAACGGTGAAAACGGATAGTGTGGAAACCCGCAAACAGGTGGCTCGCGCCTTGGAAGCCGCGGGCTTCGTTGTCCAACCCGTTTACGGCGAAGGAGAGGAGTTTCTCTATCACCTGAATGTCAGCCTTCCGGTCATGCACTGAGACATCCTGGGCGGCCGACCGGGACGGCGGCCGCCCGGAATTCAATCGTGAATAACGACCTTCGTCTCAGGTGGAATATTGTCATAAAACCATTTGGCATCCGGCACCGAGAGACGCAGGCATCCGTGAGACGCTTTCTGCCCCAGCTTGTCCGCCTCGCTTTGAATGATCTGCTGATTCTGGTCCATGGGAACACTATGAAAGAGAAATTCGAGCCCTTTGAACGAGACCCAATACATCCCGCCTTCTTTTTCTTGGGCATTATAAAACCAAGTATCCCGCTGGCCAATCTGGAAAGTTCCCCGGGGAGTGGAATTGTCCGGATTCGTATCCAGTCCCGACGAGGTGACCATAACCTTGAGCACCTGATCGCCATCTTTGATGTACACCCGCTGCTGAGAAAGATTGCAATCGATCCACAGATTCTTGCGCTGTTTCAGGGCTTCCATGGTCAGTTGGCTCGCGGGCACAAAATCCTCTGAACTCGCCCGCATGCCTCCACTGGGCCCCATTGTCTGCTGCATGGCCCCGGCTCCATGCCCTTGGGCCGCCTCCGGCCCCGCTCCTGGCGCAGATCCAGGAGTCCCATCGTTTCCCCCCTGCCCCTGCGCCGACCCTGCCGACTGTCCCGCCGGTTTCGCGGCGGAGGCCGATCCTCCACCCGGCTGCCCTTGACCCGATGGGGCTCCCGCTGCCCCGCCCGCTTGCGAACCCGACTGGGTAGCGGGAGACGGCTGTGCAAGCCCCATCCCACATCCCGCCAGCGTTAGAGACAGGACCATCGCCACCGCCATGCGCATTCGCCGCATTCCACCGCCTCCTCGCGTTAAATTTCCCTGTGTTTGATCCACTCCAGCACGTCCGTCAACGTCCCGGTCCAGGCCGGGGAGCGGTCCGCCGGCACCGATCCCACGAGACAGTCGGTGACGAGACCCACCGGGATTCCCGCCTCTGCCGCTGCCCCGTCCTCCACAACATCGTTGCCGATCATCGTACACTCCTCCGGACATCGGCCGATCTTCGTCAGAATCTCGCGGTAATACTGAACCCGGGGCTTACAGTAGTGGGAATTCTCCATGGTCGTCACCAGCCGAAACGGAATGGCCTCAAGGCCCGCCCAGCGCAGTCGCTCATGAATTGCCTTTTCGGGAAAAATCGGATTGGTGGCCACCACCAGCTCATAACCTTGCTCCAGAGCTGTGCGACAAATTTCCTGGGCCAAGTCCGTCGGCCTTGCCAAATGGCGAAGCTGGGCAAACTCTTCCTCATAGAAGGCCTTCATCTCCGCCCAGACTTCTTCCTTCCCGGCGCCGGCCCTGGCCATGAAGGCCTCCCGGAATACTTCGTCGTTCGTGCGATGGGGCTCGTCGTTCTTCACGGTGTCTTTGACCGCCGCCCAAATCAAGTTCACCAGTTCATCCGGCGCCAGCCAGCGGTCCACCCGGCGGGCCATGCCCGAGAAACAGCCGTGCAAAAAGGTCTCCAGATCCAGCGGCAAAAGCGTCCCATCGAGATCAAACAACAGGGCCCTCCGGGTCAAGCCCTATCGCCCCTTTCCGATGTTTTCCTTCGTCAGCAGGGTATCCTTCCGCAGGTCCCGGCATCCGCAATCTTCATCAAGAGGCGTTTCGCGCAGGGCATCGAGCAGAATCCGGCCCACCGCCCGGGCTTCTTGAAAAAACAAGTCCCGCAATTCCTCGTGCCGCCAATCCCGCACCACCCCTTCGGCATAATTCACCACCAAGTCGACCCGGGCGTAGCAGGCACCGATCTCCCGGGCCAGGTACACCTCCGGGCACATGCTCTGCCCGATCACGTCTGCCCCCATCATCTGCAGCGCCCGTACTTCGGCTACGCTTTCAAAATGACGCCCATCGGTGTTGGCGTACACCCCGCGTTCGAACACCCGACCAAGGCCGGCATCCCGGGCAGCTCGGGCCAATCGCCGTCGGCCGTGGGGACAAGTGGGCTGGCGCATCACCAACAGATACGGACCCCCCAATCCCACATCTTTGCGCATGGACTGATCGATGTAGTCATCGGGAATGACCACGTCCCTCACATCCAGCAAGTGATTGCACGCTCCAACTCCACCTTCGGCGTACACCTTGCGCACTCCGGCTTGGCCGAGAATCCAAAACAGTTGTTGAGACGCCCGTCCTCTCGGCAACCCCTCCTCGGGGCGCCAGCCGTGCATCTTCACCGTCCAAACTCGCTTGTCCCCGAACGTAAACAACTTCATCTCCGGCCCGGGACCATAAGGGGTGTCGAAACGGACTCCACTTTTGAGCACCTGTACATCTTCCGTTTCGACATCCTCTGGAAAGTGCAGCGAAAAGGTGCTCGAGCCCCCGATGATCGCAAACTCCGCCGAATCAATTTCAGACACAGGCGCCCCCCCTTTTGCCACTTCATGAATCCGGATTCACACGAGACCCGGAAAACCGTTCTGCCGAAGCGCCTCAAACAACGCCAGCGCCACAGAGTTCGACAGATTTAAGGACCGGATGTCCGGACGCATGGGGATCCTCAGCGTTTGCTCGGGAAATCGCTCCAACAGCGCGTCGGGCAACCCCCGAGTTTCTTTTCCAAACACCAGAAAATCCCCGGGCCGATACCTCACCTCGGCATACTGACGCTTCCCCTTGGTACTAAAATAAAAAAAGCGCCCCTCCGGGTGTTCTTCCAGCAAATCTTCAAACCGATCGTGGTACTCAACGTGAACCCAATGCCAATAATCCAACCCCGCCCGACGCAGGTGGCGATCATCCACCTCAAATCCCAATGGACGGACCAGATGAAGGACCGTTCCCGTGGCCGCACACGTGCGTGCAACATTTCCGGTGTTGGGAGGAATCTCCGGCTCCACCAGCACCACGTGAAAAGGTCGTCTCTCCATCCCTGCACCCCCATTATACTGCGCCCTGGGCGGCGCCTCCAAGAGCCCGTCCCGGCTTTCCGGCCCGCCGCAGACCCTCGAGCCCCCGGACCCACTCCCTTCTTCGGCCATTGTCAGGGTAAACTGTCCGGAGGCCACCGGCGGGGGAATTGAACAAAAAAACGACTCCCCTTGCCCACTTCACTTTCAACTCCCACCCGGCCTCCGTGAAGCTGCACCACATGTTTGACGATGGCGAGCCCCAGCCCTGTGCCGCCCGTGGTCCGGGCCCGGGCCTTATCCACCCGGTAGAAGCGTTCAAACACCCGATCCCGGTCTTCGGGGGGGATTCCAACTCCCGTGTCCGCGACCTCCACCTTGACTTCCCGGGGATCCGTGCCCAGGACCCGGACATCCACCCGGCCTCCCGCCGGAGTGTATTTTAGTGCATTGTCAATCAAATTGCTCAGTACCTGCCGCACCCGGTCGGGATCCACTTCCGCCCGGCAATCGCCCTCTTTGTCCAAATAAAGATCGGTCCCGGCTTGCTCCGCCGCATACCCGTAATCCTGCACCACATCCCGGGCCATCTCCGCCAGATCCACCGGTCTCCGATGCAGCGTGGTCAGGTGGGATTCCAGCCGGGAAAGATCCAACAGATCCCGGACCAGCTGTTCCAGTCGCCGGGCCTCCCGATGGATCAACTCCAAAAAATGTCTTCGCTCCTCAGGGGCTAAATCCTCTTCCACCACGGTCTCGGCCAGTCCGCAAATGGCGGTCACCGGGGTTTTGAGTTCATGGGAGACATTGGTGACGAACTCTTTGCGCACCTGTTCCAGCCTGCGGCGTTCGGTCACATCGTGAATGATCACCACGGCCCCGCCAGACAAACTGCTTCCCCTTAAGAAGTGCCTCCCTTCCGGTCGACCCACATCCTTCGTCGATCCGGCCTCTTGCCCCTGGCCCGGGATCCGGGGGATCGGCACCACGTGCACCTCCACCTCCCGGCGGGCCGGGCCGAACACCCCGTCGTATCGGCCCCCTTCGCCGTTGCGAACCGCCTGATCAATCATCGCATAGATCGGTTGGAACGCTTGAATGCCCCAGAACCGCCGACCGATCACCCGCTGCTCCCCGATCAACTCGGCCATGGCCGGGTTAATCCATTCCACCCGACCCCTGCCGTCCAGGGCCATAACCCCGCTGACCAGATGTTGCATCGTGATTTCCAGCCGGTCCTTTTCCAGGTGAAGTTTCTCCACACTCATGGCCAGATCCTCCGTCGAGCGCTGGAGGGCAGAGGCCATCTCGGCCAACTCCTCGGCCACTTGGCCAAGTTCATCCTTGCGTCGAAAGGGCAGCCCGTGGTATCGCCCCTGAGCCCAAACCGCCGCTGCCTGTCTGAGTTGGAGCAACCCTGTGCGGATGTCCCTCGCTACCACCGCCGACCAGGCCACTCCCAAACTGACGCTGACCCCCAAGCCCACCAGCCAAGCCCACCACGCGCCAAAGGGCGCCACCACCTGGGCCAAGGGTGTTTCCAGCCACACAACTCCCAGGATGCGATCCCCTGCCCGGACTGGCGACGCCGCCCGCACCACCAACCGGCCCACGGGATTCTGCTGGACATCGGTGGCCGTCTCGCCGTCCAAAGCCCGGTTGAGTTCCACCCCAGGCCAAATCTGGGCGGCTGCGTTCGAATCGGCCGAACCCCCGGTTTCCCCGGAAGACGCGATTACCCGTCCATCGGGGCCATACACCCGGCATGTCGCATCGAGCAACCCAGCAGTCTGCTCGGCCCATCCGATCAGCCTCACCGGCTCGGACCAGCGCATACTCGCGTCCTGAGCCGCCAGTGCCGCCTCCCGGGCGGCGATGCCCTGCACCTCGCTCATCGAGCCCCGCACCTCACTGCGCACCACCCAAAGCCCCGTCCACAGCCCGGCCACAGCCGACAGGACGAATCCCATCACCACCAGCCGGCGACTTAACGATCGCCCCATTCCAGGCTCCCTCCGAACCCGTAACCCACACCTCGAACTGTCGTGATATACCGTGGCTTTCTGGGATTCTCTTCGATTTTGTCCCGAAGGTGGCTCACTATGACGTCGACAATCCGGGTATCGCCGGCATAGGTGTAGCCCCACACCCGATCGAGCAACTCGTCCCGGGTCCACACCCTCCCCGGTTTCGACGCCATCACCGTCAACAATGTGAACTCCCGGGCAGTGAGTTGCACCGGCTTCCCCGCCACCTCCACCCGGTACTCCTGGGGCCAAATCACCACATCTCCGACGCGAATCTCGTGGCTCGCCCCCCCTTGGCGACGGGAACTGGCGGCTGCCCGGCGCAAAACCGCTTTCACCCGGGACACCAGCTCCCGGGGCAAAAACGGTTTTGTGACATAATCGTCGCCGCCCAAATCCAGCCCCAACACCCGGTCCACTTCGTCATCTCGGGCTGTAAGAAAAATCACCGGAATTCCAATCCCGTCGTCTCGCCAACTGCGGCACAGACTCAAGCCGTCCATCCCGGGGAGCATTACATCGAGGACCACCAGGTCCACATTTCCCTCCCGGACTTTTCGATCCGCCTCCTCGCCACTCTCCGCCGTGTCCACCGCATACCCCGCCTTCTTGAGGTGCCAGGACACGAGCTCGACAATGGCCGGCTCGTCATCGACGATCAGTACATGGCCCATGCTCACCGCTCCTCGCCGCACGGTACTCTCCCTAGTCCTAGTGTACCACGTGTCGCCGCGGCTTGTCTCACAGCTCTTCCAGACCCTTGCAGTGAGACAACTCGTTTACATGCAGGTCTGGCATTTGGGCGTTTCCTCAGGTTCACGACCGCTGTGCAGGACGCTCCACCACAGCCAAAGCCGCCTGGCCGAGACTGATGCCGCCGTCGTTCGGCGGCGCTTCCCGACCGATCCATACTTTCATCGGGCCCCCGGCCAACAGTTCCTTGAGGTCACTCAACAGAAGGGTGTTTTGAAACACGCCTCCGGACAGCACCACCGTATCCACACCGTGGGTTCGCCCCAGGTCGAGCGCGGCACGATGAACGCCCTCGGCGACGCCGCGGTGGAACGACCGGGCGATCTCCGCCGCGTCCCGACCCGCCAGACGATCCCTCATCACCGCCTGGAGGAGTGGGCGAAAATCCAGCTCCCGCCCATCCCATGGAAACGGATACACCGTCTCCAAGGGGGCTTGACGGGCGAGATGCTCCAGCCAGATCGCCGCCTGGCCCTCGAAGGAAATCGCACCGGTAAACCCCAGAAGGGCGGCCACCGCATCAAAGAGCCGTCCGACCGAGGTGGTGGGAAAGGTCTGAATGCCCTTTTCCGCCAGTTTCAATGCCTTGACAAAGCGTTCGGGCAGCTGAAGACGCGCGGCCGCTTCCGACGCCCACTCCGGAAGCTCGGCGAGAAAACCGGCCAGCGCCTGCAACGGCACCCGGGCGGCCGCATCACCCCCGGGCAGCACCGCGTAATGAAGATGCCCGGCGCGCACCAATCCTTCCACCGCACTTCCCAAAAACAGCTCTCCGCCCCAGATCGCCCCATCGTCGCCAAAGCCCGTGCCGTCAAACACCACCCCCACGACCCGACGGTCCAGCGCGTTTTGCTCCGCCAGGACTGCCGCCACATGGGCGCGATGGTGCTGCACCCCGAGATGATGGCGGACCGCCAGGGAGCGGGCGAAGGCCGAAGAGCGAAAATCCGGATGGAGATCGTGGGCCACCACCGTCTCCTCCAAGGGAACGTCGTACATGTTCAGCAGATCGCCGACCGTCTGCTCGAAGGCGGCATATGCCTCGTACTGATCCAAATCCCCGAGGTGTTGGCTCATGATCGCGCGACCGTCCACCACCAAAGTGACCGTATTTTTGAGATCGGCGCCCACGGCGAGGACGGGACGGTCGCCGGGCAAAGGGGCCACGGGAAGCGGCGCATAACCCCGCGCCCGCCGCAGCACGGTCGGCCCGAACGGGCCCGCGCGGGCCACCGAATCGTCCACGCGCCGGGCAATGGGCCGTTCTCCGATCAGCCAGGCGTCGGCGATTCCCCGGAGGCGTTCCCGAGCCTCCTCGTCTCGATACACGATCGGCTCGCTGGAGCGATTGGCGCTCGTCATCACCAGAACCGGCGGCGCTCCAAAGGCAAAAAGCAGGTGGTGCAGCGGCGTATACGGCAGCATCACACCCAGGTCGCCGTTGTCCGGGGCCACCTCCGGCAACGGCCGCCGGGCCGGAGCCAACACGATGGGACGCATGGCCGAGGTCAGCAGGGCCTCCGCCTCGGGCGACAGATCCACCAACTCCCGCGCCACGTTCAGGTCCTTGGCCATGACGGCAAAGGGCTTGGCCCCGCGGCGCTTCCGCTCCCGCAGCGCACGAACAGCCCCGGCGTTCTTTGCATCGCAGGCCAAGTGATAACCGCCCAGGCCTTTGACGGCGACGATCGCCCCCCGGCCCAGCAGGTGCACCGCTTCGCGCAGGGCCGCCTCATCCCCGCGCACCGTCTCGCCCTCCCGCCCCAGCACATAATAATGGGGTCCGCACCGGGGGCAGGCGATGGGCTGGGCGTGGAACCGCCGATCCAAGGGATCGCGGTATTGACCGGCGCAATCCGGGCACATCGTCCAGCCCTTCATGGTGGTTCGAGGGCGGTCGTACGGCAGCCCTTCGATCACGGTATAGCGCGGACCGCATTCTGTGCAATTGATGTACGGATACAGATAGCGCCGGTCCGCCGGGTCGAACAGTTCCTCCAGACAGGCGGCGCACACCGCCGAATCCGCCGGAATGTTCACCGTCGGCCGGCCGCTTCGCCGGCTTTCGCGAATCTGAAACACCTCATGGCCCTCCGGCAAGACCTCCTGAACCTCCGCGTCCGTCACACGGGACGCCCCCGGAGGGTGCGCCTTCATCTCACGCAAAAATGCGGCGAGTGCCTCGGAATCTCCTTCGGCATGGATGTCCACTCCGCCTTCGCCGTTTTGCACCCATCCCGAAAGGCCCCATTCTTGCGCCAGGCGAAACACAAAAGGCCGAAAACCGACTCCTTGAACCACGCCGCGCACGCGAATGCGCCATGCCGCTTTCATCTCATCGCCTCCGAACCGACGACCGCGCGGATCGCGCGTCCGAACACAACTCGAAGCGCCTCATTCCTCAACAGAGGGGAGTGAGACGATGCATCCCCGCCCCTGATACCCCACCTGCACGACACGGCCGTCCTCCACCAATACCGGGACCGTGCGCCCCCCCGTCAAATCCAACACGCGCTTCAACGCTTCGAGATCCTCCTCGACATCGTATTCCTGGAACTCCTTCCCTTCCCACAGAAGATTTTCCCGAAGCTCCCGGGTGTACGGGCAGCCCTGGGTACCGTACAGCTCAAGCATCGTTCCCGACCACCTCCAGACCTTCTCGGATAATATGGTACACGGATGCTTGAACCTCCTGAATGCGAGGAATGTAATCGGACCGCACAATCACGGCGATATCCGCCAGGCCGCGGCGCATCACCTCTCCGCCGTCGTACCCGAGCAAGGCCATGGTCACCAGTCCCCGTTTTTTCGCCTCTTCAAGGGCCGACAGGATGTTTTTCGAACCCCCGCTCGTCGAGATCCCCACCGCCACATCTTCCCGGTTGGCATGGGCAATCAGTTGCCGGACAAACATCACCTCGGCGCCCACATCGTTGGCCAAGGCGGAGAGGACGGCGGGCTCCATGGACAGGGAGACGGCCGGATGCGGACGCATCCCGGCCGGGGGAAGCACCATATCCAGAGCCCAGTCGTTGGCGTCGGTGGCCGAACCCCCATTGCCGAACACGATGAGTTTTCCGCCTTTCGCCAAACAGTCCGCCAGGGTGTGCACGGCGCGAACCACGTTCGACATCTCCTCGGCCGCCACCTGCATGCGCAGGCGCTCCACTTCCCGGGCTTTCGCCTCGATGGACTCCGCCACCTCGGCCACCACCTTCGAGGTATCCTGCCGCCGGGAACCGAGAAATGGGTACAAAAACTCCGCTTCTCCGGCCCCGCTCCCCAATTCCCGATGTTCAAAAAAGACATGCACCGTCTCCCACAGGGTGTGGTACAGGATCTCGATCAATTCCTGATGCACAAAGGGATCGGAGTCGGGGGCATCCACCGCGTAGCTGCCCTCTGTCCCCGGCAGCGCAAAGGTTTGCGCCCCCCCGGCTCTTGCCCGGGCCAGGGCCTCGGCGACGGCGGGATCTCCGCCGGGCGCGCCGAACCCCATCACCATATCCTCGGGGCGCAGGACGGAGTTCAGCCACTCGGGGAACGCCATGGACAGATCAAGGGCCGGCAATGCCCGCTTGCCCACGATGACCGGGTGGACAAACTCCACCGACACATGCTGGGCGTCTGTGGCATATGGTCCCCGGCCAATGGCGATCAGCCGCCCACCGTCCAGAAACCGTTCCGCCATTTCCCGGCAGGCCGCCGCCAACCGCCCGGCTTCGCGGGGAAAAAACCTGGCCGAGACGTCGTTTCGATACTGAAAGCGCTCCTTCGCCCACCGCTCCACAGGATCCATGGTCGATCGCCCCCTTCAACAGATGCGCGGCAGCGGATCGCCGACGAGCATATCCACCACCCGGGTGCCGCCGTACCGGGAACTGGCCAGGACCACCTTCGCCGGCGTTTCTCGAATTTCGCCCACACGGGTCGCCGCCTCGCCCCCCGGCACTCGTTTCAGGGCCTCCAGGGCCGCGTCGGCATACTCCGGGGACACAACGGCAAGAAACTGCCCTTCATTGGCGATATGGAGCGGGTCAAATCCGAGAATCTCGCAGGCGCCCCGCACCACCGGCCGAACGGGAACGGCTTCCTCTTCCAACAGAACCGCCACCCCGGCCTCCCGGGCCAACTCATTCAGAGCGGTGGCCACGCCGCCGCGCGTGGGATCGCGCATCCAACGCAACCCCGGCGCCGCCGCGTCAACCAGAGCCGCCACCATGGGCCACACCGGCCTTGTATCGGATGCGAGATCGGCTTCCAGATCCAGTTCGCCGCGCGCCAAAAGCACCGTGATGCCGTGGTCGCCGATCGGGCCGGAAAGCAGCACCTGATCCCCCGGGCGCACCCCTTTCGCGGAGAGACTCACGCGCGAATCCACCACGCCGACCCCCGCCGTGGTGATATAGAAGCCGTCCGCCTTGCCGTGCTCGACCACTTTGGTATCCCCGCCCACCACCGCTACGCCGGCTCTCCGGGCCGCCTCCGCCATGGCGGCCACTTCCGCTTCCAACGCCGAGGTGGGCAAACCCGCCTCCAGAATCAGGGTGGCCACCAGCGCCAGCGGCTTCGCCCCCGCCACGGCCAAATCGTTCACCGTCCCATTGATCGCCAACTCTCCGATGGATCCTCCGGGAAACACGGGCGGTTTCACGACGAAACTGTCCGCCGTCACGGCCAATCGCACTCCCTGGACCTCCAGATACGCCGCATCGCCGAGATCGGCCAAGGCCTCATTGGACAAGTACGGCAGCAACAATCCTTCAACCAGTCGCCGACTGGCCTTTCCCCCCGCCCCATGGGCGAGTTCAATGCGCGGATCGCCGAAGCGCACCTTCGTTGCCCCGGTCACCATCCACGAATCGCCTCCTTCTCAAGTGTCCCGCGGGTTCACCCCCGCCGCCGCAGTGGACCGGGGAAAACGATCACCTGCTGTTTCCCCACCGTTCTTCCAACCGCCCCACCTTCCACACGCCGTAGGAGACCGCCCAGGTCACAATAAACAGCCCGATCACCACATATCCCAGCCCACCCAGATCCAGGTTGCGGAGCCAATCCCACCATCGCCCTTGAAACTCAAGTTTTTCCTCTATGACCTGCAGCAATTCGATCCCGCCGATCACCAGCGCGACTGCCACCGAAAGCCCGGTCACCGTCAGGTTGTAGTAAAGCTTTCGCAAAGGCGTGGACAGGGCCCAGCCGTACGCCCGGGTCATAAACACTCCGTCCGCGGTATCCATCAGGCTCATGCCGGCGGCAAACAGCAGGGGAAGCGCGAGAATGCCCGACCAGGAGAGGGAAGTGGTGCTTCCGGCGGAGAGGGCCAGCAGGCTGATCTGGCTCGCCGTGTCGAATCCCAGCCCAAAAAGCAGGCCCAGGGGGTAGACGTGCCAAGAGCGGCCGATGAACCGCCAGAGAGGTTTGACAAGCCGGGCCACCAGCCCGCGATTCATCAGCAGCGCATCCAGGGAACCCGGCTGCTCCTCTCCGCGGCGCAAAGACCTGAAAAGCCGCCAGATATCCATCCAGATCATCAGGTTCACCGCAGCGATGACCACAAGGAAAATTCCCGACACGAGAGTGCCGATCAGCCCGCCCACTTCCTGAAAGGCGGGTATCTTCTCCTGCAGCCAGTGCGCCGCCAGTGCCGTGGCCAACGCGGCGATGAGAACCACCGTGGAATGCCCCAGAGAAAAATAAAATCCGATGCCGGAGGGATTTTCTCTCTGTTGGACCAACTTCCGCACCGTGTTGTCAATGGCGGCGATGTGGTCGGCGTCAAAAGCGTGACGAAGCCCGAAGGTGTAAGCCAGGAATCCCATCCCCAGCACGGCCGGATTATGGCCGGCACCCACCAGCAACAAGAGAACTCCCAGCAGGTGAAGGATCCCGACGCCGAGCGCATAAGGCCACCAGGGATAACGGATATCGGTGCCGCTGTGCATACGCCTTGCCTCCCTTATCGTATTGCCCTTCTCCCCATCATTCCCCCGCCGCTTCACGCAGGTAGACATGGTGGTAATAGGCTGCACAGGCACCCTCCGACGACACCATCAGAGCGCCCACGGGATGCTCCGGCGTACACTCCTTGCCGAAGAGTTTACATTGATGAGGCTTGAGAACTCCTTTCAGCACCTCTCCGCACTGCGCCGCCTTGGGATCGGTCACCCGAACCCCCTGGACGGAATAGCGCATTTCGGCATCCCAGGGAGCAAACGCCTCTCGGAGTTTTAAGGCCGATTGCGAGATAAATCCCAGGCCGCGCCATTCAAAAAACGGCCGGACTTCAAACACTTCGGCCATCGCTTGTAAGGCCGGGCGATTGCCCTCCCAAGGAACCACCCGGGCATATTGATTCTCCACCTCGGATCTCCCTTCGCGCAACTGCCGGATCAACATCAGAATGGATTGCAGCAAATCCAGCGGTTCAAAACCGGAGATGACCACCGGCTTGCCGTACTCCCGAGCGACAAACTCGTAAGGACGAGCGCCGATGACGCTGGACACATGGCCGGGGCCGATAAAACCGTCAATGCGCATGTCCGGGGAGTCCAAGATGGCCCGAATGGCCGGCAGGATCAGCACGTGGTTGGAAAAAACGCTAAAATTGCGCACCCCCGTCTCCCGGGCTCGGAGAAGGGTCAGTGCCGTGGACGGCGCCGTGGTCTCAAAACCAATGGCAAAAAACACAACCTGACGATCCGGGTGCTCGAGAGCGAGCTTCAGGGCATCCAAGGGAGAATACACCATGCGCACATCGGCTCCCTTGGCGCGCAATTCCAAGGGGCTCCCCCGGCGCCCCGGCACCCTCATCACGTCCCCGAACGCGGTAAAAATCACCTTCGGCTGCTCGGCGATGGATAAGCCGTCGTCCATGCGCCCCATCGGAAGAACGCAGACCGGGCAGCCCGGCCCATGGATGAGCTCAATGTTATCCGGAAGCAAATTTTGTAATCCAAAACGATAAATGGAAAATGTGTGCCCTCCGCACACCTCCATCAACCGATAATGACGATTGGGGTCCACCGCGCGCCGGATCTCCTCAGCGGTTTTTTGAATCAATTCCGGATCGCGAAATTCATCGACGTATTTCATGGTTCCACATGCACCTCCAAGGCCCGACCGATGGCCACACCCAAGTGAACCAGGAGAATCTCGCCCACCCGGACATCGGGCACAAAGTCGACCGCCACCTCGGCCCGCTGCCCCTTGCGGTCTTCCACCACCGCTTCATTCCCCCGAACCTCCAGCACCTGCACGGGAACGGCCACGTCGCCGCACACGGCACAGCCGTCCTCCGCCAATGTGGCGCTTCCAAACCGTTCCCATTCAGGACTCGGAAATGGCTTCATGATCGAACATTCCTTTCCTCGGCATCCGGAATGTCCTCCCCGGACGCCAACCCGCCCGGTGCAATCTCTTCAAAACGGTATCCGCGAACCTCTTCCTCGGCCTGTGCCGCTTCCCCCAACATCGTCAGCAGCCGGATCTGTTCTTCCGCCTGTTCCTCACTGATCTTGCTCATGGCGAAGCCCACGTGGATCAGCACCCACTCACCCAGCTGCATCCCTTCGTGCCGGAGCAACCCGATATTGATGGTTCTGCGCACTCCTGACACATCCACCACAGCGTATTGCTGTTCCTCATCGAGCAACTCCACGATCCGACCCGGTATGGCCAAACACATGGGCGATTGTTCCTCCTTTTTTCACGGCTTGTCGCGGCCCGGCGGAACTGCATCCGCGCTCCTTCAACTCAGTGCCAGCCGCCACACCAACACGCGATTGTTGCCGGAGTCGGCGACGGCCAGCAGGTTCTTGTGACACCAAAGGCCGTAAGGCCAACAAAGGGTATCCCGTCTCACCGCCTGCCAGCGGTTCTCTCCGGAATCGTCAAAATTGCTTTGCCCGATCACACCCGTTGCGGCCGGATACATCCCCTCCCGGGGCGGTCCGGGAAAAAGGAGCACCCGGTTGTTGGCCGTATCCGCCACCGCCAAGTGCTCGCCGCATAAGGCCGCACTATATGGAAAGCGGAGCCGCCGCGGGCCTTGGGGGATATGGGGAAGCTCGAAGGCCCGGTCAAAGCCTTCCTGGCCGAGGAGCAAATCCGCGGGTCGGTCCGCATCCGGCGGAGGAGTAAAGCCGAGAACCCGGTGATTCCCGGCATCGGCCACGTATAATGTGGCGCCGTCTCCCACCACCGCATGGGGCCAACGAAAAGTGTCGGCACCGACACCGCGGCCGCGATTTTCCGCATGGCTGTACATATCGGGCTGGCCCAATACCAGATCGGGGGGGCCGTGGCCGTCCGGCAGTCCCCGCCAGCCGAGCACCCGCCGATTGCCTGTGTCCGCCACATAGAACCATCCGTTGACATAGGCAAACCCGTACGGCCAATAAAACCCCAAGGGGCCCGCCTCTGCCCCCCGATTGGGCTCCGTGGAATCCAAATCGGGCTGACCCAAGACCCGGTCCGGCGGTTGGCCGTTTTTCTCGGGCAGGGCGTCCCAAATCAGGATGCGATGGTGCCAAGCGTCCGCCACAAACAGCCGTCCCTCCACCACCGCCACCCCGGTGGGAAGGTGCAGGAGGCCCGGTCCCTCCGCCTCGAAATCGGCATGGCCCACCACCACGTCGGCGGGTTGATGGTCCGTTTCCGGCCATCCATGCCAGATGAGAATCCGATGATTGCCCGTGTCCGCCACCACCACGGCGCGATCATCCACATAGACCCCCCGCGGCGCATAGAGCTGAACCCGGTTCGGGCGGGCGGCCGGAAGCGCCAGCCCCCCCGGGGCCGGGGCCCCCAACCACCGCAACGGTTCCGCCGTCAACCGGGGCGTACCCATACCCGCTGCTCCTCCACCCGCACGGGAAACGGTTCCAGCTGCACATGAGGGGCCGTCAGGCACTCTCCCGTCGACAGGTCATAGCGGAACCCGTGCCACGGGCAGGTCAGGACTTCCCCCTCCACCAGGCCCTTGTCGAGCGGCATCCCCATGTGGGGACACTGATTGCGATACGCCATGATCTTCGGCCCCACGCGAATCAACAGCACATTGTGGCCCCCCTGCTCGAATCGGAAGGGCCGACCGTCCGCCAACAGTTCCACCGGCGGGCCCTCCAGCCAGCCGCTGTTCCCCAGGCCGTCGACGTCATCTAAAGGAATGAATCCCGCCACCGTCTCGTCCTCAGCCACCTCGACGCGCCGGACCTCGGGAACGCGGGCCTTCACGGCTTCTTCCACGCCGTCCCTCAGCGTCAGTGCCGAGAGAGAACACCCCGAGCAGGCTCCGTGAAGGCGCACGTACACCACATCCGCCTCCACCTTCACCAGCTCCACGTCCCCGCCGTGAGAACGCATGTAGGGCCGCACTTCTTCCAGAACGGCGGCCACCCGGGTGAAGAGATCCTGCTTGATGATGCCGTGCATCAGAAACATGGCGTAAACAGCGGGATCCTCCACCGCCTGCAACAACAGTTCTTTGCCGGACTCCGTCGTCCGCAGGGTGCGCACCAGCCGGCGCAGGGCATGTTCATGAAAAGCTTCGATGGCCTTTTTCATCTCCATGGCCTTTTGCCGCGCATCCTCGGACAACCCCTGGATCGCTTCCGCCGCACGGTCCACATTGGCGGCCAAAACACCGAAATCATCGAGTTGCATCGCGATCCTCAGTCACCTCCGAAGACCAGGGTCCGCTCCAACGCCTCTTCCGTTTTCTGCAGCAACAATGCTCCGAACGCTGTCTTTGCCGCGCGTTGCACCATCTCGCCGATCGTCGTCGGCTCCGAATCAACACCCCCGGCCTCCCAGCGGCGGTTGGCGAAAGCTTGGAGAATGAGACACGATCCGGCCGGCGTGTCGAGCAGACTGTCCCGGAAAAACGCGTCGACAAACTCCCCCACCCAGATGCCTTCCCCCTGGGGATCGGACCGCAATCGGCTCAGTGCGTGGACCGCGCCCCCGTTTCGTTGAACAATGCGCTCGGCAAACTGATCCACGGCCATCGCCAACAGGACATCAAGATATTGCCGCTCATGGGGCTCCACGGCGCACCTCCCCTTTTTCGGCCGCTGCATCGCCCTCCGATTGTTGACGTAGGCGCCGGATCTCCTGGAGAATGCCGTCCACCGCCCCGGCCGCATCCTCTTCCCCATGTTCCAGGAAGCGTCGGCGGGCTTCTTCCAACCGCGGAACCGCTCGAGAGAAAGCTCCCAGGTGGGCCAGCGCGTTCCCCTGGTTCGCCAGGATCCGGGCATATCCCACCGGGTCGTCCTCCTCCCGGCGCACCTCCATCACCTCTTCGTACAGAGCCACCGCTTCCCAAAGATTCGCTTCGGGATGGGAGGTGGACACATGCTGTAAGGCGTTCGCCAAATTCATGGTGGCACTCGCCCAAAGATCCGGATGGGTGTCCTTTTGAAAGATCCGCAGCGCCTCCCGCAATCCCTGGACGGCGAGCGCGGCGCGCAAACGCGATCCGCGGTCCGTGGACGGCATCGCCAGATACGCCAGGGCCAAATTCATGTGGACCATGGCATACGCATCGGGGTGGCTCTCCCGCCGGAACACCTTGAGCGCCTCGTGATAACATTCCATCGCTTTCATCAAAAAACCCTTGCGGCCGTCCGCCCGCTCCTGATACGCCGTTCCCAGTTGAAACCACAATTCCGCCCGCACTTCGCCGAATGCCGTCCCTTCCATCAGGTCGAGCGCCTTCCGGTAGGCGGCGATGACCGCCTCCTCGTCATCTCCCCGCATCTGCTTGGAGGCGGCCCATTCGGTATAAAGACGGGCGGCAAAAACCGGGGAAACCCCCTCCGCCGCCTCCGCCGCAGCCTGAAGCCGCTCCAACCCCGCCTCCCAACTTCCGCGATGAATGGCGTAGTACCCCTGGGCGGCTGAGACAAACGCGCGAATTTCCCCGTCCGCCTCAGGGAGTTTCGGCGGCTCCGGGCACAGGCCCATCTGCCAGGCCACCGCATCCAACAACAGTACATAATCGCCCGCCAGTCGTTCCCTGGCCCATCCGTAAACGTCCGCCTCCGGCTGCAGGATGAAGCGATTGTAGATCCCTTCGGGACCTTCCGGCACAGCTTGCAGGATGGTTTCGACGCTGGCCCCGCTCACACCGAGAGAGAAAAACTCCCACTCCTCCGGCCACCGTTCCGGAAGATACCCTCGCAAAAGTGCGGGCATCAACGTTTGGGCTTCCGGAACGGGGGGCAACATCAAGAAACCCGCCGTTCCGGGAAAAACGCCAATCGCCTGCGGACGTAACATGTTCTCCCCCCTTTGCCGCCGCCACACGCCGGCTCTACGGTTTCGCCGCGGGCCTGGGGAGCCCGAGCGGGATGCGCAGGGCGGCCCGCTCGCCATCCCACGACGCCTCGCGCATTCCCGGCTCAACCCCTTCGGGCAACAGCTCTTCGACGAAAAGACTGCGATCCCCCCGGGCGTTGCGCCACTTCAACAACAGCCCGCCGGCGCCCGGGTGGCTGACCGGCATCAGCCACAGTTCTCCGCCGCGCACCAAGGCGATGGCGGTTCCCGTCGGGAACCGCGTCGCCTCTTCGGCGGAAAGATACACATATCCGGTCGGGGTAATCTCAACCTTCACGGTTTTCGCCTCCCAAGCGCCGAATCAGATCCGCCGCCACTCGCTCCATCGCCGTTTCCACCGCCGGAGAGAGACCCACACCCGGCTCCAGCGTTTCCGCTTCAATGAGCACAACCGTGACTTTTTCCGGGAATCGATCTTTCAGCAGCCAACGGCCGAAAGCAATGGCGTGATCCCAGCGAAAATCGTGTAGGTTCACCGCCGTCAGAGGAGGCGTTTCCACCTCCTCGCCGGGGATCTCGAAAACGGTGCCCGGCGCAGCCCCCGTCTTGCAGGCATCGACCAAGATCAATTCTCGAGCGTCTCCGATCTGAAAAGCCACATCCATACCGGCGGTACCGCCGTCGGCGAGCCGAACGCCGGGAGGCGGCCCCAAATCCCAGATCTTCCGCACCAACAGAGGGCCCACTCCATCGTCGCTCCGAAGTAAGTTGCCACAACCGATGACGAGCGTCACCCTCTCCATCACCTCACGCTTTTCGCACGTAAACAGCGCCGGATGCCCCGGGGGCTACAGAAACCGGCCCCACCTCATAGCGTGCCAACTGTTTGTGCGTTTTGGCATCGTAAGCGTGAACCGTGCACACGAGGCAGGAATCGTAACTTTGGGCGATATTGGCCAATTCCACCGGATCATCGGGGTCGTTCACCGGAGTGCCGATCATCGCCGTCTCGATCGGTCCACGATTGCCGTGGCGATCTCTCGGGCCGATATTCCAGGCCGTCGGTGTGATGACCTGGTAGTTTTCAATTTTGCCGTCCTTGATCTCAATCCAGTCGGCCAACGCGCCGCGCGCCGCCTCCGTCGCCCCGAATCCTCGCCCTTCCGGCAATTCCTGCGGTTTGATATAAAACTTCTCATTCAGATCGATCTGCCGCAGCCAGTCCCGCACGCGCAGGTAGTATTTTGCCGATTCATGCATGCGCGCCAAAACCCGCACCATGACGCTGGGTCCAATCTCCTTTACGATGTCCAAAAACAGCGGATCGTAGTCTTGCCACGACTGAGCCCCCGGGCGGCCCGCCACCACCTGGCGCGCCAGCGGACCCGCTTCCAGCGAGACCTCTCCTACCCCGGGCAAATCGTACCGGGGCGCTTTCGCCCACGTGTATTTGCCCTCCGATTGTGCCGCCACCGGATCGAGCGGCTCCGTCAGCCCTTCGAACGGATGGAGCGACGCTCCGCCGCGGAAGAACGAGTGGGTATGATCCTCCCGAATTCTATTCTGATCAAAGTCGTGGAAATTCTCCCCGTCGTATACCCCGGAACGGGCAATCAGCGCATCGTTGCGCCCCTCAATGCTCGGGTAGCGGTATTTTTCCGGATTGAAGAAGCTCCCGGCCGCCAGATACCGCCCCGGACCGCCGCCGATCTTGTCGAGACCCACATCCATGCTGTACCGGATAAACAAGCCCAGGTCCGAATCGCGATGTTCCGGTTTCTCATCCAACCAGTTGAGGACGTCCTTCCACGTCTTGTTCTCCAACCACCGCTCCAGCGAACACCCCAGCCACACCTTCTCCAGCCAGGCTTCCCGATAATATTCCAGGATGGAGATGGAACGCGTGACGTCCGAAAGCGTCGGTCCGCACATCACACCCCCGGGAACCATGAAGCTCGAATGCGGCCATTGACCCCCGAAAATGGCATAAATCTCCACCGGCTTGCTCGACACCGCCACTCCGGCCTCGTAGCTCGTGCCTTCAAAGGGCGCCCAGCGGCGAACGACCTCGTCGTACAGCTTGGAGGAAGCATACTTTCTGTGGGTCAAGCCGATGGCAAAAAGGGCATAAAACCACCTTGGAATGCTCTGCAGCGTTTCCGATGCCTGGGCGATATTGCGAACGAGGGTTGCATTGGGCGGGACCTCGGTGTGCCACGCCGTATCCAGGGCATACACCGCTTTGGTGAGGTGGCTCCCTCCGCAGATGCCGCAGATCCGCGGCGTCACGATGAGCCCCGCCTGGGGATCCTTGCCCTTGAGGATAATTTCAAAACCCCGGAACATGGTGGCTTCGGTCCAGGCATCCACCACCACGCCGTCCTCAATCGCCACCCTGACGTCCAGATCTCCTTCCACACGCCCCAGCGCGTGAACTTTGGTTTCCATCTTCCTGCCCGCCTGGGTCATGGATTTGCTCATATCGATTCACCCCGCTTGAAATGGCTCAATCAATCGACGCCGTCGTCCCTCCGGGTTTAAAAAGCCGAACACAACCTCATCACGGCACAAACATGTCTTCTTTGGCCCATTTCGGCGCCGCGGCCCGGGCCACCGCCGCATGAACGGAATAGCTGAGCGGATCGGTGCCCTGAGGCACTTCCTTGGGGATGGCTCCCAGCACCTTTTGCGTCTTAAAGACCGTTCCCGGAGCCAAATCAAAGAACGGAAATTGCGGTTCCGTACACCCCACGCAGGGCATTCCGGCCCGCGTTTTGGACGATTGCCGGTTCCAAAGAATGCGGTTGCACGGGGAATGCGTCAGCGGCCCCCTGCAGCCCTGCTCATAAAACAGGCAACCTTTTCGCGTGCCCTGACCGAATTCCTCCACGGGTTCTTTCCATTCGAAATATTGCACGCGGGTGCATCCCGTCTGGGTAAAGGTCTTAAAGAATGTTTGGGGACGTTGCAACTCATCCAACATGACGTCCTCCGCCCGCCCGGTGGCGACGGCGACGAGGATTTGAGTGACCCAATCGGGGTGGGCCGGACAACCGGGGATGTTGATGACCGGCAGCCCCGCCTTGGAGCGGAAATCCGCTCCGAGAAAACCGCCTTTCTCCCCCTTGAGATATTGCAATCCAACGGATTCACTGGGATTGGGCTTGGTCGCCGGAATCCCGCCCCAACAGGCGCAGTCGCCGATGGCCACCACGTACTGGGCCATGTGGGCGAGTTCCCAAACCCAATCTTTCTTCGGGCGATCCATAAACATGTCGTAGTGGCCGGTGCCGTTGGGACCCTGGATGACTGTTCCTTCAAACACGAATATATCTAACGGAATTGCTCCAGCAAGTACACTATCAAGCATCTGATGAACTTGATTGCCGAATTCCATGGAAAGGGAATGATGATACAACAGACGGATGCCAAAATCGGTCACCAAATCCACAGCCGTGGGTTCTTCGGCATTTAAAAAGGATTGCGTGTTCCCATTGCATGCACCGCCGTGCATCCAAAGCACGTTGGCCATCTCTCTCCCCACCTCCAACAAGGTTCAGGACGATACACTGGACAGCACTGTGACACAAATCGGCACAAGCGTTCACCGCCCCTCCGACACCCGAGAAGACCTGTTCCCTCTACACACGATGGTACGGCTCGACTCGAGAACACCACCGAGCGAAATCACGGTATGGATCGATTAACGATGCGTGATCTCCCTTTTCTGAATAGACGCCTTTCCGGACTCCAAGTGCGCAAGCCAAGAGGACAGTCCCTCCCCAGTCCGAGCGGACACCTCAAACACCTGTATCCCGGGCCTGGCTTGATGCAACCCTTCATAAAAACGATCCCGCTGAAATCCAACCGCTTCAGCCAAATCGATCTTCGTAACGACGGCAACATCGGCACTGTTGACAATCGTCGGATATTTCAACGGCTTGTCTTCTCCCTCTGTGACAGAAAAGAGGACTGCACGCTGATGCTCTCCCAGATCATAACTCGCCGGGCATACGAGATTGCCGACATTCTCTATAAAGAGAAAATCGAGTTCGGCCAGATTCCACCCGTCAAGCGCTCGGCTGATCATATCCGCCTCGAGATGGCAAACCGTTCCGGTGGTGATCTGACGCACCAATGCCCCGCTCTCTCGCAAACGCTCCGCATCATTTTCCGTAGCCAAGTCTCCGACTAACGCCGCCACGCGATAACGTTCGCCGAGGCGGAGGAGCGTTTCTCTGAGCAACGCTGTCTTCCCGGTCCCCGGGCTGGACACCAAGTTCACCACATAAACGCCGGCTTCACGAAAACGCTCGCGTAGTTCCCCCGCCAACAGATCGTTCTTCTTGAGCACGTTCTGCCTGATCTCGACAATCCGAGGCATCCTTTCCATCTCCCTCCTCTCCCTCCAAACTATAAAGCTCCACCTCTCTCCCATGCAACAGTTCCGCGGTCCGCGTTCCGCAAACTGGACAACGCATGGGTAATGGCTCCGGCAGTGTGCGCTCTTCTTGGCATTGGGGACAGTAGACAACCACCGGAACGTCTTCGATGATCAGTTCGGCCCCCTCCATTGGGGTATCCTGCACCACGACGTCGAAGCAAAACTGAAGGGCTTCTTTGACAATACCGGAGAGCACACCCAGCCTTAAATAAACCGCCCGCAGCCGCCGTACGCCCAGTTTTTCCGCTTCTTCCAGGGCCAGTTCCGCCAGGCTGTGAGCGATGGAAAGCTCATGCATGATTGAACTCCCGGGACAGGTTTCGAGCGAAGTTAATAACAAAGTTCAAAGCAGGTTGCACTTCGGGATCTCCGAGAGCGCGCATCAGTCCAACAAGTCCGACCCTTTTGGGTCCACCTTTTGAGACATCCTCGGAGGCCTGGATCATCGCCCGAGCCATCTTTCCGACCACGCGGATTGAACGAACATCCATCACGTCGGACCCAGTCAAAGACATCACCTGGGGTGAATCGAGAAACTCTTGAATACGCCGAGCCGCATACAGCACATTCTGCCAACGCATAGTTCCCTTTGCATCCGCAAAACTCTGCCGGGCCAGGACCACCATGTCATTGATCGAGTCGGCCAGCTCCGGGCCTCGGCGCAAAAAATCTTCTAGCACGTCAAGCAAAAACACCACTTGATCCAACTTATCGAGAAGTCGAGTCAGTTGGTCGATAGTATGTGGATCTGCCAGACGCTCCGTCAACATCTGATCGGGAAAGACTTCAGCAACTCCCCCTTGACCGCTTTCCCCCATGCTCATCCCTCCTTCCCCTACAGGGCGCCGCCAACAAAGCTTTGTTGATCGCCACCCCTCTGGGTATATTCCGTATTTAATGGTTATACTATCACAACAGGCGGCCAATGTAATATAAAAAATAAATTATAAGATTCATAACAAATGCATATAGAAGCCGTCTCGAAACCGTGCGTGAGCGACCTGCAACCCGCACCGGCAAACCTTCTCAGCGCCCAACATTTTTTTGGACTACACACGCGGGCTGAGGGCTGACGGTCGAGTCGACATGCTTGGACATAGGCCGCATCTGAGCTCACCGCTCCTCGCCGCACGGTACTTTCCTCAGTCGTCATGTACCACGGGCCGCCGCGGCTTGTCCCCCACCCTATCGCCCAACGCCCATCCGGTCTCTCAAAGCCACCCGGGCTACGATGTTGATCACCAGCACGATCAACACTAGCGTCAAGGCCCCGGTCCAGGCCTGCTGCTGCCAGTCCGGATAGGGCGAAATCGCGTACACGAACACTTGAAGTGGCACGGCGGCAATGGGTTTGAAGATACTCGACGGCCAGAATCCGCTGCCGAAGGCGGTTACAATCAGCGGCGCCGTCTCCCCCATCACCCGGGCCACTGCCAGCATCACGCCGGTCAAAATTCCCCTCCTGGCCGCGGGCATGACCACCCGCCACACCGTCTGTGCCCAGTTCGCCCCGAGGGCCAGCGACCCCTCCCGCAGCGCCACCGGCACCATGCGCAGCATCTGCTCCGTGCTTCGCGCCACGGTGGGCATCATGAGCACCGCCAGAGCAAGTCCTCCGGACAGGGCCGAAAACCCCTGCATGGGTACCACGACGATACTATAGATGAATAGCCCCACCACGATGGAAGGAGCCCCGGAAAGCATGTCCGCCACCCAGCGCACCAAATCCCCCAGGCGCCCCCTCCCCCACTCCGACAGAAAAATGCCCGCCCCAATTCCCAGGGGCACGCTGACCAATGACGCAATGGCCACCAGGATGAGCGAGCCGAGAATGGCGTTGCCCATACCTCCCCCGGGTACCCCCGTGGGGGCGGGGATATTGGTGAAAAATGTCCACGACAACCCCGGCAACCCGTGCCCGAGTACGTAAAACAACACGTGAAACAGAGGTATGACCGCCAGAATGACCATCAGGGCGCTGATGATTGCGGCCAGGACATTGGCCACCTTTCGTCGCAAGTGCCTCCCCACCTTCAAACCTCCCTTCCGGCCCTCGCCATCAGCCTGACCACCAGCCAACGGGACAACAGGCTAAACAGGGCCGTCACGATAAAGAGCGTAAACCCGATCTCCGAAAGAGCCGACAGATAGAGGTGTGATGTGGCCTCGGTGAACTCGTTGGCGATGACGCTCGCCATACTGTGACCCGGTGCAAACAGAGAAGCGGACACCTCCGGACGGTTGCCGATCACCATCGTCACCGCCATCGTCTCCCCGAGAGCCCTTCCGAGCCCCAACATTAAGGCGCCGATGATCCCCGGCCATGAGTACGGCAACACCGTGGAACGAATCATCTCCCAATGGGTGGCACCCAGGGCCAGTGCCCCCTCTTTGATCGCCGAGGGGACCACGGCCATGATATCCCGGGAAAGGGAGGTTACCGTCGGCAGGATCATGATCGCGAGGATAAACCCGGCCGTCAGCAGCCCCACCCCGTAGGGCGTCCCCTGAAACAAGGGCAAGAATCCCAGGTGCGCCCCGAGCCAAGGCTCCACGCTGGTGCGCATCCACGGCGCAATGGCAAAAATCCCCCATAATCCGTATACAACGCTCGGAATTGCCGCCAAAAGCTCAATGATAAAGCCCACTACCGATGACAGCCATCCCTTGAGGTACTGGGTCAGAAATATCGCCGATCCGATGCCCACGAAAATCACCAAAATCAGGGCGATCAATGATGTAACCACGGTGCCGTAAACAAAGGGCAGCGCCCCGAATTCATTGTTGACCGGGTCCCACTGCCGCCCGATAAAAAAGCCCAGTCCAAACTCGCGGAACGAAGGCATCGCCTGGATCGCCAGCAACACCACGAGAGCTGCTGCCGTCAAGAGCAAAAGGATCGCCATAGCCGACACGCCGACCCGAAACAACGTGTCGGCTTGGCGCGACAAGAACCGCAGTCGTCCCACCGCTCGACATCCTTTCCTTTAGCGTCCCATCACAGGTTGAGGTCTCGACGCTCTCCCGTCACCATGTAGATGGTCCATTCCCCGATGTTCGTGATGTGGTCCGCCACCCGCTCTAAGCTCTGGGCCACAAACAGGAGTTGGGTTGCTTGGCGAATCGTAGAGGGATCTTCGATCATCAAAACCAGGAGTTCTCGAAAAATCTGGCTATACAGGTGATCCACATCGTCATCCCGGTCGGCCAACGTCTGGGCGAGTTCGGCATCCCGGTCCACAAAGGCCCGGAGGCCGATACCCAACATCTCTTGGGCGATCTCCCCCAGGCGCGGAATGTCGATCAAGGGCTTGATCAACGTCTCCCCGGACAATTTCAGCGCCGTCCGGGCAATGTCGACCGCGTGGTCCCCCATCCGCTCCAGATCGGTGACCATTTTCAGCACCGTCCCGATGGTCCGAAGGTCCCCGGCCATCGGTTGCTGCAGGGCAATGAGGCGCAAACAGCGGTTTTCGATCTCCACCTGCATGTCGTCCAATTGGTCATCCCGTTCGATCACCTGCTCCGCCAAAGGCTGGTTCAGCTCTTTTAAGGCGGTTACACTATCGCGCACGGCCTGGCTGACCAGCCCGCCCATCGCCAAAAGACTCTGCTCCAGGGACTCCAACTCTTCGTGAAACCCGCTGCGCGTATCCACCACGGTCGCCTCCTTTCAGCCGAAGCGGCCGGTGATGTAGTCCTCCGTGCGTTTATCCTGGGGTTTTGTGAACAATTCGTCCGTGCGATTCACCTCCACCAGTTCACCATTCAGGAAAAACGCCGTGTAGTCCGACACCCGGGCCGCCTGCTGCATATTATGGGTTACGATCACAATAGTATAACTCTCTTTTAGTTCTGTAATCAATTCTTCAATTCGAAGAGTCGAAATGGGGTCCAGGGCGGACGTCGGCTCGTCCATGAGCACCACTTCCGGTTCCACCGCCAAAAGTCTCGCAATGCACAGTCGTTGCTGCTGACCCCCGGAAAGGCCCAGGGCCGGCTCGTGGAGTCGATCTTTGATCTCGTCCCAAAGGGCCGCCCGGCGCAGGGAACGCTCCACAATCTCGTCCAGCTTCTTCTTGCTCCGGGTACCGTGGATGCGCGGCCCGTAAGCCACATTGTCGTACACCGACATCGGAAACGGGTTTGGACGCTGAAACACCATCCCCACCCGCTTTCGCAAATCCACCACATCAATGCGCGGCCCGTAGATATCTATCCCGTCGATTCGCACCGTTCCGGTGATACGCACCCCGGCAATCAGGTCGTTCATTCGATTCAACGTGCGGAGAAACGTCGATTTTCCGCACCCGGACGGGCCGATCAGGGCCGTGATCGCCCTCCGGTGGACGCCCATCGATACATTGAACAACGCTTGCGCCGATCCATAGAACAGATTCAATTGTTCCACATCGATTTTGACTTCACCCGCAGCCGGCAAGGCGTCCATGACCATTCCTCCCCGCGCCGCCACCTACCGTGCACAGCCGGCGGCACACTGCTTTTAGTCTATCGAACAAACGTAAATAGATCATGAACCGAATGTGAACCTTGGGTAAATACAATTTTACAGACCATCTATACAAATCTCACAACGAGACAACATAAAACTATTACAATAAGAAGACACAAGCACGTTTCGTTCTGGGAGGCTGGCCGAGGTGGAGCGAATCCTGGTGGTCGATGACGAAGAAGCGATCCTCGCGGTCCTGCAGTTTCATCTTGAAAAAGCCGGATATGTGGCCGAAACCGCAACCCACCCCGAAGAGGTGTTTCAGCGCCTCCGGGAGGGGGAGCCGGTGGACCTCATTATTCTGGATCATATGCTTCCAGACATGAGTGGATTGGACATCTGTAAAATTCTCCGGCAAGAAGGAATCACGATCCCGATTATTTTTCTGACCGCCCTGGACGACGAAGTGGAGCGGGTCCTGTGCTTGGAGATGGGCGCCGACGACTACATCACCAAACCCTTTCGCCCCCGGGAACTGGCGGCCCGGATTCGGGCCGTCCTCCGAAGGTACCAACTGTCCGGCAACGGGGAGCAGCGCACTGCGGACGTGCTCCACGCGGGACCGGTCATCATTGATTTGGCCAAACATACCGTGACCGTATTCGGGCAGGATGTTTCCCTGACCTTAAAAGAGTTTCAACTGTTGCACCATCTTGCTGAACACGCCGACAAAGTGGTCACCCGGGACACCCTCCTCGATCATATCTGGGGATTTAAATACACCGGCGACACCCGGGTGGTGGATGTGCACATCAGCCACTTGAGAAACAAGATCGAACCGAACCCCGCTTCCCCCCAATTGATCAAAACGGTCCGCGGGGTCGGTTACAAGTTGATCACCGGGAGGGCGGTGCCGGGAAATGACCCGGCGGATGAATGAGCGGCGGATCTCCTTCCACGCCGGCTCCGGGCACCGGGCACTCGCCGGTTAGGTTCTAGCCACGAGCTCACCAGGCTCCTCAACCGGGATAGACCCTCCCGTGCCCGGCTCGGGCACCTCGATCTCTGCGGAGGAGACTTCCCGAGTGGCCGCCGTATTCTCCCCCACCCCGGAGTCCGGCTCAGACCCCGTTTGTTGCGCATTCTCGGAATCCGGGGGAGATGCGGACGGTATCGATGAGGACGTGTTCTGCAATCCCCAAAACGAGATCACGTCGAGTAAGGACACGCCGAGGCCTTCCAGATTTTTCATCTCCTGTTGCAAGAGATGGAACAAGTGGTGTTGCTCCCCGAACCCCGACGACAACTCCTGGGTGGCCGCCGACGTCTCCCGAGCGACCTCCAGCACCCCCCGCATGTTCTCCACCATGGACTCCCGGGCGACGGCCATCTGCGTCTGGACGCCGGCCATCTCTTCGATCCGGGTCGCCACCCCGCCGAGAGCCGCCACCACCTCGTCAAACGCCCTCTTGGCGCGTCCGGCCGTCTCCACCCCTTGAACCAGGCCCCGACGGCTTTCCTCCATCGCCTGGCGGGCTTCGGCAGCATCCTCCCCGACCTGCGCCGCTCGCCGCTGAATTTGGGCGGCATTCTCCCGGCTCTGTTCCGCGAGACTTCTGATCTCCTCCGCCACTACCGCAAATCCCCGACCCCCGTCCCCGGCCCGGGCGGCCTCGATCCCGGCATTGAGCGCCAGGAGCTCGGTCCGGCGCGCCAACTTGCTCACCATCTCCACCGCCTCGGAGATGACCACACTGTGGTCGGCCAGGCGGCCCACACGGGCTCTGGCCTCTTCCATCTTTGCAACGAGACTTTGCCAGCTCCTCTCCCAGGCCTCCATGGTCGCCCGAGCATCCTGTGCCACGCCCCGGCCTTCGACGGACTGTTTCACCACCCCGCGAAACTGCGCCTCCCAGCCGGCCAAAAGCTGGGCCAGCACCTCCAGTTCCTCCCGAGCCCGGGCCACCTGCTCCGCCTGATGAGCCGCACCCGCGGCAATCTGTTCCGTCGACAAGGAAAGGCTGACCGCCACCTCCTCGGCCGTGGAGGTACTGCCTCTCGCCCGACCAATTCCTGTACCCAGAGTGTGGGCCGCCTCCCGAAGGCGCGCGGATACCTGAGTCAACTTTTCCACCATCACCAGATATCCCCTGGCGAGGTCTCCTACCTCATCCTTTCGCAGAGCTGTCCGCTTCATTCTCGTTCTCTCCATGTCAGAGAGACGCAACTCCCCCCGGGCCACCCGGCGGATCCCCCGGGCGGCCAGCTGAATCGGCCGAGCCAACCCTCCGGCGGTCAAGGCGCTGAGCACCATCGAAATCACCAAGAGCACCGCGGTGGAAACGAGCAACGTCCGCTCCAGCACCGCGGCCCCCTGGGTCAGGTCCGAGACCGGCCCGCCAGCCGCAATGACCCAGCCCCAGTCGGGAACCGTATCATAGGCCGCAAAATGCGCTTCAACCCCTTCCCCCGGCGCAGCCCACTGATATTCCATCGTTCCGCGACCGGTCTGCACCATCTTTTGCAACCATGAACCATCGCCGGGGGGCATGGGCATGCCGCTGGGCGGGACCGCGAATGTCGGGGCCTGACCGCCTGTGGCCCCATCGCCCGCCTTCAGCGCAAAAGCATATCCCCGGGAACCGATATGTACACTCCGGATATGATCGGCCAGCCGGTCCATATACGGTTGCAGGGCGACCTCAATACCGATGGCGCCCACCACGTTCCCTCGATCATCGGCCAAGGGCATGTCGTATACTTGATACAGCCGCCCTTGAATCATGACGACTCCGGAGTAGTAGGCCCCTTGTCTGAGAGACTGAAGTTCCTGGGGGGACAGGGGCGCCTCTCCCAACACCCGTCCCTGGCCGTCCTTTAACGAGGTGAGCGTTCGGACGAAAGAATCCCCCCGACGCACCGCGATGCTCACATCCGTACCCGTAAACTGGGTGAGCTGGGCCAAGAACTGTTCATTTCCGCTTACTTTTTGGTTGCCGAAGTAAAGGCCGTCATCCCGGGCCGCCGGGGCTCCCTCATCGGCCCGGAGGCGCGAGATCAAAAAACTGGCTTGCTGATACCCCTGATTCGCCCTTTGTACCGCCACGTCTTGAAGTTCTTTCCCCGACTGCACCAAGAGCCCCACAATCTGTGTGGTCTCCTCCGCCGCTCTATGCTGGGCCTCCTGTTTGACCAAGATGACCGAGAGAACGCCCAAGCATCCCAGTGCAACCAACAGCAAAAGACCTGTCACTGCAGACAGCCGCCAGCGTAGCGACGAAAACCCCTTACCCCATTTCACCCCGACCACCCCGCGCCAAAAGATGACGTCCACGTCACAGCGAAGGAACTTTCGGATCGAACGGTGTTCACCGTCAAAAAAACGGCGGACGAACGAGAACGTCCTCCCGCCCGTCCGCCGCACGATCCGCTTAGGCACCGATCACCGCTGCCGAAACCCTGCCTCAGGCGTCCGATCGTTATTGCAACACCGGCTGGCCGCTTGCCGTAATTTGCTTCAACAGCCCCACCGCCATCTCCTGCACATTTTGCGGCAGGGGAGCGTACTGAATGGTGGTCGCCAACTTCTGGCCGTCGGTCACCACGTACTTCATCACGTCCAACAAAGTCTTGGCTTTGTTGGCGTCTTTCTGGTCTTTCCAGAGCAGCACCCAGGAGTACCCGGCGATGGGGTAACTGCCGTCTCCCGGCGCGTTCACGATGGAGAAGTTATCCGCGCTGACGTTCGGGAACTGGGAGGCCGCCGCGGTGACCGATTCCAAGGTTGGAGCCACGTATTTGCCCGCCTTGTTCTGCAGGGCCACATAACTCATCTTGGTCTCCAGCGCATAAGCCAACTCCACGTATCCGAAAGCACCGGTGGTCTGCTTGATCTGGCCGGCCACGCCTTCGTTCCCCTTCGCGCCCAGGCCGCCAGGCCACTGAACCGATTTACCTTTGCCAATCGAGGACTTCCACTCCGGGCTCACGGCGCTCAGATAGTCGGTCACGATGTAGTTCGTGCCGCTGCCGTCCGACCGATGAACCGTGGTGATCGGGGTGTCGGGCAACTTGACGTCTGGATTCAACGATTGGATCGCGGGATCATTCCAGTTTTTGATCTTGCCGAGGAAAATCTTCGCCACAACATCCGGGGTCATCTTGAGTTGCTGGGTGACCTCCGGCAAATTGTACGCCAGGGCCACACCGCCCAAAGCCACCGGGATCTGCACCACATCGCCACCCGCCGCTTTGGCTTTGGCGTATTCATCTTTGTTGAGCGGCACGTCAGTGGCGCCAAAATCAACCAACTGTTTCGTGAACTGCTCGATTCCGGCTCCGCTGCCCACAGACTGATAATTCACTTCGACATTGGGATGAGTATTCTTGTATTCCGCAAAGGCCTTGGAAAAATACGGGAAGTCAAAGGACGATCCAGCACCAGTCAATTGGACCTTGGCCTGATTCGACTGGCCGCCACCGGTTTGATTAGTGTTGCCCGGGGTGGCACTGCTTCCGCACCCGGCCAACAAAGTGGCCGTGAGAGCAAGAACCCCAAAGGGCTTCCAAACCCGTTTCACAATTTGCATGCTGTGCGCTCCTCCTTATTATCATTTCGTCCCCAAGTATAGCGGCCCGATCTAAACGCAACATGAACGCATTTTAAAACTTATGTAAAGATCGGGCCGAATGTGAATCCTCCCCCCACTGAAGTGGTGGGCATCCATCCATAGGCGCGGGAGAAGCCTCGGCATCCGGCAGCGGGGCTGCCGCCCAGGCTTTCCTGACCCCTTAGGCTGGACGGGTTCCTGGATTCCCGGACACCTGCCGGGAACGTCGTCCCGCAGGCGACCCCTCCCTTTCGGGAGTCGCAGGCTTTCGCAATGTGGTTAGGCGCTCTTTTGTTGCAACCGCTTTTCCTCCCGGATGAACCAGGCCATGCCGATGTTGATGGCGGCATTCACGTGGCTGTTGTGAACGGTGCCGCAGTTCCTGCACGCCAAGATGTTGCCGGCCCTCGAAGTCTCCAGCGAGCCGCACAGCGAACACCGGGCGCTGGTATCCTTCGGAGAGATAAGAGCAACCAGAATTCCCCGTGCCTTTGCTTTGTACGTGGTGTATTTCATCACCCTCCGGTGCAGCCAGTAACCGATCCTCTGCCTCATCCTGGCCGAACCGTGCTTGTTCCTGTCCGGCCTGAAGTGCTTCAAGTTCTCGAACACAATGACCCGAGCATCCCACTCCATCGCAAGGTCCACCAGGCGTTTGCTTACATGGTGGGCGTAATTGTCGTTTGCCGCGTGAACCTTGCGCCAGAGCTTTTTGCAGGGCCGGTGACCCTTCGGGACGATCCCCAGGCCGCTCACGTTCCGGGCAATGAGCCCCAGCAGGTGGTGGACATCCGTCGTGTTACACGCCGTCAGGCCGATGTGCCTGACTTTGTGAACCGTACCGTCCTTCCCCACCAAGGCGCACACCGCCCGGTTCTTGCGGCCCAGGTTCAGGTCCACGGCCAGCACCTTCGGCCTCTTGGACCGGTAGTAGTCGGTGAACTTCATTACGTTGGACTTTTTCTCGAAAGCGGTCACCAGGTGGAAGATACCCTCTCTTTCATAAACGGTGGGCACCGTCATCTCCCACGAATCATCCAGATGGAGCTTCCTTGAATGACGGGTGGGTTCCACTTCCACGGTGATGAACCGCCAGTCGCTCCCGTCCCAGACTTTTAGCTGAATCGTGTTGGCCTTGAGCGAAAGATTCTTGAAGTCGCCTTTGTAAAAGGTGATGCCCACGTTGCCCGCCGCCGGATACTTCGGCGGGTGTTCGTCGAAAGGGATTGGTTTTTTGCCTTCGGCAACACGACTTTCGTTTCTGTTCTGTATCCTTTCTTTTTTTCTGAGCCACCGCTGGTAGTTGGAATGCCAGCTCTTCGCCATGCCGATCGCCTTGGCGATAATCACCCGGCGCAGATATGCCGGAAACTTCGGCCAAACGGCGTCGATCGGGTAAGGCGGGTTGGGATTGCCACCGAATGGTTTCCCGGTTTTCCTGTTCATTCGCGGTTCTGTCCGAACCGTCAGTCTTTCCAGCGCCCTTGTGCCGGAATTCCTGTCCCACCCGGGCAGTTTGTCGAGATTGTCATGGATCACGTCCAGGTAAAACCCCAAGACGGCCCGATAGATTTCTTCCGTCCGTCGGATCATCTCCGGAGAACCGGTGATAAATCTCCCAATACGCTGTTTGGTCGAGATTATGTTTTTGACCACTGGCATTCTCTTCACCTGCCACGGTTTTATTGTACCATTGAAGGAGATTACAAGGATTTGGCCGCCTTGACTCCCCATTAAAATGGGGAGGATCCGGCGGCTGGTTTCTCAAAAAAAGCCGGGAATCACCGATAGGACAGGTGCGTTTCTGTGCGTAAATCGAGGCCCGGACCCTCTTCCACCGGTGGAGTTCCTTGTGGTTTTTGAGAATCCCCGCGCCGATTTGCTAGAATAGACCCGTGCCCTTCCGGGCATCCACCCGTTCGACCGCTGTACGGCACCCTTCGGGGGAGAGAGAGGAGGTCCTGATCGATGCCCCTCGATTCTCAGGAAAAATCTAGATTCCCTTGGAAACAGACCCTGGTCGCCTTTTTTCTCCTGATCCTTTTGGCCGTCCTGCTGGAACTGGGGTCAGACTTCGTCACCAGCCGACTCGCCAAGGAATACCGCACCGTTTTTGCCACGGGGATGGCAGTCTTGTGGGTTGTCATCGGTTTTCTCCTGGTCAACCGAATGCGGCACATCCTCATGAGCATCGTCTATCACACGCCCCGACACGCCAGCATGTGGAACCTCGGGGTCAACGTCCTGACGGGATTTGCGTACTTATTCGTGGCGGTGTTCAGCCTCCGCATGGCCAACACCTCGGTCAGCAGTCTCCTGGTCAGCGGCGCGGTGACCGGCGTCATCGTCGGAATCGCCGCCCAGTCCACCTTGGCCAATATTTTGGCGGGCCTCGTGATCATGACCTTGAGACCTTATACGCTCGGCCAGCGCATCACCTGCCGTTCCTGGATGTTCTCCGGCACAGAGTACACCGGTGTCGTCGAGGAGTTGAACCTGTTTTATACCGTTCTCCGGGATGGGGAGATCACCCGGGTTCTTCCGAATTCTACCACCGTGGTGGCCGCCGTCACGATTCACTCCGAAGACACCGCCTACAGCACCTTCACCCTCGGGCTCCCGTATCATTGTCCCCTGTCCGCCGCCCGGGAAAAACTTCGGACCCTGGCCGGGCCAGAAACAGACCTTTGGGTAGACTCCTTCGGTGAGAAAGCGGTCCAGTGCCGCGCCCGCATCCCCGCCGGCGACCCCGACGCGTTGCGGCGTCTTATGGTATGGGCCGAAACTTTTTCGCGAGATGCAGGGGCTGCGGAACGTGAAGACCTGCAGCTTGGCGTCCAATCCAGCGGTACCGGAGAGCGCGAAAAAAGTCTGTCAAAGGATCTATCCCCCGATGGTGACGGGATACAAGCTCCGGACCCGGCCCGGCCACGGAGTCTTAACTCCCCTGGAAACCGAGGGCTCGACGAATCATGACGTTCCGACAGTTTCTTCTGCGAGCGGCCCTTTTGGCGGCAGGTTGGATCCTGATCCTCGCCCCGGCCACCGGGAGCCGGGATGTCTTCGATACGCCGTCTCGAACCTTGCTCATGGCCCTTTTGTTGGGCGCAGCGAGCTCCCTCTTATGGTTTGCCCTCAAAAGGTCGGTCAAAAAACGCCGGCGCCGCAGACGACACAAAAAGAACCCGGTCAGACGCGGAAAGAAAACAGGCACTCGAACCACCAAAAGCCGGCGGTAGAGCAGTACCCGCCATCCCCCTGGCCTGGAACGATCATTATGTTTCCCATGGGCCGGGGGATGCCGCCGGCACCCATGTTCCTCCCCTCTTCGGAGCATACCGGGATGAAGGGAGCATGATGGGAATCAGAGGATTGAAGTGAATTGGCCGATAATGTAAACAGGGGCGCCCGAAAGCGCCCTTGTTTCGTGAGTTCACCCGTACCGAACTGCTCGCACCGCCCCGCCCGGGCGGGAGCAAGCCGTTCAACCGTTCAGCAGTTGCCGCAACACCGTTTGCAGAATCCCGCCATTCCGGTAGTATTCAATCTCCACCACCGAGTCCAGGCGCACCAAGGCGTCGAACTCTAGGCGCCCGCCATCTTCATCCACCGCGGTCACCCGGACGGTGGACAGGGGCTGGATGTCATCAGAGAGGCCTTGAATGTCAAACCGCTCTTTCCCGGTCAACCCCAAGCTCTTCCAACTCTCTCCTTTGGTGAACTGGAGGGGCAATACCCCCATCCCCACCAGATTCGAACGGTGGATCCGCTCAAAGCTCTCAGCCAGGACCGCTTTGACACCGAGGAGCATCGTGCCCTTCGCCGCCCAGTCCCGGGAACTTCCGGTGCCGTACTCTTTGCCCGCCAAGACCACGAGGGGCGTGCCGTCCGCCTGGTATTTCATCGCCGCATCATAAATCGGCATGGTCTCGCCGGTGGGCAAATACACCGTCACCCCGCCCTCGGTGCCCGGGGCCAACAGGTTTCGAATCCGGATATTCGCGAAGGTTCCCCGCATCATGACCTCGTGGTTGCCCCGCCGGGAGCCGTAGGAATTGAAATCCCGGCGCTCCACGCCGTGCTCCATGAGGTATTTGGCCGCGGGGGAATTCGGCGCGATACTCCCCGCCGGGGAAATGTGGTCGGTGGTCACCGAATCCCCCAACAGAGCCAGAACCCGTGCACCGCGAATATCCGCGATATGACCAGCTTCCCGGCTCAGATTGACAAAGAAGGGCGGTTCTTGGATGTAGGTCGAATCGGCGTCAAAGTGATACAGTTCCCCTTCGGGAGTGGGCAGGGCGTTCCACCTCTGGTTCGCCGTGAGCACATGGGCGTACTCCTCGGAGAACAATTCCGCCGTCACCGCCTGTTGAATCGCGGCTTGGACCTCTTCGGAAGACGGCCAAATGTCTTTGAGATATACGGGGTTGCCGTCGCGATCCGTCCCCAGGGGTTCTTTTGACAGGTCGATATCCACCGTTCCGGCCAGGGCGTAGGCCACCACCAAAGGCGGAGACGCCAGATAGTTCGCCCGGACGAGGGGATGAATCCGGCCCTCAAAGTTTCGGTTGCCGCTGAGTACCGCCGCCACGGTCATATCCTTCTCCTGGATGGCCTCGGCCACCTCGGGATCCAGGGGGCCGCTGTTCCCGATACAGGTGGTGCACCCGTATCCCACCACCGCAAAACCGAGCTGCTCCAAGGCCGGCAACAGCCCCGCCCGCTTCAAATAGGCCGTGACCACCCGGGAGCCGGGAGCCAGGGAACTTTTCACATAGCGCGGCTTTGTCAGCCCTTTTTCCACGGCCTTTTTCGCAAGCAAGCCCGCACCGATCATCACCGAGGGATTGGAGGTGTTGGTACAGCTGGTGATGGCGGCGATGACCACCGCGCCGGTGCGCAGAGTCTCCCGGCCGCCGTCCGGGTATTTTACATCCGAAGTACGAGCCAGGCCCTCTTTGCCGAATCCAAAGCCGCCCTGATCCACCGGCGATTCCACCGCTTTTTCAAAGGACGCCTTTAAATCCGGCAACGGCACCTTGTCCTGGGGCCGCTTCGGACCCGCCAACGTCGGTTTCACAGTGGAGAGATCCAGTTCCACGATGTCGCTGAATACCGGCTCGGGAGCCTCTTCGGTATGAAGCAGCCCCTGGGCTTTCAGATACGCCTCCGCCAAAGCGACATCTTCCGCCTTTCTCCCGGTCAACCGCAGGTAATCCAACGTTCTTTCATCGACGGGAAAATACCCCATCGTCGCGCCGTATTCCGGCGCCATGTTGGCGACCGTCGCCCGGTCCGCCACGGTGATAGAGGATAATCCGGGGCCGAAAAACTCGACGAATTTCCCCACCACGCCCTTTTTGCGCAGAAGGTTCGTCACCGTGAGCGCCAGATCTGTGGCCGTCGACCCCTCTGGCAGGCGGCCGGTCAGCCGGAACCCGATCACTTCGGGGATGAGAAAATACAGCGGCTGGCCCAGCATCCCGGCTTCCGCCTCGATGCCGCCAACGCCCCAACCGAGAACGCCCAGGCCATTGATCATGGTGGTGTGGGAGTCGGTGCCGACCAAGGAATCGGGAAAGAGAACCGTCTCCCCCCCTTCTTCCCGCCGTCCCACCACAGAAGCCAAGTACTCCAGGTTCACTTGGTGGACGATGCCCGTCGACGGTGGGACCACCCGGAAGTTCTCAAAAGCACCCTGGGCCCAGCGCAAAAACCGATAGCGCTCTTCATTGCGCTGAAACTCCAGCTCCACATTGCGCTCCAGAGCCTCGGGGGTGCCGTACAGGTCGACTTGAACCGAATGATCGATCACCAGGTCCACCGGGACCAAGGGGTTGATTTTGCCCGGATCGCCGCCCATCTCTTTGACCGTTCGCCGCATCGCCGCCAGGTCCACCACCGCAGGCACGCCGGTGAAATCCTGGAGAACGATGCGGGCCGGCTTAAAGGGGATCTCCACCGGATGACGGTGACTCTCCTGCCAATTGGCCAACTTCTTGACATGTTCCTCGGTGACCCCTTTGCCGTCCACCTGCCGAAGTGCCGCCTCCAACAACACCCGAATGGAATAGGGGAGTCGAGAAATCGGGCCCACGCCCTGTTTGTCCAGGGCGGGCAGGCTGTAATAGACGTAACGCTTCCCTCCCGCCTCAAGCGTCCGCCGGGTTTGAAATACGTCCTGACTTGCCATCACTTTGCACCTCGCCTTTTACCATGATCGGTGTCCCTGTTGCAAACAGCTATAGTGTAGCGCATTTCCTCTTTTTCGTGAACGTTTTACCAAGCTGTTTCGTCAAACCCGGACTGCTGTGCCTATTCCCAGTGTGTCGATTCGCCCTTCGGATCATCCCGAAAGCGCGACTTTGGAGCTATAATGGATTTTGTAAGTCGAATCCCGAGCCTTGGCGAAAGATGGGGAACAATGGCATGGAAACAGACGCGTTGGAGAACTTCCTAAAGGAGAGAAAACCGAGGATTCTGGGCAGCGAAGGGATGGTGCAGGCGGCCGTGGCCCTGCCTCTCCGGGAGGGAGACGGAGGATGGCAGCTGGTCTTTGAAGTGCGCTCCCACCGGCTTCGCCGCCAACCCGGCGAAATCTGTTTCCCCGGAGGGCGGGTGGAACCGGGAGAAGATCCGGCGATGACGGCCATTCGGGAGATGGGGGAAGAGCTGGGGATGCCGGAAAATCGCATCAAGGTGTTGGGGCCGCTCGACATTCTTGTAAACCCGTGGCGGACCATCGTCTACCCCTACGTGTGCCGGATTGCCCCCGAGCCCCTGCATCCAAACCCGGATGAAGTCGAAGAAGTATTTTGTGTACCCGTGAATTACTTTCTCCGTCATCCCCCGGAGGTGCACCACGTCCACCTGGACGTGCACCCCGAGGAAACTTTCCCCTTCCACCGTATTCCCGGCGGACGCGACTACCCCTGGGCCCGGGGACAGACACCGGAGTATTTTTACGAGTACAAAGGGAAAGTGATCTGGGGACTCACCGCCCGGATCCTGAAACATTTTCTCGATCTTATGACAGCAGGTAAAAGCCGGTAGATGGGGGCATCCGGGGCCCGAGACCGGACGGTTTCGGCTTACCCGTCCTCAATGTGGATAAAGGCATATCGGGTTTCACGGGTCCAAGCCGGGCTGTCGCCATAGTCCCAAAGTCGATGGTAACTCGCGGTGGTGTGGGCGTTCACCAAGGGCTGTCCCTCGGGATCAAAATCAACAACGACAGCGGCGTGCTGCCACGTTCCATCCCCGTTCCAGTCGTAGAGGATGATGTCCCCCACGTATAAGCGTTGGGGAAGGTCCACAAACCGCACTTTCCCTTCCCTGGCCTTCTGCACCATATACCAATACAGACTGTGGGAGACAGCCCAACTCAGACTCCAGCGGTCCTCACCGCCTTCCTTCCAGGCGTACCACCACCCTTGCTCCGGCCGCTCGGCGGGCTCCATGGCGAGACCCCCATGCCACAGGCATTGGGAAACAAAGTTGGTGCAATCGACCCGAAAGGCGCGAAAACGTGGATTGTACCCGTCCCACCAGAGTTCGGCATATTTGAACACCTGCAGGCGGTCAAAGCGGCGGAAAGAAAACAACTTGCGCCAGCGCTCCCTCCACCATCCCGGAGCCCGGTCCGCACTTTTCCCCTCTTGCTCCTGGGGGGAAGTTCCCCAAACCGCCCGATCCGCATCATTCAGCGGCCGCTCTTCCACAATTGTCCATGTGCCACCCGCCGGAAGGAGGGAGAGACGCCAAGGATAGATTCGCCGTTCTTCTCCAACGTCTTCCCCGGTCCGGTACAGCAGTTGCACGTGTTCCAAGACGTCCACCCACAGTTTTTCAGTGGATATGCGCAGAGACGCCGGTTTTTGACTTTTGGGATCACCAGGCCCGTTTGTCAGTTGTCGGTGAACCCGGCGGGTGTCGACCCGAGTAACGGATTGGAGGACCGTCCGGCGCCGACGGGCCAATCGTCGGTACCACAGCAGGGCTTCCTGACAACCGTGGACGCGAAAGGACGCCACCATCCGGCTGAGCCCCGTTCCGCCCCGGAACCAGAGTTGATTTTTCTGTTCATAATACGTGCGAATTGCGTCGGCCCACCCCGGGTGGTTCACCGCCCCCGCCTCCTCGCGACCGCCTCTCCTTTTTTCATATGCGGCAAACGGAACGGTTCATCCCTTTTCAGCTGATAAAAGGCTGTGATAAACTACGGAATGAAACCAAGTTTTGTAAGGTGAAACAGGGTCGGGGAGGATGCGGGCGTGGCGGAGGGACAACGTGGCACAGTCCGAGCAGTGGAGCGGGCGATGGACATACTTCTGTGTTTCTCCAGTACCGAGATGGAACTGGGTTTGAGCGAAATTTCAAAGCGGGTCGGTCTGCACAAAAGCACGGTTCACCGGCTTTTGGCCTCGTTGGAAAGCCGGGGGTTCATCCGCCGGGACCCCCGCACAGACAAGTACCGCCTGGGTTGGAGCATTCTCGAACTGGTTAGCAATATCCACCAATCCGGGGATCTCTCCACGTTAGTTTTGCCGGAGATGACCCGGCTGCGTGACTTGTTGGATGAAACGGTGAGCCTCTACATTCGCTCTGGCACGGAACGGATTCGCATTCAGGCGGTGGAAAGCCATCAACCGGTCCGCCGGGTGGCCAATATCGGCCAGCGCCTTCCTTTGTACGTCGGCGCATCCGGGAAAGTCCTTCTGGCCTGGTCGCCCCCCGAAGTGGTGGATGAAACGCTCAACGATCCGAGAGTCCCGGACCGTTTCGATCGAGAAGAGTTCCTCCGCCAATTGCAGCAGGTTCGGGAGAATGGGTACGCCGTCAGTATCGAGGAGCGGGAGGCGGGAGCAGCGGCGGTGGCGGCGCCCGTTTTCGATCGGGGCGGTGCCCTCGTTGCCGCCTTGTCCGTCTCCGGGCCAGCGGATCGGTTCACTCCGGAAGCTATGAACCGTTTTGCGCCCGCCGTCATGACCTCCGCCCGGGTGATTCGCCAACTCCTCACCGCCGGCTAACCCAAACGGCAGAAACCGGGGCACGCTAAAACCGGGTGGAAATTATGCAGATTTCAGGGGGTAATACAGTGGCTGAGAAAACGGTGATCGTCATGGAAGGAGACCAGACCGGGCAAGAGCTGTTAGAAGAGGCGCTTCGAGTGCTCGATGCCTCGGTCATCGGGTTTGAGATCGAATTTCGCCGCTTCGACCTGAGTCTTCAACACCGCCGGGATACGCGGAACCACGTGGTCCACGAGGCCGCAGCGGCGATGCGGGAAACCGGCCTGGGAATCAAGGCGGCCACCATCACCCCGGAAGCGAAAGGAGACGTGGGGAGTCCAAACGCGATTCTACGGGAAGAGATCGACGGAACGGTCATCGTGCGCACGGGTCGCCGGATCCCCGGGCGGGCCCCTCTAACCGGGGTCTACGCACCGATCTCCGTGGTGCGGATGGCGGTGGACGACGCCTACGGAGCGAAAGAATGGCGGGAGGGAAACGGTCTTGATGAGGTGGCGTACCGAACCGAACACATCTCCCGAAGGGTCTGCCGACAAGTGGCGGAATTCGCCTTCCAGCAGGCCAAACGGATGAAGGCAAAAGTTTTTGGTGGGCCCAAATACACCGTGAGCCCTGTGTACGAAGGAATGCTCAAGGAGGAACTGGATGAGGCGGCAAAGCGGCACCCGGAGGTCCGCTACGAGCCGCAATTGATCGACGCCACCTACGCCCTCCTGTTAACCACCAGCGGAGAACCCTTGGTGATCCCCACCCTCAACCGGGACGGGGATTGCATGAGCGACCTCGTTCTCCAGATGTTCGGTTCCATCGCGGGGTCGGAGTCCCTCCTGTTATCCGTGGATGATCATTTGCGGCCCAAAGTGGTGATGGCGGAGGCGCCCCATGGCACAGCGCCCGCTCTGTACGGAAAGAATGTCGCCAACCCCATGGCCATGATCTTGGCCGGGGCAGCCCTTTTAAGCTACTTCGACACGGAGAATGCCACGGCAGCCAGCCGGGCGATCTACGAAGCTGCCCTGGAGGCGGTGGCGGACGGAGTGCGAACGGCAGATTTGGGGGGCAGCACCAGCACAACGGAATTCACCGACGAGGTCATCCGCCGGGTGCGCACCAAACTGGAGGTCTGGGAAACTTTGGGCGAAGCCGGCGCCCGGTGAGGGGCGACCGTCTATACCGCCGCCCTCCGGGCTTCATAGGCTACGATGATGCCGATGCTCGGAGGTGACTTTCCATGGCCGAATCCATCCCACCTTGGCTAAAACATTTATGGAAAGAATTTACAACTCCCCCCGCCTTCCTGGCGAAGGCCGGTGAAGCCCCTGAAAAGGGCAATTCGGCCAAGAACCAGGCAAAGGCCGTCAAGAATGGAACGGGGGACAAGAAGAAGCCATCTTGGGCAAAACCCGCTCCTTCCACTCCCGCCTCAGAACCGGAAAGCCCCTGGGACGAGGAAGAGGGGGAGGGGGACCTGCCCGAGGTCCACGTGCGGCCGAAGCCCTCGAGGCCGCCGTCCCCCACGAGAAAGCCAAAACAATCGGCCTCCCCGGCGGCCGGCCACGCCGGGGATTCGTCTCCCCCCCGCCCCACGCCCCGTCCAACGGCCAAATCTTCGGAATCCATCGCCGTTACCTCCCTGGGGGTGCGGACAGAGTTGGAGCGGTGGGGCTTCGACTCCAGCGTATTGGCCGCCTATCCCTATGTCTTTACCCGGGTGTCCCGACACGGCAGCGCCCTCCGATTGCAAAGCGCCCGGACCACCCTCGTCTTAAAGCGTTCCCCCCACAGTCCCCTCCATGTGGAGGCGATGCACCGCGCGCTGGATTACGCCTCTCGCCGGGGCGGCCCGGTGCCCCGCTGGATCACCCCTCGGCACACCGGCTCGACCCGGGCTTCAGACACGCCCTTTGTCCGGGGGGATGACGGATTGTACTACGCCATGGAGTGGATCGACGGTCGGGAGGTGGATTTGTCTTCAGCGGCGGACATGGCAAAAGCCTCGCAAAGTCTCTCCAAGTTCCACCAACTGACCCATCGCTGGGTCACCGATGAAAGCACCGGGGAAGAGCGCCATAACCTCCCCTCTGCTTTCGACATTGTCAGCCGGCTCTCCCGGCGAACCGAAGAAATGGAAAAGGCGCTAAAACGAGCCGAAATCAACGAAGAGCCGGACGATGACCTCTTCTATCTGGAGCACGCCCCGGTGTTCCTCCGCCAGGCCCATGAAGCTCTCGACCGGCTCCTCGCCCCGGAGTGCCAGCGCCGCCTCGAGCAGGAACGGGAGAGCCCGGCGGTGTGCCACATGGATATGACTCCATCCAACCTGATCCGCAAAGGTCAGGTGGTGTACTTGGTGGATTTTGACTACCTCGCCTACGCCCCCCGCACTTTGGATCTGGCCCACCTGTTGCGACGGGGCCTACAAAAGGCCAATTGGGCGCCAGAACTGGCGTTGACCGGCATCCTGCAATACAATACCGCCGTCACTTTGACCCGGGTCGAATACCGCCTTCTGCAGGCCTTCTTGGCGTTTCCCCACCGCTTTTGGCGCACAACCCACCGCTGGCAGCAGGGGGACCGGCACGACGACCAGGTTCTCAGAGAATTTCGCCGCTGCGTCCGGGAGGAGCCGGCCCGGAAAAAATTCTTAGAGTGGTTTCGCCGGCAAGCCCTGTTGTGAAAGCAAAGCCTCCATCCGGGCCCGCACCCGGGAGTCCGTCTCCTGTTCGGCGGCCTTCGCCAGGGCGGCCCACCCTTCGGGGGTGCCGATCCGGGCGAGGGCCCAGGCGGCGGCGCTGCGCACCTCGGGCCGCCCATCGCCCAGCCGATCGATCAACGGGGGGACCGCCCGGGGATCCCGCCAGGTTCCGAGCGCCGAGGCGGCGTTTCGGCGAAGGGTGTGCACCCCCCGCCACGCCGCCGCCGTAACCCCGAACCTCCGCTCAAAAGATCGCCGGGACATGGTGAGAAGCTCGACCAGGTCGGGATAAGCGCGATCGAGGAATTCCCGGTCGGACTCAGGCCCGGGTTCACCGATCTCTTCCAGGTGCTCCGGCGCGCAGGCCGCCCGGCGATTGATCGGGCAGACCGCCTGGCAGATGTCGCACCCCCAGATTCGCGTGCCCATGGGGGCCTGAAATTCCTCCGGAAGAAGGCCTTTCATCTGGGTCACATACGATAGACAGCGATTGGCATTGAGAACTCCCGGCGCCTCAAAGGCGTCGGTGGGGCAGGCCCGCAGGCAGCGATCGCAGGTCCCGCACAAGGCGAAAACGTCCGGGTCAGCCTGACCGTCCACACGGGGACCTTCATTCCGCCAACTCCCCACTTCCCCAGGTGGATCGGTCCGTTCAGGTTCAATCCGCAAATCCGTCAGCAAGAGGCCCAGAAACACCCAGGAACCGTAAGGTTCCACGTACAGACATCCGTTCTTGCCAACCCGCCCGAGACCCGCCGCTTCCGCGAAGGCCCGCTCCACCAAAGGGCCGGTGTCCACCGCCGCCCGCACGGTGATTTCCCGGCCAGCCGTCGTCGCCAACCGGTCCGCTAAGGCCCCCAGTCGCCCGCGCAACACCCGGTGGTAGTCCTCTCCCCAGGCGTACTTGGAAAGCGCGCCCCTGAGACCCGGGGGGCGAGGGGTATCCCACCGCCGGTTGCGGTAGGGCATGGCCACCGCCACCACCGATTGCGCGCAGGGAAGGCTCCTCAAGGGGTCGATGCGATCCGCCGTATTCTCCGCTTCAAACTCGCACATCCACCCGGCCTGCCGGCGTTTTTCGAGAATCCGGCCCAAAGATCTGAGGGGGAGCGCCGGCATGGCCGCCGCCTTCAATCCCAGCTCCGCCGCCATCCCGGCCAACTGTCGGCGCGAAATCTCCCATTCTCCTGGACCGGCCTCCTGGGCCCGGGCTTGGTCTTTGTTCATCGCTGGGGTGAAGGACCGCCACCGGCCCTTCCTCCCGGTGAAGGCGTGGCGGCCCGGGCCAAGGCGTCACACCGCTCATTCCACGCGTCGCCGGCGTGGCCCTGTACTTTTTCAAAATCCACCCGGTGCACGTCGGTCAGCCGCAGGAGTTCTTCCCACAGCTCCCGATTCTGAACGGGCTCCTGCCGGCTGTTGCGCCACCCATTGGCCCGCCATCGCCGGTGCCATCCTTGGCGGAAGCAATTCACCAGATACGCCGAATCGCTAAAGAGCCGCACGCGACAGGGTTCTTTGAGGGCCCGAAGGGCATAGATCGCCGCCAGGAGCTCCATCCGTTGATTGGTGGTATGTTCTTCCCCGCCGGCCATTTCCCGCACGTGATCCCCATACAACAGGACCGCCGCCCAACCCCCGGGGCCCGGATTTCCCGAACAGGCACCATCTGTGTAAATCGTCACTTCTTTCACGACCTCACCTCATCCCCGATTATAACAAACCGCTGCCGCCGTCCGCTCTATCCGTGCAACAGCCAAATTTACATAGGCGGCCAACCGGCTGGGAAATCTGAAGGGTGAGAAGGGGGAATCGAGATACCGCGTGCCCGAAAACTGGCCGGCCTATCTCCGTATATTTTTGCACAACTGGACGAGCGCGTGTACCGCCTGGGGGAACCAGGCGTCGCGGATACCGTTGATCTCGGGAAAGCGGACCCCGATCACCAGAGCCCGGACGCCGTGGTTCAACGCCTTCTGAGCCAATCTTCGGAAGCCAAGAAGCGGCCGGTCCCCCGGACCCGCCGGAGCAGATCTGCAGCGACGACCTTTACCCAGCGATCCTTCTGAAATCGCCGATAAGGGAGGAATGCCCGATGAAATGGTTCCCCACCCTCCTGATCCCCCCCTTGGCCGCAACCCTGTTGACCGGTTGTGCCGAGCGGGCCAAGGAATTGCGGGAACAGGCCATTCCCAGTCAGCCCCGGATCTTGAACGACAGCCCCAACCTCAGCCGGGTCCCCCACGACAGCCGCGGCGTGTATGGCGATCCCCGATCCGGCCTCCTGTCTGCCCGGGCTGTGGCAGACCAGCTCAACCGCCTGCCGGGCATTCGGGGAGCCGTGGTGTTGCTTCAGGGTCGCAACGCCTACGTGGGATTTCACCAGATCGGGCCGGACGACAGTCCGGAAGCCAAACGAATCGCCCAGGAGGGGCTCGATCCAACCCGGCCGGTCATCCCGCCCCGAGGGGCGGACACGGGAAAATTGGACCACCCCACCGCAGCCCGGGTGGAGAAGATCGTGCGCCAAGCCCTACCCGAGGTCAAAGTTGTGCGGATCACCACCGTCACTTCTTCCGTGGCGGAGTTGCAAGGTTATGCAGCTTATATTGAGGATGGCGGTAATCCGGCCCGGTTTGTCGGCCGCTTTCAGCAGGCTGTCTCGCGAATTTGGAAAACCGGGGGCTGAGCCGGCCCGGACCAATCCGGGCGATGGCGATTCAGGGTCACTGCCGACGCGAGAATCCTGCGGGTTGGGATGGATTTTCCCGACCCATGTGTTCATAATGGAGGTGAAGCGCTTGTACGAGGGAGATGGACCCGGTGAAACTGAATCGCTTGCGCAACATCGCTCTTCTCCTCATGCTCGTCTCCTTTGCCGTGATGTACCTGGGGGTGTTCTGGCCTCACACCGTGTTGCCCTTTACCTTGGCTGCAGGATTTCTAATCCTGATGTGGGCCATCGGGATTTATTTTCGCGTGGGAGCTGTTTCCATGCGGCTCCCCCAGGTGGAATGCCCGAACTGCCACCGGGTAACGAAGATGATCGGCCGGGAGGATGGATGCATGTACTGCGGGACACCGGTGCACTTGCCGGAGGAACAACAGGGGCCGCGTTAAACCGGCGGGAAAGGGGCTACGAACGGGGAATCGACTTGGCTCGGTTCCTCGATTTTTTGTGCTGGTGTCACCCCCAGGCAGGTGGGTGCATTCTCTAGAAGGGAGAGTCGCAACGCCCGATGAGGAAGGGGAGTCGTCCGCCATGAGGCCGAAAACGGGCGCATCCGGGAAGGGCAAAACCAAAGCGTCACCCGGCCACTTTCGCGTCCCCGGGGATTTGATGCGTCGCATGCGCCGGGAAGCGGCGGCATTGAACCTCGATGTGTCGGAATACATGGCCCTGATTGTCCACGGGTCTGAAATGATCCGCCGATCCTTGATTCCGGAGGGTCTGGAAAATTCCGATTTACTGCGAAAAGTTCTGGGGACCCCCATTCTGCTCGATATGGTGAAATCGACGGCCCACGCGGTGATCAAGGACGCTGTAAAAGAGTATTTGCCGGATTGGCGTTCGAAAGACGTCACTCCCGAACAGCTGATCGAATGGCTGCGCGGGATTGGAGCAAAAAAATCCCGGCCGGAAACGCGTGCGGCACACGGGCCCGGGCCCGGCGGCCCCGGCGTGGGAGGTCCCATCCCCGGGCAGATGCCCTGGGGGGTGCCCGGGCCGGGCTACTGGCCACCCGCCCCAGGCTCCTGGCCGCCGGGGCCCGGAATCCCGCCCGGGCCCGGCAGCCCTCCCGGTTCTCCGCGGTTCTCTCCGCCCGGGGTCAGCGCGGAGCCACCGGGCCTCCCCCAGTCGTCTCCGGCCCCTTCCACAGGCCGAAGCGACCGGCCCTCCTCGGGAAGGACAGCCTCGGGACCGGGGTCTGGCTCTGGTCAAAATCCACCGTCCTTCCCATCGCCGGGTAACCGGGCGGGCCCTTCCGAGGCACCGGCGCCCCTCAGACCAGCTGCTCCAGAGTTCGGTCCCCACGGCCCGGCCATGGGATCGTGGCCCGGGGTCGAATCCTGGCCCGGGCCGGGATGGACGGGATACGGTTACCCGCCGGTACCCGCAACCCCACCAAGAGAGCGGCGCCCATTACCAGGACCGGCCCAGGGAAACGCAGGGCCCCGGGCCGCCGGGCAGCAACCCAAGCCGGGTGCTAAGCCCCACACCGCCTCGGTACAAAGGTCCATCTACGACTTACCCTGGCCGCCGCCCGACCTTCTGCGGTGAGAGATTTACGGGGACGGCCTCCCCGGGGCTGCGTCCCCGTCCGGCCGGTCCATTTCACACCCGAGGAGGTGACTCCCGTGACATTGCCGGCCTTCTTGCGATGGGGCGTTATCTTTATGATCCTGTTTGTCGTCTACTTTTTTCTGGTGTCTGCCCGCGGCCCGGGAGCAAATGCCGCCTAGCGATCCCAGGCGCAAGGAGCGATCCCGCACCAGGCCGAGTGGACCCAGGGCAGGTACACCTCCTCCGCGGCGAAAACCGCGGTCAGGCAGGAGGGGGACTCGTCCGGGCATGATTCAAGCTTCGAGACGCATCTCCCGGCAAAAACGGAATTTTCGGCACCAGGCCCGTTGAGACGAAACTCAGTTCACATCATCGGCGTGGCTCGGGCCGGTCCGGCCGGCACCCGCCTCGCCCCGGCCCCGGCCAGGGCTCCACGGGCACAGAGGGGAACGCCACCCACCTCAGCCTTCCGTGATCCCTCCGGCCCCCGCTCTCGACCTTTGCGGCCGCCGTCCTTGGGCCAACTCCTCTCCCCGTCTCCTTTCCCGCGCAAAGCGGCAGTAACGGGAGAGCGGACAGCGATCACAGCCCGGGGAGCGGGCCGAGCAGATCTGGCGCCCGTGGTGGATCAACCAATGGTGAGCCGCGGACCATTTCGCCTTGGGGATGCGCTTCATCAGTTGGCGTTCCGTTTCTTCGGGAGTTGTGGCATCGGCCAGCCCCAGGCGGTTGGCCACCCGAAACACGTGGGTGTCCACCGCAATGGCGGGCACCCCAAAGGCGTTGCTGAGGACCACGCTGGCCGTCTTTCTCCCCACTCCGGGCAGGGCCTGGAGCGCTTCGCGGCTCTTCGGCACCTGGCCACCGTACTCCTCCACCAGAATCCGGCAAGCCGAGACGATATTTTTCGATTTAGTCTTATACAGTCCACACGACTGAATGTGGGGCTCGAGCTCCTCGGGCGAAAGCCGAGCGAAATCCTCAGCCGTGGGGAACTTGGCAAAGAGCGGCCCGGTGACGAGGTTCACCCGCTCGTCGGTGCACTGGGCGGACAAGATCGTGGCCACCAGTAGCTCAAAGGGATTCCGGTGGTCGAGGGCACACTTGGCGCCGGGATACGTTTGTTCCAACACTTCTAAGATTCGCTTTACAGGCACCTGCACCGAAACCCCTCCCATCTCCTATATCCGTATGATACCGGATTTTCTCAAGCTCTGAGAAGGGGCCTTCAACAGCCTGGAACTTCGCAAACCATGACCGCCGAGCAACTTGGACAGACAAGGGGCCCGCATCACCCTGCGGGCGATCGAGAAAAGGCTCACCGGTCTTATCCGTCATTCTTTCCTGAGCGACAAAACCGCCATCAGCAACGCACCGAGCAAGCCCAGTGCGACAAGAAAGAACAGCCCTCCGTTATACGAACCGCCGCTCCACTTGATAAAATATCCGATGATCGTTGGAACCAAAGCCGTAAAAATCATCCCGACGCCGTTCATCACCCCGGCGGCGGCGCCGATGACGGAACGGCGAACCATCCGCTGCAAAATAGACCAATAAGACGACAGGCCAATCCCTAAGCTGCCGACGCCCAGCGAGAGGAAATACGCGCTCATCCGGTTGTCCGTCACGACGGCGGCGCCCCATATGAATACGGATGCCGACGTCAAGCCTGCGGCGATAAACGGCGCCCGCCTTTTCACCCGGTCTGCTAAATAACCGAACACCACCAAAAATACCACAGCAACCATATAAGGCAAGGAAGCAAACACACCTAAGGAAGAAAATGAAAATCCGCGAATTTCCTGGAGGTATTTAGGAAGCCAGGCCGTAAGACCAAAGAATATGCTTTGCGACGACATATATGCCACGGTGAGAAACCAAAAACGATAATCCGTCAAGTAATTTTCCACTGCGCTGTGATGGGCGACATCGGTCTGCGCCGCGGGTGCGCCCTGCCCGCCGCCTTCAATATAGGCCCTCTCGGACGCGCCGACAAAGCGAGACTGCGATGGACGCGCATTGACAAACCATGCGATCAACAGGATGGCGAGAACATTTAGAACGCTTAGAACGAAAAAGTTGCTGCGCCATCCCCAATGGCTGATGATGTACACAAAAGAGGGGGCGGCGATCATCGGTCCCACGAACAGGCCCAAAAGCCAAGCGGCGTTTGCTTTCGTCCGTTCCGACTCGGGGAACCAATGGGTTACGATAATGCTTTGCATGGGCCAGTGCAGCCCTTCACCGATGCCGAGCAAAATACGGGTACTCATAATCATGGCAAAACCGGTCGCCGCGCCGCCCAATGCCATTGCAACGACCCAGATGGCCACCGCAATGAGCATCGCCGTCTTTGCCCCGACCCGTTCACCGACCCGTCCTAAAACGATGTTCGCGATGCCGTATGTAAGCAAAAATGCCGTATTCAACAGTCCGATGCGAACCGCATTGCCGATCATGTCCATATCTTGAAGAAACTGTCTGTCGGCGACGAGCACGGATACATTGACGCGGTCCAAATAAGCGATAAGCAGCGTCACAAAGAGAACGGCAGCGACGACAAAGCGATAATGGGTTACACGTTCGATAGACATCCCAGGATGAGTCGACTCGTGTTGTGTTGACATCCTTATCCGCCTCCCAGAAACGAAGTCTGATGATTGCAATAAAACTAAATCGTCCGGATGTCACAGACGCGCATTTCACCCCCCTTACTTCAGCGATTATTTTTAACTCTTATCAGACATCAGATATATTGTCAATCAAATGAAATCCGCATCCGTTCCGGCCATTGAACCGGAAGCCCTTGGGACTCCTGACTTCGGGAAGCATCCACAACTTGCGGATTTCACGACCAGATCATGGTCGTGCCGAACTCACGCCGATCTGCTTCGTGCCGAGGTTCGGGGAAAAAGGGACATCGAAAAAGGCTCGCACAAAGAAGGACTTGATCTTTAAAACATTATCAGCTATCATCATTAACCAATTAAGGTTTAGTTTTTTAAATTTATCAGTAAGGCGCGTGAGTGTGAACAGTATAACCACTTTCGGGGCCGGTTCTCGGAGTGCTGTTTGTTTAGTTTGTTTGGGAGGAAGGGGATTGTGATGGCATCGAAAACCCAAGTGACCGAAAAGCGTGTGGAAGCGAGAGGATTGACTTCGCACATTTTGCTCGCCGGTGATTCCGGCAAACCGGCGGTGCTGTTGCTGCACGGCGCGGGCCCCGGCGCCAATGCGGCCTCCAACTGGCGGCATCTGATGCCCGATTTGGCCGAGAACTTTTACGTCGTCGCCCCCGATCTCATCGGCTTTGGCCAATCCGCGATCCCCGATCCAATTCCGGGCAACATCATGGCCTGGATCGGCATCCGGGTCGAACAGGTCCTCGGTCTCATGGATCATCTGGGCATCGAGAAGGCGCACATCGTAGGCAACTCGATGGGCGGAGCGCTCACCCTCCAGCTGCTCAGCGAGGCGCCGGAGCGCTTCCTGAAAGTTGCATTGATGGGCTCGATCGGTGCGCCGGCGCCGCGCACTCCGGAGCTCACTCGTCTCCTGTCCTTCTATTCCGATCCACGTCCCGCACGGTACCGGGAGATGATGCACAGCTTTGCTTATGATCCGGACAAGTTCGAAGGGATGGATCAGATCGTCTCCGAGCGGTACAAGATCGCGACCAACCCGGACGTGATGCCGATCGCGGAAAAGATGATCGATTCCATGAGGACCGGGATAGAAAGCCTCGTGATGCCGCCTTCCGTGCTGGGCAAGCTTCCGCACGAAGTGCTGCTCTTCCACGGCCGCCAGGATCGCATCGTGCCGCTGGATACAAGCCTTTATCTGCTGCAGCACCTCAAGCACGCGGAACTCATTGTGCTCGACCGCTCCGGTCACTGGGCGCAGCTCGAGCGATGGGACATCATGCGGCCGATACTCGAACGGCATTTTGGGGCCAAGAGCTGGAACTAAGAGCAGCGGGAGAGAGGATCGTGATGCTTGACGAAGGTTTGGTCACACAATTGGCCGCTCAGCTGCATGCCGCTGAGCAGCAGCGCATTCAAATCGAGCACATCGGTGCACATGGAATACAAGTTCCCCAAATAGAAACTTTTGATGAAACAGTTGGAATTGTAAATTCCGCAAAATATTTCCCATTGGGGAATCGGGGAGGAGCTTTGACCAGATCTGCAGACTATGGGAACATTCCTCCTGGAGAATATTTCAGGTTGGCCAATGAACATACGATTCTTGTGATTCAATGTGAAACGAAACAAGCCTTGGATAACCTTGAGTATATTGCACAAGTGCCGAACATAGATGTGATCTTTTTAGGGCCCTTCGATATGTCCATATCCCTGGGTGTGCCCTCAGAAATCAATCATCCAAAAGTGATTGAAGCCGAAGAAAAAGTTCTTGAAGTTTCTCTTAATTATGATAAAATTCCGGGTATTTATGTGCGAAACGCAGAACAAGCGATGCAAAAAATGGGTAAAGGTTTTAGATACATCGTGATGGGCACAGACAACCGAGTGATCGTCCAAGCGTATAAAGAATTAATTTCTCCATTAAAATTGTGAAAAGTTAATAGAGGGCGCCGGTGTTGGCGCGGGCCCGGCATCGCACTTGCGGAGCGCCATTGGTTGCTTGACCGCCCTTGGCCCCGGCGGCGGCCCCATCTTCCGCTGTCGGCATCACTCCGCCGTCTTCGCCGACCCCCCAGCCGTCCTCCGCCCGCCACGCAGCGAGGACACCACCGCCCCCAGCACACAGGTGACCGCAGCGGCCCAGAACACCGTGTGCATCGCACCCATAAACACCTCCGGAGACGGCTGCACAACTCCGCCCGCCTCCACGGGACCAATGTCCCCGGGACCTGCGTCCGTTGCCCCGGACAGAACCCCCAGCCGGTAGGTGAACAACGACACCGACAGGGAGATCCCGAAGACCATTCCCAGATTTCGGGTCAGCGCATTCAACCCCCCGGCCAGCCCTACCTTCGAACGGGGCACCGAGCCCATGATGCTGGAGTTGTTCGGGGACTGAAATAACCCCTGGCCCAGTCCGAATACGGCGAGATGCCCCGCCACCACCCAAGGACTGACTTCGGGCGACAACATGTTCAAAGCGACAAATCCAAGAGCATTGAGCGTCAACCCCCCGGTGGTCAACACATAGGGGCCAATACGGTCGGACAACCACCCGGCCAGCGGCGCCGTCACCGCCATCACCACCGGGTTCGCCGCCATGACATACCCCGTCACCGCCGGGGATTGGTGCATCACCGTCTGGATGAAAAAGGGCATCATCACATTGACGCAGAACAACGAAACAAAGGACAAAAACGCCGCGGCGCTTCCAGTGGAGAACATGCGAATTCGGTACAGACTGAAATCGAGCATCGGATGGGGGATATGCACCTCGCGCAGGTAAAACAACACCAGGACCAGCAGGGAGGCTCCGATGCCTCCCAGGGTCGGCCAAGACGTCCAGCCCCGACCCTCCGCCCCGGAGACAGCGAACAACAGGGCCGTGATCCCCACGGCGAACATCCCGGCCCCCACCAGATCAAAGGGCTCTCTCCCGCCGCCCCTCTCCCGGGGAAGAATCCGCCAACCCGCAAAGAATGCCACGGCACCGATCGGTACGTTCACCCAAAAAATCGCCGGCCATCCGAAATGCTCGATCAACAACCCACCGAACGCCGGGCCGCTGAGCGTCCCCAGGGAAACGGTGGTACCGATCATCCCCAGCGCCCGTCCCCTCTCCCGGGGGCCGAAGGTGGTGGCCACCAGCCCTTGACCGTTGGCCATCAAAAACGAAGCCCCCACTGCCTGCACTACCCTCATCCCGATCAGCATCCCCACCGATCCGGACACCGCACAGAGGGCCGACCCAATGGCGAACAGGGCAAACCCGAGATTGTACAGCCGCCCCCGTCCGAGCAGGTCGGACAATTTTCCGACTGTGGGTAAAAGGGCGCAGATCGTCAATAGATACGCTGTGACGACCCACTGGACCGAGGCCAAGGGCACATGAAAACTCTCCGAAATCGTCGGGAGCCCCACATTGGCGATACTTCCGTCCAGGTTGGCCATAAAGGTGCCGACCGCCACATTCGCCAATACCAACCATTTGCGGACTCCGCCGATGTCCTCACTGCCACCGGAAGTATCCAACAAGCTGTGCTCCCGTCTGACCTGCTCCACTTTCGCACCTCCCATCAAGCCGCCATCCGCCGGGGAAAGAGAACTGTACTAAGAATGAGCATCACCGCACCCGCCCCGGCGAGAACCGCCCAATCCACCCCGAGGTGCGCCGGAGTCCCAAGGAGCAGTCCCCGCAGTCCATCTACCAAATAACTCATCGGATTAATCGTCGCAATCACCCGGAGCCAATCCGGCATGATGGTCGTGGGGTAAAGGGCGTTGGATGAGAAAAAGAGCGGCATGGTGATGACCTGGCCGATGCCCATCATCCGCTCCCGGGTGCGGAGCAGCGCCGCCAGCACCATCGACATCCCGGAGAAAAAGGCCGCACCGAGGACCACCGTGGCCAGGGCGCCCAGAATCCGCCCGGGGCCCCACAAGATGTGCACCCCGAGCAACAAAGCCAGGATCAGCACCATCACCGCCTGGCCGATGGAGCGGACTGAGGCACCGAGCATTTTGCCCAAAAAAATCGCCGAACGCCGCATCGGCGTCGTGAGAAATTTTTGCAATTGTCCCGTCTCCCGCTCCCAGATGATCGAGATCCCGTAAAAAATCGCTATAAAAGTGACAGATTGGGCGAGGATCCCCGGGGTGAGAAAAGCGAGGTATGTGGTCTTGCCCGTAGGAATCATCCCGATGCGGCTGAAAGCCTGCCCGAACACCAGCAGCCACAACGCCGGCTGCACCGCCCGCATGAACAGCTCGGTGGGATCTTTGCGCAGTTTGAGGATCTCCAGTTCGATCAGCGTCCAGACGTGAAGCAGGTACAACCCCGGAGCCCCTGCTCGTTTAACCGAGGCGCCTGGCCGTACGTCGGCTTCGGAGAACATCCCGCATCCCTCCCCCCTGCTCTTCAAAGGCGCCGGCATAATGGACGAACACGTCCTCCAAGGTACCCTCGGGCTTGCCGGCGGCCAGCCGCAGCTCCTCCAGCGTGCCCTGGGCGGCGATGCGCCCCCGGCTCATCATCGCCACGCGATGGCAGAGAGATTCGGCTTCCTCCATATAGTGAGTGGTCATCACCACCGTCATCCCTGCCTCCTGCTGAAGCCGGCGGATGTGATCCCAGACCCCCTGCCGGGCGACGGGGTCCAGCCCCACCGTGGGTTCATCGAGAAACAGCACCTTGGGGCGGTGCATCACCGCCTGGCCGATCTCCAGCCGTCGGATCATGCCCCCCGAATACGTCCTCACCGGCCGGTGGGCCGCTTCGGCCAGACCCATCGATTCCAGCGTCTCCTCCACCCGCTCCCGGCGCACCCGGCGGGGGAGACCAAAAAAGCGGGAAAATAGCAACAGATTTTCATAGCCGGTGAGGGTGGCATCCACGCTCAGCATCTGAGGCACGTACCCGATGGCCCCCCGCACCCGGCCTGCCGCCCGACGCACGGAATATCCCGCCACAAAGGCCTCCCCGTCATCTGGGCGCAAGAGGGTGATCAACATCTTGATCGTCGTGGATTTTCCCGCGCCATTGGGGCCGAGAAGACCAAAACACTCCCCTTCCGCCACGGCAAAATCCACCCCGTCCACGGCGCACACTTCGCCGAATCGCTTTCGTAAACCCTGTACCTTCACCGTCCATTCTGTCCCCGACACACCCCGGCTCACCGGAGAATCCTTCAGCCCGGAGACGGCCACTCCTTCCCCACCGTGCGATCTTTCCCGCCCCTCGAAATCCGAGGTCATCCTCATCGCCCCTCTTCCCTGACGAACTGGGCCAATTTATCCATCAACGCCAAAAGTTGTTTTTGCTCGTCGGACTCCAGGCGGGCAAAGGGCTTTGCGAGCCGCCGAATCCACTCCTGCTCCACCGCCCGAACCACCTCTTCCCCCCGGGGCGTCAGGCGGACGGTCCGACCCCGGGCATCCCGGGGATCCGGCTCCCGGCTGAGCCATCCCACCCGTTCCAGACGGTCCAACATCTGGGACATGGCGCTGGGGCCGACATCCACCCTCTGGGCCAACTCCCCCACCGAACACCCGCCAGTCCGCTGGAGCTTCCTTAGAATTATCCACTGCACCCGGGTGGGTTGCCGGCGGGGCTCGCCGAACCATCCCCCCCGAACGTATCGATTCACTGCTTGCAAATGTTCAAAGAAGCGCTCCAACCCCGCCGGATCCGGTTCCATCTGCTTCATCTGTGCCCCTTCCTTTCCGATCCATTATATCACGAACTAAAATATTGGGTCGAGAGATGGGCCGGTCATCCGGTCGGCCCCGCCCGGTCGCTCGCTCCCCTCAGATCTTGCCACTCCCGAGCCACAGCCCGAGGCCACCCGCCAAAAGCCCGAGATACAGCGATGTGGCCACATATACCACGGCCTTTTTCCGATTTCCTTCCCACCAGAGAAAAAACGCCTCATAACAAAAAGTCGAAAACGTCGTATAGGCCCCGCAAAACCCCGTTCCGAGCAGCGCATACCAAGTCGCGGACAGGGCGCCCCCGGCTTCCCGCCCGGCCAGCACGCCGAGGAAAAACGCCCCGGTCAGGTTAATGATCCACGTGCCATACGGAAACAGCGGCATCCACTTCCGAGCCACCCAATTCCCGAGGGCAAACCGGGCCCAGGTGCCGAGAACCCCGCCGATCGCCACCCACAACGACATCATATTTGACCCCTCCGATGTATCCAGCCCATCGCCGTCTGATGGCCGGCATAGGCTAACAACAACCCCCCCGCTGCACTGACGTGGAGATAGAGCAGGGCTTCCCAAGGATGCCCCCCTGTCACCAAATGCAAGGTTTCAAGCACGAGGGTGGAAAAGGTGGTATACGAGCCCACGAATCCCGTCCCGACTCCCAGGCGCACCGCCGCGGGCAGTGACCACCGTTCCAAAGCCAGGGTGAGGAAGAGGGCCAGCACATACGCCCCGGAAAGATTGATTCCAAATGTCGCCCAGGGCCAGCCCGTGGAGGGCTGTAGCAACGATAACCCGTAGCGCGCCAGACTTCCCAGGATGCCGCCTGCCGCCAGAGCCCACCACAACATTTTTCTACCGCCTCCCGCTCCAAGACCCCAAGACCCGGCAAACGCCCGGGCTCTTTCAAAAAGAAACTCCTACTGACCACTGTCAGTAGGAGCCATCATCTGCGCAGCGCAGCCATTGGTGAGCTCCATCACCCTGGAGTTCTCTCATCCCCAGTGTACGCAGAAAGGCTTGTCCCTGCAACCCGCCTACTCGTACGTATAAAACCCTTTGCCGGATTTTCTCCCGAATTCTCCCCGCTCGAACTTCTCTCGCAGGATTTCGGGCGGCTTCATGGCCGGGTCCCCGGTTTCGGCGTATTGTTGCTGCATGACATAATAATTGACATCAAGCCCCGTAAAATCCATGAGCGTAAAGGGACCCATGGGGTGGTTCAGGGCCTTGGTCGCCGCCAAGTCGATGTCTTTAAAATCGGCGATCCCCTGTTCATAGAGATACATCGCTTCCTTAAACAAAGCCATGAGCAGCCGATTCGCGACAAATCCCGAGATCTCTTTTTTTAGGAGAATCGGGGTTTTGCCGATTCGCCGACACAGTTCCACCGCCGTGTCTGCCGTATCCTCAGAAGTTTGGGGGTTCATCACCACTTCGACGAGTTCCATGACCAGGACCGGATTGAAAAAATGCATGTTGCATACGTTCTCCGGCCGCCTGGTGGCATCGGCGATTTTTGAACTGACAATGGTGGAACTGTTGGTGGCGAGGATGGCGTGGGCCGGTGCCAGCTCATCCAACCGAGCGAACAGCTCCCTTTTGGCATCGAGCTTCTCCACGATCGCCTCAATCACGTAGTCCGCATCCCTCACCGCTTCGCCGAGATCCGTCGTCCAGGACAACCGGCTCCAGGCTCCGTCCACCTGTTCCCGGGATAATTTCCCCTTCTGTACCCGTTTCTCCAACTGCTCGGTCAGCACCTGCCGGGCCCGTTCGAGGCTCTCGGTCGCGATATCCTGCACCTTGACCGGATACCCGGCCAAAGCGCACACCGCCGCAATCTGGGTTCCCATCGCTCCGGAACCCACCACGCCGATTCGTTTTACCGCATCGATGGACACCTTTGCGTCTCCCCTTCGCATCCTATTCGTTGCTACGACTTCGGTGATTGGTTAACGCCGGTGAACAGATCGGTTCAATCCCCACCTCACCCTTGTTCGTTTCCGCCCCCAGAGACCATCACCCGGTTCGACAGATCACATCACACTGGAGCCCCCGTCCACCGTCAGGACATGGCCGGTCACATAGCTCGATGCCGGTGAGGCTAAGAAGATGGCCGCACCTTTTAATTCACCTTCCTCGCCAAATCGCCCCAGAGGCGTCCCCCGCAGAATGGTGTCTCCGTTTCGTTCGAGGATCACCCGGCTCATCTTGGTCGGGAAAAATCCCGGGGCAATGGCGTTCACCAGGATGTTGTACCGGGCCCATTTTACAGCCAAATCCCGGGTTAAACTGATGATCGCCCCTTTGCTGGCACTGTACCCCACGGCATCGAGCACCTCCGGAGGAGATCCGACAAGACCCGCCACCGAGGCAATGTTGACGATTCGCCCGCCTTGCCCCCGCTCAATCATGTGCCCCCCCACCGCCTGGGACATCAAAAACGTGCCTGTGACGTTGGTCTCCATGACTTTACGCCAGGCGTCCAGGGGCATATCCACCGCTGGCGCTCCCCAGGATGCGCCACTGTTATTCACAAGAATATCGATGTGGCCAAAGGTCTTCAGGGACTCATCCACCACCCGGCGCACATCCTCCGGTTCCGCCACGTTACACGCCAAGGGCAGGGCCTGTCGTCCCAAAGCCCGCACCTCTTCGGCCACCTGCTCACAATTCTCCACCCTTCGGGAACACAGCACCACATCGGCCCCCATCTCCGCGTACCCCAGTGCGATCTCCCGGCCCAATCCCCTCCCCCCACCGGTGATGATCGCCACTTTCCCAGTTAAATCAAACAGATCCCGGGCGTGTACCACCCAAACCTCCCCCCAGCCTCAACCAAATGGTCGTTTCATTGTGCCTGGTTCTCACCGGGGCCTCGCCAGAACCCCGGCTTTCCCATTGCCCTTGGCCTCCTTATTAGTTCGACACCAAAGCCGCGAATCCTTTTTACTCTCGCCAATGGTACAAACAATCCAGCAAGACCACCGCGTGGTTGTGGACCTCGTCCTTGGCCGCATAGACCAGGGTGACCGTCTCCCGCTCCGCCGCGTGCAGAATCTCCTCGACACACCGGCGATGCACGGGATCGCTCCGGAGCTCCTCCTCGTACCGACGGCGGAACTCAGGGAATCGATCGGGCTGATGGCCAAACCACTTGCGGAGCTCAGGATTTGGGGCCACCTCCCGCATCCACTGATCGATCCTCGCCTCGGCCTTGGCGAGACCCCGGGGCCACAGGCGATCCACCAGGATTCGTCTCCCGTCCGTCAGATCCGCCGGTTCGTATGCGCGTTTCAACCGGATCGTTCCCATCTTTTACACCCCACTACTCTTTTACCGCAGTTCGCTACTCTTTCCAGGGTTGCCCAAAGCGGTCAACGAAAATCACCCGGTCTTTGGCATGAGGCGGTTTCCCCTCCGGCCACGCCGCCGGCCGACCCACTCCGAGGATCGCCAAAACCCGCCGATCATCCGGCAGGTGGAGAACCTCCCGCACATAGCTCTCCCGGCGGGCCGATTCCTCGGCGTCCTGGGCGTGGTACACGGCGCCAAAGGCCATCCCCAGTCCCTGATCCACCGCCGCGAGCCACATAAACGCACAGGCGATGGAGCCATCCTGCACCCAGTACTTGCTCACATCCGGCCGTCCGGTTACGACAATCCCCGCCGCAGCGCCGGCCAACCAGGGCATGTACGGCGTGGTTTGGGTCAACCGAGTCAAAATTCCGCGATCTTGGATTACAATCAGTTCTCTGGAAATCAGGTGATTCCCCGTGGGAGCCCAATATCCCGCCTCCACCACCGCCCGGAGCACCGCCGGTTCCACCCGCGCATCCAGAAACTGCGTCAACTCGCGACGCTGCCGAATCGCCTCCAGCACATCCACATCCGTCGCCTCCTCGGTGCATATCATAAATTCCGGTGAGTTTACTATACCATATCGCCCTCTGGAGATCGGAATCCAAAGGGCCCTACGTCTTATATTTTTGTGATAAAGTACAAGACAGGAAGTATCATAAATTGGTTCCACGAGAGGGGACACGCCGATGAACGACTCAAAGGGTAGTCCGACCGTGTTCGTGAACACATTTACGAATGGAGTGCTCGACCCAAACCAGCCGATGTTGGGGCCTGTACGGGACGGCGGACACATTGTGGCCAACACAACCCCGGGATGTTGGGGGCCCATGATCACGCCGGCCATCCGAGGTGGCCATGAGGTGACCCGGCCAGTTTTTGTCGCTGGAGCCGAGGTCGGAGACGCTATCGCAATCCGTATCCAGTCCATCCGGGTTACCTCCATTGCAACCGCGTCCGGAAACGACCGTACGGTGGAAGGCAGTTTCCTCGGGGACCCGTTCTGCGCAGCCAAATGTCCGGTGTGCGGCACAATGTATCCGGAAACACGCATCGAAGGTATCGGCCCTCATTCGATCCGCTGTACGAACTGTGGGGCTGACGCCTCACCATTTCAATTCACCAACGGATATACGATCGCCTTCGACGAAAACTACGAACTTGGCGTCACCCTACCCCGTGATGCGGCTGAACGGATCGCGGCAGATGGACGGCAATTCATGGCCACCCCGGAACATTCGATTCAAAATCCTATCGTAACCTTTGCGCCCCACGACATTGTTGGGGCGGTGGCCCGAGTCAGACCGTTTCTCGGGCAGTTGGGGACCACGCCGTCCCGGCCGATGCCCGACTCTCACAATGCCGGGGATTTTGGATCATTTTTGCTCGGCGCCCCTCACCAATATGCCCTGACACAAGAAGAACTGGATGAGGCGCGAACCGATGGACACATGGACATCGCCAGGGTTCGGGAAGGTGCCATCCTGGTTTGCCCGGTTAAAGTCCCCGGTGGCGGAGTCTATCTGGGTGATATGCACGCCTTACAGGGCGACGGTGAAATCGCAGGTCATACGTGTGATGTGTCGGGGGTGGTCACCCTACAAGTTCACGTGATCAAAGGCGCAAATCTTGAGGGGCCGATCCTGATCCCTAACGAAGAAGACTTGCCTTATCTCGCCCGACCGTTAACTGAATCGGAAAAGGCGCTGGCGAAAGCCCAGGCGACCAAGTGGGGATTCGACGCGATTGAGGAAACGGCCCCGGTCTCCGTTGTCGGCAGCGGTGCAACGTTGAACGCCGCTACGGACAACGCGCTCGAACGAGCGGCCCGCTTGTTCGGCATGTCTGTTCCCGAGGTCAAGAACCGCGCCACCATCACCGGTTCGATCGAGATCGGCCGGCACCCTGGCGTCGTGACGGCCACGTTCTTGGTGCCGGTCGATCGACTGGCCAAAGTAGGCCTCTTGCCGCTAGTACAAGAACAATATCGTCTTTAGGTCGAGAGGACAAAGCAGTCGAGGAGCCTTTACACTCCTCCGACCGAAGGCGCCCTGGGTTCCCCTCAGGGCGCCTTTTCCATCTTGCGGTTCGCCCGGGCGAGAGCCTCCGCCACCTCCGCCCGCTCCTCCGGCGTCAGGATTCGGCTGATCATCGGGAAGAAATAATGATCCTCTTTCTCAATATGCCGCAGAACCAAATACGCCAACAGGCGCACAGCATCCCCCCAGGGCCCGGCCACATCTCCGATCCCCGCCCGGGGGTCCATCCCCGCCACCACTTCCCGGTGCCGCCTGCGGATTAAATCGTGTTCCGACCGGAGCTTCACCGCCGGCCCGGCCACGGCGGAAGGAAAATACGGCTCCACCTTGGGCAAGACAAACTTTTCCTCATGGACAAAATGATGATCGATTTCCCGCCCGAGTTCCCCGAGGGCCAGGCGGTACAACTCCGGGGATCGATCCCGGCGCACCGCCTCCATCCGCTCAGCCAGTACCCGATGTTCCAATAAAAACGTATGGAACTCCGGGGCGGTCAACTCCATAACTGCCTGCCACTGCTCCCGACTCATCGAACCGCTCCTCTCCACCCGGTGATGACCCTCCGCGACTTCGAACAACCCCGCCCTTGACTTCCTCACCCCGCCTATAGGCTGGGGACTCCTTCCCCCACCAAGAGCCTTGTTGCACCCCTTGGATCGGTCGCCGAAGCAGCCGACTCGCCGGCTCTAGACCGGGGTCTATCATAAAATTACATATTAGAACAAAAATTATGAAATCTTATTTTTTTAACTTCGTGTTTCTCTCAGTTATCATACTCCGGTATGTGCACCGCCGCCCCTAGTTGAACAAAGTCCCGATCGAAAGGGACCACCCCTGCGTCCGCATCCCGGCTCCGACACACCAGGTATGCGTCTGTGAAATCGACGCTCTGGTCGGAAAACATCGTGAGGCTCTCGGTTAAACGGTCCTGGTCCTCGCAAGTAACACCTTCGAGAAGCAAAATCTCCGCTAACGCACGAGCGACATCCGAACGGTTTCGACGATACAGGGGGCCTGTGAGTACATAAATGCACTCAGCGAGAACCATTGGCTCAATATAGAGAACAAACTCCCCCTGCTCCGCCTGCTCAAACAACTTCACGGAGGCCTGATACATTCCGGCATGGTCCCGCAACAGATACCGGAGAATGACATTCGTATCAACGAACAGTGTTCTCACTGGTGGTCATTGTCCTTCCCTGACAAGCGTACACCCAACTCCTCCTGCGTTATCCGGCGAGCTTCGCGAAAGGGGATGTAAGGAGTTCCGTCCTGATGCAATGAGCCAGCTAGTTCCTTTGCGGTTTTCTTTCGGATTGGATGGATAACAATCTCCCCTTGGTCCGTGTACTGAAACATAACCTTATCTCCGATTTTGAGACCATGCTTCTTACGAAGCTCCAGAGGTATGGTGATTTGATATTTGGACGTAATGGTGCTGATGTGTATCATATTTTTCACCTCATTCCCCAAACAGTTATCGGTATGAATATTACAGCTGTTCTCCCTGTCATGTCACTGTCATACACCATCTCGAGCCTGGGAAGTGGCCGGACCACTCGTAGAGGTCTTGAAAGCATTTACATCATGAAGATTGTGCAGGTGCGTGACGATTCACATCGAGTCCGGCCTTCCTCTACCTTCAGCCGTCACACCCCGCCCCCGGCTTCGGACGCGCCCCTCAGGACAGCGGGCACCCAGGGGCAGCTGGGATCACTCTCCAGATAATCCCCGGTCAACGCGTACGCCCGGGCCCGGGATCCTCCACACACCCGGCGAAACTCGCACACCCCGCACTTGCCCTTGTAACCATCGGGGTCCCTTAATGCCCGAAGCACCGATGAATCCCGGTAAATCTCGCGCAGCGAGGTCTGGTGGACATCGCCAACCCGGATCGGCAGAAACCCGCTGGGATACACCTCGCCTACGTGTGACACAAACACAAAACCATTCCCGTCATTGACGCCACGGGGCGCCCGCCCGGATCCGCCGAACACACCCCGCCGCGCCTCGGTTCCACCCGGTTTCCCCCCACCGGTCCCAAACCCGCCTTCCATCCCTCGCATCGTCTGGCGCCTTTGCAACAAAACCCGCCGATAGGGCTGGGCCTCGGTGGTCTTGATGTCGAAGGGAGCCCGATCCGCCAGCTCCGCCAGCCAACGGTAGAGACCTTCCTGGGTGGCGTAATCTACAGCGTCCTCCTTGCGCCCCCGCCCGGTGGGCACGAGGAAAAAGACACTCCACAGGACCGCTCCGCTCTCCGCCACCAGCCCGGCCAGCTCTTCCATCTCCCCGACGTTATACCGGGACACCGTGGTGTTGACCTGCCGCTCAATCCCTAGCTCCGCCGCGATTTTTAGAATCCGCATCGTCTGGGCGAAGGAACCGGACGTGCCCCGGAACCGGTCGTGGGTTTCCGCCCGTGCCCCGTCCAGGCTCACGGCCAGCCGCATCACCCCGGCCTCCTTCAACCGCTCCAAAGCCTCCCGGGTCACCCGGGGCGTGGCGCTCGGGGTCACCGACATGCGCAGCCCCCGCTCAGCCCCGTACCGCACAAGGTCGAACACATCCGGCCGCTCAAACGGGTCTCCCCCGGTCAGCACCACCAACGGGACCTTCCACTCGGCCAACTCGTCCAGAAGCCGAAACCCCTCTTCCGTGCTCAACTCCCGGGGGTCCCGACGAAACTGCGCATCCGCCCGGCAGTGCAGGCAATGCAGACTGCACGCCCGGGTCACCTCCCAGATCACCAGAAAGGGCGTTGTGGCGTAATCCAGCGAAAAGGGCCGCGGGGCGGGACCGGGAATCCTGGATTCCTCGGTCCCAAACTCCACGCCATCCCGCACCTTCCAACCCTCCCCTTCTTCTCCCCGGCTCGCCCTCATGCGCTCTCCCCCCGCAGCATCTGGTCGTGAATCTCTTCATCGGTCAAATAACACGCCGGATCCGGGGCCCAAAAGTCCCCGTAGACCGCCTCGGCCCGGGTGCGAAAATTGCCCCCGCACACGTCGTAGAGCACACAATCTTTACACCGCCCGTGAAGCCGTTCTTCGCGATCCCGAAGCCCCTTGAGCAGATCGTGGCTCTCATCGGACCAAATTTCTCCGAAGGAACGCTCCCGAACGTTGCCGAAAGTATGATGCTGGGTGAACTGATCCGGGTGGACGTTGCCCTGATAATCCACATGACAAATGGCGATCCCCGATCGGTTGCCCCCGTTCATGCGCAGCCGCCGGCGGATGGCCTCAGCCCGGGCCGGATCTTTTTCCCGCATGTACAAATAGAGATACGCCCCGTCTGCGTGATTGTCCACGGTGAGGATTTCTTTGTCAATTCCCCTCTGGTGCCAATCCTCCACCTGGTCGATCAACTGCCCGACCACCTTGCGGGTGACCTCGGGCGTGACGTCTTGCTCCGCCGCCCCCCGGCCGCTGTACACCAAGTGGTAAAAGCAAGCCCGGTCAAAGGGCTCATCCTCCAAAAGCTGCAGCACAAAGGGCAGGGTGTGGACATTATCTTTGTGAATCGTAAACCGGATGCCCACCCGAATCCCCGCCTCGGCGCAGTTCCGCACGCCGCGCATGGCCCGGGCAAAAGCCCCGGCCCGGCGCCGGACCCGGTCGTGCACATCCGGCGTCCCGTCGATGCTGATACCGACATAGCCCACCCCAATGCGCTTTAACTCCCGAGCCACCTCCGGGGTGATGAGCGTGCCATTGGTGGACAGGGTCACCCGAATCCCCTTGGAGACCGCGTACTGCATTAGGTCCAGAGTATCCGGACGGGAGAGGGGCTCGCCTCCAGACACGAGCAAGACCGGGACCTTGAACGCCGCCAAATCATCGATAAACGCCCGGCCCTCCTCGTGGGTCATCTCTCCTTCAAACCGCCCTGGCCCGGCATTGGCATAGCAGTGCTGGCATCGCAGGTTACACGTCCGGGTGATCTCCCACACCACCACGGGCCCCGCCCCGGGGCGCACCCCGGTGCGCGACCGCCGGGCGCCCTCCACATAGCGCAGTCCATCCCCAAACGCCGGCTCTTCTGTCAACAGACTCGTCAATCCCAGCATCCGTATCCCTCCCGACGCGGTCTACACCGCGCGTCATGTCCTTCTTTCTCCAGTCTATCGCCCAGGTCTTTTTCATACAGAGGGATCACCGCCGGGATGGCGAGAAAATCTTGAACAGAACCGGACGATTTTATGGCACATAAGCTTCCGTGGGCAGCGTCGCCGTGGCCTTGCAGTCATCGCCGGTACATCACCCACATCGCCCCGGCGTAGACCAGCCACGCCAATACCCCGACCCCCGCCCCGATCCGGGCAAACTCCTCCCGGCCACTCCAGGCGCCCGCGGCAAGTAAAACGGCACCGCCGGCAAAACCCAACAACGCCAATATGGTGGAAACCTTGGGCATCATGTCCCGGACGCCCACCGGGCGCTGCCCGGGTGCCCGGCGAGTCACCGGAGTGAGCCCGTGGCCGTATTTGCTCATCCACCGCAGAAAAGGCAGGATTTTGGCCATATATGCAGCAATCACCCACCCGAGAAAGCCGAAAACCACAAGCAGCATCATGCCCAGGAGCATCGGTCCCGCAGTTCGGCCGGTCCCCGCCGCTTTCCAGACCGCGGCTCCCCAGGCCGCGGTCAGCGGCCAGCCAGCCGCGAGCCCCGCCGCTATCCACGGGATGACCCACTCGAGATCCCGACGCCGCCTATACCGAAGATGCTGAAACAGATGAAATAGAAACGATCCGTAAGCAATCAGGTACAAGACCGATCCGACCCCGACCAGGAAGCTCCCCGGGCCCCACAGACCTTTGGACACCCCTTGCCCGGGGGCGGGCACAAGGGATACCCCTGCAGCGATCAACAGGGCCCCCGCCATCAGCACAAGCTCCGGTCCCCTTCGCTCGAACCCCGGGTGGCGGGAGGAAACGAAAACGCGAATCAGGCGGGGACTCAAAACGAGAATCAGGGTGGTGAACCAGCCGGTCACTCCAGCCACCATGTGGAGGAGAAGGCTCGCCCGACCCAAGAGAGGCACCCCCAGGGCCATTCCGATTCCAAAAAGCAGGGCGGCGAACAAAAAGACAAACACCGGCGCCGACCGGAGTGCCTCTCCGCGCTTTTTCAGCGTCAAGGCCGTGCGGCCCAAGTTCCAAAGCAAAAGCCCGTAGGCTGCAAAAACCAGAATCCCCCCTGTCGCCGCCACCGCCCACCGGCCGGACAAAAAGCCGACGGGAAAAGCAGCGGCCCCGAGCACCATGAGGACATACTGAACATAACCCAGGCGGACGGAGTACAAATGTCCCTGAAACGCCACCGGAGTGATCTGCAGCAGCGCTCCGTGAACGGTGGTCAATGCATACCCCACCACAAAAAGGTGAACGGCGGCCAGAAGGAGCGGATCGGCCCACGCCCCCCGTGCGATGGCCGGCGCCGCCCGGATCAAGCACCACCAAGCCGGCCCAAGAAAGGCAAGCCCCGTGATCATGTACACCCGGGTGATGCGAAACCGCAGTCCCAGCCCTTCACTAGCCCCGGCCCTCGCACCGGGCCCCCGGACCCCATCCATCGTCCCCGCCCCCGCGTGGTGCAATTTCTCATCAAACCCAGGCAACATCAAACCCAGGCAACATCGCCGCCTCACCCTGGAAGTTATCTTGAGGATACCAAGGGACACTTCGACCTTCCGTGACCCCCATCACAACCCCGCCTACAATGAGCTTTCCGGCCCGTTGTCCTTAGGACTGATTTTCGATATCGTTGGAACAGAGGCGGTGATTATATATGGGCATCACACAGCGAATCCCACTGTTTGCACACCTGCCTGAAAACCAACTTCAGACAGTGGAGAATTTCTGCACACCTTTGAGCATTCCCTCCCGGGGCATGATTTTTCATCAGGGCGACCCCCTTGAACGGGTCTTTTTTCTGTCCCGGGGGCTCGTGAAAATTTATATCTACGACGTGGACGGGCGGGAGCAGATCATGGCCGTCCTCGGGGCCGGCGAAATGTTCCCCCATGCGGGGTTTTTTGACGAGACGACCTACCCGGCCCACGCCCAGGCCATTCGGGATACCGATTTGGTGGCCCTGACCCGCCAAAAGTTGGAACGTTTGGTGCTCGATTCCCCCGATGCCGCCATGGCCCTCATCCGGGTTCAGGGCCGCAAGATCCGCGAGCTTCAGGCGAGACTTCAGAATTTGACTCAGCATTCCGTTCTGGAGCGGGTGGCGTGGACTTTATGGCAACAGGTCTTGGAATGGGGGCGGGTCGACCCAGAAGGATATGTGATGTCCTTTCCCCTCACCCATTACGAACTGGCCAAATGGGTGGGCACCACCCGGGAATCGGCAAACCGGGCCATGAGTTTGCTCAGAAAACAGGGGGTGATCCAGGTGCAGGGGGAGCAGCTCCGCATCCTGCAACCAGACGTGTTGGAATCTTTGGCGGGCGGACTCAAAGAGGCGGGCAAAGGACGGCCCGGGAAGTAAACGAATCCGGGCGAAAAAATGGCGGTCCGCCCGAAGAGCTCCGCCGCCGTCACCGGTACTGGGCCACCCGCCGCTCCAGAGCGATCCCCAGCCGGGACAACGGGAAGTTTAGGATGAAATACGCGGCAACGGCCATCAGATAGAGCAACGTGGCCTGGCTGGTGGCATTCACCCCGAGCTCTGCCCGGCGCATGATATCCATGACGCCGATGGTAAAGGCGAGAGACGAGTTTTTCACCTGCAGGACGAGAAAGCTCACCATCGCCGGCAGGATCGTCGCCAAAGCCTGGGGCAGAATAACCTTTCGCAAAGTCGTCCAGCGGCTGATCCCCAGGGCCGCTGAAGCCTCCCGTTGCTCGTGGGGAATACTGTGAAGCCCCGCCCGAAACAGCTCCACTGCATAAGCACCTCCGTAGGCCGATAACCAAATCGCCGCGGCAGTAAAAGCGTCCAACTGGATCCCGTATTGGGTCAGTCCGAAAAAGACCGCAAACAACTGTAAGATCTGTGGCGTACCACGGATCACTTCCACGTAAGCGCCCACCACCGCCCGCAGGGGCCAAGGACCGTACTGGCGCGCCAGCGCCCCGAAGAGGCCGATGATCAGCGCCAACACTGTACCCAGGGCGGTGAGCGCCACGGTGACGAACATCCCCTGCCCAATGGGGCCAAGGTATTGAAGGACTACTTCCACCGGCGTCACCTCCGGGGACTGAGTTGGTGAGATTTTACGACGGCCGGCTCGACATCGTCAGCCGGGCCATGATTCAGCACCCGCCGCAGGAAGGTGCGCGTCCGTTCATGTTCAGGGTTGGATAACAATTTCCGCGCCGGACCGGACTCAATGATCTGCTGGTCGGCCATCACCACGATGGTGTCCGCCACGTCCCGGGCGAAAGCCATTTCATGGGTCACCAACAACATGGTCATACCGTCGGCGGCCAATTGGCGAATGACCGACAGGACATCGCCCACCAACTCCGGATCTAAAGCGGACGTGGGCTCGTCGAAGAGCATCATTTGCGGGTGCATGGCCAGAGCCCGGCAGATCGCCACCCGCTGCTGCTGGCCCCCGGACAGGTTTCGCGGATAGGCATTTTCCTTATCGCCGAGGCCCACCAATTCCAAGAGGCGCCGGGCTTGCTGGATGGCTTCCTGCTTGGACACTTTGTTCACGTCCATGGGCGCGAGGATGATATTCTCTAAAACGGTCAGGTGGGGAAACAGGTTAAACCGTTGAAAAACCATACCCACTTTCTTCCGGATCTCCGTCAGCTCCCGGTAGCTGGGACTCCAACCGCTGTCCGTTCCCTTGAGCATGTGACCGAGCACCCGGATGGTGCCGGATTCAAAGGGCTGTAAATAGTTCACGCACCGGAGGAGCGTACTCTTTCCAGCCCCACTGGGTCCGATGATCGCCACCACTTCGCCCGCCCCGACATCCAGGTCGATATCCTTCAGGATCGTGTGATCCCCAAACCGCTTTGTCAGACCTCGAATCTCAAGCACCCGCTGCCTTGACATGGCGCTCCCACCTCCTTACTGCCAGAGACAATCCATAGCAGACAATGAAATACAGCACCCCGGCGATCAAAAAGACGTTCATATACTGAAAGGTTTCGCTGCCCGCCTGGTAGGCCTGGTACATGAGTTCCCCCACCCCGATGGTGATCACCAGGGCGGTGTCTTTGACCAAATCGATGGCCGCACTGGTGCCCGGTGGCAAGATCGCCAGAAGGGATTGGGGGACGATCACCCGCAGGAGCGTGGTTTTCCGACGCAACCCGAGTGCCTCGGCGGCTTCGCGCTGGCCGAAATCCACGCTCATCAGGCCGCTGCGAAAGATCTCGGAATACAGCGCCCCGTAAAATCCCCCCAGTACGATCACCGCCGCTTCAAAGCCCGGAATGATAATCCCGATCTGTGCCAAGCTGTAATAGACAAAGAACAACTCCACAATCACCGGCGTCGATCGGACGATTTCCACGTACACGGCCCCGATCGCCCGAAGGGGGGCGATCCTGCTCATCCTCATGAAGGCCAGGACCCCGCCCACCACCAGCCCGACGATTAGGGAGGCCACCGTTAACTCCAAAGTCACCAACATCCCGTGCAAAAAAGATTCCCCATAGCGCTGCCAAAGCTCAAAAAGCGATTGCATGACTCCCTCCCGAAAACGCTTTTCCATCAGGACGGCTTGGGCGGGTCCTTCGCGGATGGAGCGATCAACTTCCTGACTGATTTCCCAGTCCTGCGAGATACGAAGGATCCGTCAGGCCGTACTTTTCAAGAATTTGTTTCAAGCCTCCGTTCGATTGTTCTTGAACCAGAAACTTGTTGAGTTCATCCAAAAATCGCTTCGAATAATCTCCCTTCGCCACGCCGTAGTACCCGGCCGGTGCCTGGTTCCCCTTTCCTGTAATCGATTCCGGAACGGGTCCCAGGACCTTAATGTGCAAGGAAGGATTCTTTTGCACCGCCCACTCGGCGTACATCACCGGTTGAAACGTCGCGTCCACCCGCCCGGAAGACCGGGCGAGAAACGCCTCGTTGACACTGTTGTACGACTGATTCACCGCTCCGGGAATCCTCGGGACGAAGGCCTGTTCAGCCGTGCCGGTGGCGGTGGCGATCTTTTTCCCCTGTAGCCCTTCCACCGTGGCCGCCGGAATTCGCGGAAAGTCGGAATTTACAATAATTCCTTCTACATATTTAATCACAGGATTCGAGAAAGCCAGGACATTTTCGCGCTCCGGCGTCTTAAAAATGTTTGCGGTGATGTCGTCTCGTTTCGAGGCCACCGACTGGATGGTGGCGGGAAAGGCCATGGAATGAACCTCCAGTTTTGCCCCCAGTGTCGAAGCGAATTTGCTGAGGATGTCAATATCCACGCCGGACCACTCCTGATTTGCCGGATCCTGATACTCCAAGGGAGGAAAACTGGCCACTGCCACGCTCAAAACCTTGGACGACTTCACCTTATCGAGCAGATCCCCTGTCCCCGAGCCCTGCGGCGAACTGGAGGCACCACAGGCAGTCAGCGAGAGGAGAGCCGCTATGCTGAACATGCCCGCAGCCATCCTCCGCAATAACCGTTGACCCATTATCCGTTTCAGACCCCGTGATAACATCTTCACACCCCTTTATGCCTCATGTCGATGCCGCACAGCCTTCAACAAGCCCTTTTCGCCAGGCAACTTCCATATAGTCCATGGCGTGTCGACAACTTCATATTAACATAAAGTTGTTGAATAGACAAGGATAGACATCGTTTCTCCCGCGTAATCGGGAGTCCACTGAACTATCCCCGCAGGGGAGTACGCCTTTCTTCTGTGCTCTCTGCCTCGGAGGGATCTACCGATGCAGAGGAGACATCGGGGGAGGGAGTGGAGGAAGATTCCTCGGGGTCCGGCAGTTTCATCTGGAGTGGCGTCTCAAAATACACCGATTGCGATGGGAAGGCGATCTCCACTCCGTGGCGTTCGAGAATTTCCATGATCTTCAAATTAATTTCCTCTTTTACCTGCAAATACTCGGACCAAACGGTGGTTGTGGTGAAATAGTACACAAAGATATCCAAACTGCTCGCCCCGAACTGGTCAAAGTTCACCAAGATCGTTTCATTGTGGGTTTCGGGATGCTCGTGCAATAAGGCGCGAATCTCCTTCACACATTGTTCCAGTTTCTTTCTGGGGGTTCGATAGGATAGGCCGAGATGAAAGCTCACCTGGCGCTTCCCCATCCGAGCCCAGTTGGTAATGGGCTCACCGGCTAACAAGGAGTTGGGTACAGTAACCAGCGCCTGGGCAAAAGTGCGAACCTTCGTGCTCCGAAAGGTGATGTCCTCCACCGTTCCTTCTACGGAAGGCGTCTTAATCCAATCCCCGATGCTGAAGGGCCGCTCTGTAATGATCACAAACCCGGCAAAAAGGTTGGCCAGGGAGTCTTTGGCTGCCAACGCCAGAGCAAGCCCTCCCAATCCCAGCCCCGCCAGAAAGCTGCTTACCTGAAATCCCCACTCTTGGGCGACCATCATGACCGCCAGGGCCACAATGAAAAAACGAATCACCCGGGTTAAAAAAGGTGCGACAATTCGGTCGAACTGGACGCGAAGGTGTCCGCCCAGATGCAAGAACAACGGTGTCACCTGAAACAATGCGTGGGCCACGACAATGATGATGAACGTATGAAGGGCTTGACCGAACCAGCGAGGTTGCGGTTCATAAAAAATCAGAACGGCCAGGTAGAGCCCCAACCCCACCAAAAACCATCGGAGAGGCTTTTCCAAAGCCGCAAGCAGACCATCATCATACCTGTTGCTGGTCTTTCGGGCGAATCTCATCAGCGTGTGGACAACGAGTTTGCCGAACACCTTCTGAAAAACTAAAGCTGCACCTACAACGAGTAGGCTGAAAACGGCTCGCCACAGGATAGGGTCCAATTGAAGGATCTGCGCATAGAAGGCTTTCATGTTCATATCCCCCACGACAGTTCGCATCTCGAACCTGTTTTTGCGATTAACTCTATCATCCCATCTACAGACCTGATTGTCCAATAGCCGGGTGCATTCCACCGCCTTTCTCTTACCCATTCAAGCACACGGAAACTTTGGAAAGGATTTGGACAAGCGCGAACCCGCCTTTAAGCCTTTTTTGCGAAGTCTATCGTGAAATCGAAGAGATTTTCGAGGGATGGATTGTGCGCATGGATCCCGCAAGGCGCGGATTTCTAAAGGCTCCTTTGGCCGGTTCCGCGTCCATATTAACGGAAATTTTAGGTATTTCAAGGCTTGCTTAAGCCGCTGAAGCGACCCAAGGGGCAGATCTCCGGTTGGTCCCCAATTCACCCCGGGATTCGGGTTTCCTCAATCCGTGGCTTCGGGAGATCCCAAGGTCATGAACTCCCGAGTGCTTTGACGCCTGCCCGGTCACCCGAGCCGGGTTTTTTGTCTGGATCGTGCCAATGGATGAAACTCCTCACATACAACTCAGTCACTTACGTGTTATAATAGGTTGTACAACGTTCACCTATTTTTCACAATTCGCCGCTGCCCAATCCTGTATACTCATGATAGGGATAATGATAACGTTTCTCAATTGAGGTGGTTCCCAATGACATTGAACGACTGCCCACCTGGAACACTTTGCACAGTGATCGATGTCCTCGCTCCTAAGGACGGACACCGCCACCGCCTCATGGAACTCGGCCTCGTACCCGGCACCGACCTGAGGGTGGTGCGCCGGGCCCCCTTCGGCGATCCGCTGGTGATTCACGTCCGCGGCGTACAGCTGGGGATCCGCCGAAAAGATGCCCGGTTCATTCAGGTGGAAACGGAGCGACGGCCGTGAAATCGGCAGCGCAGGCGGCAGAGGTTCGCGGAGCGGTGGCCCTTTCCACCATTGCCCTGGCCGGGAATCCCAACGCCGGGAAAACCTCCCTGTTCAACCTTTTGACTGGGACCCGCCAGTACGTCGGGAACTGGCCCGGGGTGACGGTGGAGAAAAAAGAGGGCCTGTGCAAAGATTTGCCGGGATGTCGGGTGGTGGACCTGCCGGGAACGTACAGCCTCGCAGCCCTGTCCCCGGAGGAGCGGGTGGCGGTGGAATACCTGTTGTACCAGGGTCCTTCGGCGGTCGTCAATGTGGTGGACGCCTCAAGTTTAGAACGACATTTGTATTTTACTGCCCAGCTGTTGGAAATGGGATTGCCCGTGGTGGTCGTCCTCAACATGATGGACACGGCGGCCGCCCGGGGCTTGACCATTGACGTTGCTCTTCTGGAACAGCGCCTGGGCGTCCCTGTGGTGCCGATGACCGCCCGGCGGGGGATTGGAAAAGACCGCTTGATTCACCGCTTGCAGGGCGGAGTGGCGCCATCCGGTTTTGTCCTGCCCTACCCCCGCTCCCTGGCGGCGGTGGTGGCCAGGACGGAGGCCGCCTTGGTTACCCTGCCAGAACCATTGGCCGAACGCCGAAGGGCCCTGGCCGTCATGGCTCTGGAAGGGAATCCGGCCGTGATGGCGGCCTTGGAACAAGCGCTCCCCCCGGCCGCGGTGGCCACTCTGGCAGGTCTGCGCAAGGAAGTTGCGGAGGCCGGGGAGCGAATTCGCCAGGTCCGGCACGAATGGGCGGCCCAAACGGCCCGGGAAGTTGTGAGAGGCAGCGGGCGACCGCCAGGAGAGCGGACGTGGAGCGATCGGCTCGACCGCTGGCTTTTGCATCCGATTCTCGGGATCCCGCTGTTCCTGGCCATTCTCTTTCTCTTGTTCCAAGTGACGTTTAGCTGGGTGGGAACCCCTTTGTCGGACGCGCTGGACAGTGCGATCAGCGGTCCCGGGGCGACGGGACTTCAAGCCGTTTTGGGGGCAATGGGAAGCCCGGGTTGGTTTACGGATCTCATGATCCAAGGCGTCTTGGGTGGCGTGGGGGCGGTTCTGGTGTTCATTCCCCAGATCGCCGTGCTGTTTCTCGGTCTGTCCTTTTTAGAGGACTCCGGTTATATGGCCCGGGCGGCGGTGCTCACTGACCGAGTCATGCAAGCCGTGGGGTTGGGGGGGCGGTCCTTCATTCCGATGGTGCTCGGCTTCGGGTGCAACGTCCCCGCCATCATGGCCACCCGCACCTTGGAGGACCCCCGGGCGCGGCTGGTGACGGTCCTGGCCATTCCCTTCATGTCCTGCTCAGCCCGGTTATCCGTCTACGCCCTGCTTGTCCCGGCCTTCTTTGCCCGGCACCAGGCGGAGATCGTATTTCTATTGTACTTGGTCGGCGTGGCAGCGGCCCTGGGGACGGCGTGGCTGTTGGGAAGACTGGTCGGAACCGGCGACTCGCTCTTTGTCATGGAGCTGCCGCCCTACCATGCCCCCACCGTCCGAAACCTCACTTTGCATACGTGGGACAAGGTGAAAGGGTTCTTGCGCAAGGCGGGCACGATTATTTTTTCCGTGTCGGTGTTGCTGTGGTTTCTCGGGAGATTCTCGTTTCAGGGACCCGTTCCCGTGGAACACAGCTTTCTCGCCGGGCTCGGGGGATGGATCGCCCCCTTGTTCGCGCCGATGGATTTTGCCACCTGGCAGGCCGGCGTGGCCTTGATCACGGGATTTTTAGCGAAAGAATTGGTGGTGGCCACGATGGGAGTGGCCTACGGCGCGGGAGAGGCGGCGGGGGGACTCACGGCCCTGTTGCAAGGGGCGTTCACCCCGGCATCGGCGCTCGCGTTCTTATTTTTCATCCTGTTGTACACGCCGTGTCTCTCCACCGTGGCGGTGATGCGCCGGGAAACAGGGTCCTGGAAATGGACAGTCGCCTCGGTGGTATACAGTGCAAGTTTGGCTTGGGTGGTTTCCTGGGGGGTCTACCATATCGCCCGATGGTGGATGTGAGACACCAAAAGGCCGGCCGTACAGTCTCAAAGGCCGGTCCCATGGGTAGGTGTCAGAAAGGTGGAGAGTCAATGATCTATGTCGTGATCGCCGCCGTCCTTGGATATGCGGCCTGGCAGTTGGTCCGCCTCTTTCGCCGGACCCGCTCCGGTGGATGCGCCGCAGGATGTGACCAATGCAACGCCTGCGCCCTTGGCCAAAATGCGGGCCAGTTTCAAAACAGCGCTCGGAAATCCTTTATTCAGCTCGATGAAATCCCCCTCGACCCGGGCAAACGGGAGTAACGGGCCCCGCCCAGGAAAGCAAAACCGTCACTTTTCTCCGACCCCGGGAGGTACGAGGACGAGAGCGAGTACTGCGTCTTCCAAGGACTCCACGCGGTGCGGTACTCCGGGTCCGACGGCGATCATTTCGGCCGGCCCCAGTGTCAGCGGCCCTCCTCCCGGTTCAAAAGCCTCAAAAACCACTCGGCCCCGCAGAACAAAGGCGAGCAAGTGATCGTCCACCTGGTGTTTGTCTAAAACTCGTCCGGCGGGCAAGCTCAGTTGGATCACCCGGGCCGGTCCGCCTTGGGCGACTCGCCGGGTGAGCTTCTCGGCCATTTGAAAACGATGGTGTTCCATGCCACTCTCCCCTCGGTTTGACGTCACCGTCAGGATAACGGACGCCCATTCAGATCGTGGTGACGCCGGTCACAGAAACTATCCGTTATAGCGGTTGGCCTACGAGTTTAATGCCCGCCAAAGAACACTGAAATACGGGAGGTGCTTCCATTTTTCTGGATCGCCGACGACATAAATCCGCTGTTTAGCCCGAGTTACGGCTACGTTGAGCAGGTTCGGTTCGCTCGCCGCCCACCGGAACGCTCTAGGACGCCTTGGGTTCCCTCCCAACAGCAGAATGACCGTGTGCGCTTCTTTGCCTTGAAAGACGTGAACTGTCCCAACCCGTGTCCCTAGCCATTTAAGGACCTCTTTCCGGTTGACATGAGGACCAGCCCAGAGCCCGTACTTTTTTTTCAGCAAGTCTTTCACCTCGTTCGAAACTTCGCGGAACGGAGAAAGCACAAAGGCATCGGGCGGAAATCCGAATTCCTCGACAAGCTGCCTCAAGATCTCGATAACGCGATCCCCTTGGGCCGGAATCCAGTGCCCGTCGGCACCATCCGACGAAACGACACTCCAGCAACTCGGTTTGTGCAATATTTTTTCCTTTGGAACCGGCGTCGCCTGGATCATCTGACCAGCATAGGCAATCTGGTTGGAGACTGTAAACATGGGGTCGAGACACCGTCTATGGACCCACAGAGGACTTCCAATCCACCTGTCGTGTACCCGTGTCCCCCAAGCATTGGCAGAGTCGGCCAACACTTGGGCCGATGTTTTCGTGACATCCCATTCACTGCCTGCACCAAATGCCTCCCTCAGTGCGCTGCTCGCCTGAGCTGGCAGAGTAACTACTGGTTTGAGTTGCATCGGATCCCCTACAAATACCACCCTTTTCGACCTCCAAACGAGGCCGACCGGATCTTGCGGCCTAGCTTGCCCCGCTTCGTCAATTAAGGTCCACCCCAACGCTTCAGAACCGAGATCTTTGAAAAGTCTTCCTACCGATGCGAAAGTGGTCGAGACCACCGGAACCACAAGAAAAAGCGTACGCCACAGATGAGGAATTATTTCGTTTGGAATTCTGATATCCTTTCCCGACAGGAGATCGACAAAACGAGAAAGATTGGCTTGTACAGGCTGTGCGGAAGCCTTGATGAACGCCTCGTGCACCTTAAGCGCGGCCAAAAAAAGCTCCGACCGCCGGCGGTTCAACGTGTCACTCAACCATGGCGAGGAAAGCTGTCGGTCGCGGTCCCGGGATGCATCCCACAGGTCAATACTTGGAAACCGATCGCCCAGCTCCTGGGTCGCCGCTTCAAGCTCCGCATCCAGTAAAGCTTTCTCTTCTATCGTCCTATGTAATACCATCTCTTCCTCTTTGACTTGTCTCTTTCTTTCATTCACAACCTTCTCTAAAACGGTCAAAGCTTCCTGTGCAGATAACCATTCACGTTTAGCCTTATCAAATGTCTGCCTTGTCTGTTTATATTCCGCCCCTTTCTTCCTCCATTCACTCGGGCGGAAGACCACCTGTATCCATGCCCGCCAATCCTTTACCAATCTCAAGCATGCCCTTGCTTCTTCAAAACGGCTAGCCGCCACCTCGACGGCACCTCGTGCTTCTTCCAACTGTCCCTGAGCCTGAGTTGCCCGCTCTTTGGCTATCTGCAGTTCGGCAACACGGTTTTGCATCGTCTTCAAGATTGTCTGATGGGCCTCGGACGCATCCGCCCACGAGGCGTATTGGGCTTGCAGCTCCTGAACATTTTTCATACATTCAGCAAATTGCTCTCGAGCATCTATCCACTCCTTAGCCGCCTCTTGAGGTGCAGGGGCACTGCACAGGATTGACTTCATTGACGTGGCCTGACCCTTTTCCTTTTCAGACGATGACGAGCCAAACCAGAAGCTCCCAATAAAGTTACTCCTATTTTTACTATTGCCAAGTACGGCCGCCACCAACCCCCAAGCAGGTTTCCCCATAACACTTGTGGCTAAGTCCTTAAAATAGTCTGCCCGTTGGTGCCACTCCTCACCAATGGCATTCATGGCTCCGATCTCTTGGGTGATGTTCTCTGCAGCGTTGTTCGTGGCTGCAGCAACCACAATTTCCCACCCCGAGAGATCCTCCGCCACTTTCCACATCGGCCGTTCGCTTCTGCTGCGGCCCTTTTCCTTCTCGGTCTCGTACCTCGAGAACGCATCTTTTGGTCTCTCATACCGCACCATGGCAGCAGCCCGTTCCACCACCAAAGCTGCAATGATGTCCCGAAGGAGGGTCGTCTTGCCTGTACCAGGAGGACCGTTAACAGAAAACACCGCCGGCTTGGTAGACATCAGGAGATTGACGGCAAGCTGTTGACCAAAGACAAGTGGTTTTTCCGATCCGGTGGGCCAACGCCCCAGTGGAATCCGGGAAGGGTGCATCAGCGAGCGCTGTTCTTCACGGTTCTCCATCAAGTCGACGCGATTCGTTATGATCGCATCCCCTAGATACAAGCGCACCCCTTGTCCCGCGGTTCCTTGATCAATCGCCTGAGCCACTCTGCCGAGATCTTTCACCACAAACGAGTTCAAAAGATCATGCTCAACTTCTGCGTCGTGCCGCCACGCTCGGGATAAAACCTCGACGTCTATTCCGGCAATATGAGAATACCCTTGCGTCTGCCAGCCCGCGCGATCCAGAATCTCGCGGTGAACATCGACGAGATCCAGGGCCGTAAGAGGTTTCTCAGCATGGCGATTGACCCATACGGCAAACCACTCACGCATGTCCCTATCCCACTTCTCAAAATGATCAGCCCAATTGGAAAGTCCTCTCGGCCCCTTTGACAGGCAACCCATGGCCCAAGGCATGCTGGACACGGCAAAGCTATCCGCTATTGCGCGTCCACATCGATCGACCCAGAATACCGCTAAACATGTTTGGTCTTGAGATAACTCTCTCCCCCCTTCTTCCCCTGCCACCCGAAGACGTTGTTCCATTTCTTGGATGACATCGACGACGTTGTAGATGCCGACCCATATGTGGAACCTGACTTCGTATCGGTCAGCGATGTCAGCATCTGCCATGGAGCTATTTTTTCCCCGCTGCCACTTTTGAAACGCGTCTGCCGCCAAAGCCGCCCACTCGATCGTGTCGTGTTCATTATCAATTATTTGGATGCTATTATTTTTTACTTTTTGCGGTTCCAGGTACTCGACTGCTCTCCAGTAACGCAAGATTTCCCTCCAAGACACTGGAACTTCCTTCCTCCCGTTGCGATTTCCCTACCCTTTCCGATTAGGCGGATGACCCCTCACCGATCCTGTTGGGGATTCTGTATGATCTGTCGGGCCTGCTGGTCAATGAGGGCAATCTGCTGGGCAATGGCTTCATCGTAACCCGGGCAATGGCCGTACAAATCCGTATACCGGGCCTTAGCCTCGGCGATGCGCCCGGTCAGCCCGCATAGGTTCGCCTGGAGGAGATCGGCCTTCCAGGCGTGAATATCCGCATCTACGTTGACCAACCCGGCGTAGTCGTCCCCTTGAGCCCGAAGGCGGCGCAGATCCTCTTCGGCAGCTTGGAGAAGCCGCTTGGCCTTTTCCACCCGAATATGGGCCAAATAGTAGTGCGAATCCGGAAACTGGGGGTCTGTTTCCTGCATCCGCTCGGCCACCCGCTCCGCTTCGTCGTAGGCGGACTCAAACAGATACGCCTGAACCAACAGCCTCTGGATCTCCAGAAGCGCCCCGAATCCCGGCGTGGTCTTGGCCCGTTCCTCCGCAGCCAGGAGAAGGCTCGTCCCCTTTTTGACGTCGCCGGCGGAAAGGACTTCCCGCCCCAGGTACATCAACCAGGTCGGGTCTGCGGGTTCTTCTTGCACCATTTGGTTCAAGAGGCGAATATTCCTCTGCAGTTTGGCGCGAATATCTGTGTGTGCCGGATCGTAGCCGTCGTGCAGGATTCGAATCATCACCAGGTAGTCCCGGGTTCTCAAGTCTGTGTAGCGGTTGCCTTTCACAGGGGCGATCTGTTCGTGGATCCGTCCGTGAAAGCGAAGATCCCCTCGCCGGGGGAACAGGCGGGGAACGTTCATGGCAATGGAAGTCGTGGAGCCCAGGCGGTTGACAATCATCGGATGAAGAACCGGGGTTGGGGTAACGGCATCCAGCATAGCAGCGGCTTCCCGGATCAATGGTTTATCATCGGGGTGCACCCATTCGTCGGCATCGATCCAAAGCACCCAATCGGCAGCGATGTGGTCCAGGCCAAAATTCCGCGCTGCGGCAAAATCATCCTTCCACGCATAGAACAGGACCCGCACACCCGGAAACGTCTCGGCCAAGGCGGCCGTGTCATCGGTGGAACCCGTGTCCACCACCAGGATTTCGTCCACCGCTCCCTTCAAACTTTCCAGACAGCGGCCAATGCACCGGGACTCATTCTTCGCCACAATGACCGCCGCTACCGTCGGAACCCGCGGCCACGCCAACAGTTGCTCCACGAGAGGGTGGCTGCGACCGTTATTCAAGATCGGGTCTCCTTCTTCCGCCGGACCATTCCAGCGGGCCAGTTGTTTCTGCGGCTGAAACAAGTAAGCCCTGCGAAACGCCTTCCGTGCGGAGGTGCCGTATCCTTGGCGCAACAGGGCTTCCCCCAGGATCTCCCATGCCTTCGTATCCGCCGGGTCAGCCCGGAGTGCCTTGAATCCGAGTCGCTCGACTTTGATCCAGTCTTTCTCCTCCAGCGCCCGGCGCATTTCCTCATGAGGCGGAACCGTCGGCCCCCGCATGCGCGTCCCTCCATCTCGGGTTTCACCGGCTTTAGGCGAAGATCCCGGTCAATTTCACCTTCTTTCTTATAAAACGCCACTTGACCGCGGTCGTCAAGTCGGCCCCTCGTTCACCTGCGGCGCGCTTACCCACGCCAGGTGGCCCGGCGGATTTTCAGTCCGGCCGTTTTTCCTCCGCCCCTGCTTATATACAAGTGCCCCGAACTTGGCAAGGCAAACCGGTGTTGGACCGAATCGATGAACCGATCGTCATTCGAGAGGGTGGAGCGGAGTTTCGGTGGACATTCCGGGGTTGGAGCGAACCCGGGACCGACGAGATATATATAGACCCGATGCGCATGGAGCAAGCTCTGGCCAACCTGTTGTTGAACGCCAAAAAATACACCCCCCGTGACGGCCGCATCGAGGTTATCGTGAGGAAAGCCCTGGATGGCACCACCGGAGATCCCGCTCTGCTGGTGGAAGTTCAAGACAGCGGGCCGGGCATCGCCGAGGGGGATTTGCCCTTTGTTTTCGAGCGATTCTACCGGAGTGGGGAAGCGCGCAAAACCTCCCCCGCGGGGATGGGGCTCGGGCTGGCCATCTGCAAAGAGATCGTGGAGCAACACGGGGGGCGGGTTCAGGTGTCGAGCCGGCTCGGGCTGGGAAGTACCTTCACGATCGCCTTGCCGCTCCGCGCCGGCCTCACAAAGGCGGGGATGACTAGGTGACCAAAACCCTGCCACGAAATTGAAACAAAAATAGCCCGTTTGAGCCACGCCGGCCAAGGTGAGACTTGATATCATCGGAGTTGTAACATGTAGACGGATATTGAATTTGATGACGGAAAGGGTCGGTGACCGTGAAAGGATCGATTTCAAAACGTCCGAAGGTTCGTCGTGCGGCCCTGTGGTGGGCCGCCGGTTCCGTGGCCGTCACCGTCCTCGCGGGGTGTGGCGCCACCGCAAGCCCCGACAGCGGCACGGCCGCCCAGGGGCAGGGTGGAGTCATTCAAAACACTTCCCAGGCCCAGGACCTGCGTCAAGCCAACTGGCACATTCAACCATACCAAGCGACCGATCAGGACGGAAAACCGTTTAACACCGATCAGATGAAAGGAAAAATATGGCTGGCGGACGTCATTTACACCAACTGTCCCACCATGTGTCCGGTGATGACGCCGAACATGGCCCAGGTGCAGAAAAAGTTAAAAGAGGCCGGGACCTCGGCGGAAATTGTATCCTTTAGCTGCGACCCCGACACGGACAAACCCGAGGTCTTGAAGAAATACGCCGAACGCTACAACGCCGATTTAAAGACGTGGCATTTTGTCACCAGCCCGGGGTTTGATATCACCAAGGATTTCGTGTTCAAAAGCTTTCATTCAGCTTTGACGAAAAATCCCCCGGAGGTATCCGGAGGCATCACCATGTACAACCATACGACCCAATTTTTCCTAATTAATCGCAACGGCCAAATCGTCAAGATGTACGACGGCTTGAAACCACCTATCGACCAGATCGTCCAGGATGTCAAAGCCCTTGAATGACATGGGCGCTCTTCGCCCGCGATCCATTCCCAGTATATACCGCACATCAAGGCTGCGGAGTTCCTCGTAATGCGAAGTCGTTCGCCTCCCGAAGCGAGCGGCGGGGATTCACCCGCCGCTTCCCTTTCAACTTTCCGTCCCGGAAGCCTGAGCGCCCTCCAGCCCCAGTTCCCGGGCTGCACCCTTTAGAGCCTCGATGACAAACCCGATATGCTCATCGAGATCCACCCCGAGCTCCTCAGCACCCCGGCGCACATCTTCTCGGTTGACCCCCCGGGCAAAGGCTTTGTCCTTCAGTTTTTTCTTGACGGCCGGAACGTCCACATCGTCAATACTTTTCGTCGGCCGGACCAAAGCCACGGCGGTGATAAACCCGGACAGCTCATCACAGGCGTAAAGACACTTGTCCATCAAGTGTTCCCGGGGCACGCCGAGATAATCGGCGTGGCTGAGAATTGCATGGATGACATCCTCCGGGTAGCCTCTCTGCCGAAGGATCTCGGCGCCTCGGGTGGGATGGTCCTCGGGAGATGGCCAGCGGTCGTAATCAAAGTCGTGCAATAGCCCCACAATCCCCCATTTTTCCTCATCGTCCCCATACTTGCGGGCATAGGCCCTCATGGCCGCCTCTACGGCCAGGGCGTGTTTGATGAGATTCGGGTTTTTCGTGTACTCGTTTAACAGTTCCCATGCCGCCTCGCGATCGAGTGACATCGGATATGCCTCCTCTATCGGGCCGCCCCCGCCTGGGATGATGGTTCCCCGGAGGGCTCTGCGCCAGGAATCACGGCTTCATAAAGTGGAAATAGTTCCAACAACACCCTTTCAGCGAGGGTAAGAAAGGATTGTCGTTCCGCCAAGACGGGGTCCTGTTGCCCAAACCGACGGCCCACCGTCAGGCCAGCTGCTTTTTTCTCCAAGGCCACACCGAGCTCTTGGAGGGCACCTCCGTCGAGCCGAGGCCAGGGCCGATCCGAAGCCCCGTCCCGGTGCAGCGCCCACAGATAAGAAGAAGGCAGGATCGCGGCAGCCTCCTCCCCGTGCTCCCGCAGCCACCGGGCGGCCCCCGGCTTGTCATCAGCTTCAGGTTTGATCACCAGCCGCACAAACACCTCTTCAGCCCCGATTCCCACTTCAAAATGTGCATAACGCTTATAGCCCCGGGGCGAACGGGAGAGAGCCATCCACGTCTCGTCGGGCGGGTTTACCTTTCGCCGGGCATGGGCCGCGACGTGGGGGTAAAAAGGGGCTCCCGTCTCCCGGGACAGCCGGGGGGCCAACTCGTCAGCCAGTGCGGTCAACTTCGGCCGCACCCGGGAACGGATCGCCTCCATCCGCGCCTCGAACTCCGGGATCGAAAAGACGGCAAAATCTTCCGCTTCAAAGCCATTGAACACCATCGCCAACCCTCCTTATTTTCCATCAAGGGGTCCATCCGGGGGCGATTCCAAGCCCTTGGTCATCGGTCAGTACCCTTTGCGGGAATCCACCCGGTTGACCCACTCCCCGGCGCCCGATAAGTAAACCTTGAGGTTCCTTAAAAAAATCTCGAGTGCCCGGTCGTTGTAATAAGGTGAAACGCCCGAAACGTGAGGGGTGAGCAGGCAATTCTCCAATCCCCAAAAGGGGTGGTCCGGAGGAAGTGGTTCCTGTTCAAACACATCCAGGGCTGCCCCGGCAATCCACCCTTCGGTCAAGGCCTGAAGAAGGGCCAACTCGTCCACGATGCCACCCCGGGCCATGTTGATCAAGAACGCCGTCGATTTCATGCGCCTCAGCTCCGCCTCCCCGATCATGCCCCGGGTTTGGGGTGTAAAAGGGACGAGCACCACGAGATAATCCGCCCCGGCCAAAAGTTGATCCAATCCATCTTTTCCGGAAAATACACGATCGAAACCATCCACCGCCCGTCCGCTCCGGTTATGGCCCCATACCGTCAACCCCAAGGCCCGGGATCGCGTCGCCAAATCTTGGGCAATCGCTCCGGTCCCCAGCACCCCGAGAACCTTCCCTCCCAGCTCGTCCACGCGGATCCTGCGATCCCAGACCCGCTCCCTCTGAAGGCGGGCGAACTCCAGGAGTCGGCGGCTGTGCATGAGCATGATGCCCAGGGCGTGCTCGGCCATTTGAGGGCCGTGAACCCCCCGGGCATTGGTCACCACGATCCCCCGCCGATCCAGGGTCGCCAAGGGCATCCGATCCACCCCGGCGGAAAACACCTGGATCCACCGTAGGCTCTTCATCTCCTCCACCCGACGATCGTCCAAATCCATCCCGTACGTAATCAGGACTTCGATCTCGGCCAGATCATTCCCCATCTCTTCCAAGCCCTGCACTGTCCGGATTTCCACCCCGGGAAAAACCTGTTTCACCCGCTCGCCATGCTTGGTTTTTAACGGCACAGTGCTCACCACGTTGAGTCGCCTGTGAGTGCTCGATTCCGTTCCGCCTGGCCCCATCGCCTCCGCCTCCTTTCCGGTCTCCCCACCACAGTGTCGCCCGTCCCGACCCGACGCCGCCCCGCTCCCGGGAGACCTCGCAAAGAAGGTCTTCCCTACGGGTCTTGAACTTGTTACCATGAAATAAGAATAGCAAAAACATCGCCGAGGGGCGAGAAGAGGTGGGGGCTTGATCCGGGTTTTATTCGTGTGTCTTGGGAACATCTGTCGCTCGCCGATGGCCGAAGCCGTTTTCCGCCGGCAGGTCGAGGAAGAAGGTTTGTCCGGGTGCATCTCCGTAGATTCGGCCGGGCTGGGCACCTGGAACGTCGGGGATCCACCCCACCCCGGTACCCGCCGGGTCCTGGAGGCCCATGGCATCCCTTGGGAAGGACACCGGGCCCGGAAGGTGTCCCGGTCCGACCTGAGCCAGTTCAATTATATCGTGGCCATGGATGAGGATAACCTCGCAGGATTGAGGCGGCTTGATCCCGCCGGTGAGTACCTCCACAAGGTGTCACTGCTCCTCGACTGGGCACCGGAAGCGGAGGTGCGGGAAGTCCCGGATCCCTTTTTTACCGGGACGTTCGATTATGTCTACCGGTTGGTGGAGGCCGGGTGCCGGGGATTATTGGAACACATCCAAACGGTGCGCCGATGTGACCCTGGCCCCGGGGATCTCGCACCGGAATGAGCCCGGGAACACACCATCACCACCATTTCACCATAAGAATTTTATCCTTTTCCCTGGGACACTTTCTTCTCATAAGTGGTCGTCACCTGGTAGAATAGAGGCAAGAACAAGTTTCACGTAGGGCAAAGCTGTTCGGTTAGGAGGTGGGGCCCGTTGAAAGGACTGTGGCTAGGGGGAATCATCCTGTTATTGGGTCCATTTCAACAGGTGGCGGTGAACCTGAACAATGTCCAGGTTCCTCCGGCGGTCGCCCAGGTCGTTCAGCACATTGAAGACGTTGCACAGCAGGTCGATGAGACATGGACTACCATCTCCAATATGCTGGAAAGCGGCCAGGCCACTCCCGATCAGATCAATCAACAGCTCGACCAACTCTCCCAGGAACTCAACCAGCTGCACCAGGCATTGGTCGACCAGTCGTTGGCCAGGCAGATCGGTATCCACCGATTGCCGCCCGAGCGGGCAGGATCCCCGCAATCTGTATCGGGAATCAATATTATTCCCGGGGATGCCCGGGTCTCCCGGGGAGCGTTGCAAGCTGCGGCAGATCTCGTGAAAAACGTCTCTCTGCCGATCCTGAAAAACGAATTGGGTCAACAACCCCAGAAGGCGCAGATCGTACTGTTTTCCACCCCGCGCAGTTATGGGAACGCCCTGGCCCGGGCCGGAGTCGACCCGAACTTGATTCCCCAGATGGTGGACCACACGGGAGGCGTCACCGTGGGGAGCGACATCTGGGTGCCCCTTTACCCCGTTCAGGCGGAATCGGATCTCGCCAACGTCCTCACCCACGAGTTGACCCACGTCACCCTCAACGAGATGGGCATTGGCGATGAGCTTCCGGTGTGGATCAATGAGGGCATCGCCTGGTATGATGGGACCCAGGCCCAGGCCCAACTCGATCCGCAAAAGGTGATCGCTCAGGATGAGGCAATGATCCAGCAACTCCGGGCTGTGGCTCGCCGCGGGGCACTGCTGCCCCTCTCGGCCGGGGAAGGACAGATCATCCAGGCTCCCTATAATGTGGAGTGGCAAGACTATCTGGCGGTGCGCCAGCTGCTCAAAGACGGAGGAATGGAGAAGTTCCGGTCGTTCCTGCAGAACGCTGCCGCTAAAGGTGTGGACCAGAGCTTCCGGGATCATTACCAGATAGACCTCGCACAGTACGAAAACCAAGTGGAATCCGCGTTGGTGGCCGCTTTGCAGGGATAGTTCGTCGGTCAGAGGGGGTGGGCGCCACCCGTCCCCTCGCGCCACCGGATTCACGAGTCAACATTTCTCAGTTCGCCAATCTTACCGCAATGGCCCATGTACCAGGCCAGGAATGTACAGCTACCACGGTTTTATTTAGGGGTTTTTTATACACATCTCCGCGTGGCCCTATCCTAATGATAACAATTAGTAATTGATGTTCTATAACTTCATATATAATTCTCCAATTGCCAACCTTCAAACGATAGAATTGTCCTTCATATCCCTTCATCAACTTGGTCTTGGGATGATGACAGGGGTTCACGCTTAATGATTCGATCGCTTGTAGGATTCGTTTTGCCGTGACTTTATCCAACTTTCTAATAACCTTACTGGCCTCTTTCGCGAACAACAATTCATAACCCGAGGTCACGCTTCAAGTCCTCCAACGGTACGGCTTCACGTTTCATCAATTCTTGCCTGCCTTGTTCAATGGCTCGAATATCCTCTGGCGTCAACTGATCGTCTTCTTCGTCAAGCTGATTTTCCAATAGCCATGACAAAAAACTTTTTGCAACCAATTTATTTTTATCGTTCAAATGCTTGATCAGTTGTTCCAGCTCTCGCTCAAGAGCACTCATGATGCTGACCTCCCCGGTGAAATTCACGGTCTTACCACAGATCCATTATAGCAAAATCGCCCTAAAGTGTCCGACGGCCCGGTGACCATCACTGTTACCTCGAGCTGGGGCATGTCACCTCATGCCGCCCCGATTCAAATTCGCACCCTTTTGAGGCGCAGGGCACCCAGCACCACCATCACGGAACTGAAAGCCATGGAGGCTCCGGCGATGAGGGGGCTCAACCAACCCGCAGCCGCAGCGGGGATGCCGATGATGTTGTACCCCAGGGCCCAGAACAGGCTTTGGCGAATGTTGCGCAAGGTCGCCCGGGAGAGGCGGACGGCGCGAACCACTCCCTCCAAACCGGTTCCAATGAGGGCTACGTCGGCGGCGTCCAGGGCCACGTCCGCTCCCGTCCCCACGGCGATGCCCACATCGGCCGCCGCCAGGGCCGGCGCGTCGTTGATGCCATCCCCCACCATGGCCACTTTCCGACCTCTTTTTTGATACTTCCGGATCACCCGGACCTTATCCTCGGGAGAGAGTTCGGCCAGAACGTGGCGAATCCCGACCTGCCGGGAGACGACCTCGGCGGTATGCCGGTTGTCCCCGGTGACCATGACCAACTCGATCCCCATTGCTTGCAGCGCTTTCACCGCCCGACGGGACTCCTCCAATAGAACATCGGAAACGGCGATCAAACCGGCCAATCGGCCATCCACCCCCACCTGGATCACCGTCTTGCCTTCTGACTCCCAGAGATCTTTCTCAGGGGGGACAACTCCTTCCACACCGCATTCCTCCAGGAACCGGCCGCTGCCGATCACCACCGTCCGCCCTTCCACGATGGCCCGCACTCCCCCACCTCCTGAGGACACAAAACCCTCAGGCTCCGGGAGTGGCCCCAATCCAGTAGCCCCTTCTGCCAGGATTCGCCCAAGGGGATGTTCCGAAGGCCCTTCGGCCGAAGCAGCGAGGCGAATGAGGTCATTCCGCGAGCGAAGGGGGCCCGGTCGAATCACCCGCACATCGGTCACCGCAGGTCGCCCCCGGGTAAGAGTCCCGGTTTTGTCCAGCAGCATCACCTGAACCCGGTGCAACTGCTCCAGCGCCTCCCCGCCCTTAAAAAAGATTCCCATCTGCGCCGCCCGCCCGGTTCCCACCATCACCGCGGTGGGGGTCGCCAAGCCGAAAGGGCACGGGCAAGCGATCAGAAGAACGGCCACGGCGTTCATGAGGGCGGTGGGGAGTGCGCTTGTCGTGCCGCCGCCCGCAAAAAACCACACGCCGAACGTCCCGGCGGAGATGGCGATCACCACCGGAACAAACACATTGCAAATCGAATCCGCCAACCGTTGGACCGGGGCTTTCGACGCCTGGGCCTCTTCAATGAGCCCGATGATCCGCCCCAAGGCAGAGTCTGCACCGACCCGCTGCACCTGGATCCGGAGGGTCCCCTGTTGATTGAGCGTGGCCCCGTACACCAGATCCCCCGCCCTCTTGACGACGGGGAGCATTTCTCCGGTCATCATCGATTCATCCACATCCGATTCTCCGGCCACCACCCGACCGTCCGCCGGGATTTGTTCCCCGGGTCTGACCACCACCACGTCCCCCACCTGGAGTTGCTGGACCGGAACGTCACGCTCCCCCTGGCGGGTCCACAGGTGGGCCAATTTGACCTGGAGGGAAACGAGCTCGGCCAGGGCGTCGGCAGTCCGGGTTTTTGCGTGAGCTTCGAGAATTTTGCCAAGCCGGACCAGTGTAATAATCAAAGCTCCAGTTTCAAAATACAAATGTCCCGACCCCCGGAGGATCATCCACACGCTGTAACCATAAGCTGCCGAAGTGCCCAAGGCCACCAGGACGTCCATGTTGGCCGAACCGCTGCGAAGGGATTTCCACGCTCCCACGTAAAAGGCCCAACCGGCGACGAATTGAATCTCGGTGGCCAAAACCCATTGCACCCGGGGATTGAGAAACGCCCTCGGGATATACGGAAAACCGGCCATATGGGCCATCACCCACAAAAACGGCAGAGATAAAATAAGGGAAAAGACAAACATTTCCCATTGACGGCGCCGATCCCCGGCCGAGTCTTTCGTCGGTTGATCAAGGTGGGCGCCGTATCCCAATTTTTCTACACGATCGATGAGCTCTTCCAAATCCACAGCCCCGGGGATGTACGTCACCGTGGCCCGCTCCAAGGCGAGATTGACGTTCACATCGAGAACCCCTTCCTGCCGTTTCACCACCCGCTCAATCCGGGTGGCGCAGGCGGCACAGTGCATGCCCGTGATCCGCAGCTTCGCTTTCCCCTTTTCCATCCCGCCGCCTCCCTCCGAAAAGCCAGTCTATCTGTATTCGCCATATGGACCAAGCTAGACCACCCATTTTAAGGACAGCACAAAAATAGCCCGTTTGGGCCGTGATGTCCGAGTTCTTCCAGCTCATACAGTTCAGTGACTGGCGAAATCTGAACATCGAGCGGACGGGAATTGAAGAAAGCATGAGGAGGCGGGCATGGTATGGGCATATCTGCGACTGCCTCGGTACTCGGCGCCTTTGGACTGCTGGTTCTTCTGGCCTTGGCTGTAAAGGTGGCTGCCCTCGTGTTTCAAAGGCGGGGGGCGCTGTCGCTTCACACGGGCAAAGTGACGGCCATGACTGCCGGCCTGATGTGCGCCATGACCTCGGGATCCATTCTGACGGGGATTTTCCAGTCCGACCCTCTCTGGGCCACGGTGGTCTCCACCATCGCCGGGGCCACCGTCGGCGTCCTCATCGGCATCCCCCTTCATCTTTCGATTTGCCTGGAAGGGTTTGCGGCGGGCGTGATGGGTGGAGGGATGGGGAGTATGCCCATGGTCTCGGCTCCGTATGTCCTGAGCGGGTTCTGGTGGACCCTGAGCCTGGCCGCCTTTCTTGCCCTGCACAGGCTTGTCGCAGCGAGAGAGGCGGAGTCCGCACCCAGAGCCGCACAAGAAACAGGGTGGCCTGATGGGACCGCCGGAATTCTGCTTCGGCGAATGACAGCGACCGCCCTTGTTGCGACAGTCCTGGTAGCACTCTTCACCTTGTTGCTTCCTTTGTTTCACACCACCTATCCGCCGCTCATTCAAACGCCAATGTGCGGATCCTAAAATCTATCCGCCCGGGGCGCCGGGAATTACAGGGCACAGGTCTCAATCTCAAAACCGAGATCTTCGATCATCTTCCAATCCGCCTCGGGCAACTGCCCTTCCGTTGTCAGGTAGTCGCCGACAAAAATCGAATTGGCGGCATAGAGTCCCAGAGGCTGCAGCGTCCCCAGGTTCACTTCCCGGCCGCCGGCGATGCGGATCTCTTTTGCCGGGTGGACGTAACGGAACATGGCCAGTACCTTCAGGCAGTACCGGGGATTCAGTTCCTTTCGGCCTTCCAGGGGCGTTCCCGGAATGGGGTTGAGAAAATTAATCGGAATGGAGTCCACGTCCAAATCTTTGAGGGAGAAGGCCACGTCCACCACGTCCTCGGGGGATTCTCCCATGCCGACGATACAGCCCGAACAGGGGGAGATGCCGGCGGATTTTGCCGTCTCCACCGTCTCCACCCGGTCGCCGTAGGTGTGCGTTGAACAAATTGATTGGTACTGGTTTGCACTGGTGTTGAGATTGTGATTATAGCGGTGCACCCCGGCGTCAGCGAGTTGCTGGGCTTGTTCCGGGGTGAGAAATCCGAGGCAACAGCAGATTTTTAGATCGGTGGTGGCCCGAATCTCTCGAACCGCTTCGACGATTCGCTCCACCTCCGAGGGGGCCGGCCGTCTGCCGCTGGTGACGATGCAATAGGTGCCGGCTTTTCGCCGCACCGCCTCCCGGGCTCCTTCCAGGATCGTCTCTTTTGAAAGGAGGGGGTATTTGGCCACGTCCGCCGTGGAAATGGCGGACTGGGAGCAGTACCCGCAATCTTCGGGACAAAGGCCGCTTTTCGCATTGAGGATCATGTTCAACTTTACTTTCTTCCCAAAATACTGCCGCCTAAGCCGAAACGCCCCGTCTAAAAGGGCGGGCACGTCTTCATCCGGCGCGAGCAGAATAGCCAGGGCCTCCTCCCGGGTCACGGCTCGCCCGCTCAGCACCTCCTGGGCCAGGCCCGCCCAATCCCACAGTCCTCTCAAAGGTGTCACCGCAACATTCGCCTCTCCCCGAGTCAACATCGATCCCCTCCACGTATCGATTGAAGTATCGCTTCCAGATCCACGTGCTCCTTGACAGCGCCCAATATTTCCTCCCTCCCCGGGCGCCCGGGCAGCCAGGGTACCCGGCCGAGGATCGGGACATCAGAATATTCCCGGATCAGTTCTGGGTTTGTTTGCTCAGCCACCGTGCCTCCATCCCGGCCTTCGCCGTTTAGAATCACTCCCACCACCCGGGGTCCCGCCTGCCTGGCGTAAGCCACGGTAAGCAGAATATGGTTGACCGTTCCGAGCCCGGCCCGGGCCACGACCAACACCGGCAGGTCCGCACCCTTCGCCAGATCGACGGCGGTGAAACCATCCGCCAGGGGGACCGTGATTCCCCCCGCTCCTTCCACGAAGACCAGGTCGTAGCGCTGAAGCCTCACATTCAAGATCTCCCGCCACTTCTGGGGATCCAGCGCCACCCCTGCCCGCCGGGCCGCCAGGGCAGGGGCCAAGGGCTCCGCCAGGGTGTACGGACAGATGGACGATTCCTCTTCCTCCAAACCGCCGAGCCATTTCAACCGGGCGGAATCGGAGCCCGGATCTCCCGGTCTGCAGCCGCTTTGCACCGGTTTCCAGGCCGTCGCTCGGAGTCCGACCTCTCGATAGAGGCCCACCAACGCCCCGGTAATCCATGTTTTTCCGACCTCGGTGTCCGTCCCGATGACCACGGCTCCGCTCACCGATCATCCCTCCGTTGTAAACACCGCCAGGATCCGATCCACATCTTCCATCCGGTGGGCGGCGGTCACCGTCAAACGAATCCGGCAAGATTCGGGTGGGACCGTGGGCGGGCGAATGGCCGGGGCAAAGATTCCGGCGTCGTCCAGCCGGGCGGCCAGACGCAGGGTCTCTCCCACCTCCCCGATGATGACCGGAATGATGGGGGTCGAACCCTCGGGGACCCGCCAGCCTCGTTCCCGAAGACCCGTGCGCAGTCGGGATACCAAGGCGCGCAAATGGTCCCTGCGCCACTGCTCCTGCTCCATGATTTCCACCGCCACGAGGGCGGCGCCCACCGCTGCCGGAGAAGGGGCCGTGGAAAAAATAAAAGGCCTGGCGCGATTGATCAGGTAGTCGATGACCGCCTTCGCCCCTGCCACATATGCCCCCTCTACCCCCGCCGCCTTGCTGAGCGTCCCCATTTGAATGATTCGAGGTGCTGGGGACAATCCGTAATATTCCATCGTCCCCCGCCCGCGCTTTCCCAGCACTCCTCCGGCATGGGCATCATCCACCACCACAAAAGCGTCGTATTTTCCCGCCACCTCCAAGAGCCGGGGCAGCGGGGCCACATCCCCGTCCATGCTGAACACCCCGTCGGTGTAGATCAGACGCCGGCGGGCGGGGCCGGCCGCGATGATTTTCGACTCTAAGTCCCCGGGATCCGCGTGGCGGTACACCGAGACCCTGGCCCGGCTCAACCGGCAACCGTCGATGATACTCGCGTGGTTCCACTCATCACTAAAAATCACATCTTCTTCACCGGCGAGGGTGGTGGCCAAGGCGACGTTAGCCATGTAGCCCGTGGCGAAAACCAGCGCCGCCTCGGTGCCCTTCCACCGGGCGATCCGCTTCTCCAGGGCTTCGTGCAGTTCCGTGTCGCCGCTGATCAAGCGAGATCCGGTGCTTCCCGCGCCGTACCGGATCATGGCCCGGTGAGCCGCCTCGATCAGGCGCGGATCCTGGGCCAGACCCAGGTAATTGTTCGAGGCACACATCAACATCCGGCGCCCTTCCACCGTCACCTCGGGCCCCGGAGCTGACTCGACCCTCCGCAACCGCCTGCGAAGTCCCGCATCCTCCAGGTTTTGAAGTTCCGCCTCAAGGCCGGTAGAGTCCATCACGACACAGCCCCTTCTTCCACCGCCCGGATCAGGATATCCGTCATCGCCTCCAGGTCCCCTTCCGGGGTGGCGAGAGGCGGCATAAACACCACCACGTCCCCGAGGGGACGGATGATCATCCCCTCGTCCCTGGCCTTCCGGCATACGGCAGCCCCCATGAGCCTGCGGGCGGGGAAGGGCTCCTTGGTGGCCCGGTCCGCTACGAGCTCGATCCCGACCATCATGCCCTTTTGCCGAATATCGCCGACGTGTGGATGACCGTTGAGCTCCTGAAGGCGCTTCCGGAGATACGCTTCATTCTTCCGGACACGGTCCACCAACTGCGTTTCGTCAAATAAATCGAGATTGGCCAGGGCTGCGGCACATCCCAGCGGGTTGCCGGTGTAAGAATGACCGTGATAAAAAGTTTTTTCCTCCCAGGGTTCGCCGAGAAAAGCTTCGTAGACCCGGTCGGTGGTCAGGGTGGCCGCCACGGGGAGATAACCCCCCGTCAGCCCTTTGCCGCAGGTGAGAAAATCTGGGGATACCCCGGTGTGCTCGCAGGCAAACATCTTCCCGGTCCGCCCGAACCCCACCGCCACCTCGTCGGCGATCATGAGCACGTCCCACCGGGTGCACAGGTCCCGAACCTCCCGCAGAAAACCGCCCGGCATGGCAATCATCCCGGCCGCCCCCTGCATTTCGGGCTCCACGATCAAGGCGGCGGTTTCCCCGCCGTGCGCCTCCAGGGCCTGGCGAAGCAGGTCAAGACAGGCAAAGCCGCACGTTTTTGGCTCTTGGTTCAGAGGACAACGGTAACAGTAAGGGTAAAGAACCCGAACCGTTTCGAACAACAGTCCGCCGTACGCCCGGTGATATAAATCAATGGCGCCCACACTCACCGCACCCAGGGTGTCCCCGTGATACGCCCCGGTCATGGTGATAAATTTCCGCTTTTCGGGATGACCCACATGTTGCCAGAACTGGTATGCCATCTTGATGGCGATCTCCACCGCCTCGGCCCCGCTGTCCGAGTAAAATACTTTATTCAAGCCAGGAGGAGAGATCTCGACCAACCTTTCCGCCAATTCCACCGCCGGCACGTTGAGCTGCCCGAGCATCGTGCAGTGGGCGATTTTACCGAGCTGATCGGCGATCGCCCGATCGAGTTCCGGCACCCGGTGGCCGTGGACGTTGAGCCACAGGGAGGACACGCCGTCGTAATACCTCCGTCCCCGCACATCTTCCAGCCACACACCCTCCCCGCGCTCCACGATGACCGGCTCCTGATCAAAAAAATCTTTCATCTGGGTGAAAGGATTCCACACGTACCGCCTACTTTTCTCTAATAAGCCGAGATATCGTTCCACCCCATCGCCTCCCGATTGTTAACTAAAATGAACATATCGGTTAACATCCCCGACTTATGATACCAGATTGTCGTGTTCACGCGCAATCCGGGGTGACATCTTCAGGGGCTGTTTCATAGATATAGAGAAAGAAGAGGAGGATTTTCTCAAAAAAATCGGGACATCGGCGATAGGTTCCGTATGCGATCGACCGGGAATGGTTATACCAATACTAACGAAAAGGAAAGATATGGAGGCGAAACCATGGAAACGGTAGAACGGTGGACCACGCGCTCTGACGCTTGGGCGCCTGAAGATGACAAAAAATTGGCGGACATTGTATTGCGCCACATTCGCGAGGGCAGCACCCAGCTTAGCGCCTTTGTCGAAGCGGCCAGCGAATTGGGCAGGACCCCCGCCGCCTGCGGCTATCGCTGGAATGGGATCATTCGGAAAAATTATGAAGAGGCGATTCAAGAGGCGAAGCGGGTGAAAAAGGAGCGGCTGGCCCAAACCCGGGGCCGCCGGGGACGTCGGCGTCAGGCAGGGCACCAGTGGAACATCGATGCGGTGATCCAGTCCCTCCGAGCCTGGGAAGAGGTATTCCAAAAAATGGAGCGGGAGAACGCGGAACTCCGGCGTGCCGTCACCCATTTGGAGGATAAAGTCCGTTCTCTGGAAGAGGAGAACCGCCAACTTCGCGAGGGAGGGGCTCTTTCCCAAGCCGAACAATTGCAACACGACTCCCGGGAATTCCTGGCCCTGGTGGATCGGGCTCGGAAGCTTTTCCAGGAAATCGGCGAAAAACAGCCGCCGTTAGGGGTGAAAGCCCAAGAGTAAGACCTCCCGGTGGACCGGTGGACGGCTCCGCGCCACCGCGCTCCCGCCCCCGAAGCAGGTGGTGATATGAGATTCCCTGCTGCATCCGTGCGGGCGGCCTTCGGTTGCCCTGTCATGTCAACCGCCGCCTTTCCTCGACAGTGGGCAAGAAGGCGGCGGCCTTGGCGTTCTCCACTCCTTCCCACAAACTCCACTGGATCGTCATAATTTTAACGTGATCCACCCGCCCAAAGAATCGAAACGGGTTACAATAAAAGTGAGCGATTCAGGATTTGGATGTAAAGGAGGGCGGGGTGCGTGGCGACTGCATCCGCATGGATTCACGCCGTACTCGGTACCCTTTTTCTTCTCTTCGTGCTGTACCTCTCCGGTGGTGCACTGGCATCCCTCGCCGCCGCCGGGTATGGGGCCCGCAATCACGACGTGCGCGGCCTCCGTTTGGCCCGCCTCGTGGTGCGAAAAACAGCGGTCCGGGAATGGGTGGTTTTTCTCCTCGGAGTCGTTCCCTCGATCATCATCGGGGTTTTCGTCCGATTGGCCGATGCCACGGCGTACATGTTGACCCAGGGTTGGCTGACGACCGTTTTCCTCCTTTTTACGGGTTGGGGAGCGCTTCAGGTGTTTAAGGTTCTATTGTATAAATATCCGCGGTCTCCGAAGCTTTTCATTCCCTTCGGCATCTCCGCGGTGGTTCTTCTGCTTCCAGTTCCGGCTGTGTTCATGGTCACCGGGGAATTCGCCGCCCAGCCAGATCTGTTTGGCGGGTTTATCACTTTGATTCTCGCTATGTTGCAGCCCTCGGTGCTCTGGCGGGCGCTGGACCTGACGATCACCACCGGGCTGATCGGTGGATTCCTGGTGGTCAGTATCGCATACCGCCGTTGGCGGCGGATGGCTGCCGATTCGCCAGTTCGCCGGTTTTATCGCTGGGCCATGGAATCCGGATTACGGGGTACCATGGTTTCCGCAGCCCTTTTGGTACTGTCCGGAGCCATCACCGTCGCTTCGTTATCTCCGAACGCCCGGGCGGCGCTGACAGGCGGGAACATCGTCCAAACTGGCCTCTTTGCGGCCGCGGGTCTTTTCCTCGTCGGGATCGCCGCCGCTTCCTGGCTGCTCAGCCGATCGAATCGCGCCCGCGGTGTGGTGGGGACCCTTGGGATCCTTCTCGCAGCCATATTGGTTGTCATGGGCAGTCTCCACGCCGAGATGCGGTCCTATCAGAACGGCCCGTATTTCGGACAGGTGCCTCCGGGGTTGTACCCGAGCATTTTGCAACAGAGGATCTGCGGGTGGTGATCATGGCCGGGGGCCGGCCATGCTTTCCCCGGCTCACGATGACGAGCCGTTCCCCCCTCTCTTTTTCGTGATGAGCAACACGGGAATGGCCACAAGCTGTACGACCACCGAAAAAGCCACGAGAGCCACAATCGACGTATCATAGAGCACACCTAGCAACCAACTACCCACAAACCATGCAACCCCATAGACGGCGTTAAAGACCCCGTAAGCATACGCCCTGCGTTCTGGCGAGATCATAGTTGCTACTGGGGCACTCATGAGCGAGTCTTGAATGCCCATGCCGATCCCCCAGAGTACAACACCCGCTGCGGCCGCAACCCATCCACCTAAAAACGAGAGTGGAGCAAAAAAGGCGGAAAGTGCGATCGCTAATGTGAGAACGGGCATCCCACCCCGATCATACCACCTCCCGAAGATGAGCGCTGAACCACCGGCCGTCGCCATAGCCACCGCGTAAAAAATGGGAATGGCGCTCGGTGGAATCACGTGAGTCAGATGATAGGAGATGATGTTGAAGTCCGCATATCCGATAGCAACAAGGGACATGGCACTCAGATAGACCCAGAAGGAACGCGGCAATCGCTGGGCCTGTGGAGGGGTTGTCTCTGCAACCTGTTCCAACTCGTGGGGATTGGGGTATTGGAGTCTGGCCGTCATCAGCACAATTAGCGAAATCAACGCAGGCAACGCCAGAAAGGCGAAAGCGGTATGATAGCTACCCTTCACATAGAGAATTCCAGCGACCGCCAGAGGCCCCGCCATCGCCCCAATCTGGTCCAGTGCCTCCCGCAGCGCAAAAGCCCAACCCTGACCGATCACCGTCCCAGCATGGGAAAGCATCGCGTCGCGCGGAGGGTTGCGCAACCCCTTGCCTATCCTTTCCATAATGATGAGGACCGCCGCCAGCTGCCAACTTCCGGCAAGAGCCAGAAGAGGCACGGCCAAAAGGTTCACCACATATCCAATTCCGGTCATGAGCCAGTATCGGCCTGTGCGGCTGCTCACATACCCGGACAAAAACCTGATCCCGTAGCCGAGAAGCTCTCCAAGCCCCGAAATGAACCCCACCGCAGCACCGGAAGCCCCCAGCACGGCGAGAAAGGGACCATTGATTCCGCGGGCACCCTCATAAGTCAGATCCGCAAACAAGCTCAAGACACCGATCAGAACTACAAACCTGAGTGCGGCGGCACTGGAAAGCCCCTCTTTTTGAGGCCTCCGATGGCTCATATCTCAATTCCTCCTTCCAACAAGTTCACCCCCGGCCAAACATCATTGTCATGAAACGTTCATTACCGACGATTCTATCAATGGATGTCCAACATGCATACAATTATATCGGTTTGTACGGACGGGTTTTCATTCGTTATCATCGTCCGTTTCAACCGAGGGCTTGGTGAACACCGACCAGGATGAGCAAGAATCCAGCGACCAGAGAGGAATATTTACCGAGCAGTCGTGCGAAGACCCCCACGCCAATCAGGTTCCCAAACCAGATCATGAGATATCCCCAAATCGAAATGGCCGCAGTTGTCGTCAAAATGGTCGTGGCGTTTGAAACCGTCCCACCAAAAGCACTGACAACATTTGTGAAAGACAATGCAAGACCGAGCAGTGCTCCCTGCTTCCAGTTTGGCCGTGTTTGAATCTTGACTTTTCCAGTGTGTCGGGAGATACGCGGATGAACGTATCCGGAATACCAGAAAAACAACCCTATACAAGCGAGTGCGATACAGGATGCCCACCCAGCTTCTTCGGCAGTGAAGTAATGAGAGATCAACTTACCGACGTACGCACCGAGAAATGCGGTGCAAAAACCAACACCATTGACGACCGCATTAACCCGGTGAGGAAATTTGATTTTTTGACTTCCGTACGCGATGCCCACACCACAGTTGTCAAAATTCGATCCGATGCCAATGAGATTTGCCGTAATGAACGCATTCCACCAGCTCATTTTCCCGACCCCTCCCATGACACTTCTGATAGCCCTTGCCACGATATGAGGCTGGGCCGGCTCGTGTATGGGACAGGAGGATTAAGACATATACCTGTTTTGCGATCAAGCTAAGCAAGGGAATAAAAAATACTCGCACCACAGGACACCTTAAGCCCTGCGGTAAGCGAACGGCGGGCAGCCCCCCTCAGTTCAACTCGGACTGGACCAGTGGACAGCGAAGCGGAAAGATCCAAGTCAGCCGTCGCTCCGCCGCAGCAACGAAGAAGCTACTGGAAAAACTCCTATAAGCGAAACTCCAGTTGGACAACCGCCACAGCTTCACTTGGATACATTTTCCTCTACACAAAAAGGGAGTTGAGGCCCGGTTCCTGAAGCCTCCAACTCCTTTCCATTCCCAGGGAACTCGTCGATTCACGTTTTTTCACTTTGCTCCCTTCATGGCGCTTCAGTCGACAAAACTGCCGCGGAAGATCGGTCGTTCGCCGATGGGTTCTCCGGCAAACCAAATCAGGCGCAGAGCGGATGATGCCGAGTCTTCGTGGGCAACAATGCGGATCGACCGGATGGTTTCCTGAGAAAACACCAGCGCTTCCCCGGCGCCCGCTTCTACCGGCGCCTGGCCTGAAGAATCGGTGTCGAAAACAAACCGGCCTCTGCCCTCCAACACGTAGACCAATCCTTGAAAGCCTTCAATTCCCGAAAGTTGGAACTGTATGCCCGGAAAAACTGTGACATCTTCATATCTCATCGGCCGGCGGATGTCAACCGGTGAACCGTCTCCCACAATCGTTTTCACGATGGCACCGTCGATGCGTTTTGTCGGCAATTGATCTCCGGCGACATTCTGATAGCTCGGCACCACACCTTTGTCGCTTCGCGGCAAATTGATCCAGAGCTGAATCCCTTCGTTCACATCTTCCGTGGCCGGCATCTCGGAGTGGACAATCCCCGCCCCGGCCGTAATTCGCTGCAATCCTCCAGCGGGAATGATTCCTCGATTCCCGGCGTCATCCTCATGGCGAAAAGCGCCGGTCAGCATGTACGTGATGATTTCAAACCCGCGATGCGGATGGGGAGGAAAGCCAGCCGGTGGCTTTACGGCAAAGTGATCCATCAGCAAGAATGGGTCGACCGTGAACAGCGCCCGGGTGGGCATCAGCCGCTTTACCGAAGCGCCCATTCCGTCCGTGGTGGCGGTCGGTTCGAGTTTTTGGATCAACCTGATCAACCCCTTTTGAACCCGTTTGATCGACAATGGGTTTACCAGAGCCATTCGGGTGCCCGCCCGCTTGGTCGATACTATCTATAAGTGAGTTTCTACATAAAATATATATATATAGACACTGTCTTTGTCAAGTCTTGGACAATAGCGTGCCCTTTTTCTCCACGGATCACCCGGGGATAATGTCACCCCCTCAGTGCCGGGCAGTATCCAACTGATTGCCATCCCGGGTCAAATCAACAGTGACTGCCCACCGTCCACAACGATGGTCTGGCCACGAATCATCCGGGACGCCTCGCTACAGAGAAAGACCACCACCTCGGCCACATCCTCCACCGTCACCAGCCTCCCGGCCGGGTTCCGTCGCCTGGCCGTTTCGAGGATGTCCTGGCGGTTCGGGAAAAACTGCAGGGCATTCGTATCCATCGCCCCGGCGGAGACGGCGTTCACCACCACGCCGTGCGGGGCCAGTTCCACCGCCAGATACCGGGTTAACGCTTCCAGGGCCGCTTTGGAAACCCCCACCGCCGTGTAGTTGTCCAGGACGCGGCCAGAGCCGAGGCTGGAGACCGACACGATCCGCCCGCCGCCCCGCTTCTGCATCAGCGGCAGGGCGTGCTGGGCCGCCAAAAGCAGCGACCGGGCGTTGACGTTCATCGTCCAATCCCAGTGTTTGACTTCCAGCTCCATGGCGGGCCGGATCACCCCGGAAGCCGCATTGGCAATGAGAATGTCCAGCCCTCCGAACTTCTCTTCGATCTCGTAAAACAGTGCATCAAGTTTCTGGGGATCCGCCACATTGGCCTTCACCGGTTCTGCTTTGACGCCGAGCTGCCGGATCTCCGCGCAGGTGTGCTCCGCCGCCTCCCGGTTTCGAAAGAAATTCACCGCCACGTCCGCGCCGGACTCGGCCAACCGCCTGGCCACAGCTTTCCCCAAGCCCCGGGAACCCCCGGTCACCAGTGCCACCTTGCCCGTCAAAGGTTTATCGCACATCGATTTTTCGCCCTCCTTCACCTCTAGTCCCGAATCTCCCGTTCCCCGATTTGGCGCCACCGGGCAACCTCCTTCGGGTCGAAGGGGCCCACCCGCCGCTGAATCCACCCGAGGAGCTCAGACACGGCCCGCTCGGCCGCAGCCGCTTCCTCCCGGTTGATCCGGCCTGATCGCACTGCCTGCTCGAACTCCTCCCGGTCCACCACCCGCGGCTCGCCCCGGGGCTCCATGCGCACATCGAGTTCGAGATCGATCACCCGGAGCGTCCTTCGCCCGGCATACCACACCGGCGGGCTCGCCACATTGCAATAGTAACCCGTCCCATCCTCCCGGCAGAGCGCCATAATATGAAACCACCGGTCCTCCCACAGCCAACAGATCACCGGATACGGACTATTCCACACCCGGCCGTCCCCCTCCACCACCGGAGTCCCGGGCGCAAACCACAGCACCGGGGGCCGCCCCTGCAGCCACCGCGCCTCGGGCCAACATCGATGCGCCCTCCACGCACCCGGGGGATCCCCGCGCTTCACGCTTTCCAAACACACTCGATCAAAAGCGACCACTCCGGGCAGATCCCCGTTCACCCCATACCGCACTCCTTTCCCGCCCGCCGGCGGAGAAGACCGAAGGCGCCAACTTTGCACTGCGCACCGGCCCCCGCGTCGGGGTCAAACCCCGGCCTCATCATCCGTCCGCTCCGAACTCCGGCCCGCTCCCCGGGAGGCCGGCCGGCCCTCCCCGGAAGCCCCGAAGGGCGAAGGCCCGGGCTCCGGAGGAACCGCCCCCGGAGGGCCTGCCCCTTTGCCGTCCCCGCCAGGCGGGCCAGTCGGTGAATGAGGAATAAAATCGCGAAAAATCTGTGCCTGGACGAGGGAAACGATGCCCACCCACAAAACCGGACCCACAAACAAGCCAAGCACCCCGAGGATCTTCCAGCCCACGTACACGGCAATCAACGCCGAAAAGGTATCCAGGCCCATGTTGTCCGCGAGGATCTTTGGTTCGATAATGTGGCGCACCAGGGAGATCACCCCCTGCAGCGCCAGAATCTCCAGCCCCAGGGTGTATTGCCCGGTGATCAAACACCACCCGGCCCAAGGGATTGTCACAATCAAGGATCCCACAATGGGCACGAGTCCCGTCAAACCGATCAGCGTTCCGATGGTGATCGCGTATTCCACGCGAAAAACCAACAGGCCGATGATCGACATGGCCATGGTTATCAGCGTCAGGATCAGCTGGGCCCGTACCATCCCGGTCATCGCGTGGGCCACATCCCGGAACACCGCGGTTAATTTCAGATCCCAGCTGGGTGGCAACACGGAAACCAGCCCACGGGCAATCCGCTCCCGGTCTCTCAGAAAAAAATACGTGCTGATGATGGCGAGCACCAAAACCGTAATCCACTCAGGAAGCCCCGTCAATCCGTGGAGCCAACTGAGGACGTAGTCCAAGAGCCGGGAGACCTCCGTCGAACCAAGTTGCGTAAAATGTTGGAGCATCGCTTCCATCTCAGCGCTCATGGACGGAGGCACGATCTCCCGGCCGTATTGAAACTGGTAGCTGATCCAATCCCGCACCGACGCGTAGATCTGCGGCAGCTGACCCGATAACACCGCGACTTCCTGGGCGATTTGGACGACCACATAAACCAGTCCGAGGGAGATCACCCCCAGTATCACGACCATGGCCGTCAGGATCGCAGCCGTTCGGGGCACCCGCCACCTCTCCAGCAGGCTGACGATCGGCTGCAGAAGCACGGCGGTGACCAGGCCGATGACAAAGGGCATTGTATAAGGCAAAGTTCGCAAGAATGCCCAGGACACGACGATCATGAACAAAACCAACAGGGCCGTTTCGGCCAACTTGCGAAAATACCGCAGCAACTCTGGCGGCCACATGGAACCTGGGCGCCATCGGCTCAATGCTATCCCCTCGCTTGACAAAAGTAAGTACATGCCCGACAATAAGTGCGACTGCCTTTAGCGGAGCAACCGACCCTTCCAGATAAAACCGACGCCAACAATGACCAGAGCCGCAATAAGGGCCGCCACGGCCCTTGGCACGTTGCCCACTGACAAACTTTGCCCCACGAGGGCAAAGCAAAAGATTGCAGCCAAGGCCATGACAAAGAAGATCGGCCGGAACTTTCGCGGAACCCCGTCAGACGAGTGATTCGAAGGCTGGGTCAATGACGTCTGTCTCCTCTCAAAGGTTGACTTCTCGTCCATAATAGCAAAGTCTGGCGCCGGTTCAAAGGGCGCCGGGCGGGGCCTCGGACAACATGAACGTTGGAAGGAGTTCCATGATAGAATGAGTATTCTGATCGTGCTGCCCGTACCGTCTCCACCGGCCGGCGGAAACTGGGTATTCTCCGATCGCCTGCGCCGGCATTTGGCCGAGGTGAACCTCCATGTTCGCGTGACCACCTTGGATTCGGTGACAACCGAAGATATCGAGCAGTGCGATATCGTCCATCTTTTCAACGCATCCCGCACCGCCGTTCCGTTTGTCGCAAAGTTCGGCGCGCCGGAGAAACCGATGGTCATCACCTTCACCGGAACGGATGTCAATGAAGAGATGAAACAGCCCCGGGAGCGCAGAAAGATTGTAGAGGTCGCCTGCCGGGCTCGGCAGCTCATCTTTCTCACCGCCGACGCCCTGCAAGGGTTTTGTATACAATGCCCGGAGCTAAAGAACCATTGTGTGCATATCCCCCTGGGAATCGACGTGCCTCCCGGCCGGGGGTATGACAGGTCCAGGTGGGGATGGCAGGAAGAAGAAGTGGTCTTCTTTCTCCCAGCTGGACTTCGACCGGTCAAGCGGCCCTTACACGCCTTAAAACCTTTGGCCCAGCTTTACCGGGAAGGCTTACCCGTTCGCCTTTGCCTGGCGGGGGCGGTGTTTGACCTCGATCTGTTAAAGCAGGTGGAAACAGAAGCGGAAACGAGGCCGTGGTTTCAGTGGCTGGGCGCCGTGCCCCACCGGGAGGTGGGGGATCTCTATCGATGCGCCGATGTGGTCCTCAACACCTCTTCCTCAGAAGGTCTGTCCCACGCGCTCCTTGAAGCGATGGCTGCGGGGAGAGCGGTGATGGCCTCCCGGGTACCGGGAAACCGCGATTTGATCCGCCACGGAGAAGACGGCCTGCTGTACGGAGATGCGGAGGAATTCACGATTTCCGCTCGGAGGTTGGCGCTGGATCCCGAGTGGCGGGAATCCCTCGGGCAGCGGGCCGCCGCACGAGTAGCCCGGGAGTTCTCGCCGGTCGCCGAGCGGGACCGCTACGCGCAGCTCTACCGCAGCCTGGTCCTTTCACCTTGCGCATCGGGTCAGGTAGCCCCATGAGCCGGCAAACTGTCACCGCTGCTCAAAGATCCACACGTGAAAGCGGTGGGCTCCTAGATCCGCCCGGCGGGCGGCCCACCGCCTGAGCAGGTTGAGTGGAGGTGGTCCACATCACCAAACCCCTTTCTCCTCTAGCAAGGGCCAAATTTTACGGTAGACCGCGGGGAAAGGCAAGCGCCCCAGCGCCTCCGCCGGAACCCAGGCGGTCGCCGAGTTGCCCGGCCATGGCGCCCCATCTGTCCCGGCGCCCCCCGGAACCCTCTTTATCTCCGGCAACATCCCCGGGAGGCGTTGCGAGATTCGCCCTGGTTCAACGATACACCGATACACGCGAAAATCCCATTTCAGATGGCTAAAGACATGTTCCGCCCGGGCCAGGGGCTCCACCGCCTCGGCAGCCAGCCCCGCATCGGCCATGGCCCGGGAGGCCGCCTCCTCCCAGGATTCCCCCGGACCCACCTCTACAGACGGAAATTCCCATAAGCCTGCCAGAAGCCCTCCGTCCGGACGCCGACGAACAAATACATGACCCTGCCAGCTAGCCAGACCCGCTGCCACCCGGGTGGGCCTCGGCGGCTTTTTTTTCGTTTTAACCGGATACTCGGCCCAGACTCCTTCTTCCGCCGCCCGGCACCATCGAAGCACAGGGCACTCGTGACATTTTGGAGCCCTCGGCAGGCAGATGCCGGATCCGAGATCCATCACCGCTTGATTGAGAGCACCTCCGCAGCCCGGCGGAATGGCCGATTGCATGAGCGAGGAAATCTTTCGGCGCCCCGCCGGCTTGTCCACAGGTTCGTCCACGAGAAAGATCCGCGCGAACACCCGCAGTCCGTTGCCGTCAACAGCTGGTACATCGCGTCCGTAAGCGATGCTCAGAATCGCCCCGGCGGTGTATGGCCCCACTCCGGGAATTTCTCGAATCACCTCGGGATCGTCCGGCACCCGACCACCAAACCGCTCCATCACCACCTGGGCGCCGCGAAGGAGATTTTGCGCCCGGGAATAATAGCCCAGCCCCTCCCACTGTTTCAGGACCTCCTCCTCGGTCGCCTGGGCCAGATCACGCACCGAGGGGAATTCCTCAAGAAATCTCTCGTAATAAGGGATCACCGTCTCCACCCGGGTTTGCTGAAGCATCGTCTCCGAGACCCAGATTCGATAGGGGTCCCGAGTTTTTCTCCAGGGGAGGTCCCGATGCTGCCTTTCGTACCACTCCACCAGGATCTGGCCCACTCGCACCGCCAGCTCGCGTTCTCGTTCCATCCCATCGGCCCCCGGAAAGATTTACAGAAGTTCATCTCCAATGATACAACATGGGAAAGGAGGTTTGCCCATGTCCATTTACACCCGCAGCGGCGACCGCGGCCGCACCCGCCTCGTCGGAGGTGTCCGGGACAAGGATGATATTCGCGTCGAAGCCTACGGCACCGTGGACGAGGCCAACGCTTTTGTCGGAGAAGCCATCAGTCGCCTGGATTCCGTCCGAGACGGCGACCTCGCCGGTCATCTTTTGGAGATCCAGCAGGAATTGTTCGACTGTGGAGCAGATCTCGCGGCCCTGCCGGGCAAACGCCCCTACAAGGTACACGCTGAAATGATAAACCGGTTGGAACCGCTCATCGATTCCTATCTCGCGGAAGCTCGTCCGGTGCAACGGTTCATCCTCCCAGGAGGGCACCCCGCCGCTGCCGCCCTTCACGTGTGCAGGGTGCTGGTCCGCCGGGCCGAACGCCGGGTGGTAACACTCAGCCAACGGGAGGAGATCAATCCCGAAGTCCTGCGGTATCTGAACCGGTTGTCCGATTTTTTCTTTGCCGCCGCCCGGGCGATCAATGCGCGAACAGGCACCGGCGACATTGAATACGTGCGAAGCCCCATCGTGTTTCGCAATTCTGGAGGTCAGAATCCATCCAACCCCAAACTGAATACCCCGGATGATCCAGGTGGAAATGCGTAGACTATAGCCGGGAGGTGGGCGACGTGGTTCGACTCTGGACCAACCTCAGGCCCCGCCGTTCAAACCGCAATACCTGGACCGCCGCACTCATGGGCGCCGGAGTCGGCATCGCCCTATGGGAATGGATGCGGAAATCCGGGGAAAAACCTGTCGACCGGGACGGGGCGGAGTTGGATTGTCTGGCCGATCAAGTGTTGCACACCGTTGAGGCGGAAGCCGCGGAACAAGAAAGCTCCGGACATTCTTTTTGACGCTATATCCCGGGGCTTTCTCGCCCTCTGCGGTTTACCCGTTCGGACCAGATGACCCCCACCAGGATCAGTGCCACCCCTAACCACCGATCCCACCCCACCGGCTCTTTCAAAATAACGGCAGCCGCCACGACAGCCACGGGCAGCTCCATCGATCCCAGCACCGCGGCAGCTCCCCCGCCCACCGCCGGGATCGCCACAGCAAACAAAAGTGGCGGCGCGATCTGGGCGAGAAGCGCCACAACAACACCCCAGCCATACAACCCGGCCAGCGATGGCGCTGTATAATAAGCCGCCAGCGGAGTAGTCAGAAGAATGGGAACTCCGGCCCCCAAGGACATAAACAGGCTTCGTCGCACAGGGGACGTCTGTACTGCAATCCGCCCTGTCCCGTACAACAGGACCGAATACGTCACCGCGCCTCCCAGGGCCATGGCTACACCAATCCACGAAACTCCGCCTTCCCACTGGTCGTGCAACAACCCCACCGCAAGGCCAGTCCCCAACAGGATCATCAACAGCGCCTGCCACCGCCGGGCAGTCAGCGACTTTCTCTCCAACATAATTTCCAGTAAAATCGTGATCCACGTGAATTGAAACAAAAATACGATCGCGAGGGAAGCCGGAAGATGGACAAGAGATCGGTAATAAAGAACTGTGGTTCCCCCCGAACCGATGAGACCCAACATGAAAAGCTGGATCACCTCTCGCCCTGTGGGCCGAGTCCCGGTTCGCACTGCAAGACCCGCCACAACCCAGAAAAGAAGGGCAACGAAGTACTGAGCAGCCGTTACCCCTTCCATGGTATAACCCTGGGCGAATGCAGTTTTCATGACCGGAGAGATGAGCCCGTAACAGGACGCCCCCAGCCCAATCATCCAAAGGGCCTGTACCCGGGTAGGTCGCCATCCCCTCGGCTGCCCCATCATCTCGGAAAAACCTCCTTAATGAACCTCTCCGCCGTATTCGGGAATCGTGGGCGAGCCCGTGCCCTCGCGATCAATCTTCTCCCGAAGCCGGTCCACGAGATATCGGCCGACCATCTGAAACAGTTCGTCTCGATCCAATTGAGAGACCAACTCCAACAGTTCGGCGCGGGACAGCTCCTGGAGAACGCCGGACACGATGATCACCGCGTCGTCTTCGTCTCCGGTCAACTGGTCTTTGTACAGTGCGTAAAGATCGTCGACAAATCTCACCCCGCCCACCGCCTTTCCCTGAGGAGTGATTCCTCTTCAATATACCAGGTTTCTGGCCGTCTATGATAGTCCAACAGGGCACAAACGCGTTTACCTCGTTTCCCGGCCCCCCTCCGCACCCTCGGACGCCTGGGCAGCATCCCGGGGTTGGTCGGAACCCGCAGGTTGGCGGCTGTAAGCCCAGTGATTCGTGGGCCCGTGACCTTCCCCCAGCCCCGGCGCTTCCCGGATGGCCGCCGAGATGAAAGCTTTGGCCGTCCCCAGGGCATCGAGCAGAGAGGCCCCTTTCGCCAACTCGGCGGTAATGGCCGCCGAAAAGGTGCATCCCGTCCCATGGGTGTGCGGGGTGCGAACCCGGACTCCGGGGAACTCCACCACAGCCTGCCCGTCGTACAGAATGTCCAGCGGATCTCCCGCCAAATGCCCACCTTTGACCACCACCGCCCCGGGACCTAGTGCCGCAATCCGTTTGGCCGCCTCCACCATTTCGTCCCGGGTGCGAATTGTCATCCCGGTCAACGCCTCGGCCTCGGGGATATTGGGGGTCACCACCGTCGCCAAAGGAAACAGTTCGCGAATTAACGTCGAACGGGCGTCCTCTTCCAAAAGTGGCGCCCCACCTTTGGCCACCATGACCGGGTCCACCACCAGGGGAGCGATGCCCAATTCCCGGATCTTGGCCGCCACCGCTTCGATAATCTCCGCCGTTGCCAACATCCCGGTCTTTGCCGCATCCGTGCCGATGTCCCGCACCACAGCATCGATCTGGGCAGCCACCAATTCAGGCGGCACAAGATGGGATCCAAACACCCCTTTTGTGTTTTGTACCGTGATCGCCGTAATGGCCGTCATCCCGTATACCCCGAGCATCTGAAAGGTTTTTAGATCTGCTTGAATCCCCGCCCCGCCTCCGCTATCCGAACCGGCGATGGTCAAAGCCCTGGCCACCCTCATCCTCGTCCCCCCACAAGAAAGGGCCCGGCATCCCTTCCGGACCCTGAAAATCGCCTCTCGCCGAACATCATACGAATACCGGATCGGCAAATTCGGCCAGCTTCGCCAGGGACCGTTGCTGCACCTCGGCGTGGAGGCTGTTGCCGTGGGCGTCCATGGTCACGATGGCCGCGAATCCCTCCACCTGGAGGTGCCACATCGCTTCGGGAATGCCGAATTCCAGGAAATCGACCCCCTCGACCTTTTTGACGCATCTCGCATAGTATTGGGCCGCCCCGCCGATGGCATTCAGGTACACCGCCCCGAATTCCTTCAGAGCGGCCAGGGTCTTCGGCCCCATGCCCCCTTTGCCGATCACCGCCCGGATCCCGAACTTCTTGATGATGTCCGCCTGGTACGGCTCTTCCCGGCTGCTGGTGGTGGGTCCGGCGGCTTTTACATGCCATTCGCCCTCGTCGTCCTGGAGCATAACCGGGCCGCAGTGGTAAAGAATTCCGCCTCGCAGGTCCACCGGGCTGTCGTGGTCCATCAGGTATTTATGCAGGGCGTCCCGGCCAGTGTGGATAAGTCCGTCAATAATCACCACATCGCCGACCTTCAGCTCCCGAATCTGTTCTTCACTGACCGGCGCCCGCAAAACCACCCGACGACTGCCTTCGGAACCCGCGATTCCTTCCGCAGCCCCGAGTTCCGGCAGCTCCCCTCCGTCCCTGTACAGCCACTGGGTGATCCCGCCGGTAGCCGGGTCGATGATCACCCCGAGGCGCCGGAACGCCCAACAGTTGTAGGCGACAGACACGAAAAAGCTCGCCGGAAGGCGGTTGATCGCGCCGATTTTGCACCCGAGCAGCGTCACCCGACCGCCGAAGCCCATGGTGCCGATGTCCAAACGGTTGGCATTCTCCATAATATACGCTTCCAATTCCGCCAGGCGGGGGTCGGGATTCACGTCATCCACCCGGCGCAGGAGCTGCTCTTTTGCCGCCTCGTACCCCGTGGTGCGGTCGCCGCCGATGGCCACCCCGAGGAACCCGGCGCTGCATCCTTGCCCCTGGGCTTGGTATACCGCATGGAGGATGCATTTTCGCACCCCGTCCAAATCTCGGCTCGCCCGGCCAAGGCCCTCCAGCTCCGTCGGCAGGCTGTATTGGATGTTCTTGTTTTCGCAGCCGCCGCCTTTCAGGAGCAGTTTGACCTCGATCTCATCCTTTTCCCACTGCTCAAAATGAATCACCGGAGTCCCGGGGCCGAGGTTGTTCCCGCTATTGTTGCCCGTGACCGAGTCCACCGAATTCGGGCGAAGTTTGCCCTCTCGCGTGGCCGCCGCCACCGCCTCCCGGATCTGGCGAGCCATCTCGATCTGGTTGGCTCCCACCGGGCAGCGGACGAAAAATGTCGGCATCCCGGTATCTTGGCAGATCGGCGCCTGGTCGTCCTGGGCCATGATGATGTTCTCCCCGATGGTGGACAAAGCCAGAGACGCCCGGGTCCCCATCTCCTCCGTCAGCTTGGCCCGGGCAATAGCCCGGCGCACATCATCGGGCAGATTGGTGGACGTCTCGACAATCAAGGTATACATACTTTCTGTGAATCGATCCATCCTCGAATTCCCTTCTTCCTCATAAGTGAGCGCCCCGCGGCATTCCACCGTCTATTATAGAGGATCCGCCAGATTATCGCGACGCCACCGCCGAGGGAAAACCCAGCCGAGCGGAGATGGCGAGCCCCGCCCGGCGCACCCGCTCTACCAAATCTTTGATTCTCTCCTCGGGCATGCGCATCTTGGGAGCGGAGATGCTCAGGGAGGCACACACCCGACCTGTATGATCCCAGATCGGGGCAGCCACACAGATGATGCCGAGCTCGTTTTCTTCGAGGTCCATCGCCACACCCCGTTCCTTCACCCGCTGCAGCTCGTCCCGCAGGTCCGGCCACCGGGTGATCGTGTGGGGCGTATGGGCGGGAAGCCCGTGCCGCTCGACGATGGACTTCACGTCCTCCTCTGGGAGATACGCGAGGATGGCCTTCCCGACCCCCGTGCAATGCACCGGCGCCCGGGCGCCGACCCGGGAGTGCATGCGGATCGTTTCATCGCCCTCCACCTTTTCGATATAGACCACTTCCCCGTGATCGAGCACCACGAGATGGACCACTTCGTGGGAGTAATCGGCCAACTCCTCGAGATACGGCCGGGCTTCGCGGCGCAAGTCAAGGCTGCCCAACAACCGAGAGGCCATATCTAGAACGGCATACCCCAGTTTATACCTCCCGGTCTCCGGATCCTGTTCCACGTATCCCCGTCGGGCCAAGGTTGTCAACAACCGGTGCACAGTACTTTTGTACATCGACACCTCGGCGGCCAACTCGGTAATGCCGACCCCTTCTTTGTATCGACTCACCCGCTCCAGGATCACCAACGCCCGATCCACCGATTTTACCGTATCCTCGCCCGAAGAGGCCATCTCCATCACCATACCTCGCTAGACTATTGCCCGGATGTTCCCCGGGTGCCGAGACGCGCCCTACTTGGGGATCAATCCCGGGAACACGTAGGCCTCGATCGTTGTAATCACCGAAACGATCAACACAAACAGTATACTATGTTTAAGGGTGAATCGATAAATCTCGCCTTCCCGGCCGGCCAACCCCGTCGCCGAAGCCCCCACGGCGATGGACTGGGGAGAGATCATTTTGCCGGTCACCCCCCCGGAACTGTTCGCCCCCACCATCAGGTACGGATTGAGTCCCAACTGCTCGGCAGTAATCTTCTGCAGGTTGCCAAACAACACATTCGACGACGTGTCACTACCGGTGAGAAAGACGCCCAGCCAACCGAGAATCGGCGAGAAAAGCGGAAACAGTACGCCGGTTCCGGCCAGGGCCAAAGCGATGGTGGCGCTCATGGAGGAGTAATTCGTTACGTGGCCGAACCCCAGCACCGCGGCGATGGTGACCAACGGCCACAACAACTGCCGGAAGGTGCGAACGAGCACCTTAAACCAAGTCCCCACCGACATGCGCACCACAAACATCGACAGAATCGAGGCGATCAGAATCGACGTCCCCGTGGCTCCCAGCCAGTCGAACTTCCACACCGCCGCCATGGGGGTGTTTTTTGCAGCTACAGGAGGAACCGAGACTACCAGTTTGTTCAGCCAGGGCCAATTCACCGCAATCGTGGTCCCGGCGACGGCCGATTTAAAGGCGGGCAAAGACCAGATAATAATCATCACGGTGAGAATCACCCAGGGCGCCCAGGCCCGAACCATGTCCCCGGAACTGTGCTGCTGCCGGGCCGCCGCCGCTTGGTTGACAATAGCATCGGCCTTTTCATCGGCAAAATGAAATTCTTCCTTCGGGCGCCACACCCGGAGGAACAGGGCCAGAGCGATCAAGCTGACAAAAGCGGAAGCGATGTCCGGTAGCTCCGGTCCCACAAAATTGGAGACCAAAAATTGCGTGATGGCAAAGGAACCGCCGGAGATGAGAATCGCCGGCAACACCTCGATGGTCCGTTTCCACCCGCTCATGATGAGCACCAGCCAAAAAGGTAGAAACAGGGAAAGAATCGGAAGCTGACGCCCCACCACCTGGCTGATCGTGTGGGCATCCATCCCTGTGACCTGGGCGGCGGTGGTAATGGGAATCCCGATGGCGCCAAAGGCCACTGGCGCACTGTTCGCGACCAAGCATATCCCCGCAGCGTACAACGGGTTAAACCCAAGACCCGCCAGAATGGCGGCGGCGATGGCCACCGGCGTCCCAAACCCCGCCGAACCTTCCATGAATGCACTAAACGAAAATGCGATCAACAAGGCCTGCATCCGCCGGTCTCCGGTGAGCCCGGTGATCGAGTCGCGAATGACGCGAAAATACCCGGATTCTTCTGTAATGTTATACAAAAATACGGCGGTAAACACGATCCAACCGATCGGCCACAGTCCACTCAACATCCCGTAGATCGCCGTGGAGACGGCCATGGGAACCGGCATGCCGTTGACAATGATGGCGAGAATCACGGCGAGTAGCAGTGTCAACAGCCCCGCCACATGGCCTTTCATCCGGCGCACGGCCAGCGCCCAGAAGAAGAAGGCGATGGGGATGACCGCCACCAGGGCGGACAACCAAAGGCTTCCCCCTACGGGATAATACACTTGATGCCAAGGACTCAACCAGACCCCTCCTTACCTGCAATTTTCTCTCTTTTTCACCCACTGTAGATAATCTTGTCGGGTGGAGGGGGCCGGCCCGGCCCCGTCAATCCGATCTCCGTGCCTGCCTCACCCCCTCCCGGCCGCAACGGCCTTCGCATCGATACATTTGGCGGGCCGCGGAAAGAGTTTCCCCGGGTTGCACAGTTCTTCTGCATTCCAGATTCCCCGGATCTTGAGTTGGTATTCGATGTCCGCAGGGCTAAAAATTTTCTCCATGTCGTACATTTTTTCGAGCCCCACCCCGTGCTCGCCGGTGATCGACCCTCCCACATCGGCGCAGACCTGAAGGACCCGGGAGCCCGTCTCCACCGCCCGTTGGGTCTCTCCCGGCACCCCGGAGTCAAAGAGCACCAATGGATGGAGATTGCCGTCCCCGGCGTGAAACACGTTGGCGATGCGCAGGCCGGAATCTTTACTGATCTCGGCGATTCGGGCAAGGACATCGGGAAGGGTGGATCTGGGAATCACTCCATCCTGCACGAGATAATCCGGGGAGATGTTCCCCATCGCCCCAAATGCTGTTTTCCGATTGTTCCACCAAAGGGTCCGCTCCGGTTCACTGGCCGCCACCCGGACGTCCCGCACCCCGTGCTCTTTGCACACCTTCACGGCATCTTCGGCCTGATCCTCCAGACCTTCCGCCGCGCCGTCCAGCTCAAGGAGCAAAACGGCTTCGATGTCCTCGGGATACCCCACCGGATACGCTCCGGCCTCCACCGCCCGCATGGCCAGCCGGTCCATCATTTCCAAAGCCCCGGGCAGGATCCCTTTCGCGATGATCCCGGAGACTGCCCGGCTGGCGTCTTCCACCCGATCGAACAGCGCCAGGATCGTCTTGACCCCGACCTGTTTTTTTAGCAGCCTCACCCAGATCCGGGTCACGATTCCGAGGGTCCCCTCCGTGCCGATGAACAACCCCCGCAGATCGTAGCCGACATCGTCACCGTTCGGCCCGCCGACCATCACCACCTGCCCGTCCGGAAGCACCCACTCCAGGGCAAGAACATGGTTGGTCGTCACCCCGTATTTGAGACAATGAGGTCCCCCGGCGTTTTCGCCGATGTTCCCTCCCAAGGTGCAGGCCTGCTGGCTCGACGGGTCGGGGGCATAGTAGTAACCCCGGGCGCCCACCACCTGGGACAACCGGCGGTTCACCACCCCGGGCTGAACCACGGCGTAGCGGTTTTCGTAATCGATGTGGAGAATCCGATTCATGCGGACCAGATTCACCACCACCTCGCCGTGCAGCGGGATCGCCCCGCCACTGAGCCCGGTGCCCGCACCCCTCGGTACAAACGGGATCTTCTCCCGATGGAGATATTTCACCACCGCCGCCACTTGGTCCGTGTCTGCCGGAAACACCACCGCGGCGGGCAGGCCCCGCTGGATGGTATAGCCGTCACACTCGTAGGCCATGAGCTGGTGCCTGTCTGAGATGACACTCTTCGGGCCGACGATCCGCGCCAGTTCCTCCACCAATTTCTCCCGCGCCGTGCTCATCGCGTCTCCTCCTCCGCTTGGTAGGCCGCATCGAGGATATCCACGGTGTGCAGCACCTTGCGCGGCACCCCTGTCCTCTGGACACCCGCCCGGATTTGCATCATGCACCCGGGATTGCCCATGACAATCGCCTCGGCCTTTTCGGGGACGTCGGCCATTTTCCGATCGAGCAAGGGACTGGCGATCTCCGGGTGGGTGAGATTGTAGATTCCCGCGCTCCCGCAGCAGCGGTCCGAATCGGGCATCTCCACGACGCGCAGACCCGGAATCGAGGCGAGAATGTCCCGGGGCTGCTGGCGAACTCCCTGGGCGTGGCTCAGATGGCAGGCATCGTGGTAAGTGACCGTCATTTCCACCCTGCCCTTGGGAGGATCGAACCCCACTTCGGCGAGAAACTCCGCGACATCTTTGACTTTGCGGCTGAATCGCTCCGCCTTCTCACGGTAGGCCGGGTCGCTGCGCAAAAGTTCCCCGTATTCTTTCATCGCCGCACCACAGCCCGCTGCATTGATGATCACCGCATCGACGTCTTCGGCCAGAAACGCATCGATGTTCTGCTTGGCCATGGCTTTGGCTGTCTCCCGATCCCCGGCGTGCACCTGCAGGGCGCCGCAGCAAACCTGCCCCTCGGGCACCCTCACCTCGTAGCCGTTTCGGGCCAGCACCCGGGCCGTGGCCAAATTGGTGTCGGTGAACAGGACGTCCATCACACAGCCGGTGACCAGGGCAACTCGTCCCCGGCGTTGCCGCTGCGCGGGCACCTGGGCCGGGAGCAGCTCTCTGGAGCTGGTGGCGGGAATCTGCGGAAGGGCCGCCTCCATCTCCCTCAAGTGAGGCGGAAAAAGATTCAGAACCCCGGTGCTCCGGGCGAGGCGGGCCAGGCCGGTTCGCTGATAAAATCGGCCAATCCGGGCCAACCTGCGCAGGCGCTTTGGGCGCGGAAAAATCCGTTGCAAAAACAAGCGTTGAATAAAACCCTGCCAGCCCTGGGCCGGCCGGGCGGCGAACACCTGCCCCCGGGCTTGTTCGATCAGCGTCCCGACCTGAACCCCCGACGGGCAGACCGATTCGCAAGCCCGGCAGTCGAGGCACCGGAAAACCGGGTCGATCAATGCCTCGTCCAGGGGAAGCCGCCCTTCGGAGGCCGCCCGGATGAGGTACACCCGCCCCCGGGGAGATTGGTTCTCGATGCCCAGCTCTTGATACGTTGGACATGCTTCCAAACAAAGTCCGCAATGAACGCACACGGAATATTTATCTGGGTCCGGCGGATCGTCCCATCGAAAAGCGGTGGTCCCCTCCAAGGAGCCGGACTGCCCCGCCGCAGGCCCTGGGGAGTAATCCTCCCGGGCCGACTCTGCCCCTGACGACGGCATCAATCATACACCTCCCATAAAATCTGCGGAGACAAAGACGTTTCCAGGATCCAGGACTTCCTTCACCCGGCGGCTAAGTGGGGACTCCGCGGCGGATCCGAGGGTCCCGAGGAGCGATTTTCTCCACGCAAAGGGCACGCGTTCCACCCGCACCCGCCCCATGTCCGATCGCACCGCCTCAGTCACCGCCGCGATCCGAGCAAGGATGTGATGGCCGGCCTCCTCAGGGACAGCGTCCCCCAAGATCCAGGCCGCCCGGACCTCTCCGGTACCGAGTCCTCCGGACACGAACAAACGATCGGTCGCTTCTTCGCGCAAAGAACTCGCGAGCCCGCCGGCCGTTCCGGGGCCATCCTCCACCTTTCCCCCAACGCGTCCGACGTGAAGGTGCAACGCCGTTCCGGGAACCTGGCTTGGCCACATCACCCATCGCACCCGCAAAGCCGGGGTGCCGCCCAAAGCGTTACGATAGCGACTCCAAAGATCGTCCGCGTCCCGGCCCGCCCATGCCCCAATCTCTTCCAAACCATGTTCCCTCGCCAGCCGGCGCCACCCCTCCACCGCGCCCTGGGCCGACTTCGATAAGTCATCCGTGCCGAGAAGGGCGAACCATTCCTTGGGCAGACCGCAGGCCGCCGCCAAGGCCGGGTTGATCCACTCCGCCGCAGATAGACTCCAGGACCGGTCCATCAACTCCCGGGCGAAGGATTGCAATGGTTCGACATCCGGGGCCTTGAAAGCGAGAAGCCGCCGCTCCGGCGGAAGGGGGCGAAGTTTGATCGCCGCCTCGGTTACGAGACCGAGGCTGCCCTGGGATCCGATAAAAAGCTTCGTCACGTCATACCCGGCCACATTCTTCACTACTTTGCCGCCTGCCCGGATCGGTCCGTCTGCGGTCACCGCTCGGAGCCCGATGACCCAGTCCCGCAGAGGTCCGTAACCGAGGCGATGCGGCCCCGCCGCCGCGGTACCGATGACGCCCCCCAAGGTGGCCCTTTCGCTCACCAGGGGATCGACGGGCAGCCATTGCCCGTGTTCCCCCGCGACCCGCTCTATTTCAGCCAGCGGTGTTCCGGACCGAACGACCATGACCAAATCTCCGGGATCGTACTCCACAACACCGGACATGGCAGCAGCAGATACGACAAGCGGCTCCGCGCCCTCCTGCAGACTCGGAATCCACTGGGTCCCCGCCCCAAGGGGCAAGAGTTGCACCCCTCTGTCCGCCGCCCAGCGAACGATCTCCGCCGCCTCCCGTTCATCCCGGGGCCGCAATTCATCCAGATCCGCCGGCGGCCCGTCTGGTGTTCCCGCAAAGGCTCTGGCCGTCACGGCGTCCCGCCCGAAGGCGGTCCGCAGTTCCTCCCGCAGGGCGCCGAACGTCGCCGCTTGTTTTCCACTTTGGTCCACCGCCATCCCCCTTCCCGTCCGTGCCCGACGGTGTTCTATAATACGGAACATTGTTCCGATACATACTTCACTTCTCATCATACAAATTTCCTAAGAAAATTGTCAATCGCTTTATAAATGCCAAGGGCCGCAGGCAACCGCCCGCGGCCCGTGTCTTCAGCCAACCCGTTTATCCCAAACGGCTAGAAACAGACCGGCGATAGGGCAAAAGCAGGACAAGGATCATTCCCGCCAAGAGACGGGCGGCAAGAAAAGAGACTCCACTCGCCACCGAACCTGTGGAGGCGTTGACCGCGCCAATGATATACGGCTCCGCCAACCCACCCAAGCTACCGACAGAATTGATGATAGCGATCCCCACCGCGGTTTCAATGTTCCGCGGAAACATCCCGGCGGAGGCGCTGATCGTTGATCCGCGTCCAGATCAACCATCCCGCGGCGGCAAGCAGCAGCACCAGTTGCGGGACGGTGGTTTGCCAGGTCGGGTACATACCCAAAACCTCAATACTCGGCAGGTACGTTCCCGGTGTGGCGGGCATCACCCCCGCCGCCTGGAGATGGTTGATACCCACGCCGACAAACTTATAGCAGAGATAGAACACCAGGACACTCGAAATCAGGAAAAAGGGTCGCACGGGGATGCGCAGGCCCGCGACAAACATGAGGCCGCCCAGTATCAGCAACAGGCCGGTTCCCGTTGCCAGCCCGAGCAGAAGGCCGCCGATGCCGATCGAGGGCGCCATGCCGATGTAAAAGAGCACCGTTTCGGTCCCCTCCCGAAAGACGGCCAGAAACGACAACAGAGCGAGAGAGACGAGACTGCCCCGGGCCAGGGCGCGGCCCGTTTTCTCCCGAATGTACTGCTGCCATTTTACAATATTGGCGTTGCTGTGCAGCCAGTAGCTGACGTACAGCAGCATCACGGCGGCCAACAGGGCGGTCCACCCGCCGATCAGGGCGTTGTTGTCGCCGAAGGTGCCGCTGGTGAAAAGGATCTGGACGAGCACAGCCAGCAAAATGCTGACCGCGATGCCCCCCGCGACACCGGTCCAGACCCACGCCTGTTTGTCCGGATGACCGGACCGGCGCAAAAACGCCAGGAGGGCGACGACCACGAGCATCGCCTCCAGTCCCTCCCGCAGTAGGATCAGGGCGGCGTCAAAAAAGGTGTAGGAGGTGGTGCCCGAAAGCGGTGCAAGCCGGTTCTCCATGCGTTCGATGACCGTCCGGGCGTGCTCCACATCGGGGGGATTCTTGGTCAGGAGAGCTTTCGCGGTGACCATATCCTGTTCCATCGGCCCGTAGATGTCGGGGGACTTGGCCACGATCAACCCTTCTACGTCAAGCCACGACATCTGCACGCGATCGACGGTTTCGGCCGCTTCAGCGATTTGGCCTTCACGGATTTGCTCCTGGGCCTGTTGCAGGAGCTCCACCAGGGTGGCCACGGTGGCTTTTCCGCCGGCGGAACGAGATGGACCGGCCGGGTATCCGCCTTCAATAAATTTGCGCAATGTATCCTGAAGGGCGGTCAGGGCGTGCTCCACTTGATCGGGTTTTCCTTGGGCGAGGGCGAGCTGCACTTGTCCCATGGCGTCCTCAATGTCTTTGTACGCCTCGCGGGAGGTCTCCCGCACCCCGTCTTCCTTGGCCATCCACGCTTCCGTAAATTGACGATAACTTTCTCCCGCCCCTTCCAGATCTCCTTGCTTGACCCGATCCAACGCTTGGCCGACCCACACTTCTGCCTGCTTCATATCGTCTGCCGGAGCAGCCCCCACCTGAAGGGCCGGGAGAACGACAAGGGCGAAAAGAAGGCATATCGCCAGGAGAACTTTTTTGATCACGTTAGCGCACCTCTCTTCTCTATTGGAAAAGGCTCCGGAATACGGCCCCTTGCATTCCGTGGCCGAAGTCGTTCTTGAGAATGATTCTCAATTAGAAACCGAAAAAAGATGGAGTTTCAACTCCCTCTCCAACCATGCGATGGACAATTTGCACGATTCAATGATCACTATACCATGCCCGGGGAGAGGGCGCAACGGTCGGAAACATTAAGAATCCGACTTCAGCCAAGCAACGTTTCCCCGACGTACCCCCCCGGTCGCGCGCCGGGCGGGCAAGCGAAAACGGCACTTCCGATATGGGAAATGTACTCATTCAGCGCGTCTTGGGCGGCCAACCTCTCCAAAACGGGAACAAATTGCTTCTGCAGATCCCTTTGGAAAGCCATGAACACCAGACCCGCATCGAGGGAGCCCGTCTTCCCGTCGATCCCGTGCAGGTAGGAGTAACTCCGGCGCAACATCTTGACGCTCCCGTCGCCGCGCGCCAGCCGCACATGGGATGTCGCCGGCAGAAGGGCGGGGTTCACCGGGGAAAATTCGTCTTGGCCTCCGAAGGGCGCTCCGCTGTCTTTTTTCCTGCCCATGGTCTTCTCCTGGTCCGTCAGGGACGACCGGTCCCACACCTCGATGAGCATGCGAATCCTCCGGACGGCCAGATAGGTCCCGCCCCGCATCCAGGACGGCTGATCGGTTCCATTGACCCAAATGTGCCGGTTCATCTCTCCCGGATCGGCGATATCGACATTGCCGGTACCATCCTTAAACCCGAACAAATTGCGGGGCGTCCCGGCCTCTCCCGCCGCATTCGAAGGTTTGCGGAGGAAACCCTGTTGGACCCAGCGGACCGCCGCCGCTCCCGCGGCCGCCCGGGCCAGATGCCGGATTGCGTGAAAAGCCACCTGGGGATCGTCGGAGCAAGCCTGAATGCACAAATCTCCGCCGCACCACTCCGGACGCAGGTCATCCCTGGGCATCGGCGGGATCTCTCGCAACGGCTCGGGCTGTTGGCCGGCCAGACCAAAGCGGTCCACGCCGTCTTTCCGAAAGAGCGTGGGGCCAAGTCCGAAGGTGATCGTGAGTTTGCCCGGCGCCAAGCCCACCGCCTCCCCATTGTCGTCCGGCGGAAGATACCGATTCGCCGGGTCCGCCCCAACCCGTTCCCCCCGGCACATCCGCGCCGCATACGAAGACCAGAGGCGCAACAAATCGCGCAGATCGTTGCGCCCGGAACCCGTGACGTCAAAGGACGCCAATACCAGATGATCCTGTTGGGGCGTGGCGATCCCCGCCTGATGAGGACCATAGAATTCGATGACATCCCCCCCGCCGATCCCGCCCGCACCCGCGCCGGCCGCCGCCCCTCCCTCGGGAACTTCTCCCGGACGCAACAGGCTCAAACTCCCCATTCCGAGAACCAACCCGAACCCGGCGGCGGCCGACAGCCGCAGCACCTCTCTCCGACTCATTTTCTTGTGGAGGAAATCCGTGTCAGCGCCTTCTCGACGGATCCCACCATCCGGATGCTTCGATTCCATGGCTCAACCCTTTCCTTCCTGTTCATTCCAAGATCTTGGCCAGTTGGGAGAGAGGTTCTGCAATGCTGTTGATGGCCTGGCTGATATTCTTGGTATCTTCTGTCTTCAACTCTGCATAAGACCGGAACCCGTCCCCGGTGCGGTAGGCATCCAGCACATGTTTCGCATCCTGGAATCGCTGCTCGATCTTGGCAGCCAGATTCGCATCCTTTTGTTGAAGGACCGGTTTCACGGCATTGAACGCGGCTTCGGCGCCCTCCACATTGGCAGACAAATCGACCAGATCGGTATGGGAATACCGCTCCTCCTCCCCGGTGATTTTTGAAGAGGCGGCCTCATTGAGCAGTTCCACCGCTCCCGCCACGACCTCCGCCGGTTGAATGGTCAACGTCTGCACCGTTTTATGGAGCTCTGTGACATTCGACAGCAATTGTCGCGCATACGGCCCCTGGTCTTGTACGGACCCGTTCACCCACAGCGCTTTTTCGATTTCGTGAAAACCGCCCCATTCCTCCTTGGGGACATCGTTTTCCCTCGCGTCGATCTTGGCATCCAGATCCCCGAGGCTTTCCGCGATCGGTTCGATGCGTTCATAATACACCCGGGCGGGGGCATACAGCGATTTCGCTTTGTTCACATCCCCGGCCAGGACGGCGTCGACGAATCGGGAAGTATACTCGACCAATGACTCGCTTTGTTGCACCACATAGTCGTGATACTGCTTGGCCGCGGCCTGAAGTTTCGGATTGTTCGCCCCCCCGGCACCCAACGTTTGGCTTTCCACGGCGGCCAAACATTCGTTCAACGCCTGGATCAAACCGTCATTGAACGCGGTCAGGGTCTGCACATCGAGGGAACTCGCCTTCACACCCGCCGCGAGGGGATTCAAATACTTTTCGATGTTGGCGTACTGGACCGGATCCTTTTTGCGGAGATGGTCTTCAAACGACTCCCACTGGTCGTCGAGTTTTCCCACCAGAGAGCGAATCTGCGCCTCCTGGCCCCCGGCGAGGGCTTGTTTCAGTTGACCGGCCGTCTCCAGCATGTTCTTCAGGTTCGATTGCAGCGACTGCTCCTCGGTTTGAACGGCTTCCGGCCCGTTGGAGACCGTCGGCCCCTGGGACCCGCACCCTGCCGCCGCGAGGACGCCGGCCAGGGTGACCGCAATGACGGAATACGCGGACTTCATCTCAATCCCCCTTCGCATCTTGGAATGATACTAAAAAAGTGATAATGATTCTCATTACCAAGACATATGCTACTATCCCGGGGCCGCCTTGTCAACCGGGTGTCGTCGCCTTTGTGCTCTTTCATCTTGCGGTCCCACGGCGTGATAACAATATGGACAAGAGCCATGCCGCCCGCCCGGGTGAGTTGGACCCGCTCACGAAAAGAACCCCGGCCGTCAGGTCATGCCGGGGTTCTCGTCTTCCACATCCACCAGATCGTTGCGGTGTACCGGGGCATTCTCGTGGTAGTGTTCCACGACGCCGCCGCCCTCGTTCATCATCCGGTCCATGCCTTCCTCGATGTCTTCCTCCGCCTTCTCGGCCGAGCTCATCGATTGGACCGGGATATCCGACCGCACCGCTCCGGGTCGGCGGCCGGTCTTGGGTGTGTCCTCCACGCCGGGTCCCTCCCTCGCGATGGATCCGGTCTTGACCGACCGCTATCGGTTAGGATCACCCGGCGGAGAGACGATCATGTATGGCAACCGCCGCCGCGCATTCCAACCGCATCCCTCAATTGGCGCCGCAACGGACTTCTGAAGGTCACCCCCCGATCTGGGACATGCGGCGGACAGTGGGCAGATGGCTGCGTTCCTTCCCTTCCAAGGCTTCCGCCATCTCGTGACGCTCTGGCTTAATGTCCAGAGCTCGGTAAAACATGGCCTCTAAGGCTGCTTCGTCGCCGTTACAGCGTCGGACGTTCAGTTCTTCCTGCCAATACAGGCACGGTTTTAGATAGCCGTCCGCGGTCAAGCGTAGTCGGTTACAGGCTGAGCAAAAATGTGCACTCACTGGATGAATGAGTCCGAAAGCCCCCGCCCCGCCCCGAATGCGCCAATTTTCCGCGGGGCCGTTTCCCGGCACGGCCGTCGGCTCGATCTCATACCCCAACTCCGCAGCGCGTTCCAACACCCGGTTCAAGGGCAGGTACGCTTCCTTCCATGTCTCATCTTCGTGCCCGATGGGCATATATTCGATAAACCGCACCACATACGGTTTTTCCACCGAAAGGCGCAGAAAATCGTCAATTTCCTCTTCGTTCAGGCCCTTCATCAGGACCACGTTGATCTTGATGGGAGCCATGCCCACCCGCTCCGCCTCCTCCAGCCCGCGCAACACCCTGGCGAGATCCCCACCCCGGGTAATTTTGGCAAAGCGGTCCGGTTTTAATGAATCGATGCTGATGTTGATCCGCCGGAGCCCCGCCCGGAACAGCCGTTCGGCACGGCCGGCCAGAAGAAGGGCATTGGTGGTCATGGCCATGTCTTCAATCCCCGGAATCGCTCCGAGGGCTTCAATCAAGCGGTCGATGTCCGGCCGGACCAAGGGTTCCCCCCCGGTGATCCGCAGCCGCTTGACCCCGAGGCGGGCCGCCACACGCACCACGGTGACGATCTCTTCGTAGGTCATCAACCGCCGGGATTCCATGAATTGAACCCCATGCGCGGGCATACAGTACAGGCAGCGAAGATTGCAGCGGTCGGTGACGGAAATGCGCAGATAATCGTGAACCCGTCCGAACCGGTCCACCAGCCGGCCGGTGCCTACCGAATCATCCAGACAAATCAAGGGTTCCATGGGTGTTCCCCCACTTTCTTTCTATGATAAACCGCCGGAATCGATCTATTGGGCCCTGGTCGAGGGCGGTTCGGGATCGACCCGTTTTCCTTGCGAACGGGAATGGTCGCCGCAACCTTGTTGAACCGGCAGAAACGTCTTCAGCAGCTGCTGATAGGCATGGGGCGTATCGATATCCAAACCCGCCCGTTCATCCCCCCAGGGCACCATCTTCATGCGGTCCCGGTGACGGGCGAGAACGGACCGGCCGCCTTCGTCCCCGGTGATCGCCATCATCTCAGCAAAAAGTTCTTCATCGATCAGAACCGGGTGGCCGGGCAATCCCTCAAAAGTCGGGCGAACAATGCGCACCCCAGCCTTATACCCCATCTGGTATTCCTGAAGCAACGCCGAAATCAGCGATTCCGTCACCAACGGTTGGTCAGCGAGTAGGATCATGACGGCCTGCGCGCGTCCCTGTAGCTGGTCCAGACCTCGAATCAATGACGTGGACATCCCTCGATGGCGTTCCGGGTTGGGCACCACCTCCACAGTCCGATCTTTGACCACCTCGCGGAACGGCCGCGGGTCTTCGCTCCCCACGAGAATCACCGGGTGAAGACCCGCCCGAACCGCGGCTTCCACGCTGTACAAAAAAAGCGGCCTTCCTCCCAGCGGCAGCCAACACTTCGGCCTCCCCATGCGGGTGGACAGACCGGCCGCTAAGATCACCGCGCCCACCCGGCGTTCTACATCCCCCGGCCCGATCATAGAGCCCCCACCTGAAGTGCCCCGGATCGCACCCACCTCCTCGCCCCGGCGTGGAGATAGGCGGACCCTTCTACCCCGGCCACCAGCGCTATGGCCACCGGGCGTCCGGCTTCAGATTCCGCCAACCCGGCCTCAAAGATATCTTCGAGATCCCGCATCGCGTTTTCCTCCCGCAGCAGATGGTTTTTCCAGGTCGCCTAGGCGTTCCCACGCCTCTTCAAAATTACGCCAACTGTAGCCCGGCCAGTGGTGATCCACCGCACCCGCCAACCGCACCCCACCTCGGGCGGTGGGCTCGTAGTCGGGATCCGATCTGGCCGGGTTGAGCCATATAGTGCGGCTTGCAAGCCCCCGCAGTCTCCGCACCTCCACGCCAAGCGCCTCCGGATCTTCCGCCTCAAGACCATCGGTCACCAATATCAGAACGGACCCCGGCAAGAGCCGCCGACCCCATTCCAAGCGCAATCGCCGCAGTCCGGCCGCCAGCCGGGTGCCTCCCGACCAATCCGGCGCCCCGCCGATCATTTCCGCCAAGGCTCGATCCGCGTCTCGCAACGCTAAAGCCGGAGTCAACCGAGTCAAGCGGGTACTGCAAACAAAGAGTTCCACCGGATTTCCCGCCCTGGCCACCGCGTGCACGAACCGCAGCACCATCCGGCTGTAGGGCTCCATCGAGCCACTGATATCACAGACCCAGACAGATCGTCGCCTGCGCACCATCCGCCGGCGGCGTTTGAGTTCCAAACACTCCCCGTACCGGGCGGCACTCCGGAGGGTAGCCGACGGATCCCAGTGCCGCCCCTTTCGCCCGGTTCGCTCCCTTCGGCTGGACCGCCACAGAGGAGCCAAATCCACCCTTTCCAATTGCCGCAGTTCCTCAGGCGTCAGCCGGGCGGCATCCCGATCGCGCAGCGTTTCCTCGGCACTCCGGCCGCCCCGCACCACGAGGGGGACCTGCGCCTCGGACTGCGATGGTTCGGAGTCGTCGCGACCGGCCCCCAGCCAGATCACCTGCGGGGGGTTCCGCCAAGACGCCCGCAGCCTTGCGACACTCGCCATGAGCGTCTGGGTGGCAACGAGGGGTTCCCGGACCCCGACCAGCATCAGGACAAACTGCCGCCAAGCGATGTCAAACCATTGCCGCTCCGTCGGATTGTGGGCCAAGATCGCCCGCCAACCCTCCCGGATCGCCGTTTCGTCCCCCGGTGGGAGACAGGCCAAGGCCTCAACGGCAAGCGCCTCTTGTTCTGCGCTCACGGGAATCCCCATTCGCCGCAGCCCCCGAAAAAACGCCGCACAGTTGGCAAGGATCCGATTCCCGCTCGCAAGCAGCGCCCGCTCCGAGAGCAGATGATCCCCTCTCTCCGTGCTCATCCCGGCATCGCCTCGATCTCGCCAAGCAGATCTGCAAAATAGGGCCGATCTTCTCGCACCGCGGTGAGAACTTCCACGTCATCCCGGTATTTCACCAAACACCCGAGGGTCTCTTCCACGACTTTGGGATCCAATGACCGGGCTCCCAGGGCGGAAAGCGCCTCGGCCCAATGGATCGTCTCCGCCACCCCGGGCCTTTTATAGAGGGGTTCCCGGCGTAGCCGCTGGACGAATTGACAGATCCGAATCGCCAACTCCCGGGGAACCCCGGGCACCTTGAGACGCAGGATCTCCAACTCCTTCGAAAAATCCGGATAATCGATCCAATGATACAAGCAACGACGCTTCAACGCATCGTGAATTTCCCGGGTCCGATTGGACGTGAGAATGACCACCGGCTTCTCCTCGGCCCTTAGAGTACCAATCTCCGGGATCGTCACTTGAAACTCCCCGAGCAGTTCCAAAAGAAACGCCTCAAATTCCTCATCGCTCCGGTCCACCTCATCGATCAACAAAACAGGCGCGGGCCCTTGGGAATCCACGGCCGCGAGTAACGGCCGTCGCAACAAGAAGCGACGGGAAAAAAGCTCCCCTTCGAGTCGTTCTCTCCAAACTTTCTCCGTCTCCCCCTGCCCACCACCGGGCATCCCGGCCGCCTCCGCCAGACGGATGTGGAGCATCTGGCGAGGAAAATCCCATTCGTACAGGGCGCTCTCCCGGTCGATCCCTTCGTAGCACTGAAGGCGGACAAGGGGGCGGCCGACGGCTGCGGCGATCACCTTCGCCACCTCCGTCTTGCCCACCCCCGGTTCTCCCTCGAGAAAAAGAGGCCGCTCCAGCCGCAAGGTCAAAAACACCGCGACGGCAAGGGAATGATCGGCAATATACCCTTCCCGGCGAAGAGCCGACCGGACGGCCTCCAAATCGGTAAATGGACTGCGCAGATCATCCCCTGGTTACAAGTTGAGAGGTAACCAGGATCCCTCCCTTCCCGCACGCACTTCTGTTTCCACCGACTTATTGAACAGTTTGATCTATTATACTACGTTTATCCCGCCCGTCAAATGGCCTCTTGCAGGATTTTCAAGGGCCAAAATCAGGGGAGACACCGCAGCAAAGCCTTTCGGGTGTAGACCCGGCTCAGATGCCGGCGGTAATCCTCCGATGCAAAGAGGTCTCCGGAAAAACTGCCCTCGGCATCAGCCCGTTCTGCGGCCCGGCGCACCGTCTCCTCCCCGGCGGGCTGGCCGATCAAGGCTGCTTCCACCTCCCGGGCTCGGTACGGCGTATCCGCCACTCCGGTTATCCCTACCCGTGCGTCGCGGATTGCACCGTTCTCCACTCCGAGAACCGCCGCCACCCCCGCCACCGCATAACCAGAGGCCGGGTGGGGATATTTCTCGTACGCACCCTTCCAAGAACCCTGGGGGATTGGGAAGGCCACGGACACCACCACGTCGCTTGCCCCGAGAGACGTGAGCAGGGGGCCGAGAATAAAGTCCGCCACCGGCACCTCACTTCGTCCGCTCGGACCCTCGATCGTGACCGTGGCATCCAAGGCCAGCGCCACCGCAGGCAGATCTGAGGCCGGATCGGCATGGGCGATGTTGCCCCCCACTGTGCCCCGGTTTCGTACCTGGAGATCCCCTATCTGCTTTGCGGCTTCCGCAAGCACCGGCAACTTGTCGCGAACGATATCGCTCGACGCCACCTCATAGTGAGTCGTTAAAGCTCCCACCACCACCCGGCTTCCTTCCACCGAGATACCGCGGAGTTCGGAGATACCACCGATATCGATCAGCACCCCGGGAGAGGTGAGCCGCAGTTTCAACAGCGGAATCAGGCTGTGCCCCCCGGAGAGGACCTTCGCCTCCCCTTGATGGGCTTCCAGCAATTGCACTGCTTCCCGAACCGATCGCGCCCGTTCGTACGCAAAAGCTGCTGGAATCATCAGGCTTCCCTCCCATGGATGACCTTCCAGATCTTCTCCGGCGTCAACGGCATCTCCAGGTCGGTGACTCCGAAAGGCGCCAGAGCATCGACCACCGCGTTGACCACGGCAGGCGTTGCGGCGATGGTGCCCGTTTCTCCGATCCCTTTGACCCCGAGGGGATTATGCGGAGCGGGCGTGACGGTGTGGGCGGTCTCAAAGGCCGGGAAGAATTTCGCTTTGGGCATTGCGTAGTCCATGAAAGAGCCCGTCACCAGCTGCCCCTGCTCGTCGTACACCGCCCCTTCCCACAGTGCCTGGCCCACTCCCTGTACGATCCCGCCGTGCACCTGGCCTTCGACGATCATCGGATTGATCACCGGCCCGCAATCATCCACCGCCACGTAGCGGAGAATCTCAATCTTCCCCGTTTCCGGGTCCACTTCCACGACACAGGCATGGGCGCCAAAGGGATAGCAGAAATTCACCGGATCATAAAACGCTTGGGCCTCAAGGCCCGGCTCCACCCCGGGCGGGAGGTTCCACGCCAGGTGAGCTTGAAGAACCACGTCCTGGAATTTCACCTGACGGCTGGGCACCCCTTTCACCTGAAAAGTTCCATCTGCAAATTCAACATCCTCTTCGGACACTTCGAGCATATGTGCGGCGATCTTCCGGGCCTTTTCCAGCACCCGGTCAGCGGCCACGGCAATGGCGCTGCCCCCCACCGGCGTTGTCCGGGATCCGTAGGTTCCCCACCCCATGGAGATCCGGTCGGTGTCGCCGTGAACCACCTCCACATCTTCCACCGGAATTCCAAACCGATCTGCCACAATCTGGGCAAAGGTGGTCTCTTCCCCTTGACCGTGGGGCGAGGCGCCGGTGAACACCGTCACTTTGCCGCCTGGGTGCACCCGCACCGTGGCGCTCTCCCACAGACCGCCCTGGAATCCCACAGCGCCGGCCACCTGTGACGGCCCGAGTCCGCAAATCTCGACATAGGTCGACCATCCGAGGCCGACGTACCGGCCCTGAGCCCGGAGTCTCTCTTGCTCCTTCCGGAACTCTTCGTAATTGAGCATATCCATGGCTCTTCGCAGGGTTCCCTCGTAGTCCCCGCTGTCATATTGCAGCCCTAGAGCCGTCGTGTAAGGAAACGCATCTGACGGAATGAAATTCTTCTTCCGAATCTCCACCGGATCTTTTCCAATCTCTTTGGCAAACAGGTCGGCCATCCGCTCGATCACATAGGTGGCCTCGGGCCTCCCCGCCCCTCGGTACGCATCCGTCGGCGTGGTGTTCGTAAAGACCCCGAACACGTCGACATGCGCCTTGGCGATCCGGTACGGCCCCACCGTGATCAATCCAAAGAGGATCGTCGGCACCCCCGGCGCCGCCGTGGACAGGTAAGCCCCCATGTTCGCCACCATGCGAATCCGAAGTCCCACCATGGTTCCGTCCCGCTTGCCGGCCAACTCGGCGTAGATGACCTCATCCCGGCCATGGGTCGTAACGAGAAAATTCTCCCGGCGATCTTCGGTCCATTTCACCGGCCGCCCCAATTCGCGCGCCGCAAAACCCACTAAAGCCTCATCGGCATAACAGGCAATCTTACTGCCGAATCCCCCTCCCACATCCACCGCGACAACCCGCAGCTTATGTTCCGGAATACCTAGAATATTCGACAAAAGAAAACGGTGAATGTGCGGGTTTTGGGAAGTGAGCCACATGGTCATCTCACCGCTTCCGGCGTTATATTGAGCCACCGCCGAACGCGGCTCCATCGCGTTCGGAATCAGCCGCTGTTGGCGAAACCGATGGCGCACCACCACATCGGCCCCTTCGAATTCCGCCGCCGGATCTTCCCCCGCCTGCCAGTGGAACGCCACGTTCCCGGGCGCGTCGTCGTGCAACACTGGCGCCCCTTCTTCCATCGCCTTCTCCGCATCCACCACCGCCGGCAAAACCTCGTAGTCGACCTCGATCAACTCCAGGGCATCCCGGGCCGCGTAGCGGCTCTCGGCCACCACCATCGCCACGCCGTCCCCGACATAACGCACCTTTTCCACCGCCAGGGCCGGATGGGCCGTGGTCTTGATGTCCGAACCCGGAGGGAGCCACGCCGTGGGAATCGGCGCCACTTTTCCGGCCACATCCCCACCGGTGAACACCGCCACCACCCCGGGGGCCCGCTTGGCCTTCTCCACATCCAGCCGGCGAATCTTCGCATGGGCATGGGGGCTGCGCAAGATCGCCGCATACAACATACCGGGCAGCTGCACGTCATCCGTGTACCGACCGTTGCCGGTAATGAGCCTCGGGTCTTCCCGCCGTTTGATCGCTGTGCCGAACACGCTCGCCATAGCCCGTCCCTCCTTAACCCCGCATCCGCTCAGCGGCATATTTGACCGCGCGGACGATATTCTCGTATCCCGTGCACCGACAGATGACTCCTTCCAGACCTTCGCGAATCTCCTCATCGGTGGGATTGGGATTTTGCCTCAAAATCTCCACCGCCGTCATCATCGCCCCGGGGGTGCAATACCCACACTGGAGACCGTGCTTCTCCCAAAACCCTTCCTGCACCGGGTGAAGCTGACCCTCCTGGGCCAAGCCTTCCACCGTGGTGATTTCGTGGCCGTCGGCCTGAACAGCCAGCACTGTGCAGGACTTGACCGCCCGGCCGTCTATGAGCACCGTGCACACCCCGCATTGGCTGGTATCACAGCCAATGTGAGTCCCCGTCAGCCCCAGCACATCCCGGAGAAGATGCACCAACAACAGCCGGGGCTCCACCTCTGCCGTGCGTTCCACGCCGTTCACTTTGAGGCTTACCACCGTTTTGGTCGCCGCCATCCTAGCCCCTCCTCACACAGTTGATCCTATGACTGTGCCCGCTTAATCTCCTGATCGACACCTTTGAAAAACTGCCCCAATAACAACTTCGCCACCCCACCCATGATGCGCTGGCCCACCGAAGCCATGATTCCCGTGACATGGGCATCGGCGGAGCATATCAAGATCGTGTTCCCGTCCTGTTGCTCCAGGCGGATTTGGGCCAGGGCATCGATTCCCCCAGGCTTTCCGCTCCCTTTGACATGCAGCTTGTACTCTTGCGGCGGATGGGGATCCCGCACCTCCACCTCTCCAGTAAACGTGCCTTTGACAGGCCCCACATCGAGCCCCAGCTCCGAGGTGTACTTCCCTTCTCCCACTTCCTCCAACCGTTTGCATCCCGGGAGCCGACGCTTTAACACATCGGGATCATTCAGAATCGACCACAACTCCTCCGGCGTTGTTTGGTATGTATATCGGTATTCGACGCGCAAGAGCCCGCTCCCCCTTTTTTTGGATTGGTTGAACCTCAGGCCACAAAGGGATGACAAACATTGGTGCATAACTAAATTACCAGATTTCCAGATCTTATTCAAGTAGAGGAGCAATATTGCAGATTAGAATAATCACAGCATTCCCGCGCCCGGCCGGGGCCTCTCCTCTCCGCCGATTCGCCGCCGTTGCAAAAAAACTCGTTTTTCCATTATGATCGTGCTGGCCTTTTGAGCGCCAATACGCGGCCTATGCGGCCGAACGGGGTTCATGACACGCTCACCTCAGACCCATCGTCCATCCTGTACTTCTGGAGGTCATACCATGAAATGGACCGCCCTGTTGATTGTGGCGGCTTCCGTGTTCCTTGACACTGTCGTCTACGGGGCCATCGTCCCCATCGTGCCCCTGTACCTGGCCGAAATCGGTGCCCCGGGTTGGGCCCTGGGCGCTGTATTCGCCACCTACTCCGCCGGGTTGCTGGCCGGAGGAGTACCCTTTGGCCTCCTGGCCGACCGCTGGGGGCGGCGCCCGGTGCTCCTCCTCGGCCTCGCCGGACTCGTGGTCACCACCCTGGCTTTCGCCTGGAGCGCCTCGGTGTGGCCGCTGATCCTCAGCCGCCTGCTTCAGGGACTGGCGGCGGCGGCAATCTGGAGCGCGGGCCCGGCTCTGGTGACCGATGTGGCACCCCCGGAGTGGCGGGGGCGATACCTTTCTATCGCCATGACGGGGACGAACCTCGGCACCATCGTCGGCCCGGTCTTCGGGGGCACCGTGGCCGGCTGGTTTGGCCGTTCCGCCCCTTTTTACGTCATTGCCGCCGCGGCGGCCGTCCTCTTTTTCGCCGTCTTCGCCCTGCCAAAGGGTAAAGGGATCGCCGGGGAAGAGGCGCCGCCCACCCGGGTGGTCCTGAGTGTTCCCGAAATCCGCCTGGGAGCCGTTATCATCACCGTGGCCGCCTTCGGTTACGGAATTCTGGAACCGCTGTTGCCCGGCGATCTGCACGCCCGTTTCGGCCTCGACATGGCCGGGGTGGGAATCGCCTTCGGAATCATGAGCGCCGCATACACCGCGGTGCAGCCTCTTCTCGGGTGGCTGGCCGACCGCCGGGACCACCGCTCCATGATTCTGGCGGGGACTCTGTTTGCCGCCATCCTCTCCCCCGCCGTCGCCCTCGCGCCCACCGTCGCCGCCGCCGTCACGACCCTCACCATCTTCGGCATCGCCGGGGGGATCATGATGATTCCCTGCATGCCCATGATGACAGCGGCGGCCGACCGCACGTTTGGCTCCGGCGGATATGGGGTGGCCTTCGGCATCGTCAATACCGCCTACTCCCTGGGCCTGGCCGTGGGCCCGCCCGCGGCCACCGCCCTGGCGAACAACCTGGGACTGCTGGCCGTGATGATCGCCTACAGCCTCGTCCTGCTCTTGGCCGCCGGGGCGGTACTCCGGACCTTCACCCGGAGAACAGCCGCACACTGACCGTTGCGATCCCCGGGACGGGGCCCTCCGGAACGCAGCACCGTTTCGAACCCCACCCCCCTCCCTACCCGGGCCGCCAGGGCGTCCAACCTTTCAACCACATCCCCTTGGGCCCGATGTCGCTCCAGATCGCCCACACCTCCACCCCGGCCCTTGCGGCGTCCCCCAGCGCCTCGGCAAAAGCCGGGTCGATGGCCCGGTGAGGCGCAAAGTCCTCCGCATCCTCCCGCAGCACCACAAACAGCGCCCACCCCCGCCCGGCCCCCAAGCGTTGCAATTCCACCAGTTCGCGAAGGTGCCGGGCTCCCCGGACCGTGGGGGCATCCGGAAACCGCGCCACCCCATCCTCGGCGTCATTCACAGACTTCACTTCAATCAAATGTCGCATACCTTCCTCATCGATCACCTCAAAATCAAACCGCCCATGCCCCCATCGGGGTTCAGGACGCCACTGGCGGATTCGACCGGCCGAGAGCCCGGGCAGCCCCTCCCGGTTCAGCATCTGTTTGATCATCCGATTGGCCACCAGCGAGTCAATGACCACCCAGTGACCCTCAGGCCGGGTCATAAACAGGCGATAAGGCAGCTTTCGCCCGGCGCCGGGCGTCGACGCCAGAAAACACGGCATCCCCGGGGCAACCGCCGTGGTCAGCCGACCGGGGCTCGGCACGTGCACCCGGACCGTCACGCCCTCCACCTCGACTTGCGCTTCAAAGCGATTCAGTCGACGCAAAAATACCCCCTCGACCAGCGGGGGAAATTCAATGCCCGTCCCTTGCATGATGTGCTCAAATCCTTTACCGTAGGTTTGGAATCTCCATAGGCTCGCAGAGAGAAGGGATCGACATTGAAACGATGGATCGCAGCCCCCGCCGACCCCGGCGCTGTCGCCACATTACAGCGGGAGGGCTTCTCTTCATTTATGGCGCGTATCCTCGCCGCGCGCAACATCCGAACCGGGGAGGAAGCCGGGCGGTTCCTGAACCCGCGCCTCGAAGACCTCGAAGACCCGGCGAAGATGAAAGGAATGCTCCCCGCCCTGGCCCGTATCCGAGAGGCCCTGGCAAACCGAGAGTCCATCGCCGTGTACGGGGACTACGACTGCGACGGGGTCTGTGCCACTTCCATCCTGTACCTGGCACTCCGCGAGCTCGGCGCCCGGGTACAGGCCTACATACCCGACCGATTTCAAGAAGGATACGGCCTTCATGAAGAAGCCATACGGGAGCTGTACGCCCGGGGAGTGCGACTCATCATCACCGTGGACACCGGGATCACGGCCCTCCGCCAGGCCGAAACCGCCCGCAGCCTCGGGGTGGACCTGATCATCACCGACCATCACCAACCGCCGGCGGAACTCCCCAGGGCCCTGGCCGTGGTCAACCCGAAGCAACCCGGGTGTCCGTACTCCGACACAAACCTCTGCGGGGCGGGGATCGCGTTTAAAATGGTCCAGGGTTTGTTGGGGCGGGTTCCCGAGGAATTCCTGGACCTTGTGGCCATTGCCACCGTGGCGGACCTCGTCCCGCTTCTGGGGGAAAATCGCATCCTCGTTCACTTTGGCCTGAAACAGTTGCAAAACCCCCAGCGGCCGGGGCTGGCGGCTCTGATCAAATCCGCGGGACTTGACGGGCGCCCCCTGACCTCCGGCCACCTCGGCTTTCAACTCGGCCCCCGGCTAAATGCGGCCGGGCGCATGGAGACGGCGAACGCCGCCTTCCGGCTTCTCACCACCGCCGACCCCGAAGAAGCCCAGAAGTGGACCGAGCAGTTGGAAACGCTTAATCGGGAACGGCAGCGGCTTTGCGACGAGATCGCCGCCGTCGCCTCGGAGGAAATCGACCGGCACCCGGAATGGCGGGCACAGCCCTCCCTGGTCCTGGCCGGCGAAGGCTGGAACCCCGGCGTCATCGGGATCGTGGCTTCGAGAATGGTGGAGCAGTATTACCGCCCGACCCTCGTCATCGCCCTGGACGGGGATACGGCCAAAGGATCCGCCCGAAGCATCCCGGGGTTCGATCTGTACAGCGGTCTGAAGGAAATCGCCGACCTTTTTGATCGCTTTGGGGGCCACACCATGGCCGCCGGTTTCTCGCTCCCGGCCAAGCGGGTGGAAGATTTGCGCCGCCGGTTTGCTGAAGTGGCCGCCTCCCGGCTCACCGCCGAGGACCTTCGCCCCCGGATTTTGTGCGACGCCGAAATCAACCTGGAGAAGATCGATCTCCCCCTGGCCGAGTCCCTGGCGACCCTGGAGCCCCACGGTCTCGGCAATCCGGCGCCCAAACTATTTGTCCGGTCCGCCCCCCTCCTCGAGTCCCGGACCGTGGGAGCCTCGGCAGCCCACCTGAGACTCCGAATCGGAAACCCCGAACACCCCGTCACTGCCCTGGCTTGGCGAAGGGGGGACGACATTCGGTTCCTGGCCCAGGGAGTGCGGGCTGTCCACTTGGTCGGACGGGTGCAAATCAACGAGTGGAACGGCACGAAAAAGGTGCAACTGGAACTGGACGATTGGCGCCCCGCGCATAAAATCCCCAGCCTCTCCCAACGCCAATCCCTGATCGGCAGAATTTGAATCTGATCGCGGACAATGGACGGCTTCCCCGGCCGCCCGGCCCAGCCGGCCTCGATGACGGAGAAATCCATCTCCCTGTCCACCGCCCACGCGGCCCGGGTCCTCCGCCTTCCGGGCAAAGGACGAATCCGCCCGGGGTACGGCGCGGATTTGATCGCCGTGGATTCTGGACTGAACATCGTCCATGTCTTTGCCCGGGGCCGCCCAATGGTTCGGAACAGCCAGCCCATCGCATGGGGGACCTTCGGGCGGGCGGGGCCAGGGCCGCCCCACGGAACTCCCGAAGCCCAGGCGGATATCCGACGTCACCACAGGGAGCAGGCTCACACCAGGGTCGCCTCCTGCTCCAAAGTGCCCCCCTTCTCCAGCAAGACTCGGACCAAGGGCCAGGCCCACCGATACCGCTCTTGCTCCAGCAACCTTTCCAGCTTCGCCCTGTAAGTGGAATCATAGGGTTCCAGGCGATCCGCATATTGGCACAAGATCTCCGGGTCCATCCTCCAGGGCGCCGCCTCGGGCCAGCAGGTCTCCCGCAAATGCTGAAGAATCAAAATGCCACCATAATCCAGATCTCCCCAGTGGTCGAAGGGGGGTGGAGACTCCCCTCGGCCCTCCCACCACGCCCGAAGCCGGCGCAAAAACCGGCGCTGGCCCGGACTGGCAAAGCCGCCGAGGTACAGGACCAGCTCCCCCTCCCGCCGTTCCGACCGCAGATAAGCGCGGTAATTGGCCTTATTCTCGATGGAAACAATGCGGGTACAGGATGCCCTTTCGAACTCCAACCTGTCCACGTCCGCCGCGTCGATGGCCAAACCGTGGGGCAAAGCTCCGGCATCGACCCAGGCGCCCCCCTGACCGCCCGGCCCTCCCCACTTGTCCTGCGTCGCCACTGCCTGCCGAAACCGAAACCGGATGGGACCGCAGAAAGCCACCCAATCGTGGGTCACTTCAATCCCCACTTCCCGCAACAGATCGGCCGGTTCGCTGTACATGTCCGGGTCCGCCCCCCAGGACGGGACGGCATAACGTTGCAAGAGTCCGATCAGGCGGCCTTGAACCTGCTGTTCGAAAACTTTGCTGTTCCCGAGATAGCGTTTGGAGAAGAGCCGCACCGGTAGGGACTCCCCGCCCTCCCGGATCAAACCCTCGATGGCGTTCAGCAGACGCCGGCGTTCCTCGGGGTCCCCGGGCACCAGCCGCGGTCCCACCCTTCCCCGACCCCGGGCGGCATCCACCACATCCTCCACCCAGCGCTCCACCCAAGCCCATGCTCCCGTCGGAGCCAGCCCGTCCAGCCAATCCTCCATCTCTTCGGCCAAGGCCGCCGACTCCTCCCTGACAGGCGCGCGGCCCAAGCAGGCGTACGCCCGGTCCACCCCCTCCCACTCCAAATACACCCGATCAAGCACGTTGCCCTCTTCAAAGCGCACCCAGCGCAGGCTGACAACGCCCTCTTGTTCCAGCCGGGCCAACTCCCCGTGAAACCGCTTCCGGACTTCGGGATCCATCCCTCCGCTCACATACCCCGGCACCACGCTCTCGGAGGGGCTGACCTGGGGCCGCCGGCGGGACGAGCCTTTCACCAGGGCCTGACTGCTCTCATATTTTTTAAGAAGCGCATCCAAAATCTTCACCGTGGACTCTTCCCGGGGCATCCAGGGGGCCGCCCCCTCCCTTCCCAGGTTCATGCCCGCATGCCCTCCTCCGCCACGGGTTCAAACAGCACCACCCGAGTTTCGGATTTGATGCGCTGCACGACGATGGTCCGATCGACCCAGGGCACGATATCCGCGATTTTCTCCGTCGGCGCCGCCAGAACCACCTGGAGATTGAGATCCCGAACCAGCCGAATACTGTCCCGAATCCGCTGGTGGTCCATTTTGCTGTACGCCTCGTCAAAGGCCATGAGGCGGAGGGTGTTATCGAACCCGGGTTGGTATACCCGGTACATTTGGGCAAAGGACGCCAGCACCGCGATGTAAAACGGAGTTTGGGTCTCACCGCCGGACTTTTTGGCGATGACCCGAGAGAGCCGCGACTCCCGGCCTTCTTCATCCCGAACGATCAGGTCAAAGTCGAGATACGTGCGATAGTCGGTGAACGTCTTCAGGTGCTTCTCCAACTCGGCCTGAACCCCGGGGTCGCGTTCATCCACATCGACGATTTGCCTGAACAACTCCTCGAGAGTGTCCCCGTGTTTATCGAGGAAGGCTTGAGTGAACAGACTCCTCCCTTCCATGAGCAATTCGTCCATGATCATCCGGTAAAATCTCTCGTACTCAGGGTTGGGGGAGATTCGAAACTGATATCGCTCCCGACCGCCGAAGGAGATGTCCCGCAGGGCGTGGTTCAAATCCCGGATCTGCTGCTCCACCGTCTCGATGTTGCTCCGGAGTTTATTGATAAAATCCTCCTGGAACTGGATTTGCGCCCGTTCCTTGGCCTCCTGGATCTGCTGCGCGTATTCGGTGAGCTGGGTGGCCTTGAGCCAAGTCAGTTCCTTGTCGTAAGCCTCATTGTCCGGCCGCTGAATGTCGAAACCGGCGCCGTACTGTCGATTGTAGGCCTCCCGCTGGCGCAACAGCACCTGGCGGGCTTCCTCGGCGCGATTTTTCTCCACATTGAGTTGCCGCCCGAAGTTCGCCCGGATCGTCTCGGCCGAGCCCAGTCGTTTCCACTCCTGCTGAAAACGCGGCTCTCCAACTTCATTGCGAAAATCCGGATCGTACTGAGACAACACCCATTGTCGCCGCTCCTCCAAATCTTTCTCCGCCCGGGGGATCTCTTCGTTCAGCAGCCGTTCCCGCTGTTCCGACAGCCGGCCCCGGCGATCCCGCAGCCGCTCCAACTCTTGTTCCCGGCGTTTGAGCTCGTCTTCACACCGGGCGATGGCCTCTTCGATACGCGCGAGAACCAACAGGTCAAGCCCCCCAAATTCGTCCAGCACCCGGCGGTAATCCTCCCGAAGCTGCGGGAGCTCCGGCAACCGCCTCTCAAACTCCGCGAGCCCCTCCAGCTCCGAACGTGTGGGCACCGGTTCGACCGCCCACTGCTCCACCTTCGCCAACCGGAGCCGGAACGCGCCGAGCCACGTCTCCACCCGGCTAAAGCGCTGGCGCTTTTGCTCCAACTGTTGCTGAATGGCCCTCTTGCCGATGTACAGCGTCGCCCAGCGGCTGGGATCAAGCTGGCGAGCGACGTAGTTCTGATAGAGCATCCCATCCCGGGTGATGGCGGTCCGGTGCTGGCGCAGCTCATCCACATGATCGCACTTCATCACCCGGCCCAACAGAAAATCGGCATATGCCCGGGCGAGCGGGTGATCCGTTTCAATTTCTTCGGCCAAAGATCCCGGTCTACGCTCCGGGGCTTCCCGCATCACCTTCTCAATGTCCACGAGCCCCACGCCAAAGAGACGGCGTTCGCCCTTCAGCCGGTCGTACAGCCGCAGCGCCGGAGTAAAAGCTTCGGGGGCCACGATCAGGTAAAAGCGCTGGGTGTACAGATATCCCTCGATGGCCACTTGCCAGCTCGGGTCCCGCACCTCGAGCAGGTCGGCGAAAATGTGCACGTCAGCCGGAAGTCCTTCTTTCTCCAACCCCTCGGCGAGAAGCTGCTTCAGCTGGAGGACCTTGGGGTCGTACTGTTTGATTCCCTGTTCCAGTTCCCGGATCGCCCGCTGGAGGGTCTGCGCCTCCTCGCCCCACCCCTGAACAGACTCCTGCATCACTCCTCGGGCTTGTTGCAAAAGTCGGGAGGCCTCTTGAAAATGTTCCGCCGCTTCTGCAGCGGCCTCCGCATCGACGGAAGGAAGGGGATCATCCAAGAGTCCGTGCCCCCGCCAGCCAGAGGGGGCGGGCCAGCGGCCGAGGGCCGCCCCCAGGGCCCGGCGGGCCTGCCCATAAAAGGGGGCACTCCCCCACAGGCGCCGCTCCGGTTCCTCCCCTTCGGCTCCACCACCGCCCCTTGGCGGCCAGGGGCTCTCCCCGTCCACCGGCCGCACCTCTTCGAACCACCCCTCCGCCTCTGACAATCCCTGGGCCACCGCCCGCCACCGGGCTCCGTGATCGCCCAGCATCCGGTCCTGGCGCTCGCCGTCCCCGCGAATCGACTCAAACTGCACTTCCAAACTCTTCTTCCGCTGCTGGAGAAGTTGCTGGCGTTGATACACATCGGAATTCGCCTTCTCCTCGATCAGTTCATCCCGCCGGGTCTGGGCGCGGTTCCGGGCCGCCGTTTCCTCTTGAAGCTTTGCATCCACGTCCTTGAGCTCTCGCTCCCGCTCCTCCCGCGCCGTCCGCAACCTCTCCAGTGATCCTTCGGCCTCGGCCCACTGGGCTCGGTCGAGCAGATATTCGTATGTGCGGATCTTTTGCCGGGTGGCATCGATCCCCCGAAAGGTCTCCCGCATCTCCTCCAGGGCCTCCACCCGGGCCTGAACCAGGCGCAGCTCATCCTCCATGCGGCGATAATGGCGAATATTTTCCCGCATGTCGGCGATGTCCAACTCGTGTTTCACATCGCACACAAACTCCGAAATAAATTCGGCGATATTCATGATCGGTTGAAAGGGCACCGCTTTGCGAAACAACCGGAAGAATGTGTCCTTCAAGTTCCCCATGCGGGCGCGAAAGACCTCTTGATACCGCTTGTTGCTCTCGTACACCTCAAAGCGCTGCTTTTGCTGCTGTCCCCAGGCCCGGAGTCCCCTGATGTCGAGAGGCACACCGTCCCGGATGAAGTGGAAATCCGGCAGGGAATCGGCCAAGGAGAAAAACCGCCACTCATAGCTGCCATCCGGCGCACAATCGAAGACCACCCCGAAACAGATCGGGCGGCGGCCCCGTTCCTCGGTAAACTCCAACACGATATAGGAGGAAAATTGTCCGGACCGGAGCGCCACCACCCGCTCGTTCTCCTCGGCGATCTCCCCCCACAGATACCCCCGCAGGGTCCTCTTGGCGTTGTCGTTGGCCGCTTTGTTAAAATAATGACCGCTGGTGTCCCCCAGCACCACCAGTTGCAAAGCATCGAGGATGGTGGATTTGCCCGCGGCGTTTTTCCCGGTAAGAAAAGTCACCGGAGCAAACTCGATCATCTCGTGAACAAAATAATGCCAGTTCACCAAAAGCATCCGCCGCAACAGTTTCACGCGTCACCCTCCCCCTCCGAGGCGTCGTCCCAGGATTCCTCCCCGGCTTCGCTGTCCCAAGCGTCTCCGTCCCCGTCCCCCACCTCTTCTTCCCCGGGGGGCTCACGGTGAACCGGCTTCGCGGCGCCACCGTTCTCCCCGGCGCCCGAATCCCCAGAAGCCGGCCACAGCTCCGCCTTTTGCATCTGTTCGTACAAATGGTTGATGCGTTCATCGGGGACGGCGCGCACAATACTTGGATAAATCATCCACCTGCTATCCAAGTCCTGGGGGGAACCCTCCACCCGGGCCAACACATGGAGCCGCCGCAACCGACTTAAAGCTTGTCCGATGTGCTGGGAGGGTGGCCGCCGGTCCATGAGACCTAAAGCGAACCATTTGGCGAGAATCTCCTGCAGGGACACCACCACTTCCCGGCGCGTGGATACCCTTTCCATATTTTCTTCGTACAGCAAGCGCAGCGTGTACAACAGATAGGTGGTGTATTTGTCCACCTTGATGCGATTGCGCCCGAAACGGTTGTGCAGGGCCATGACCCCGAGGCGCCCGTCGAGCTGTAACTCAAAACCGCCGGCTTTCAAATACTCATGGAACAATTCCAGGTGGCGCTCCACAAAGCGATAATCTCGATTGCCCACCAGCCGGCGCTGTTTCCCGTCCCACTCCTCCCGAACGAGAAAGGTGCGTTCAAACAAGAGGCTGATCACCCGGGCGAATTCCTCTTTCTCGGCGTCCGTCAGGGCGAGGTATTGGTTCGGCCAATCCACTCGGCTCCCTCCTTCCGCAGGAAGGTGAGAAGCGGGATCCGGTACGGCCCCACCACCACCGACCGCGAGGCTTCATCCCATTCGATCACATACGGCATCTCCGGCTCGTCCCCCCGCACCACGGCGACGATCGTTCGGATGAAATCATCCCACTCGTCCAACCGCATGACCGGGGTGGGCAACCTCCCCCGTTCGTCCATCTGGGAGAGAATAAACTCCGCGATCCGCTGCTGGGAAAACAGGGCATTCGCCCGTTCCATCAGCTCCCGGGCCTCCTGCTCAAACGCCGCGTCCTCCGCGCCACTCGGCCGGCGCAAAGGTTGGGGTTGGCCGCGCTCCCGCCGCACGGGTTCCGAGTACAGGGCTTCGGGATCCAGGTAGTGGACCTCGTAAAGGGGAAGTTCCCGCATCGCCTCCAACTGCGCGGAACCGACCTGACTGTGCCACGGGGGAAGAGAGCGCAACAGTTGCACCAACTTGCCCTTGATGTCTCTGTCGCTGTTGAGAAGATACTGCAACCGTTCCACCGACGCCCGGTTGTACGCCGTGTTGCGGTGGTCGATCTCCCGCAACAGATCGTCCATCGATTCGAACGTATCGCTGATAAAATGGATGAGACGCACGACTTCCCCCCGGGCCGCGGTATCGTCCAGATCGTCCCGCTGTTGCTTGAGGGCGGCTGCCATCTGTTGCAGGAGACTCGGCAACCCCAGCCAGTCCCGCAGGATTTGCAAGATCCGGGGACGAAAGCGGTACACGCTGTCAAAAGTTTTCAAGGGGTGATAGGCGGCGATGGCCACGGACAACTGATAGCTATCGAAGTGCTCGGCCAACAGTTCCCGAACGTCCTCCCGCAGATGGAGATTTTGGTAGTAGGTGTGAATATTGTGAAGAAGGGTCCTCAGGTTCTCACGCAAGGCGATGGTCGCATCATGGGCCGATTGCAACGCCTGCAACATGAACTCATCCCGCTCGTCGTTGGCGGTGCGCAGGTTGGAATAAATCGAATACACCAGGGCGTTGTGGCGCTGCTGGGCCGGCTCCACCACGGCGTGCAGGGCATCCAGCAGGATGCTCGCGTACCGCGGCACCACCAATGTCTCCCCAAACCCATCGCTGTCGGTGATGGCGTACAACCAACCTGTCTCGATGAGGCGGCGCACAAGGGCGTGGGCCCGCCCGGACAAAGACCCGGGTTCCGGTTCATCTTCCCGGACGAGGAGCAGGTCCAAGGTGAGCGGACCTTCGGCCCCCACTGCCGCTGGTGTCCGCTGCTCGGCAGAAGAGCTCTCCCGCCGGCCCTCGGTGGCGTCGTCGGCCGCCTCCTCTTCCTCCGACCAATCGACGAGATCCCGCTCCATCCGGCTGATCAGATAAGTCACCAAATCCCCCCGGCTAAACGTCAGCTCCCTTTGATAGCACTCCCGCAGCACCATCAACGCGCGAAAATAAACGGCGCGATGGCGCGCCGCCAAAAGGGAGAATAGGTTCTCCGGCACGACCTCAAACAGATCCCGCATCCCCGTCGCCACCCGATCACCCGCCCGCCGGAATTTCTCATTCACTATTATACACCACACCAGAGCTGAGGGGTGGGGTGGTCCACAGGATCAGGATACCGGCCGCTCGCCGAGGTGTTGATAGACATCCCGCAATTGCCGCTTCAAAATCTTCCCGCTGGGGTTTTTCGGCAATGCCTCGGTGATCACGACGAATTTCGGCACCTTGAATCCCGCCAGGCGTTCCCGACAGAAGGCGATCAGCTCCTCTTCCGTGAGCCGGGATCCGGCCTTCGGGACCACCACGGCTGTGACCGCCTCAATCCAATACGGATGGGGCACCCCGATCACCGCGACCTCCGCGACCCCCGGGTGTTGATAGATCGCTTCTTCCACTTCCCGGCTGGCGACATTCTCCCCACCGGTTTTGATCATGTCCTTTTTGCGGTCCACCACGGTGAAATATCCGTCTTCGTCCATCACGCCGAGGTCGCCGCTGTGAAACCACCCGTCCTCAAAAGCTGCGGCGGTCTTTTCCGGATCATTGTAATACCCGATCATGGCGTGCGGCGTGCGGTGGACGATCTCTCCCACCGTCCCCGGAGGCACTTCCCGGCCCTCGTCGTCCACGATCTTGCTCTCGACGTTGATGCACGGCTTCCCAGCCGCCCCGGGTTTGCGAAGCTGATCCTCCGGGCGCAGGATCATCGCCAGGGGCGCCACCTCAGTCTGGCCGTAGGCGTTCCAGAACCGCGCACCCGGCAACCTGCGGGTGAGTTCCTTCAGGACCTCCACCGGCATAATCGCCGCGCCGTAGTAACATTTTTGCAAAGAGGACAGATCGTACTCGTCGAACCTCGGATGCCGCAAAAGAGAAATCCACACCGTCGGCGGGCAAAACAGCTGGGTCACCCGCTCCCGGCTGACCGTTTCCATCACCAACTCCGGCGCCGCGCCCTCGACGATCACCCCCCAGGCTCCCAGGTAAATCTGCGGACCCAGCAGCACGTGGAATTGGGCACTGTGAAAGAGGGGCAGGGCGTGGATGATCCGATCTTCCGCCGTCAGCTCACCGTCGATAATGCCGCTCACGTACTCGGCAATCAGGCTGCGGTGGGTGAGCATGGCCCCTTTTGGCCGGGACTCGGTGCCGCTGGTGTACAGGATGTTCACCACATCCCCATCGTCGATGTCCACATCGGGCTCCGTCTCCGGCTGGCCGGCAGACCAGTCGGCCACAGACCGCCACGGACCCCTGGATTCCGGAGTATCCACCAGCCCCCGGTACCGAACGAAGTCCAGCCCTTCCACCGCCTTTTCCGCAGTTTCTAACAGGTCCGGAGCGACAAAAAATCCCGCCGATTGGCTATGCTCGAGAATATATCGAACTTCTTCGGCACCCAGCATAAAATTGATAGGGACAAACACCGCCCCGGCCCGAGCCACGGCAAACCACACCACGGCAAAATCGAGGCAGTTTTTCGAAAGCATGGCGATCCGATCACCCTTCTCGACCCCGGCGGCCAAAAGTCCGTTGGCCAAACGGTTGACCCGCTCGTCCAACTCCCGGTAAGTGACCTCTTCGTCTTTCCATTTGAGCGCCGGTTTGTCCGGGTGACGCAGGCGACTCCGGCGAAGGGTATCCCCGATGGTGTGGCGCCTCGCACGACGTACCCACGTGTCTGTCACAGTCCGTCACACTCCTTCTCACCGTCGTGATCGTGCTTCAACCAACCATTCGTTTTACACACTACCAATATACCAAACGGAACGCCGTTTCGAAATCATAAAAAAAGAAACGTCGACAGCGTAATCGTGGGAATCGTCGGGAAGTGCCGGATCTACTCCGGAATCTGATACAATGTAAATCGGATCGTCCATCCCGATGCAAAACCGGGTATCTCCAGGCAATCCCTCGAGAGGAGGCATATGCGATGTTACAGCCCTTCGCCCCGGATCAAACGCCCTATGAGTTGATCGGAGGCGCCGAGACCGTTCAGCGTCTTGTAAACGCTTTTTATAAACGGGTCGGGCAACACCCGGACCTAAAGCCCATTTTCCCGGAAGACCTCACCCCCGTGGCCCGGAGGCAGTATAAATTTCTCACGCAATTTTTCGGCGGTCCCCCCTTGTATTCCCAAGAATACGGCCCGCCCATGCTCCGGGCCCGCCATATGCCTCACCCCATCACCCCGAAACGGGCCAAGGCGTGGTTGTCATGCATGGCCGAAGCCCTGGAAGAGGCGGGAATTGAGGAACCTATGCGCGGTTTTTTGTTCCAGCGGCTCACCATGACCGCCCACCACATGATCAACACTCCGGACGATGAGGATTCGGCCGACACAGCGTCGACTGGCCCCGAGCGACCATAAGTGGGGTGTGTCAACAGGCCGGATCCGCTTAAAGGCTCCGGCCGATCACCACAAAAACAGGGAGTAATACAAAGCTGGCGGCGGTGGTGACGGCCACCGTCTTCGCCACCAATTCTCGGTCGCCCCCGAACTGCTCCACCAAAACTGCGGTGTTCACCGCCGCCGGCATGCTGGCCTCCACGAAGAGCACCGACGCCAGCGGCCCATCAATGTGCAGTATCCACAAACAAAAAAAAGCAACTGCCGGGGCGCCGACCAGGCGGATCAGAATGGCCATCCACAACTCTTTCCCCCCGATCCCCCGCCAGTTCGCCCGACCCAACTGCACCCCGAGGATCAACAGCACCACGGCGGGGTAGGCGTTCCCGAGCAGGTGAAGAGCTTCATTCACACCTTTGGGCCACCCCAAGCCGAGAAAAGCCACAGCGCCGCCCACCACCGTCGCGTACAACACCGGCATGCGGAACACCGCCTGCCAGGTCCCCTTTCCGCCGGCGGTCGCCCGGCTGGCCAGATAAATCCCCAAGGTGTACATGAGCAGAATCTGCCCCACCACATAAACCGCCGCCCGGGAAAACCCCGCGGTGCCATAAGCGAGAAGCACCACCGGCAATCCGTAGTTGTTTGAATTCCCAAAAACACTCGTCATCGACAGCGCCGATCGCCCTGCCCGCCCTAATCCAAGCCACCGCCCCGCCCCCTCTCCCACCAACCACATCAATCCGGTGTTCAAGAGAGTGAACGCGGCGATCGCCCCGATCTCCCCGCCGCCCCCCGACCCTTCCGGGAGGGCGAACAACACCAGGCTCGGTGCCAAAAGATACAGACTGACTTCCGCCAAGGACCGGGTATCCAAACGCCGGCATCGATCCAACCACGCCCCGCCCAGTACTGCCAAGAGAATCGGAAGGGACACCTCCACCATGGTACTGAGGTAACCTGACATTCAAGCCAACTCCTCCGCCTTCATTGCCCGGTCCGTCGCGCCTCCCGCAGGCAAACCGTGGTATGATGTGAATAATGGGATTAACTTCGACCATACGGGTAAATCGCCGCGGCGTCAACCGAGGAGGTTTGGCTGTGAAACTTTTGATCTGGGATATCGATGGGACCTTAACCTACACCCCGGGGGTGGGACGCAGGGCCATGGAGGTGGCTTTCGAAGAAAAATTTGGGATCCAGAACGCCTTGGAGGGAATCGACATGGCCGGTGGACTGGATGTGGAGATCGTCCGGCAGGCCTTTGACCGCCACGGGATCCCCCAAAAGCAGAGAGGGGAGTATTTTGCCCATTATGTGCAGGTGCTGGACCGCATGTTGGCCGCCCCCCACCCCGGGGGGCCGACGCCGGGAATCGTCGAAGCGCTGGACAGCCTCTCAGGGCGCCAGGATGTCGTGCAGGTCTTGGGGACGGGCAACATCGAAGCCGGGGCCTGGATTAAACTGAGGCGGCACGGACTGGACGGATATTTTCGCACCGGAGGGTTCGGAGATGAGCCGGTGCCCAGGTGGAAGGTCATCCGGGCGGCCATCGACCGCGCCCGGGATCACCACCGTCTGGGCAGCCTGCGCGCCGATAACATCTATGTCATCGGCGATACGCCCCGGGACATTGAGGCTGGGCGCCGCCTCGGCGTGCAGACGGTCTCGGTGGCCACCGGCCCCTTCACGGCGGAGCAGCTGGCGGCTCATCGGCCGGATCACTTGTTGCCCAGTTTTGAAACACCTTGGCAGCAGGTCTTTTTTGGGTGAAATCGAGGCCACATCGACGCAAAGGAGGCGAAGCCGCCCGATCCGGGATCGGGCGGACCGTGCATGAATTCATCTGACTTGGATTCCCTTATCTCCCAGTTCGCCGAATTGCCGACGACCTGTATCTCCGACGCTTTGGCGGGACTCACCAACCTCGACCCCGCCATCAAGCCGCTAAAGAAAAAATGGACGGTCTGCGGCCGGGCGTATCCGGTGAGACTCCGGGCTGCGGACAACCTGAAGCTCTTGCAGGGCATTCGGGACGCCCAACCGGGCGATGTGCTCATCGCCGATGCCAAGGGGTTTCTGTATAACGCCGTCGCCGGAGATTTTGTCATCGGCCTCATGAAAACCCTGGGCCTCGCCGGGTTTGTGGTGGACGGCGCCGTTCGGGACGTCTCGGGCATTAAAGAACTTGATTTTCCCGTGTTCTGCCGGGGTGCCACCGTGGCCGCCGGGAGCAAATCGGGGGCGGGGGAGGCCGGGGTGCCCATCTCCTGCGCCGGTGTCACCGTGCACCCCGGGGATATCGTCGTGGGAGACGTGGACGGTGTGGTCATCGTCCCCGCCGATCAAGCGGAAGAGGTTCTCACCAAGGCCAGGGAGAAACTTGAAAAAGACCGGGAAAGGGAAGAGGGCATCCTCGGCAACCCCGATGCCGCCCGGGCCTATCTCGACCGGGTGCTGGGGCGGGCCTGAGGAGCACGGGGAAACCGCGGGACGCGCGGGGATTCCGTCCAGCCGGACAACACGCCACTCGGTCCCGTCCCCCAACCCGCTCCCCGCCCGGCGGACTACCCTTCCACCACTTCCCGCACCACTTGGCAGACCCGGTCAACCGTAAAGCCGAACTCCTGTTGCACTCGCCCTCCCGGAGCGCTGGCGCCAAAGTGATCGATCCCGATCACCCGGCCCCGGTCGCCGACATATCGGTCCCAGCCCATCGGATGGGCCATTTCCACCGCAACCCGGGCTTTGATCGCCGGGGGCAGGATGGTGTCTTTGTATCCGGCGGGCTGGCGGTCAAACAACTCCCGGCAGGGCATGCTCACCACCCGGACGGGAATCCCGTCGGCGGCGAGTCTTTTTTTTGCATCCATCGCCAAGCTCACCTCAGACCCGGTGGCGATGATGATCGCCTTTGGATTCTCGGCGTCGGCGAGGACATACCCGCCCCGGGCCACCCCCTCGGAGGCGAGCCGGGCGGTCTCGGCCAACACCGGCAACTTCTGCCGGGTCAACACCAAGGCCGCCGGCCCCTCGGGCCGGGCCAATACATCCCGCCAAGCGGCCACCGTCTCATTGGCGTCCGCCGGCCGGTACACCCGCAGGCCGGGAATCAGCCGCAGGGCCGGGATCTGCTCGATGGGCTGATGGGTCGGCCCATCCTCTCCCACGGCGATGGAATCATGGGTGAACACGTAGACCACGGGTTGCTCCATCAGTGCCGCCAACCGGATCGCCGGCCGCATGTAATCCGAAAACACCAGGAACGTGCCCCCGTATACTCGAAGACCTCCGTGCAGGGCCATCCCATTGAGCGCTGCCCCCATGGCGTGCTCCCGCACCCCGAACCAGAGATTCCTTCCATCGTACCGGTCGGGTTGAAAAGCCCCTTCCCCCTCAATCGCCGTTTCATTTGACGACGCAAGATCCGCGGACCCTCCGAGAAAAGTGGGGATCCTCCGGGCCAAAGCTTGAATCGCCTTGCCCGAGGCCTGCCGGGTCGCCAGCGGACCCTCTTCTGGCCGAAACACCGGAAGATCCCGATCCCAACCTTCGGGCAGATCCCCGGCCAGGACCTTCTCCAACACCCGGGCCAGTTCGGGATACGCCCTGCGGTACTCATCCATTCTTTCCAGCCACCGCCGCTGGGCCTCCGCCCCCTTCTCCTTCACCCTGGCAAAATACTCCCGGACTTCCCCGGGCACCCAGAATTCGGCGTCCTCAGGCCAGCCGTAGGCCTGTTTCGCCCCTGTGACCTCTTGGGTTCCCAAGGGCGACCCGTGGGCTTTGGCCGAGCCCGCCTTGCCCGGACTGCCGTAGCCGATGGTGGTCTTCACCTCGATCAAACTGGGACGGCCATCCTCCTCCCGGGCTCGGGCGATGGCCTGGGCCACCTGCACCAAATCATTCCCGTCCGCCACCCGAAGGACCTGCCACCCATAGGCCGCAAAGCGTCCCCTTACATCCTCGGTGAAGGCGAGGCTCGTCTCCCCGTCCAGGGAGATGTCATTGGAGTCGTACAGGACGATCAATTTTCCGAGCTTGAGGTGTCCGGCCAACGAGGCGGCCTCCGCCGACACCCCTTCCATCAGATCTCCATCTCCGCAAAGCACATAGGTGTAGTGGTCTACCACCTCATGCCCGGGACGGTTAAACCGCGCTGCCAAGAATCGCTCGGCCATGGCCATGCCCACGGCGGTCGCCAGACCCTGGCCCAAGGGCCCGGTGGTCATCTCCACCCCGGGGGTGGCGCCGTACTCCGGGTGCCCAGGCGTTCGACTGCCCCATTGTCGAAACTGTTTCAGATCCTCTAACGTGAGATCATAGCCCGAAAGATGCAACAGGCTGTATAATAGCATCGATCCGTGTCCGGCCGAAAGTACAAACCGGTCCCGGTCGGGCCACCTGGGATCATCCGGGTTGTGACGCAAAAAACGCGTCCACAGAACAAAGGCCATCGGCGCAGCGCCCATGGGCATGCCGGGATGACCGGAGTTGGCCCTCTCTATGGCATCGATGGCCAGGGTGCGAATGGTGTTGACAGCCAGTTGTTCGATTCCATGCGCCTTCGGTTCATTTCCTTTTGCGTGCACCGGCGGACCCTCCCGTTTGCTTCTCTTGAAGCATTGTACCACGACCCGGCCGGGGATTCCCGCCGCAGACGAGAACAGCCCTGAGCCTAGGGACAACAACCGACAATTCGGTGAAGATGGGTGAAGATCCCCTGCGGACATGGTACGATGAGTACAATGTAATTCTTACGTTAAACATCATCTTCCCGGCCAAGGCAAGGAGGTTTGCGATATGTCCACCCGCACCAAAGCCGTGGCGGCACTGATCGTTGTTCTCGCGGTCATCGGAGGGCTGATCTGGGTTGGAGTAACCCGGGCGGCCAGCTACTACCTGACCGTCGACGAAGCGGCGGCGAAAGGCCAGGCACTGATCGGTCGCTCTCTCAAAGTGAGCGGCAACATCGCACCGGACAGCGTCCAGTGGAATCCGGATACTCTCACCTTGGCGTTTCGTATTCAAGGTACAGATCCGAGCCACACCATGCCCGTTTTGTATCACGGCGTGAAGCCTTCAGATTTCTCCAACGGCTGGCCCGTGGTCGCCGAGGGCAAACTGGGTTCTGACGGAGTCCTCCACGCCGATCAACTGCTGGTGAAGTGCCCGTCTAAATATGAAGCGCAGCAGCCGGGACAGCCTGGGAGCCCATCTTCGGGATCCGCAGGGCAGCAGCCGGCCGGAAGCTCCGCGCAGTGAAGGGCGGCCGCATCCATGGGCGAACTCGGTCGCTGGTCATTACTTCTGTCCGCCGTCGTCCTGTTGTATATGATCGTCGCCAGTGCCTACGGGGCTTGGAAAGGGAATCGACGCTGGATCGAGAGCGGCCGGCGCGCCGCCGTGGCCGCTGCGGGCCTGGCCAGTCTCGCCTCCCTGTCCCTGATTGGACTGTTGGTCACCGGCGATTTTCGTTATGAATACGTGGCGGATTACACCAGTCGGGATCTGGGAATTCTGTACCGGATTTCAGCCTTTTGGGGGGGCAATCAGGGATCGCTCTTGCTGTGGCTCTGGGTGCTCTCCCTGTACACCGTCGTGGTTACCTTTGCCCGTTCGGAAGGGCACGAGCATTTTCAGCCTTACGTGACTGCTGCTCTCGGTGTTGTGTCCCTCTTTTTCAGCGCGGTGCTCAACACCGTCGCCCAGCCCTTTCAACTCCTGCCGTTCACCAGTGTCGACGGTGCCGGGCTCAACCCGTTGCTGCAGAACCCGGGTATGACGATCCACCCGCTGACCTTGTACCTCGGTTACATCGGCTTTTCCGTGCCCTTCGCCTACGGGATGGCCGCGGTGTTCACCGGCCGGGCCGATGCGGCTTGGCTGCGGGTCACGCGCCGCTGGAGTTTGGTGGCCTGGCTGTTCCTCAGCATGGGAATCCTGTACGGGGCTCGGTGGGCTTACGAAGTTCTCGGCTGGGGCGGCTATTGGAGTTGGGACCCGGTGGAAAATGCCTCGTTGCTCCCTTGGTTGACGGCCACGGCGTTCATTCATTCCAGTATCGTCCAGGAGCGCAAGGGCACTCTGAAAATCTGGAATGTGGCCTTGGTGATCCTGACCTTCTCTTTAACCATTTTCGGGACGTTTCTGACTCGAAGCGGAATTTTCTGGTCGGTCCACGCCTTTTCCAACGGACCGCTCGGCGCGATATTTCTCACCTTCGTCGCCTTTGTGCTCGTGGCGGCTTTCGGGCTCTTGGCGTGGCGGTGGCCACTGCTAAAATCCACAGCCGCTCCCATCGCTCCGGTGTCGAAGGAAAGTAGTTTTGTGTTGAACAACGTCCTGTTTGTCTCCTTGACGTTCGCCGTGTTATGGGGCACCGTATTCCCGGTGATCAGCCAGGGGTTGATCGGCCGGCAGATGGTGGTCGGACCGCCCTTCTTCAACACCGTGGCCGCACCGTTGGCGGTTGCCCTGGTGCTGCTGATGGGCATCGGCACCGTGGTGGCGTGGCGCCATTCCACGGTGCGCCGGGTGGCGGCCAGCCTGGTGACGCCTTTCTTCCTGACTTTGCCCGCCCTGGCGGTCTTCATCGCCCTCGGGATTCGAGAAGGCGCGGTGCTCGCTGCTCTTGGGAGTATCGTATTTGTCGGCGCCATTACCGTTAGGGAGTTCACCTCTGGGACCGCGGCGCGGATGCGGCTCACCGGCGAAAGTGCCCCGAGGGCGTTGGTGCGCCTGGTGGGGCAGCAACGCAGGCGTTATGGCGGTTACCTGGTGCACTTGGCGGTTTTATTGATCGTACTGGGTATCGTGGTTTCGGGCTCCTACAGTGAGCAGAAACAGGTGGTCATGAAGCCCGGGGATATGGTGACCATCGGGCCGTACCAGCTCACCCTCCTTGGCTCGGCCACCCGGGACGAACCGGGGCGGGCGGTGGTTTACAGTCAGCTCTTGGTGCAAAAAAACGACCAATCCCTGGGTATTCTGCAACCCGAGGACTGGTATTTTCTAAACGGCTCCCAGCCCGCGCCCCAGGTGGCCATCCGCAGTACGCCCATCGATGACCTGTACGTGGTCATGGCCGGGATGGACGCCACCCAAGGCAAGGTGCTGTTTGAAATTCATCGCAACCCCATGCTGAGTTGGATCTGGTACGGGGGATATCTCTTGGTCGCCGGGACGCTGATCAGTCTGTGGCCGGTGAGGTCTGCGTTTCAGGAAGCGGGACGGGTGGAGATGCCCGGGGCGGAGGTTCGGCCGTGAGCATGTTCCAACGGATCACCACGGTCGCGGCTTTGCTTTTGACCCTGTACCTGTCCGCTCCGGTTCATGCCGCTGGGCAGACCGTGACGTGGCAAGACGTGCTCAATATCGCCTCCCAGTACCATCCGCCCGGCTGTCCCCCGAGCCTCACCGGGGCCACATGCCAAGAGAGGCAGGCCTATGACCTCCGAATCGAGATTTTCCGCCTTCTTGAGCAGGGAAAGACCCCGGCCGAAATTCGGCAGATTCTCATATCCGAATACGGAAACGACATTTTGGCCGCACCGCCCGTCCGGGGAGTGGGAGCCCTGGTGTGGGCAGTGCCCGCCATTGTGATCATCCTGGGCCTCGGCATTTTCATTCTGATTGTGCGCGGGCGCCGGCCGCCCGTCGGGGGGTGATGATGTGACAATTCTCATTCCCGCCGTTCTGATTGTAGCTGTACTGGCTCTCGTCGTATCACCCTTCCGCACGCGGGCCCCAGAGGCGGGGGGCAGCCGTCCGACCGCCGATGAAACGTTGGAACGCGAAGAAATGCTTCTCGCTGAGCGCCTGGATGTGGAGTACGACTACCAGATGGGCAAACTGACCTACGAAGAATACCGGCGGTTGACGGATCTGTGGGAAGCGGATATTCGGAAACTCGATGAAGACCACGGCAATACCGGGTTTCTCCGCCGGCTGGAGCAGGAACTGCAGGACCGAATCCAGGCACTTGATGCCCGGGAAGGACGTTCGCCAAGTCGGACACCCGGGGGAAAGGAGGGAAGCGACGTTGATCGACCGATGGATTCCACCATTGCAAATCCTCCTCAGGCAAAGACGCCCTGAAGCGCGGTCCGGGCGATGGCGCCCATTGAACCCGGTCCTGAGCGCGGCGGCGGGGTGGATTGCTGCGGCGGGGTTCATCGGGGGGATTGTTGTCGCCCAGCCCACCGTTCAAGCGGCCAACAACCCGGTGCACATCCGGGCCGAAGAGGTGGTGGCCGTCCCCGTCGGCAACCAGTTGAAAGTGTTCGATTCCTTTACCCTTGATGCCCCGACCGGAACCCCGGTCACGCTCCATCTGCCCCGGGGACACAGCGACGTCCAAGTCGCCACGGATACTGTTGCGTCTTACATCAAGACCCCGGAGGGGGTCTCCTGGCCCGGTGGCCTGCCGGCAGGCGTTCAGTCTTTGGCGATCACCTATGCCCTGCCCTTTGACAACGGCAAGGGGGACATCGAATTTTCCCAGCCTTATAACGTTGATACTCTGTCTCTTCTCATCCCTCAAGGACGGGCGGCACTGATCGCCCAGGGGCTCTACCCCGTCACCCAGGTGGTGGACTTGCAAGGGATGAAGTTTCGCCGTTTCACAAAACCGGATCTTCCTGCCGGCGTCCCCTGGACCGCCAGCATTCAGGCCATCCCCCAGGCAGGGGAAGTCACCCCGGGAAGTATTGCGGTGCCGCCCGGTCTGCCGGTGATCGGAGCCGGCTACAAGTACACCGAATTTAAAGCACTGATCAATCTCTTGTTGGTGGTGTTTGTGGTCATCCTCGGGGTGGTCGGACTGCGCCGAAGACAGGAGCGTCTCACCGGCCGCCTTTCGGAAATGCATCGTCAACTGGTGGACCAGTGGGCGAGTCTGGAAATCGACCGCAGGCGCGGGGCAGTGCCCGAGGAGGAGTACCGACGCAGGAGGGGAAATCTTTTACGCCGCCTCTTGGCCATCGAACGCCAGAAACGGAGCATGGGGCACAGTGATTGAACTTCGTCGGGCTTCGATCATTCGTAACGGCCGCATCCTTTTGTATCCCGTCAACCTGACCCTTGAATCCGGCGTTCTGGCGACGGTGACAGGCCCGAACGGTGCGGGAAAAACGACGCTCCTTCGCCTGATGTCGGGACTTTGGCGTCCCAGCGAAGGGGAGGTCCTGTTGGACGGGGAGAGTCCTTCGGCTCGGCATCGGGGACAGATCGGGTTGGTTCTTCAGGAATCGATGTTGTACGGAGGACTCACCGTCCGGGAGAACCTCCGTTTTTTCGGACGCCTGTACCGGGTGAGCGATCTTGAGAATCGCATCCACGATTTGGCAAATGAACTTCGTTTTGAACGGCGATTGAATGATCCCGTGTCTGTCTTGTCAAAAGGATACACCCAACGGGTGACCCTGGCCCGGGCCCTTCTCCCCAAACCCCGGCTGCTCCTTTTGGACGAGCCCTTTGATGGCCTCGATCCGAGCGTGCGGGGATTGGTCAAGGAAGTATTGGCCCTCAGGGTAGCGGAAGGCGCCACGGCGGTGGTGGTCACCCATGACCTGAAACTCACGCCCCACGCAGATGTCCAAATTCAGTTGAATCGGGGACGGGTGGCGGTCGTTTCTCCCGGGAACAAGGTTTCATGAGATCGAGGCCGATGATCCGGGCTCTGCACCCGTGCTCATGGCCGGCACGCCGGATGCGGCGATTAAAGGCTTTTCCGACCTGGGAACTACCGTGAACCGCGTAGGTCAGGTCGGCCCCGGGGAAACGGATCGAAGGAGGCGGGACACCTTTGTGGACCGCAATTTGGGCCATTGTGAGAAAGGATGTCACCCTGGAGTACCGACGGAGGTGGCTGCTCGCCTCCGCGATTCTGTTCGGTTTTTTATTCGTGGTGGTCCTGGGCATTGCCTATAACGGCAAGCCCTTGCCCACAGACGCCGCGGCGGGAGCACTTTGGATGGTCCTCCTGTTCTCCTGCGTCACCATCTTGCTGCGGACCAGCTCCTTCGAGGAAGAGCGCAAGTCCTGGTACGCCCTGCTCATGGCACCGGTGGACCGAAGTGCGATTTTTTATGGTAAGCTGGTGGCAAACACCTTGTTTCTATTTTTGGTCGAGCTGGCGGTAACGCCATCTTTTTGGCTCATCTTGGGCGTGCCCGCTCCGAACTCTTGGGTTCCGCTGCTGGCGGGGCTAGTGGCCGGAGCATTGGGCCTGGCGGCGGTGGGGACGTTTTTGCTTTTTCTGACATCCGCCAGCGAAGGGCGGGAGATCTTGTTCCCGGTCTCCATGATCCCGCTCACCATTCCCCTTCTTTTGGCGGTCACGCGACTGACCGCCGGGGCTTGGGGCGGAGGCGGCGATTTGTTCGTGTGGTACGCGATCGCCGGGGGATACTTGGTTTTGTTTGGGCTTTTACCCTGGTTGTTATTCGAGCTCCTGGTGGAGGTGTGACGGGTGCGGGATAAAGGGCTCGCGGTTCTGACGGGAGTCGTGTTTCTTGCCGGACTGGCGGCGATTTACGCTGCTTTCATTTATGCGCCCCCGGAACGCTTCATGGGGGATTTGCAGCGATTGATGTATTTTCATATCGGCAGCGCCTGGGCGGCGATGCTGGCTTTTTTTATGGTATTCGTCTACGGGGTCGGGTATCTTTTCACCCGGCGGCCTTCTTTTGACCGAGTGGCACTGGCGTCGGCGGAAGTGGGGGTGTTTTTCACCACGTTGGTCCTCATCACCGGTCCGATTTGGGCCAGGCCGGTGTGGAACACGTGGTGGACCTGGGATCCGCGGTTGACCACGACCCTTATCCTATGGTTTATCTACATTGCTTATTTATTGCTCCGGAGCAGTATCTCCGATGACACGAGGCGGCGAGTGGTGGCGTCCATTTTTGGTATCATCGGCTTTTTGGACGTCCCCATTGTGCACTTTTCGGTGACTTGGTGGCGTTCGATCCATCCCAACGTCATTACGGGCGGCACCATCAATATGGCCCCGGCGATGACCCAGGCCCTTATGGTGAACGGCGTCGCTTTCGTCCTGCTCTACGTTCTTCTGACATGGCTCCGGGCCCGGCTTGAGGCAGCCCGGGAAGAAGTGGCGCGGCTGCAGCACCGGGTGTATGAACGGGCGAGTGACCGAACGACGGAAGGGGATGGGGGTTCTGATGCCGACATCTCTTGAGGTCGTCCCGTCTTGGCGCCGTGAGCGCGGCGTGCCGCCTCGGAGATGACCAAGGTTTGCAAAGTGCTCTGCCTGACCGCCGCCCTTCGCCGGTGAGTCCGGAGTGAGGAGTCAGAGGAAAGGAGGAACTGCCCATGTCCAACATGCAATATCTGTTTCTGGGGACGGCCGTGGTGTGGATCGGAACGTTGCTTTATGTCGTCTCGCTGATACGGCGCCAAAACCACACCCTGCGCATGATTGAGCAACTGCAAAAGAGTCTGGAGGAAGAAAGCTGATGAACGGAGCGGGCGAAGGATCTTCGGCGTCGAGTGGCCCCGGAGCGCCCACGCCACAGGCATTCAAATGGGCGCTGCTCATTCCGGTCGTCCTTCTCGGGGCCGCCTTGGCCTATGCGGCGTGGCATCTGGCCGGAGGCGGGGGCCCCAAGGCGGCGGTGGGACAATCGGCGCCTGAGCTGACCCTCACGGATTTGGAAGGTCGCACCTTCCACCTGTCTGACTACCGGGGTCGGGTGGTGGTACTGAATTTTTTCACCTCCTGGTGCCCGCCATGTCAGCAGGAAGCCCCGGATCTCGCCCGTTTCGCGCAATCGGCAGGCCCGGGAACTGTCCTGGTCATGGTGGATCGGGGAGAAGCCGAGGGCCCGGTCCGCCGCTTCATCCAGCAATACGGCATCGACGCCCACGTCGTCATGGATCCGGACAACCGGGCCTCTCAAGCTTTTGGCGTCACCGGCCAACCGGAAACCTTCATTATCGATCGGCAAGGCATCATCCGACAACACGTCATCGGCCCCACCACCGCCACCGGGTTGGAGCAGATGACGGCGCCATGGGAATGAATGGGGGCTCACGGAGCTCCTCTCGGGCCCCACTTTTCCCCCATCGTCCCTTTCCGCTCTTCATCCAATTCCACGAATTTCAACAAACTCCTCATACCGACGTCAAAGACCGCCTTCGCGGAATTCACCACCCGGAACACCAGCACCGCCGCGATCTCGATGGGATTGCCGTCCACATCGTTCACCTCCCAGAAAATCCATGTTTTTCCACTCCGGCGATGTCCTTTGCCACCCGAAAGATCTTATTGAGAACATTTTTCAGGACTTGTTATGCGTTTGTTAGGCTCTCGTCAGTCTTCTGTCAGGACTGAGGGCTAGAATGAGTAGCAGAAAGCAAGGAGGGATCGGATGTGCAGAAAAACCGGTCATCCCAACGCGGCACCGCCCCGGCCGTCCTGGTGCTCGTATCGGCCACCGCCTGGAGTTTTCTGGCCGGCGCCTGGCTGGTTCTGAAACATCCGCAGTTGGCCGGGCAAATTGACTGGCTGATCGTCCGGGCCAGCGGCATCACCGCCTTTGCCCTGCTGACTGCCGTGGTGGGAATGGGACTGCTCATGGCGAATCCGAGGAATAAAACCCAGTGGCGTCTCGCCCCCAAGCTCATGCCGTGGCACCGTTCACTCGCCATGGTCACCCTGAGCTTTCTGCTCACTCATTTGACCATGCTTTTGCTCGACCACCAATCGGGGTTCGGCTGGCGCGAACTGTTCGTGCCGATGGCCTCGGGGTACCGGCCCATCCCCGTAGCCTTTGGAATCGGCTCCTTCTACCTGTTGATCATCACTTTGGTCACCGCCCACATGCCACGCCTCCTGCCAAAGGGCGGCTGGCTGCGAATCCACCGGATCGCCGCCGCCACCTGGGTGGCGGCCTGGTTCCACGGAATCCTCGCCGGTACCGATACACCGGCCATCGCCGGGCTGTACCAGGTGAGCGGGTTTGTGCTCGTCGTCCTCTTGTTCTTGCGTTACTGGCTGGTGGCCGATTCCGCTCCGGCCGCACAGAAAAGGAGGAATGAATCGTGAACAAGCACAATGTTATTGCCGTATTGAGCAGTGCGGTGCTTCTCGGCGGCGGTTGGTACGCCCTGCGCACCGCCCAGTCTATGGCCGACGCCCAGATAAACGCCGCACAGCCCAGTGCAGCCCCTTCCGCAGCGGGGTCATCGGCCGGGCCCGCCCTCCAGTTCGACAGCACGGCACCGGGAGGAATTTCGGCTTCCAATCCCGGGGGGCTTGATTCGAGCGGGTATAATCCCGGCGGAGCCACCGGGCCGGCCGTCACCCCGCCTCCGGTCACCGCTCCGCCGGTGGACACCGTCACCGGGGCATCGGGACACGGAACCCGCAACGTTATCACAACCGGAACTCTCACCAGTGCCGGGGCCGCCGGCAATCACGCCGCTGTCCAGACTCCCCCTGCCGTCCAAGGGCTGACAGGGGCATCGGGAAGCGAGTCTCATGAACACGGGGAGGAGCATGACGCCTATGAACACCGCGGATCCCACGAATCGGAGCGCGACGATGACTGATCGGCGGGGACCTTCGACCCCGGACAAGAAGAGTACGGCCAACCCGGAAGGGGAAAAGCGACAAACTGAGCCACGACAAAGCGGCACACGCCCTGGCGGAGGGGGAAAGAACCGCCGGGACCGATCGGGGTTCATCGGCTTCGCTGCAGCCACTGCCTTTTTCACCGCCTTATTGGGCCGGATGGTCGCAGCGGGACCGGTGGCGGCCAACACTGACTGGAACGCCTCCGGTCAGGCGCCCTCCTCGGCAACGATTCACGCGGGCTTGGCCCCCGGGCAATCCGGACCGGGGGGAGCACCCTCAACCCCTGGCGCTTCTGGACCCGGTTCCGGCGAAACCAGGATAGACCCCGGGACTCTTCCCCCCGGCCCGGACGGATCCGCAAGCGCGCCAGGTTCTTCGGGAGCAGGCGATCCACCGGCGTCGGGGCGCTCCGGTGGAGACGGGAGCCGGAATGCCCCCGGTGACAACGGTCAGGGAAGCGATCCCGGTTTTGTGCCCGATTACGGTCCCTCCCAGGCTCCCCCCGGGTCCTTTGGGCCGCCTGCGTACGGCCCACCGGCAATGAGCCCACCCGTGGACGGTATCACGGGCGCCAGTTAATCGCAGGAATGGAGGAGCGAGGATGGCCATTTATGAACACGCCTTTCAATCCATGGCCTCGCCCATCCGCATCCGCCTCGATTTCCCGGGAAATCACCGACAGGAGGACGCTGAGGCCGCGACCGAAATTTGGGACATGGCAAAAGATGAGTTTGCTTCCGTGGTGAAAGCGCTGTCTCGGTTCGATCCGAACAGTGAACTTTCTCGACTCAACCAAAGTCCCGGGCAGTGGGTGGCCACCTCCCCCCTGCTTCGGGAAGCCTTGCAGAAGGCCCGAGAAGCCTACGAGTATACGGGCGGGGTCTTTGATCCCAGGATTTTGCGGTCTCTGGAGGCGTTGGGATACACAGGTGCGCCGGTGGTCCCCCTCTCAACCGGCGGGAGGGGGGACGGCACGGACAGTATGCGGGGAGCCGCCGCCAGTTTTGATTCGGACGGGGACAAATTCCCTGAACCTTGGGCAGACCCCGCACCTTGGGTGGAATTTGACGGCGATCGGGTCCGGATCGAGGCACCCCTGGACCTCGGTGGTCTCGGGAAAAGCCTGGCCGTGGATCGGGTGCGCAAGAGCATATTGAATCATCCGGCGGCCGGCCGGATGAAAGGGTTTCTGGTCAATGCCGGCGGCGATCTTTACGCATGGGGGACCAGGGAGGACGGGGAACATTGGCGGGTGGGAATCGAAGATCCCACCGCCCCCGCCACCATTTTGGCAGTCCTGGGTCTGCCTCTATCCACAGCCGTCTGTACGTCCTCCATCGCCCGGCGCCGCTGGATTCACCACGGCCGCCCGGTGCACCATCTGATCGACCCCGCCACGGGGCAACCGGCGGAGTCGCCCTATTTGAGCGTCACCTGCGCGTATCCGGACCCCATCACCGCAGAGATTATCACAAAGGTCTTATTTATACGGCCTGCGCAATCCTTGCGCATCTGGCCTTGGCCCGAGTATATTTGGTGGGTGACGACGGATGTCCGGCTTCACGCCACACCCTCTGGACAGCGGTGGGTCACCTGGAGCCGGTAAAGGAGAGAGAGTCGTTGAAGATTCTTCTGGTGGAAGACGATCCGCGAATCGCCGGACTCGTGGTCAAAGGCCTTGAGCGGGAACACATGGCCACCGATCACGCACCGGACGCCCAAACCGCGCAATTGATGGTGGAGATGAATCCGTACGACCTGTTCATCATCGACGTCGGGCTTCCCGGCTCTACGGACGGCTTTGCCTTGTGCGACATCCTCCGGCGAAGGGGATACGACGCACCCGTGTTATTTTTGACCGCCAGGGACAGCTTGGCGGATAAACTGACGGGATTTGACCGGGGCGGAGACGATTACTTGGTCAAGCCTTTCGCTTTTGCCGAACTGGTGGCGCGCATTCGGGCGTTGCTCAAACGGGCCAATCGCCCCCTCCAGCCTGAACGGCTAACAGTGGGTGAATGGGAGCTGGATCCAAAAACCCACACCTTCTCCATCGCCGGCCAGGAGGTGGAGTTGACCAGCAAAGAATTTCAGTTGCTTGAACTTTTGATGCAATACCCCCGGTACACCTTGAGCAAGATCCAGATTTTAGAGCAGGTGTGGGGCTTTGCCCCGGACGCGGTCACCAATGTGGTGGAGGTCACCATCGGGCGCTTGCGGCAAAAAATTGAAGGGTTCTACCGGGACCGCGGCATGCATCCCGGCGTCGTCATTCAAACCGTGCGGGGCGTCGGCTATCGCCTGGTGGAACGATGACCGGTTTCACTCCCCAACCAACCCGGCGAAAACTGCGACAAACCGGGATCCAAGCGTATCTCAAAACAACCCGCTGGCGACTGACCGCCAGTTATGTGGGGATTTTGTTGGTGGTGGAACTCATTATCGGCCTTTTTGCCGGGGTGCTCTTGCACCATCAGGTGGTTCGGGACGTGGAACACATCCTGCAAAGCCATCTGCCGAAAGAGGAAAACCATGAATGGAACGAAGATCACGAGCATAAACACAATACAATACCGATGCAAACGATCGGAGACGACCGCCCGGCTTACGAAGTGGGCTACTACGTGGTGGCCGACAAGCGCTGGTACACGCCTTATACAAGCGGGGTGCTCCCCTATCAAGCGGGGGCGGACCGGGTTAGTGCGACGGGGAACCCGGAATTGCAACTGATCACAGCTTCAGACGGGACCCCCTTCTACGTGTACAGCATGCCCACCTTTCACGACGGCACTCTGACTTCGATACGCCAATCGGCCATGGACGCCACCTTGCCTTTGGACGTCATGCGGCATTTTAACATGCTGCTGACAACTTTTATCATTCTCGCTTCCGCCGCCGCCGTGATCGGTGGATACATTCTCGCCGGTCGGGCATTGCGCCCCATTGCCCAAATGGCCAAGCGACAGCAGTCTTTCACGGCGGACGCTTCCCACCAGTTGCGTACCCCGTTGACCGTGATCCGGACCACCGCGGAACTGGCCCTGGGCACCGACGATCCCGAGGAGTGGCGGGACGCGCTGGAGACCACTGTGGCGGAAACACATCATATGTCCCGCATGGTCGAATCCCTGGCCACCCTGGCGAGGATGGACTACGAGGAGGGAGCGGTGAAACGCAGCCCCTTCGCGGTTCGGGATTTGGTGGAGGAAGTGGCGGCGCATATCGAGCCCTTGGCCGGGGAAAAAGGGGTGGCTTTCCACGCCCCCGAGGCAGGCGAAGATCGTCTGGTCGGCGACCAACATCGCATCTGGCAACTTTTAACGGTCCTATTGGAAAATGCGATAAAATATACGCCGGAAGGTGGACATGTGTATTTTTCCTACCGCCGAAATGGTCCGGAGGCCGTTTTCACCGTGCGGGATACGGGCATCGGCATCGCCCGGGAGGAGTTGCCCCATATCTTTGACCGGTTCTATCGGGGCTCTGTCGTTCAAAAAGAACGAATCCCAGGTTCGGGCCTCGGCCTCTCCATTGCCAAAGAGATCGCCGAGCTCCACGGGGGCACAATCCATGTCGACAGCGAGGTCGGAGTGGGAACGACTTTCACGGTCAGCCTGCCGATCGCCGGGCAGAAGAAGTCTTCTTAGCCTGCAGGGCCTGAAGACGGCGTCGAATCATTGTCAGTGCCGGCCGCGTGCATTTTCGGTATAATCAATGCCGTACACAACTGATGGCCTGACGGTGGGGACGGGGGATTCCGGGGCGAAGAACGAGAGGGATCACCCCGACTCTGCGCAAAGATGGCAAGGGTACGAGAGGCAGGCGATGAATATGCATGAAGGAGTAGCCCGGTTCCGGAAGATCATGGAATCTATCGACCCCGGAATCCGGGTGGTGGAAATGGAGGCGAGCACCCGCACCGCAGCGGATGCGGCCCAAGCCCTTGGCGTAACCACGGCTCAAATTGCCAAAAGCATCGTTTTTTTGGCCGGAGAGGAACCGATCCTCGTCATCGCCGCGGGCGACCACCGGGTGGACCCAGAAAAACTCGCGGCCATCATGGGACGGCCGGTCAAATTGGCGGATCCGGCAACGGTCCTGGATCTCACCGGGTTTGAGATCGGCGGGGTACCACCCTTGGGGCACCGTTCACCCCTGCGCACCATCATCGACGAGGACCTGTTTCATCACGAGATGATCTATGCGGCGGCGGGTAGTCCCCGGGCGATCTTTGCCTGCCATCCCGGATCGTTGGTAAACTGGACGGACGCATTGGTGGCCAAGGTAAAAGAGACATGATGCCGCAGCCGAGTCGGGCACCCGGGGATCCACAGCGCCAGACCGTGGGGCCCGCCAATCCGGGCCATGTTCAGTTCATCCTGCGCCCGACTCCGGCATCAGCGGCCCTTCCAGGAGCTTCACCGCCGCGGCACCCCCATCGTCCCATCTCTTTAATCGGCCTGATGCCAGGCTTTCCAGACCCCTTCCACCCGGGCCAGAACATCCTTGTACAGTTGCTCGGCGGAATCGGCCATCAGGATGTCGCCGTCCACAAAGGCATAGGCATACTCAGCACAGAGTTCACACTGGCTGAGACACGAATGGAGAATTACCGAAGTGCCGGGATATTTTATTTCCAAATCATCCCAATCCAACGTCGCCGCAGGATTGATGTCACAGACCTCCACGATCACCACCATGGCCCATCCCTCTTTTGTTTCAGTCCACAGCTTCTTCTTCCCATCGCCCCTCCCGCAGGGCCAGCCAAAGATACTGGGACACATAACTTCGCCACCCGGCGAACATCCTGCCAAACTCCCGCAACTCCGCCTCGGTGGCATTGCGACCCAAGCCCAGCAGTTTCCCCAGCGCCCGCCGCAACCCAATATCTGCGGCAGGCAAGACATCAGGATGCCGAAACACAAACAGCAGAAAACATTCCGCCGACCACCGCCCCACCCCTTCTAATTGGGTCAAGTGCGCAATGGCCTCTTCGGCCTCCATGCCCTCATACACGGACGGGTCCCAACCGTTTACGATCCGCCGGGCCAAAGAAATCAGATATTTCGCCTTCTGCCGGCTGAATTGAAAAGCTCGCAGATCTTCTGGCTCCAAGCCCGCAATTCGCTCCGGAGACGGGAACACCCGGTACACCGCGTCGCCGACCTGGAGAGTATCGCCAAATTTCTCTACCAACGTCTGTTTGAGCTTCGCGGCAAAGGTGACGTTGACCTGTTGCCCGACGATTACCCAACACATGCCCTGAAATGGATCAGCCATGCATACAGGTTTGAACCCTCGATACAACTGGTGAAGAGGCTCCAGCGGTGAACCGGCAACCGCATTGTCGAAGCTGCGGATGTCCGCTTCAAATTGAAACATCCGATCGGCCACTTCCACCGGGCCGCGAACCCACACCCCGCGGTTCGGGGATGACGATTCCCGGCTACCGAAGAGCGGCGCCGGCTCCACGGGCGGCGAGGCCTTTGCCGACTTCGCAGACTTCACAGAAATGTCGCCAACCGAACCCTCGCCATCGACGCGAACCTCCACAAAGGTTGGGCGATCTCGCCAGCGAACGACCGTGGCACAACCTCCCGCGTCCACCCGCTCCACAAAGGCCCCGGGGTGGGTGGACAAATATGCTAACTGGAGCTCGAATCGGTGTTCCGGCGACGTGCGAACCCAGGTCGGCTGCCCCGCATCCCCCTGTTTTGATCTCCGCACCTTCTCACCCACCTCTCACACGACCCGTTTCCCGCGTCACCCCTGGCATTCCGGATCCTATCGCGCTATGATGAAAAAGGCCCTGCCAATGCGGCGCCAACTCTTACTGTACCGGGTGCCGCACCCGAGCAAAACTCCATGGGGTGAAGGATGTCCAATGACCCGTGTCACCGAGCGTTTCTTCCAATATGATTCACGCCTGGAGGTCGAGGTCCCATCTCTGGATCGGGACTGGGACGAATACCCTTCCGACCTGCAAGAGGCCGTGATTGTCCACTGGGAGCGAATCCGGGCTGGGATCCCCGATGTCATCGCCCGTTTCGAGAAAGTCATCGCCACTCTCCAAGAGCGCGCAGCCGTAGAGGACGACTGGGATCAGGTCTGTAAACTGTACTGGGAAATTGCCGATTATGCCAGTCGCATCAACGATCTCAACATTCTTTACCGATCGGACCCGGAGTTGACCACTCTCGGCAACAGCTCGACCCAGACCGAAGCAAAAACACGATGAATCCATCGGCCTCCACAGCTCGGGATCCCCACACTTGAAAGTGTACATGAACGCATGAAAGACCGGGAGAGGCAACAGCCATTTGCGCCCTCCTCTCCCGGTCCCGAATTTCAGAACCAGGCCCTTCGGCTCTTGGGCAAGTCCCGCAGGGCGTGGACCGCCACTGGTCTTGACCCTAGGCCTCAAAGTGCAGCGCGTGATCTACCGCACCAGCTTCTCTCTCCATTAAGCAACCTTCACCCTTTTGAGCCTCAAGGCATTGAGCACCACGGATACCGAACTAAAAGCCATGGCGGCACCGGCCACCCACGGCGCGAGAAGTCCGGCTGCAGCCACCGGAATCCCCACCGAATTGTAGGCAAGGGCCCAGAACAGGTTTTGGCGGATGTTGCGCATCGTTTTCCGGCTCAATTCCACGGCCCGGGCCACACCCGTGACATCGCCGCCTACCAGGGTAATGTCCGCCGTCTCGATGGCCACATCGGTCCCCGTGCCCATGGCAATGCCGATATCCGCGGCCGCCAGGGCCGGCGCGTCATTGATCCCGTCCCCCACCATGGCAACGACCTTACCCCGATCGCGCAGCGCCTTCACCCGGTCCGCTTTACCTTGTGGGAGGACCTCCGCCCAGACTTCGTCGATCCCCACCTGCCGGGCCACGGCTTCGGCCGTCCGCCGGTTGTCCCCGGTAGCCATGACCACCTGGATGCCAAGATCTTTCAGTCGGCGAACCGCTTCGGCCGCCTTTTCCTTGACAGTATCCGCCACGGCGAGCACACCGGCAACTTTTCCATCGATACCGACAAACATCGCCGTTTTTCCAAGCCCCTCCAACTCCTGGGCGGCACCTTCCACCGCCGAGATCTCAATCCCTTCCTGGCGGAGAAGCGCCCGGGTGCCGACCAGGACCTTATGCCCCGCAACGACCGCCCGAACCCCGTATCCCGGAATCGCCTCAAAAGAGTCCGCCGACTCAGTGGTCATGCCGCGTTCCATCGCGCCCCGCACAATCGCCTGGGCCAAGGGATGTTCCGACGGCCCCTCCGCGGAGGCCGCCAATCGCAACAGCTCCCCTTCGTCTCCGTTCTTGACCACGATATCGGTCAGAGCCGGTTTGCCGGTGGTCAGTGTCCCCGTCTTATCGAGAATCACCGCGTTGATTTTCTGGGCCCGCTCCAAATGTTCCCCGCCTCGGAACAGGATCCCCAACTCTGCCGCCTTCCCGGTCCCGACCATGATCGACGTGGGCGTCGCGAGGCCCAGGGCGCACGGGCAGGCAATCACCAACACCGCAATCCCGTTCTCCAAAGCCCGGGTAAAGTTCCCCGGATCAATCAGCCAGAACCATAAAAGAAAGACAACCACGGCAATGCCGACCACCACAGGAACAAAAATCGCCGAGACTGTATCGGCGATCCGCTGGATTGGCGCCTTCGTCCCTTGAGCCTCTTCCACGGCCCGGACGATCTGGGCGAGGGCGGTTTCTTTCCCCACCTTCACAGCCTCGATCAACAACGTGCCGTTCCCGTTGACCGTCGCCCCGATCACCGCGTCGCCCGGCTTCTTATCCACCGGTACACTCTCCCCGGTCAGCATCGATTCATCGACCGTGGACAGTCCTTCCAGCACCCGTCCGTCCACCGGGATCTTTTCCCCGGGGCGCACCCGCAGCCAATCACCGGGAATCACCGCGTCCACCGGCACCTGTTCTTCCCGGCCATTCCGAACCCGGGTCGCCGTCTTTGCCTGCATGCCCATCAAATGGCGGATCGCTTCCGATGTCCGGCCTTTCGCCGCTGACTCCAGCCACTTGCCTACGAGGATCAGCGTGATCAAGACAGCGCTGGTTTCATAATACAGGGCGGGAGAATGACCCGTCGACCCGGCGGCCACCCAGCGCAACGTCCCCCACAGGCTGTAAAAATATGCTGCCGATGTACCCAGGGCCACGAGGACGTCCATATTGGCGCTTCCGTTGCGCAACGACTTGTACGCTCCGCGATAAAAAACCCATCCGATCAAAAATTGCACCGGCGTTGCCAAAGCAAATTGAAACCAGGGGTTCATGAGCAGCCCGGGCACCGGAATACCGTGCAACCCCGGGATATGCCCCACCATCGTGTAGAGAAGGGGCAACGACAACAAGGTGGAGATCAGAAGACGATTGCGCTTCTCCACCGACTCTTTGCGGCGAAAATCATCCACCGCTGTGCCCTCTTCCTCGTGCACCTTGGCGTCGTAGCCAAGGTCCCGAACCGTTTTTACGATATCGTCGATTTCGACGGCCCCCGGGTAATAGGTCAGCGCCGCTCGCTCCAAGGCGTAGTTCACCGTCGCCTCCACACCGGGAAGTTTGTTCAATCCCTTCTCAATGCGATTGGCGCAGGCCGCACACGTCATACCCGACAGATCTAGCTCCAAGCGCTGTTTGGCCACGTTGTACCCGAGGCTTCTGACTTTGTCCTCTATATCTTTCACCGACACCTGCCGCGGATCGAACTCCACCGTGGCCTTTTCCAGGGCGAGGTTGACAAATGCCTCCTCGATGCCCGGCAGTTTATTCAGCCCCTTTTCAATCCGATTGGCACAGGCCGCACAGGTCATCCCCTGAATGGCCAGAGTCACCTTCGCGCGATCGGGCCGGCGCCCCTCCGCGGAGCCCGATGCCGCGTGTTCCTTTATCTCTGTGGCCACGGCCACTCGCCTCCTTATCGACGTGAGAACTGTACCCCCGTATCGTATATGTACTCCAACGGGCCATATCCGTCAACCGGCGCTACGCCCCGTTTTGTCGACGCCAGGCTGTTCCCCTCCGGTCACGTCTGAATGCCGCCGCTATTCGCCGTGATGCCCCGCTATCGAGAGTCATTCTCAAAAGTGGAGCTGAAGTTGCACCGATTCCGTGGTTTTTTCGCCGCCCTCCCCCATTCCTTCCGAGCCATACCCCCCGGGCTCGTCCGATTGATCCGCAGCCAGAGAAGATCTCATCCCGTCTTTCTCCGCCGCCTCCCGGTAAAACGGGATCCCCATCCGGCGAATCCAGGCGTGAGCCCGGGCCAAGGTTTTCGCCGCAAAGGCTGTCGGCGGGTTTGTGCGCCGATAAAGTTGCTCATATAAGGGAACCAGCTCCGGGTAGTGGGCCTGAATCGTTCTCATATACCATTGTTTCACATCTGGAGCCAAACGCAACATAGAGGCCACTGCAAATTGGGCGTCGTGTTTCTTCGCCGCGCGCAACACCGAGGCCATCACTTCATCGCTGTCGGTGAGCCCCGGCAGGATCGGAGCCAGGAAAATGCCCGCACGGATTCCCTGTTCCACGAGAGTTGCCACCGCCTCCAGGCGCTTCAGGGGAGATGGACTCTCCGGCTCCATACGGCGCCACAACACCGGATCAAGGGTGTTGATGCTCATGTGAATCGCCCGAACCCTCGCCCTCACCAAAACATCGAGATCCCGAAGGATCAGCGGGGACCGGGTGGTCAGGGTGAACGGCACCCCATACTTCGCCAAAACCTCCAGGCAGCCCCGGGTGATCTTCATCTTGGCCTCGGCGGGCTGATAGGGGTCCGTGGCCGTCCCCACGGTGACCAGGCCTAAGCCGCGAAGCGCCCTCTCCCCGCCCTTCCGAACCATGGCTGCCAACTGCCTATCCAAGGCCGCCGCGGCATTCTCCTTCACAAGAATGTGGCTCTGGAACGTATCATCGGCGTCCAGCCCCAGATACGTATGGGTGGCCCGGGCATAACAATAGGAACAGCCGTGGGAACATCCCCGATACGGATTGATCGACCACGAAAATGGCATGTACGCTGACCGCACCCGGTTCAACGTTTGCTTCGTCCAAACTCGCTCCAGGATCCGACGTCCCATTGCCACACCAACTCTCAAACATTTGTTCGTTTTCACTTTACCATGATGTCTGCTCAAAAGCAAGGGCTGACTGCCATTTCGCCATGCGGCGGGCCAGGGTTGCACGGCTGATCTGCCGCAGCTCATCCAACATCTCCGGCGTGAGACGAATCTCCCCGTGCCGGGCCAGTTGCTCGGCTGTGCGCACCAGTACGGGGTGCAGCCGCTCTGCGCAAGGATAGTCGAGGGCTTCCCACACCACCTGGATCACGGGCATGGCGGCCTGATAGTGCAAAGGGCGGGTTCGGCTCTGGCGCCGCCGCGTCTGTTTGGGGGGGCATTCATGGCGGCGATGGCGTATTTGCGGGCATATCCCAGTGTCTCTTGCAACTCGTCCAGGATCTGTGATTTTTCCGATCGGCAGCGTGCTTGCCGATTATGGACATCCGCACCGCGATCCCTTCGGTAAGGTTTCTTCATGAGTGAGCCAACCCCCTTTCGGTAAGATTTTAACTGAGTGTTTGCACGCCCTTGACACGCCCGTTCATAGTGTATATATTGTATATGAACATTACGTACAAACGTCCCATCCCGAGAGGCGAACATGAACATTATTTTGTCCAACACCTCAAAAGAGCCGATTTATGAACAGATTAAGCGGCAGATCAAAGAGGCGGTTCTCCGAGGGGAACTGCGCGAGGGCGACCCTTTGCCGTCGATTCGACAGCTCGCCCGGGACCTGAGAATCAGCGTCATCACCACCAAACGAGCGTACGATGAACTGGAAAAAGAAGGGCTGCTCGTGTCCGTGGTGGGCAAGGGGTCGTTCATCGCCGGCCAGAATCCGTCCTTCCTGCGGGAACAGCGGCTCAAGGCCATTGAGGAACAATTGTCCGCCGTGGTGAGGGAGTGCCGCGCGTTCGGCTTGGGATTGGAGGAGATCAAAGCGATGTTGGAGAGTTTGTACGAGGAGGAGCGGTAGATGGAAGACGCTGTCATCCTGGACGGGGTCTGCAAAACGTTCCGGGGATTTCGGCTGGAGAACGTATCATTTTCGATCAAAAAAGGGTATATCACCGGGTTCATCGGGCCCAACGGCTCCGGCAAGACGACGACGATCAAGCTGATCATGAACCTGCTGCACCCGGATGCGGGTACGATTCGAAGGTTCGGACAGAACGATCTCCGCAACAACAGAACCGTCATGAACCGCATCGGCTTCGTCTACGCCGAACCGCCTTTTTACGACGATTTAACCGTGGAACAGGTGAAAACGGTTGTCGCGGCCTTTTACTCCAAGTGGGATGAAACGGCGTACCGGCGCTACCGGGATGCCTTTGAAGTCCCCGGGGATCGCAAGATCAAAGCCCTGTCCACCGGTATGAAAATGAAATTTTCCATTGCCCTGGCGTTGTCTCATCATGCGGACCTCATTCTCATGGACGAGCCGACGTCCGGCCTCGATCCGGTCATTCGCCGCGAGATCCTGGAGCTTCTGTCCGAGGTGATCCAGGACGAAGAAAAAGCGATCTTTTTCTCCACCCATATCACCACGGACCTCGAGCGGATCGCCGACTATCTGATTTTTATCCACCGCGGCCGGATCGTGTACAGCGGGGAAAAAGATCGGCTGCTGGAAGCGTACCGGGTGGTCAAAGGGCCCAGGGAGATCCTGACGCCGGGCGTCAAGCGGATATTGATCGGACTCCGGGAAACCGGGGTAGGCTTCGAGGGCTTGGCCCCCACCGACTCAGTACCGGCGCTCGGCAAACAGGTCCTGGCGGAGCCGCCCTCACTGGACGACATTATGCTCTACACGGTGAAGGGGGAGCCCCATGCGTAGCTTTTTGGTGAAAGACCTCATCATGTACCGAAAAATTCTTGCCTTCAATGTCCTGGCAATCCTGATCTTGTGTGCGTTATCCCGTTACCCATCTACAGACGCCCTCGGGATCATCGTCTGGACAGGGGGGTTTATGATGCAATGTATCCAGGTGGATTCCCGGGGCCGCGCCGATGTCCTGTTGAACAGCCTGCCGGTCACCCGGCGCTCCATGGTTGTCGTTCGGTACCTCGAGCCGGTGGTTTTCGGTATCTTTGGGTTCCTTCTTGTGGATTTGGCGGCGGCGGCCGCTGTAACCTTTCGTTTTCCGTTGTTCCAGCCCATGGGTTGGATCCACTTGGGCGGCATTGTCATCGGGGCGGCCGTGTGGTCGATTGTGATGTTGCCCATCTACTACTGGCTCGGTCCGGCATTTATACAGTATTTGGTCTTTGTGTTCGCTTTCGTCTTTTCAGCAGCCGCAGTAGTAGTGCGGAGCCTCGGCGCTTTACACGCCGTCGCCCCCGAGCCTATCCCTTCGTTTGTACACGCCATGGCCATGGGAAACGCCGGCGCGTGGTTACCGGCCTTGGTGGTGACGGCGGTGCTGTATGCCGCCTCTTTGGCGCTGTCTGTCCGCCTATACGAGAGGTGGGAGTTTTAGGCGCGCATGGAGGCCCCCGGCGGGCCCATCTGTGCCCCGGCATGTTATCTTCAGATTTATCCATGATGTGGCTCAATGTGCGCACGAGGCCGGCGTCCCGCACCTCGTCCACCATGCATTCGCATACCGATTTTTGCACCCATTGGCCGACGCGCTGACAGGACTGGTTCAGTTGCCGCAGCCGCTTCTGCCCGCCCTTGGTGTCGGTGTAAATGTCGTATCGTGTCTTCCCATCCCCCAAGATCACGGAAGACAACGTGTCGCCGTCCCACACCTCCCAGCGGCTCGGCTCGACGTCTGCCCAAGCGTGGGGGAATCACAAACAAAAATGTTAACACGTATTAAATACGTGTTAAAATAAAATTGAAGGGAGTGATTCCAGATACCCCCATCATCAAGAGAGGTTATCAAGAAAGGCAAGGTCACCGTCCAGCATCCGGTAAATAACTTGAAAAAGGGAGTCATCAAAAGCATCGAACGGCAATCCGGTGTCAAGCTCCTGTAACCCCGGGCCTTCCCTTCAATTTCGCCCCAAAGGAGTGTGCACGATGAAGAAAGACATCTACGTTTATCCAGCTGTTTTCCACTACGACGAACATCCGGGAATCGGTGTCACCTTCCCGGATCTGCCGGGGTGTGTTTCCCATGGAGATGATGAAGACCACGCTTACCAGATGGCCCAAGAAGCGTTGGGACTCCACCTTTACGAAATGGAAAAGGACGGAGACGAAATTCCGGAGCCCACTCCCGTGAAAGACCTCCGTCTCGAAGAATACTTGGAGGATGGAGAAAAAGGCGTTGTCGTGTTGGTCAGCGTCTCCATGGGTCCAGTTCGCAAGGAACTGGATGCGCGATCCGTCAAGAAAACCCTGACCATCCCCAAGTGGCTCAATGACGCGGCGGAGAAAGAAGGGGTCAACTTCTCCCAGGTCCTTCAGTATGCACTCAAAGAGCAACTTGGTTTCACTGACAAGGGTCATTAACAGGAAAGGCCCCGATTGAATCCGGGGCCTTTTTCCCTGTTCGAAAAGCGGAAGACCAATGGCCTGCACGGGCATATGAGCCCCCTCACGACTCACGCAACCTCGATGATCGGTCCATTCCACGTGATCGTGATCACACGATTTATACCCCCGCCAATTCGGCATCATTCCAGGTTCGCGCACCCTGATCGAACGTTTCGACGGAATCCGGCCCCGCCGAGAAACTCGGTGCCGATCAGCTCCTGGCCGTGCTTGCGCCTGTACCTGAGCAAGGAATTTTGAAAGGCGGGAGGCGGCGCAGCGGCCGAGCCCGGACGTCCCGCGGTGGTCCGCGTGCGGAACTGCTCGGCGCCCACATCCGCGATCCGCTCTTAGCACCGCCGCTGCCTGTCTCGGTTTCGGCTCACAGAATCAATGGATCCTCGAAATTCACCGCGGAACTGCGGCCCAGTTGTACGATGTTCCGGGGGCGCTGTTCACCCAGGCAGTAGATGCGGATGTTGTCCTCGGATTTATCCATAATTCTGCTCAATGTGCGCACCAGGCCGACAAACCGGACCTCATCCAGCGTACATTCAAAAACGGATTTTTGCACCCGCTGCCCCACCCGTTGACAAGCCTGGGCCACCTTCCGCAATCGTTTTTGCCCCGCCTTGGTATCGGTGCAGATATCATAAGCAACCAGGACAAACATGGGCCTCTCCTTTCACCGGTAGAAAAATGGAACATACACGGCATCGCTCCGGATGGCCCGGGCCATCAGACGAGCCTGAATGTAAGGCAGCATCGCAAATGTCACCGTGCGTTTGAAGAGGGGGTGGCGGCAAGTATCCTGTTTGCGCCGTTGATAGGCATCCAAAACCGTTTTCCGCCCGGCTTCGTTCAGCATCACCCCGCCGCCCGGCAGGTGGTTAAAATCGCGTTCACTGAGTTGTCTGCGGTTGATGAGCGTCATGGCTGCCCGGTCCGCCAAAACCGGCCGCAACTCTTCCATGAGATCGAGCGCCATGGCGGGGCGGCCCGGCCGCAATGCATGGAGATAGCCGATTTGAGGATCCAGTCCCGCGGTTTCCGCCGCCGACACACAGTCGTGAACCAACAGGGTGTAGAGAAAGGACAGTAAAGCGTTGACGGGATCCCGAGGAGGACGTCGGGTCCGACCGGAGAATTCCCACGTTTCCGCACCTTTCAGCGGGCGGGGGAATTGGGCAAAATACCGTTTGGCATTGATGCCTTCGATTCCCCGCAGCGTCTCCAGATCGGTCACCTTCGGCAACCGGCGCAAATCCCGGGCGATTTCCGCCGCCGTCTCTTGTAATTCGGCCCGTGCAACATCGTCGGAAGTGTCCCTGGCCGCCCGGAGTAAGACATGACGGCTGTTATGCAATTTACCGGCCAGAACGGCTTGAACGATGGGGACAGATTTTTCGGAGTCATGAAGAACACGGTGTTGAGCAATGCGCAACAAGACGTTTCCCGACCGTCGCCCCTCGATGCGGTAGAGGAACTTACCGCGGGAGTTCAGGACAACCACCGCCCGGCCGTCCTCCGCGCACCGGGCCAACAACGGGCTGGTTAAGGACACCCGGCCGAGGGTCACGATCCCTTGGAGGTGATGCAGCGGGACCCGCAGGCTGGCGGCCGCGGCATCACCGGCTCGGGAGCGACGCTGTTCGGGATCGGCACCCGGCCTTGCAGCTTCGCCTGCTGTGCCGCCGTCACCCGCCGCGGAGGTCCTGTTCTTGGCGCTCAGCATGACCACAACATTATCGTGATCGAGCCTCAGCACGGCACCATCTGTCTGGACGTACAGAATATTCATGGCTTCCTGAACCAAAGCGCATGCTCTCCTTTCACCCTCGGGACTCCGCCGCCTGGACGTCAGCCGAGGGTTCCCCTGAATCCATCCCGATGCTTCCCTTCTCTTCCCAAACAGCGTGCCGAGCCGGGGGCCAATCGGACCAGTTCTCCGGTATATGCCCGTCCGTAGCCTCCGGAAGGCAAATGGCTTGTAAAGAGCAATGACGACACCGCGCGTCGTTCACAGCCCGGGGAAGCTCGCCCGATCGAGCGGTGCGGCGGATTGCCTCAATGACCTCCACAACCCGTCTGCGTAAAGGTTCATCCAATACCACTTCCCGCCGATGACGCGATTGAATGTGGTAGATCGCACCCCGCCGCACAGGCACACCGAACATTTCTTCCAGACAGAGGGCCTGGCCGCAGAGTTGGAGCTCGTCGTGGACGGACGATCTGAGTCTTCCGTGCTTGAACTCAACCGGGAACGGCACACCGCCCCGAATCTCCACCCGGTCACATCGTCCCGCCAGCCCGTACTGATCGGATCAGACCGCCAGGGCCGTCAACACCTCCACATCTTCCTGAGACCGCTTCCCCTCTTCATCCACGCGCTCATGCCCCCATCTTCCCTTCGCCGTGTAAACATTCTCTTGCCAAGCTTGTTCAACATGGATCAGCGCAAATTGACGGGGACAATAGCTGTAGTGTTGTAAAGCCGACAACGGCACAATATCCTCATCTTCCCACTCCAACCGCCGTCCATGGGAAAATAGTTCCACATGTCACCCCTCCCGCCCCACCGATGAATCTCGTCGATCCTTGCACCTACTATTGTGCACAGAATTCCGTCAGGTTAGACGTGCTCATGGAGTGACAAATGCAATTCTTCTCAAGAAAGGGCTTGCACCGGTCGCCTGACAACGACTTGGGTCGAGCCCGAGATCAACATCGATAAACACGTCCTTCAACGGGGCCGCGGGGTGAACCCGCGGAGTCACCCCAAGCTGCCGAGCTGGAAGAGGTTTTGCGGATGGAGCCTTCAACGGGGCCGCGGGGTGAACCCGCGGAGTCACACCTCGACGCAGCAGGGCCTGTGAAAGGGGTGATGGATCCTTCAACGGGGCCGCGGGGTGAACCCGCGGAGTCACGCCCGAACCGATGGCCGAGATGGAGGAAAAACCGAACCTTCAACGGGGCCGCGGGGTGAACCCGCGGAGTCACGCTCATGACTCGGGATGAATTCGTGCGGGACGTGTTCATCCTTCAACGGGGCCGCGGGGTGAACCCGCGGAGTCACTCAGGATGCGACGCACTTCAAGGTTGCGAGACTTATGCCCTTCAACGGGGCCGCGGGGTGAACCCGCGGAGTCACACGACCAGTGTAGCCGACGCGACGCCGATGGACGTGAACCCTTCAACGGGGCCGCGGGGTGAACCCGCGGAGTCACGGAGATTCAGGGGGTGATCGCCGCTGAACATCGTTCCCCTTCAACGGGGCCGCGGGGTGAACCCGCGGAGTCACAACGTCCAAGGCCGTAACGTTGAGCATCTCCTTGGTCCTTCAACGGGGCCGCGGGGTGAACCCGCGGAGTCACTCCACCAGCACGTCCGGAGTCGTGAACAGGTACGTCGTCCTTCAACGGGGCCGCGGGGTGAACCCGCGGAGTCACGGAATCACTCCTCCCTGCCATTCGGCCATGAGACCCCTTCAACGGGGCCGCGGGGTGAACCCGCGGAGTCACGAAATCGGCGTGGCTGGTGCTCCAGTCCACGACCGACAGCCTTCAACGGGGCCGCGGGGTGAACCCGCGGAGTCACAGCCGTGCAATCTGTTACTGACTGCACTGATCCAATTGTTCCTTCAACGGGGCCGCGGGGTGAACCCGCGGAGTCACCGCAGATGCTGGTCTACAACAAAGCGAAGACGATGCTCCTTCAACGGGGCCGCGGGGTGAACCCGCGGAGTCACTCTGCACGAATTGCCTGGCCGGAACGACATGCTACCCTTCAACGGGGCCGCGGGGTGAACCCGCGGAGTCACAGCGGCGTCATCGGTCGACGCCAAAATGTCAGTCAGCCTTCAACGGGGCCGCGGGGTGAACCCGCGGAGTCACGGGACAAGGCCACACATCATTCGTCCGAGAACAAACCTTCAACGGGGCCGCGGGGTGAACCCGCGGAGTCACTCTTCCTCTCCAAGCCCTTGTACAACAAGGCTTAACGTGCGCTTTTTCGCGAACCTCCCGTTGGACGGGTTTGTACGCGACCAACTCCCACTTCCGAGTTACTCGATACTCCCATCTTATCAAAGAAAACGGGTTATCGCGAACCTCCCGCATTCACGGCATCACTACAGGTTCGCGCAACATCGGGAACCGGTATCATGAGGGGCATTTTCCCGAAAGGCGACAACAACCGGCAATTCGAACCCGGTGTGCTTCATCAAGTCCGCGCTCACCTCCGCAGGTGTTCGCGACTCGCCAGTCCGGCCACCGCAGCCCCTTGCTTCGAATTTCCAAATTGCAGGAAGCTGATCCGCCCCCGGTCAACCTTAAAACCCGGATTCACCGTTGCGGTCCCCTTGCCCGTTCTCAGACGGCACCGGTCGCTCGGGAATAAACAGTCCCAAACCATAGTGACACCCATACCCGAACGCCAACGGTCCCGCCACCGGCTCCGGGAACTCCACCCGATAGAATCCCCCCTGTCGATCCGGTTGATTTTGCGATCTTCCCCCACTTCGAAAGCGGCGGAATTGAACCGTGGTCACCGGCCGGGAGCCGACCTGCACAAACGGTTTCCATTCCACGGAGAGCGGTTCCGGTAGTCCCCGGAGGCGAATCTCTTTGCGCAATTGTTCCTTCCTTCCGAATCGCCCGCCCTTCTTCTGAAACCACGGATGCAGGTACGGGGTCGCCGACTCCCATACCCGAGACGGTCCGAACAGAGATGAAACAACATTCCCGGCGCCCGTCTCACCTGGATGCGATCCAACGCCTTCCAGGAAAACCCTCCATTCCTGTTCCCCTGTGTACAATTTGATCAACGATTGCAATGCTGCCCCCACCGTCTCCGGAAGCGGATCCGCGCAGTATAGCAACAGATGGTCCACGCGCCCGTCCCGGTCTGCGTCCTCCGGGAGAAAGAATGCATGGCGGTGGCTGTCCGCGAGGACCCGGCGGTTATCGTCCCGTCCGGTGATCAAAGAAGGGGCGTCGGCATCGAGAAGACGGAGAAGGGCGCGGCGAAACAGTTCACCCACGGCCACCGCATCCAACTGACTCGGCAGCGGCTTCCCCGCCAGAGCAAACCGCGCCGCATGGATGGGCCCGGTGCCCCACCCACCGAAGGTCTCGGGGGTAAACTCCGGCACAAAACAGTTGTACGGCCGAAGATAGGTCACCTTGCAGCTCCCGGGCGGCTGATTCCAGCCCCCCTGCTCGAGATCCGACGTATCCACGGCCAACGCATCGAACAACCGCTCGGGAATGTGGAGGGACCGCCGGCGTCCCCGTCCCCGGGCCCCGCCGCGGTTCACCTGCGCTCCCTCTAAAACCCCGTCCCTCCACGCCGAAAACCGATCCTCGGTCTGCACCGCCATCACTGTTACCGGCTCCATGGCCTCGGGGGATCTGGCGAACACCGTTTCTTGATCGGCCGGGTAACAGTTCGCCGTACCGTCCCAGGGAACCAGCCGGGCTTCCACCCAGCTTTCACTCCGCCCCAGATAGCCCACATGTGGCAGCAACCCGTCAAGAAGACACCATTCTCCGGCACTCAGCGTCACACCCGGCCAAGCCATGATCACCCGGTCCTCCGGGCGAATTCGCACGAACGCGTCGAAAACCAGAGATGTTTTGCCCCCGGCACCGGGCATGTAATGGCGAGTGTGTCCTCGACTGACTCTCGGGAGATAATAAACGGGAAACACGGAGGCCAATTTTAAAATCAACTGTTCAAAGCTCGCCTCGGGACGGCCTTCCTCCACTGCGATTCCCGGGTCCGCCAATACCAATCGGCGCTTGGCAAACCACGTCGCCTGCAGGCTGCGAAGAAGGCGCCAGGGTGACGGAGGCCATTCGACCTCTCCCTCGTTCACATGCCGTCCCCACGGGTTCGCGTGATACAACCCCGCCGGAAACCGAAAAGCCATGGCCCACCGCTCTTCCATGTGAATCCCACCCCCTACTTCGGCACATAACGGACAACCAGCGACTCGCCCAGCAGACCCATATCCCGCATTCGTCCGATGTAATCCGGGAGGGCGCGCGCCAGATCTTCTTCTTCAGGAATGGCCCACCCTTCGGGACGAGTGGCACGCAAAGCGACACATTCCAAATCGCAAGCCGTCCTCAGACGCAAACCCATGCGCAGAAACCGGCGGATTTTGTAAAGAGCAAAAGAAACGAGAAAATCTTCCCCGGGGTCTTCGAGCCCGAAAGATCGAATTTGGGACAGATCGACGTTAAAATAAGCCACGATCCGCTTGGCCGTGTATTCTTCCCGGTGAAACGGAACGTTCCCGAAACCTTTGCGCGTATCGCCGCTGGGATTCACCCGGTCGTTTTTGACGCCGCCGTTCTGAGCCACTTTCACCCCTTCCGCCTCGATAAAACCGGACAGCACCCGGGGCAGACGCAACCTGCCGCCGGCCAGTTCCGATTTTGCCAAAAACACGCCATGCAGCAACGCATTCGTGTCGTATCGAAACACGGTTTTCGCCAGTTTGCGAAGATCCACCGGCCCTTGTTCCATGCTGTTTAACTCGTGTTTCAGTCGGTCCAAAACCGACGTATCTTTTCCTTCCAATATGTACGGCGAATTCAACCGATGGGACTCGAGCAGAGAATTCGTCAGCAGGTCCCCGTCCGGTTTCACCACTTTGACCATCGGCAACCCGCGAAGAGGCTCCACCCAATCCTCGGCTTGTTCGTCCCAGCACACCGCTTCCATTCGGTTGGCCATGCTCTGCGCCGACTCGACCAAAAGAAGCGACTCTCCGTCCGGCCCCTCGTACTGGGCCGCTCCCAGATCGGGGAATCCTGTGGGTTGAAACCTCGTGCCCTGAATCGGCCGGAGGTCCGCCTCGATCAACAGTCTCGGTTGATCCCTGAGCATTGAAAAATCCGGATTCATGATCCTCTCCCCCTTCATGCGAACAATAAGAGACAAACGGTCGGCGCCGGCCACTCCGCCGTGAATTCACGGGAGAATCCCGGGCTGCGCCGCCTCCGCCCCGGTTTCCGACGTGAGTCCGGCCAGTTGCGCCAGTTGTCGCAGATCGCGGTCGGCAATCGGCAATGCCAGAGCCGCAAGGATTCGCGTACCGGTTCGCTGCGGGTTGCCCGCGGTCCAGTGGTTCACCCGAGGCAGGGAGCCCTTTCGGAAAAAAGGACTGGAGAATCCACTGCCCCGGAGCCGTTGCTCGGCCACGCCCGCCGCCCGGTTGAGTTCCCCCGCGGCCAGCAGTGAAAGCATCCGGTCGGGCACCGGCAGCGGCATCGCACCGGGAAAAACCCGCTGCAACTGAGCGTTCGGCGCGCTGATCAGCCTGGCCAGGATATAAGCCCAGGGCAAAGGCGTCATGGACCGGTGGAATCGGAACCCCGGGGACCCCGAGCTTCGAACCTCGTCGGAGGCCACGGATCTATAGAGAGGCAACAAGCCCCAGATCAGATCGGCAACCCGGGCATCCCAACCGGGATCTTTTAAGAACTGCCCAATGAGCGACAATGGCACCGTTCGCGGCCCCGCGGTGGGTTTATCGAACTCGTCCGTCGATATCGCAGCACTTCCCGCGTTCTCTCCGCCTCCGACACTTCGATGGGTTTCCAACAACCGCCGGCGCAGCACCGCCGCCATGTTGGCCGCCACATCGGTGTGCTTCCAGACCACACGCGGAGGATCGGTTTCCGGACCCCACCTTCCCGGGTGCCCGGGGTCCACCGGGGACAAAAACGACCGGATCGAACCCGCGCTGCCCGGATACACGGAGACGAACGCCCCCGCAATACGAAATTCCGGGGAGCCGTCGTCGGACGCCCGCCACCAGCCGGGGTTGCGCAGCACCAGGGGAGGCACCTTCTGTCGAGCGGATGGAACACGAGCCAACAGCTGTTCGGCCCGCCCCAGGGCCACCAACACATCCTGCATCCGCCGGGCGCCCCCGTACTGACAGTAGAGGAACTCTGCCTCGCGGATCCTGTGCAGAGCGGACTGAAAGGCATGGGAGGTGTTCTCCACGCGAGCAAACAAATCCAGCCACGTGTCCAATTCCGCAAGGAGCTCCGCGTAGGCCTGTCGACGGACGATAAACCGATTCAACGGTACGGCCAAATACGCCTTGCCGGATCGCATGAGAAAGGCGTAACGCTGAAAGCTCTCAATCCCGCGGTCCACCGCCAACGTGGCGCATGCCCGGGCAAAATCCACGCCGTTTTTCGCCGTACGCCGCACCCGGTCGCCGGAAAGCTGAGCCCGGCCTTCCCGGAAAATATACAACAGTTCCGGCAAGGACACCGGTTGCCTCCAAAGCGGCATCCACATTTCCGCCCGGGCGGCCTGCGCACCGTCCAATTCCGCCGTGGACCTGTGTCCCACCGTAGTCGGGTAAACCGTGAACGGCGCCGACACCACCGATCCGGACTGTTTCTCCAAACGCTTCGCCGCCGCTGAAGCGAAAACCAAGGCCCCCTCCAGCATGAAGATGTAATCCCACGGATTGACCAAGGACTCACCGGAGAATCCGCTGCGGGCATTCGGGCCACCGGCTTCTCCCGGGGAGAATTGCCCAATGGCTCCCCGAATCAGTTCCGGTGTCGCATCCCCCCACAGCGCCGCCCGCAGCCACATTCCGCCCGTATCCGTGGGTTGTCCGGTCTTCGGCGACATGACGTTCAGGATCCGCTGCATGAAATTGTTCGTGAACTCGAGGTTTCCATCGTTTCCTCCTGTGCCCGCGAGCGGCGGAAACCCGAGATCCCCGGTGGTCAAAACCACAGCAGCATCCACCCAAGCAACCGCCGCATCCGGGAAGCGGTTTCGGCAGGCTTGAACCAGCGGCCGTTTGTCTTTGTTATCGGGTTTCTTCTCCAGTCCGAACTCCTTCAGAATGGCCCGGGCTGTTTGAATCGTAGTACGATATAGGTGTAATCGCTGCGTTTGCGACTCCTCAATCCCGCGCAGGGCTTCGTCTCGGCCGAAGAATCCGCTTCCCCCGTTCCACGGCGTAACCAGGGGCGTCGGCCGGTACTCCGCCAGAAAGAAAGATTCCACGTCTTGCGGATGTAACGCGGTTTCGATGTGAAATCGTTCGTCCTCCCACCATCCCCTTGCCTCGGGATCCGCCTGCTCGGCCAGGATGCGAAAAACGCCCAACGCCTTCAGGTAGTGAGACAACGGCTGAGGAGCTGTCCCGGTTAGGGAAATCACGACACATGCACCTCCGCTTCGGACCCGCGCCAATCGGCCACACGGAGCAACATCTCCAAAAAAGCGAGCCGAAATGGTCCGTACTCGTTGAGCAAGCCCATCGCGCGATGGAGCCAACTTTCCCCCCACGGGCCTCGTCCCAAAAGCATCCAGCCCAACCGTAATGGAGTGGGCGGCAAGACTTTCCCGTCCTCCAACGTCACCGACGGCAGGGAGTCACCGTCCCAGACGCCCCGGGCAAACAACCATCGCTGATTGGGATCGACCGGGGGCGGAACCTCATCCGGCAGCGATCGAATCGACATGCGGATCTTCCCGTGGTGGGCGGCAATCAAATACGCGGCCAGATCCCGGAGGCCGTTCGGCCGCTCCGGATCATGAAATTGGAGGTACGACAGGGCGGAGGCGAGTTCGTGGCGAAAATGACGTCGGGATGGTTCACTTTGCCGAACCTGTTGTCCCTCTCCGTCACCGGGCGGTTCGACCCCCCGGACCTGTCCCCCGACCTGCGGCTCCGAAGCCTCAGTGCCGGTGCGCGGCGGCTGGCCCGATTTCGCCCAAAGCGATCGCCTCACCGGATCTGTGGCCGGTAATCCGGCCAACAACCGCTCTTGGAAGACCGGGTGTGCCTTGCCGACGTCATGCCACCCGGCGGCTTCCACCACGGCCGAAAGCAGCCTGGAGGGCACCGTGCCCTCAAAGTGGTCCACCAGGCGCTCGGCCGCCTCCCGCACATGTTTCAAATGATCCGTGAGCAGCACAAACGAGCCCGGGTAGCTGTTCGGGTCGTCGGTGTCGGACTGTTCCTCACCGCCCGCAACGGTAGCCCGGGATCGGGACCCCGATTCATCGGCGACAGGGATCACCGGGACCGGTTCCCAGCTTCCGGGATCGAATCCGATGTCCGGGCGATAACCACCCAGAGCGGCATCCAGGAGAAAAACCCGACCCGGAACAGGGTTTTTCTCCTGAAAGTTCGTCCAGGTTCCGGTTAACCAATCCCAGGTCCAAACCCGATCCCTCCGCGTCCGATTGTCCTTCTTGGCGACGAGGTACTCTCGCATGGCGGACAGAGAGACGCTGCAGATCTCGTCCCTTCGCGCGGGCCAATCGATCGCCGACGGGGCCGCCCCGACGTTTCGCCAGTACACCTGGACGTCCGTATCCGACACGTCCCGGACATACGGGGAAACATCCAGATCCAAACCGGCCAGATCCGGGGTGGTATCGAACAGGTCCAACAGGTCCCTGCGCCGCAAAACCTGACCGTCCGGGCGGGACATCGCCCAGGTCGGCAGAGAAGCCGGCCCGACATCCGTCAGTTCCTGCAGTCGTTTTCTCGCCTGGGCGATTTCGTCTTGCGCATATGGCTGTGCGCACCGGGGTTCATCTTCGAGATCAATGATCCAGACGGCGGCCCCGTCCTGTTGTCCATCAAACTCTCCCCGCCGGTTGCACCTCCCGAAACGCTGAACCAAAGAGGCCCACGGGGCCAATTCAGTGATCAACGTGCGAGCAGAAAGGTCCACCCCGGCTTCCACGGCCTGGGTCGCCACCAGGATCCCGCCTGAGGATTCGATCTCCGGAATGGATTTCCATATCTCCTGCCGATCCTCAGGCCGAAAGCGGCTGTGCACCAGTCGAACCGGGGCTTCGGCACCCATGGCCAACAGCTGCCGATAGACTTCTTGAGCCCGATTCACGCGATTCAAAACCACCAGGGTCAGCGATCCCTCACGGTGCTGCTCCAGCGCGAGCCTGGCCAGCACCTCCGCGTACTCCTTGGGACGGGTTGCAGTCGACGCGCTGACTGCAAAGTCGGTCCAATGCAGCCGTTTTTTGGCGGAGCGCCTTTCACGGACCACGGGATGAACGAGATCCCGCTCATCCAATTCGAGGACGTGCAACTCCGATCGACGAGGAGCGAAATCCACCGTGTCCAGCCACTCCGCATCCAGGGTGGCGGACATCCACGTGCTGTACGCCGGGCCGTATGTACCGAATTCTCTGCGAAAGGACTCCAGTTGGGCGGTCGTATAGATTCCGCCCCCGCCCATCAACTGTACCTCGTCGTACACCCACCAAACATCGTTGTGCAAAAGCGCAAACTCCATCGGCCACCGGCCCCGGCTCACCCCGTAGCCCCGATTCAGAGCTCTGGACAGCAACTGATCCTGCGTACCGATCAGAATCTGGTCGAGCCCAGGGTATCTCACCCAATCCCGGTCCATCCGACCGCCCATTACGATGTGCACGCCGATCGGCTCCGTTCCCGCCGGTTCAAACACCTCGCTTTGAACGGCCCCATCCCCCGGATGACCGAAAACCGGAATTCCCAGCTTGTTGAACCACCCCAGGACGTCGTCGGCCACCTGGTTCACCAACGTTCGCAACGGAAGACAGTACACCAATCTTCTGGGACAAGACCGTCGAATCTCCGGCGCCGCGTAACGCCTTTTCCACAACCAGCTCAACACCACCGCCGCCGTCTTCCCCAGCCCCGTCGGGACCCGAATCAATCCAGGAATGTGAGCGTCCAGCGCCAAACGAACTTGATACGGAAAAGGCCTGCACCCAACAGTCTGTCCGAATAATTCGGAGAAGGCTTCGGCATCGGCCATCGCGCCTCGAAAAACCCCCTCTCATTTGCTTTTATATCTTAGCATAGCATGATTGATGCGGAGATTGAATAATCCGCAATCCCGCAACGGAGATGGACGTCAACCTCTTCCCCCGATTCATCGATCCCCCACGCCGACTTCAGGAATTCCCGGAGCGAGAAGTTCGGGTCCCGGACGTACGTTTTCCCCAGACATTTAGCACCGTGGACGCGTACCACTTTGAAGGTCCGGAATGCCTGTCGAAGATGACAATAACCGATGATGTACAGGGAATTTTGCCAAGGAACGAGATAGTACGGATCCACCAACCGCGTCTCATGTCGGAGGGCGCCGATTTTTGTGTATTCAATCTCCAGGGTACGGGACATACGAACCGCATAGAGAATCTCGAGCACCAGACGGTCATCCGACTCTTCGAAAGAACGAGCGAGTTCCGCGATAACCCCACCTTTGGTTTGGATCGATTCACGAAGGTTTCCAGGAAACGGAAGGACGATGTCAGGCAGGAGTTTCCGAACGGCGCGCCGATATGTGGTGATCAGGGGGTGAACACGGCCGTCGGCGATAGACGCTTGAACCAGCAGCGGCATGATCTCGATGACGAATCGTTCATCCTCGGTCAAAATCCCCGGTAGGCGTTGCAGGTCTCGCAAAATAAAATAGCCGCCGCCAGGCTCTGACTCGACTCGGATACCCAGGTCCTCCACGAGGCGAATATCCCGTCGGATGGTGCGTACGGAAACGTGGCAATACTCTGCTAACGGGCCGCCGTATATTCTTTTGGATGGCTGATGATCAGGGCAACGAGGTCAAGCAGTCGACCCGCCACGCGGATGCTTTGAGATGCGGCCATACATCCACAGCCTTGAACAATGTCGGTCTCCCTTGACCAATCGTAGTACGGAATAGGATTGCAAATCAACGGACGTGCTCCGAATGCTAGCGGTCTTCACGGCAGATAGGATCCCGGACCGGATTTGGGCCGCCGGCCGAATCAAACTGTTTGGATGATCGACACGACAAGGCAGAACCTCGATGTGCGGGGATGTTAGAATGCACAACTATGCGGTCGACTACGTCTACGAATCGCGGCCGGATCGCTTATACATCCACAGCCGTGACCGTTGGGGAAACGACCAGGGCTTCCGATCACCTCGAGCTTCCAACGGGGCCGCGGGTTCAACCCGCGGAGCTACTTTCCCGCATCCCGCCGATACCTGCACCGGGCTCATCGCTTCAACGGGGCCGCGGGTTTAACCCGTGGAGCTACGGCCGAGTGATCGAGAACGTCTTGAACAGGAGTATGCCTTCTGCCTTCAACGGGGCCGCGAGTTCAACCCGCGGAGCTACTCTACCAGCCCATCGTCCAGTTCGATTTGCACCGTACCTTCAACGGGGCCGCGGGTTCAAACCGCGGAGATACGTCTCCAATCGGCAGGACGTCTGAGCCAAACGGAGTTTCAGGCTTCAACGGGGCCGCGGGTTCAAACCGCGGAGCTACCAGCCGCAATCCGCGCCATGTTCATTCCCCCTGTAGTCCTTCAAGGGGGCCGCGGGTTCAACCCGTGGAGCTGCCAGTGCCATAAGGACCGTCAGGCAAGGCGTGAAGAGCACAACCTTCAACGGGGCCGCGGGTTCAACCCGTGGAGCTGCCCGTACCCTTAGGAATGTCATTCCTAACCCCCCCGCCTTCAACGGGGCCGCGGGTTCAACCCGCGGAGCTGCGTCCCAGGATCGGCTTCTGCAAGGTTGTGGAAGTCCCTTCAACGGGGCCGCGGGTTCAACCCGCGGAGCTGCGGGTGCATGCCAGCATCCACCAGGCGACCGTCAGTTCCCTTCAACGGGGCCGCGGGTTCAACCCGCGGAGCTGCGCACGAGTACGGATACCCGACGGTGGTCGGGGCAGACGCCTTCAACGGGGCCGCGGGTTCAACCCGCGGAGCTGCGGGGGGCACGTCCCTGCCCGCTCCGACGGGGCTCACACACCTTCAACGGGGCCGCGGGTTCAACCCGCGGAGCTGCGCGGGGCGAGTGCGACCGGTGCAGGCGGTGGACGCGCCTTCAACGGGGCCGCGGGTTCAACCCGCGGAGCTGCTCTTGGCCCGTCACGCCTTGCAAATCGCGGCATTCGGGGACATGTTTCGCGAACCTCGCAACGAACCCGATTTCGGCCGGGCGGTTACAAAGCCTCCGCCCCTCGCATTCCCTATTATACCGGCAAAAACCGCGAATCGCGAACCCCCCGGCGAATTCTACATCACTCCAGGTTCGCGCACACAGATCGAAGGTCCCCAAAAAATTCACACGGCTTTCGCCGATGTCCGCCCAGGGGTTCGGGCATACCCTTGGCAACTTTGGCTCTTCCGGATGTCATTCGCGAAACATTCACCATGATCACTGCGCAAACGAGCTGTGCCGTCCACGTCCCCGCCGCGCCCCTGCTCCAACCCATAATTCAAACTTATTTTACGCCAAATCCGCCCTGCGAACCCACCCCCGGCGCCTGCCGATCCGACGGATGGGCACCTATAGATCCCGATTCACGACGGCATCCCGATCGACACCCGCGTCCGCGCGAGACCGTTTGTCCACGGCACATTCGGGCCGACCGCCTCACCCCTTGGTCGGGACCACCGGGGTTCTCAGCGCATTCCACATCGCCCCGCAACCAGCCCGAGTCGCCAAATAGCGATACGTCGAGGCCGTCTCGTTTGGCGATGCCGGCTTTAGTCACCTGACGGTCCGGCCTCTCTGTGGGGGCGGGGATTCCGAGAACCAATTTTGTCGGCGGGGCGACGGTCCGGGCCATTTCCACAGCTTGGGACGCCAGATCGGCGGGCTCCGGCATGGAACCGTTGTCGTGGCCGGAATGACCCTTCGACCGGCCGGCTGCCAAGTGTCTCAGCCGGCACAAGCCCGCGAAACAACAGGGCCCGATTTCTTGCTTGACAATCCCCGCTCCACAGGTTAAACTCTAACCATCGGTTACTAACCGTCGGTTATCACTTTAGTCGGGCGGCGATTTTCATGGCGGAGAGAAAACGGGAGATCCGTTCCGAAGAAACAAAACGAGCGATTGTAGCGGCGGCGGCGAAACTGTTTGCCAAGCGGGGGTTCGACGCCGTGACCATGCGGGAAATCGCCCGGGACGCCGGGTGCTCGCACACGGCGATCTACCTGTATTTTAAGGACAAAGAAACACTGCTTCACGAGCTGTCGGTGGGCCCGCTGCACGAGCTCGAGCGGCGCATGGATCGGGCCCTCCGCAGCGGAACCCCGGGACAAAGCTCCATGCCGGGGGAACCTGTGAGGCCGGAGAAACAGGGTATGCCGGAGCCACACGGGACCCCCGGGCCGCCCGCCGCAACTCCGGAGCCGGGCGCTGCGGCGCAAAGACCAGAGGAACCGCTCAAAGCGGCGACCCGGGAGTTTATCCGGTTTTGCCTGGCCAACCGAAACCTCTACAACGTCCTGTTCATGGCCGAGGGAAGCCGGGTGGACGAGGCGGAACCGGCCCTGGAGGTCCAGAGGCTGCGGAACCGCTTATTCGACAAGTTGCGGCGGGCGATCGGGAGATTTTTGAAACTGGGCGACGACGATCCGAGGCTTTGGGCCTATGCCCGGATTTATTTTTTCGCGCTCAACGGCATGATCGGCACGTATGTGCTGGGTTCCCGGGAACCCGCCGAACAGTTGACGGACCGGTTGCAGCCCACCTTCGATTTGGCGGTGGACGTGCTCCTGGCCGGATTTTTGGAAACGTCGAAGGGAACGGAGGGCGATCGCGAATGAGTTTTCTCGTGTTCTTACTGCTGTTCGCGGGGGGATGCGGCTGGTTGGATCAGAAAGCCCGGGGCACGCGCTGAGGCGGTTCGGCGCCGGTCGATCCTGGCCACGAAGGCGCGGCCTAACCGGGGATTCGCCGAAATCCGGCCCATGCCTCCGGGGCCCGGATCCCGGGACAACAGGCGCGGTTCGGAAATCTTGGGGCGGCGGCGAACATGCCGCGGGGGGACATCGACGGGAACGCGAAGGGAGAGACGATCATGTTTGCGGGACATTTTGGCTTGGCGGCGGCAGTGAAGGGGAAGGCACCGGAAGTGCCCCTGTGGGCGCTGATGCTCAGCACCCAGTGGCTCGACATCGCGTTCGGGCCGCTGTTGGCGGCCGGGGTGGAGACGATGCAGCCCGGCGAGGGGGAGGGCGGTTACGGCCGGTGGGTGTTTCAGGCCTACTATACCCACTCCCTGGCCGGCGCGCTGATCCTGTCCGCCGTCGCCGGACTGGCGGCCCGGCGATGGTGGGGAAAGCGCGGCGGTACGGTGGTCGGGGGGCTGGCGTTCAGCCACTGGATCTTAGACCTTTTGGTGCACCGGGGTGACTTGCCGATCCTGCCCGGGAATCTCGGCAATCTGCCGCTGCTCGGTTTCGGGTTGTGGCGGGTCCCGGCGGTGAGCATCGCCCTGGAAGGCGCCCTGGTCGCTGCCGGTGCGCTGTTGTATGCTCGTTCGCTGCCCCGGGGCCGCGCCGGCCGCGCGAACCGCTGGCGTTTCCCGGCAGCCATGGCGATGGCGGCGCTGTTGGTGCTGGCCTTGGTGGCGGACGTGGCGGGGGTGGGCTAAAGTGAGATGGGCGTCGTTCGCCACGACCTTGTCGCTGTCTGCGGCACTGGCCCTCGCGGCCGGGTGCGGCCCCACCGGTGCGCCGAGCCGGCCCGCTCCCTCCGGCACGGGCCCCACCGGGCAGCCCCCGGGTGCAGTGCCGGGCTCCCCAAACCCCGGCGGCCCGGGCATCGCCCCGGGAACCGGAACCCCGCCCGGACAGCCCGGAGGTCGGCCGGATCCGATCCGGGAGGAGCTCGCGCGGATGACCCCGGACGAGAAAATCGGGCAGATGGTCTTGGTGGGCCTCGACGGGTATACCGTGGACGAGCACGCCGCCTCCCTCATCCAAACCGATCACGTGGGCGGATTTATTTTATATAAAAATAATATACAAAATGTCTCTCAACTGGCGGCTTTGTTGAATCGGTTAAAGAGCGACAACGCCGGCAATCCGGCGCCTCTTTTCCTCTCGGTGGACGAAGAGGGCGGCCGGGTCAGCCGGATGCCCGACGAGGTTCACAAGTTGCCGGCAAGTGCGGTCATCGGCCGGCGGAACGACACCGATCTTTCCCGCGCCGTCGGCGGGGTGATGGCCGAAGAACTTCGGGCCTTCGGTTTCAATACGGATTTTGCCCCGGTCCTGGACATCAACAGCAACCCGGATAACCCGGTGATCGGCGACCGGTCCTTCGGCTCCACCCCCGATGCGGCGAGCCGGCAGGGGGTCGCCGAGATGCGGGGTATCCAAGACGGCGGCATCATCTCCGTGGTCAAACATTTTCCCGGCCACGGCGACACCTCGGTGGACTCCCACCTCGGGCTGCCCCGGGTGGATCACGATCTGGGCCGGTTGCGCTCGTTCGAACTGGCGCCGTTTCGTCAAGCGATCCAGAGCGGCGCCGAGGCGGTGATGGTCGCCCACATCCTGTTCCCAAAGATCGACCCGGCCCATCCCGCCTCGATGTCCCCGGCGTTCATGACCGATTTGCTGCGGCGGGAGATGCATTTTGACGGCGTGATCATGACCGACGACCTGACCATGGGCGCCATCGTGCAAAACGACGACATCGGCCGGGCGGCGGTTCAAGCCGTGCGGGCCGGCGCCGACCTGGTGCTCGTCGGACACGATTACGATAAAGAGACGGCGGTGATCCGGGCTCTCCAACGGGCGGCGCAAGACGGAACCCTCCCCGCCGCCCGCATCGACGACAGCGTCTGCCGAATCCTGCAATTAAAGCATAAATACCGCCTCAGCGACGCCCCGGTGAACCCGCCGGACGTGACGCGGCTCAACCGGGACATCGACCGGGTGCTGGGGCGGATCGGTTGACCGCCGGTACGGGATGACCGTCTTGAAAAAACGCCGCCGGCGACGGATCGAAGGCCCATCGCCGGCGCACTGTGATACAGGAGTTGGTTCAGGCGCAAGCCATATTTTAACCCCTTCCGGCAAAATGTTACCCGCCTGGTCACGCGACGTCTTGGGCCCCTTTACTTTTTGTGTATCACTCGTTATGATACACGTAAGTCAAATGACACTCCTCGCGTTGAGGGGAGGGAAGCCATTGGAGGACTTGCGGGTTGGCTCTTTACATTTTCTCCTCGATCTCAGCCAGCCGTTATACGAACAAATCCTGGACCAAATGAGCGGCGCCGTCGCCCGGGGAGAGATCGCCCTGGGACAAAAGATTCCTTCGGTGCGGGAAATGGCCCAGGCGCTCCGGGTCACCCCCAATACCGTGATGCATGCTTATCAGGAAATGGAACGCCTCGGGCTGACCGAAACCCGGCGCGGGCAAGGAACGTTTATCACCACCTCGGAGCAGCGGGTGGCCCGCTTCCGGGACGAGTTCGCCCGCCGGGCCGTACAGGAATTCATGGAGAAAATGCATCATCTCGGCTTTTCCTGGGAGGATATCCTTCGCTACCTGCGGGAAACTCGAGGAGGCGGTGAAGATCAATGAGCGAACCGGCCATTTTGTGTCAAAAAGTCACCAAGCGGTACGGGTCCAAATGTGCTGTGAACGAGTTGGATCTCGCCCTCGACCCCGGCCGAGTCATCGGTATTCTGGGACCGAACGGGGCAGGGAAATCGACCCTTTTTCGCCTCTTGGTGGGACTCGTTCGACCGGACCGGGGGACCGTTCGCGTCTTGGGCCAATCGCCCGGGTGGCGGACGAACGGGCAAATCGCCTACCTGCCCGACCGCGCTCGCTGGTATCCCGACCATACGGTGGATCAGGCCTTTCGCTGGGGCGAAACCTTTCTCCCGGGCTTCGACCGGGGGATGGCGGAGAGATTGGCCAATTTTATGAAACTCGACCTTTCCCTGCGGGCGGGAGGCATGTCCCGCGGGCAGGAGGCCCGGCTGATGCTCATTCTCTGCATCGCCAGGCATGTGCCCCTGATCATCCTCGACGAGCCCTTCTCGGGGATTGACGTCATCTCCCGGGGACAGATCATCGAGGCGTTGATCGATCATTTGAGTGAAAGCGAGTCGACCGTCCTCATGAGCACCCATGAAATCCGTGAGGCGGAGCGACTTTTCGATGTCGCCGTCTTTCTCGATGAAGGGCGCGTCATCCTCAGTGGAGAAACGGACGATCTGCGAAGGAAACACGGTTCGATGCAAGCCCTGATGCAAACTTTGTATCGTTAGGAGGGTCCGAAACATGACGGCACAGACCTTCTGGTCATTGGTAGCCCAAGACCTCAAGGGGCGCAAGAGGCGGAAATCCAACATCGCCGGGATGTGGTGGATCGCTTATGCGATCGCTGTAGCCCTGTTGGTCGTCGCGACAGGGCCCTATGTCAGCCTTTATGGAAAGCCCACCTTTCTGAACGCGTTCTGGTCTTTTACTTGGGCCCTGCTCTTTGCCGCCTTCGGCATGGGCAATGGGTTCATCACCCGGGAATGGGAAATCGGCACTGTCGGCTGGTGGCTGACGTTGCCCCTGCCCCGCCGGCAACTGGTGCTGGCGAAGTTTTTGGCCTGCCTGCTTCGCAGCGCCTTGATCTTTGCTGTGGTTTACGTCATCATCGCGCTGGTTGGCCTCTGTATGATGCCCGTATTGGAGGGATCCTGGAACACGGCCGCCGTTGCTTCCTTTCTTATTACCGGACTCGAGTGGAACGCGTTGATGCTCGGCCTTATTCCTGTCGCAGGAGCCTTCGGTCTCCTGATGGGCACCGTGGGCCGTTCCACGCTGCGGCCCGCCCTTCCGCTGCTTTGGGCCCTCGCCGGCGGCGGATGGTGGGCGTGGTTCATGGTGGGCGGTCGCGCGATCACGATCGAGCAGGAAACAGACGGGGGCTTGCATCTCGTTGTGACCTGGGCGGTCCTGTATCCTTATGTGGCCGGTTTCATCCTCGCCGGGCTCATGATCGCTCTCGCGTCTTATGTCTTCGCGCGGCATGTGGAATTGTAATTATGTTCCGGCTTCGATTCTCTCTGTACCATGGTTTCATCGCTCCTTGTCCTTGGTCGTTGTCTCGGCCCCGCCCTGCCGGGGCGGCCGACGGCCGAATTGGCATCCACCGTCTGCACCCGCCGATTCTGCCCGTTGATTTGGTAACGGTTCAGGCATTGAAGCCGATGATGAAGGAGGATATTATTCGAGAGGTACAATTTCAATGAAAAACCGCTGCACCGACAACTCACCACGCTGCTGGCGCAGGGGCCGAAGGGAGTCAACCTGGCCACATCCCCGACGCCCGGCCCCATGCCCGTTCTGACCGATGCCCTTGTCACACCGGGCTCACCCTGAAAGACCACGGCCTGTGGATTTGATGGACAACCAAAAGCAGGTTGTCCACAGGCTCCACAGGCCCTGCCCAGGGGAGGCCGCTTCGCTCCTCCCCTCTGGCCTTACGGCCATTCACCCCTCCCGCTCCTCCTCCACAGGGATAGGGATTGGGTTAGATATACCCCATCGGTAAGATTTTTACGTGAGTTGACACGACGAGATACTCAACCGCCGAGTTCTCTTCGAGCGTCTTCGTCAATATGCTCAGCGATCCAGGCGTTCAAGCTCTTTCCCGACCGACGGGCCGCCAAAGCAGCCAACCGATGCTGCTCCGGCGTCAAGCGAAGAACGAATCGCCCGGAAAAAGGTTTTTCAGGCTCTTCCCCTCGTTCGGCACAATACGCGAGATAATCATCCACCGAATCCCTAAACGCCTGACGCAGTTCTTCGACCGACTGACCCTGAAAGGTAATCACATCTCTGGTGTTGATCACCTCACCATGAAATACGCCGCTCTCATCGTCGAATTCAACCCGCGCTTGATACCCTTTATACTCCATCAAGGCTCGACACCCGCCTCGGTTAAGAATCTTCGCAAGGATTTCACGGCGCCTTTGCCCGTTTCCTTTTGCGGATGCGGACGGTGGAAAACGGCTCTGACTCCGTTCAGTGCAACCCGGACACGGGAACCCTTCCCCTCGGACACATCCGCCCCAAGGGCCACAAGCATCGATTCGACGTCGGACCAGACAATGTCGGCGCGAACCGGATCCTCAAAAACAGACCGGAGCGTCACAAGATGTTTTTTGTTCAGTAGTATCACCAACTGATATCATTATATGTGGTTCGGGCGGGTTCAGCAACATATTCGAGGCAACAGGCACCCAGTCTCCTTTCGGCTGGCTCGGCCGTAGAATCCCCGTGCCGCTCCATTCGCATTGCCCGAGGAGGAGCAACTCCCCGGCCCCGTTATCGAGCCGGCCCTGGCCGCAGCGGCAAAAACCGCAGCTTTCGGCGCACCACCTTGGCCAGATTGTCCATATTCAGGACCAAGTGGCCCCCGGGCGCCAGCGCATCGAACATGCGGCTCAAGACCTGCTCCAACTCCGCCTGGCTCCGGCCGATCAACCCGGCATTACCACCGCAATTCACCAGATGCATTGAGCTCGGCTTCGCCGCCCGGGTCAGTTCCGCGAGGGGGCACGGTGAACCGTGATGCCGTCGTGCAGTTCCCGGTCCCGGTCAACCAACACTTTCTCCCCTCGCCAAAGACCATGGATTAGAATCTGGTGGAATATAGCGAAGATTTTCAGCAGGCAAAAGGGTCGACGGTCGGGCAGAATCGGCGGGTGTAGACGGCGGATGGCAATTCGGCCCCGCCCGGCCGGGGCGGCCGAGCACGGCGATCGCGCTGAGAAGGGCTCGGGGCGCTAAACCATTCGGAAAACGAGGGGACGCCGGAGGCACTTCAACCTGTTAAGAAGGGGGGTGATTCATTCCCGATGGCCTTCTTCCCCGGCAAGCCCCAACAACTGTGCCGCATTTCTGTAGAAAACGCGGTCCATCTCGTCCTCGGTCATCCCGATTTCCCGACACACGTTCACTTGATCGACGAGATACCGGTAGGCGAAACCTCTCGGGAACCAACTGGAGTCGCTGCCAAAGACGATTCTTTCAGGTCCGATCGTTTCGTAAGCCTTGGCAAACAAATCACGCAATGTAAGCGGATACGGCATCCAGCGAATCCAATCATTCGACCCCGATCCATCGACATAGATATTGGGAGCCGACCAACAGAGATGTAATAATTCCTGCCAGTAACCGGCGCCAAAATGAGGAATGATAAACGGGATATCGGTATACGTTTGCGCCACTTTCGCCAATGTCAGCGGACTGATATAAGGATGATGAACGATCCCTCCCGGACCGCCCAGAATGCCGAAGTGGATCAGGACGGGCAGCCGGCGGTCCGCCAAGAACGTCCAGATCCGCGTGAATTCCGGGGCTTCGAACGGTTTGGTCATCAACGGCCCGAACAATTTCAGGCCGGAAAGGCCCAGTTCCTCGATACCGCGGACAATTTCGTCATAAGCATCTTCCTGTTCCAACCGCACATGAACAAACCCGATAAATTTATCCGGATGCCGTCTCACCACCGACGCGAGCGTATCATTGCCTCCGCCGGTCACAAAGACGATCTTCGAAATGTTGTACTTGTCCAATTCCGCCGCCCATCGGTCGGCCTGAACCTCGTTTCCGGGATGTGAGGTTTCCGGATCGTCGAAACCAAAACGCTGTCGCCACTCGGCGCGCAGCTTTTCGTTGTACTTCTTGACCAGGGGATGAATATCGCGTTCCATCGCTTGCCCCGGTTTGGGGGCCGCGGGAAAATGCGCATGAATGTCAATGATCCTTGGGAGACGTCTTTCCATCGTCCGCTTCCTCCAATATTCACGAGAGGTAAAGGATATGATGTGTACGATTGTCCGCAAGAGGCGCTTCGGTCAATTCCGTCAGCCAGTGCTGCCCGTGTTTATTCAAATATGTAAACACATTATACACCCGTTCTTGGAGTTTTCCCATCGGTGTAACGTTTTGGCGGATTCGTTCAAATCGCCTCAGGGCCGTTTCGAATTGCGCCTCATACGAGGCGATCGCCCGGGTCTCGAGAAACGTGATGTTTTTTAAAATTTTATCCAAATTCGTTTTCCCCAAATCTCTCATGCCGGGATCGATATCCGATACCAGGTCGAGAAGGGGGGTGTACAATTCCACCACCTGTCGCGTGACCTGATCAAATCGGTCTTTCAGGTGTAAGGCGTCCCGCTCCTCCAGCCACGCCTTCTTTTTTTGTTCGATGTATTGAACATCCGCCAGCGCACGCTCCACAAGGATGCCGTAGGTTTGCATCTGTTTTTGAACAGAAGGCTCCAGGATCGTGACTTGGAGGCGGGGGACGATGACCGGCATTTTCATTTCAAACAGTTGAAACGCTTCCCGGAGCAATCCCCAATAGGCAATTTCCCCCGGTCCCAGGATCGTGCCGAGCACCGGGAACAGGAATTCTTGCATGATGGGACGGGTCGCCGCATTGTTGCTGAACCGGACGGGGTCGTTTTTCGCGAGGTCGACCAATTCTTGTTTCGTGAAGCGGACATGTCCTTTCTTGTCGGTAAAACCGCCGTATTCGTCGCGATACAACAGTGTCCGTTCACCATCGTGATCGACAAACAGATTCGCGCAACCCTCTTTCAGATCGAGCTGGGCGGCGTATCCCAGAGATTCCACCTTGCGTTTTCCGTTCCACAGCGCCTCATTCATTTCACGGGACCAGGCGATAAACTGTTCGAACATCGGCCTTTCGATGCACCGGAGATTCGGGTCGCCGGAATCGACGAGCACCAGCCCCTGAGGACCAAACAACCAAGCCATAATCCGCGCGAAACAATCAACCAGGGTCGTGGAGCGGCCCGCGAATTGAGCGAGTTTCTCGACAATCTCCCCCTTGAACTCGGTTTCCATCAGCGACTGCTGGAATTGGTCCACGACCTCCTCCCACTGGGGCCGATTCAGGGCAATTCGGCTGACGGAGGTCTTTTTTCCCGTCGGGTGATCGACCTGTATCTTTCGGATGTCGAGATTCTGGGTCAGATAATAAACATGGTTCACTTCGTCAAAATCGTGATCTTCCCCGGCGATCCAAAACACCGGAATCACCGGCCGCCGCAATTCGTGAGAAAGTTGTCTGGCGGTCCGAACAATGGTGATCGCTTTATAGATGACCAACAACGGCCCGGTGAACAGACACGCTTGCTGCCCGCCCACCACAACCAAGGTCCGTTCGTCTTCCAACGAACGAATCGCGGCCAATGCCTCCGGAGCATTTTCGATTCTCTGATTAAAAAGAGAGAGGGCCTGCACGAGCTGGTGTCGGTCTGCTCTCGGCCCCGATTGTCGATCCAAAAATCGAACTCGTTGCTCCCACACATCGTGGCTCCGCGGGTCATAGTCGAACAATTCCTGAACCCGCGAGAAATGGCCCACATAGTCTTCCGCCATCGGCGGGTGTTGTTTGACATAACACGGCTCCACTCTCATAAACAACCACCTGGTGTCATGATGTCACGCGGACTCCCCTTCGGACATGTGGGTCGATCTCCACCCCGAACAGCTCCCATCATCCCGCCGGAAGAGGGATGAGCGCAATTCCCGGGACGCAGCATCGGCCGCACGTTTCACTTTACGCCGAGATCCACGTAAAATGGCGGCTCAACGTTCAACATCCGAGCATACAGGATCAGTTGCCCTTTGTGGTGCGCCTCATGTCCGATGATTCGATGAAGGAGTTCGACGGCGGGCTCGGTCACGTTCAAAGCTTTAACCGTGACTTCTTTTTTTAAGTCGTCATCAGAATACCCACCCATCTTCGCCTCCTGCGCTTGGGTCAACTCGAGTAGCAGGCTGCGCATCTCGGCGAGGGTGGCGGGAACCGGCGGGACCTTCACCTCGCTCCCCTCAATGGCCGAAAGGAAAAAGTCCGGAGTCCAGGCCACGTGATGAAGAAGTTCCAATGTGCTCATTCCTTTGTCCCACGGGCGCCACGAGGCGCTCGATTCCGGAAATCTTTCGGCGAGGGAGACGAGGGCGTTGCGGTGCATCTTCCAACGTTTCAAAATCTGTGGAGCAGAAGAAAGGTTGTCGACGGACATGGGAGTGATTCCTCCTTGTGTGTAGAAAGGATTTGCATGACACAGGAATATTCCAAGATAGTATATTTTATATTATTTTGTTGCTATCTTACGACCAGATAGGGGTGGTTGTCAAGACGGTGGGCCGGTCTGCGACAGAACCTTCCAGCACCGGCGGGTGGACTTCCAGCCACTCGCCGGTTGCCTTGGCCAATCGTCGACTCCACTTTTGCGTCACCAGCGGCAGCACTCCGTGCGTGGATCACATTTGAACCCGCACTTCGGTTCAGGAGAGGAGATGGGAGCGTGAAGGTTTGCAGGGGTCCGCACCCCCTCTATTTTGTACAAAAAATCCGCAAACGTGTGTATTGTGGGAAGTAAACACCGAGAGTAAAGTACTCTTGAAGTCTCGAGTACACAAGTGCATCGAATTCGAAAGGAAAGGGGGAGATCGCTTCTTACTCTCCAACTCGGGACTTCGCCGGCCGATGCCCAGAGAGCGGGGCCAATACCTTATGGTCGAAAGGGTGGACGAGGATGCCGTACGTACTGAGTGAACAAGAACAGAAAACCTATTCAACCATGGAGGAGTTGTTGGAACACAACCTTGAACGGCTCAAGCGGGGAACCTTGGACCTGAGTTGGATGAATCCCCGGTATCCGGAACGGTGGGGGGTAAGAATTAAACCCAGTGCTCATGGGTTGACCATGATGGATCTCTCCAGAAATAAGGAATACGGGACGATTCCAACCCGCGCCACCACAAAGGGGTTTGTTCCCCGAGGAGCTTTTATCCATCCTGAGGAAGAGAAATTATTGCCGGACATGGGCTATGACGTTCTGGATAAATTTCATCTCTACTCAGACAATGTTATGGCTCTCTATGAAGAAGCGAAGAGCCGGCAATGGAATGCCGCAACGGCCATTCCATGGGAAAAGCTGAAGCCGCTTCCAGAAGATTTAGAGAAGGCGGTGTGTCAGAATTGTACGCTGCTCACCCAGGTGGAGTTTGTGGCGGGAGATTTCCCGAGCAAGTGGGTGTGGAGGATTCCGAACGACTTTTTTGAAGTGAAGGCATTCCTGTCGACCCAAATGATGGATGAAGCCAGGCACACGGAAGTATTTCGCAAACGAGCTTTGGCAAACGGCGGCGGTCTCCTGAAGGCTGGAGTCGGTGTCGAGTGGGCGCTCAAGGCCATTCTCGATGCACCGGATCACTCGTTTGGCACATTTATTCTGAATGTAATCGGCGAAGGGATGATTCTCACGCTGTTCCGCGCCGGAGAATATCTGGCCCACACCAGCGTCGACCAAGAAATCTTCCGGCGCTGTATGCAGGACGAGGCCCGACACGTGTCTTACGGCACCATGGAACTGAAATTCTTTTTAGACAACGCTCCAGATCGAGAAAAAGCTCTTGAAGAGATGCATTCCTTTGCCGACTTTGCGGAGAGAGCGATTCTTGGAGCGGTGGTCGAGCCGACAACAGTCGAACCGCTGATGATTTTGTTTGCAGGCAGCGTGAAGAAAATTGATCAAGGGATGGACAGCGTCAAAATGTTTTGGAGCGCTTTGGTGGGAGAATATCTCCAGCGCTGTGAGCGGGCTGGATTTTCTCGCCGTGACAGGTGCAAGATCCCGCTGGATCTGCCGGTGGCTTAAAGCCGGCTTAATGATGGAATGTCCCCCGGGAGGAGGTCGTTGTGGGTGAAGATCCCATCTTTGGAGCTTTTTCAGGCTTTGCAACAGGAAATGAATCGTCGCCGGAATGTGTTCGAGGGATTGGGGTTCATTGACACGCGTTGTGTGTTTGCCGTTGAGGCGGACAGTACGACGCCGGAGTCACATTACTATGCGGTTGAGTTCGCAGTGTATTCATGTGAACGGGTGTGGGAGGTTCCTTACCCGGAAGCGGCCGATCCGGATTTTATTATTTTTGGTCAAGCAAAGGTGTGGAAGGAGATGTTCGAAAACATCGCCGAAAATGGTGGAGCCGATGTTTATCACAGCATTAATCGCTTGACCATGGCCTATGATCCGATGCAGATGATGGGAAATGACATCGTCCGGAGGGAATCCTTCTGGAAGTATAATCAATCGCTGCAGGAATTTTTAAACGGATACGCCTATATCGCCGGGACCCGGATCGAGGTGTAGGAGGCTTTCCATGGAACAGAGGAGACTTGGCCACTTCTTCATTGACGAGACGTGCATCGGCTGTGGGGCATGCGAGCATGCATGTCCGGGAAAAGTGGCTGCCATATCGAAAATGGATGAGTTTCATGGGCGCTTTACCATTGATCGCGAGCGATGTATCGATTGTGGATTCTGTCTTTCCATGTGCCCGGTGGACGCCATTCATGATGAACGCCAGTTTCAACAACGAAAGGACAGTGGCTACAGAAAGGTGCACGAGTTGTTATATCAGTCGATCCCGCGACGGAAGCTGTACTAGAGAGATCGGGGATGGACAAGGGGGCCGCCGTAGGATTTATCGGTCGGTCCCCTCGGTTTTACTCAACCATCTGAGTCGCAGGATTGCACTCCGGAATGCCATGACCTCCGACTGTTTCGGCCCTTCGGCCCGGCCATGACCCCCAGGCCCGCGTCAAAGTCATGATAACCCCCAAGCTGAGACAGAGAATCCGCTGAGTCAGACATTTTTCTTCCTTCCCTTGAATTTTCAGAGTTCTTTCCCATGGGAACGAATTCTTTCCGTCGGACGGGGTTGCTGTTTTCTCTGATAAGTAGAAAAAAGCTGCGGGATTTTTGGGACTGATCAACATACGAAATCGAGATGACCTATGTTATATTCAGTGTGCTTGTAGACCAAACCTTTAGATAAAGGTGTGCATTGCAAAATGACGAAACACTACGATCGTTTTCAGCCGACTATCTGCATCAATGAAGACGATCATCGAGAATTTGATGCGATTTTCATCGGGGGAGGCGCGGCGGGGCGGTTTGGATCCGCTTACCTTCGCGCCATGGGCGGGCGCCAGCTCATCATTGAAAAAGGAGATCATCTCGGCGGACAGTGCTGCAAGAACGCCTGTGTGCCGCACCACCTGTTTTTCGATCTGACGGTCCAGTTGGATCAGTTGCGCCGTTTTGGAGGAACGTATGTCTGGCCGAAGCTGGACTTTAAGCCGAAACTGGCCGATATCATCCAAATGTATCTGAATGGACGGGAAAATCTCTATGATTTCATGTTCGAACAGAGCAAGGAACAACTGGGAATCGAATTCATCCTGAATCATGAGCCGCGGATCATCGACAATCACACCGTGGAGGTTGCCGGACGGGCGTTCAAAACGAAGAACATTGTCCTGGCCCTGGGGTCGAGGCCGAATCGTCCGGATATTCCGGGACTTCATCTGAAAGGCGTCATCGACCACACGTCCTTGGTCGAGGGAGTTCTGGATTACGAGCCGGAGCGGATGGTGGTCATCGGCGGCGGCCACACCATGGCCCCCTACGCCTCCTTCTTCTGCGCGCTGGGGATGGAGACCACAGTGGTCAACCGCTCCCCGGTGCTGAAAAAGATGGACCTGGAAACCAAAGCGTACGTGTTGGACATGATGCGGGAGCGGGGCGTGAAGTTTTACGAGAATTGCCCGCCGTTGGCGATTCTGGGCGAGGATCGGGTCACCGGGGTCAAGATCCGGACGCCCGAAGGCGAAAAAGTGATTCCTTGTGACACCGTCTTTTTGGCCACGGGCATGCGGCCCAATTCCGATTACCCGAGGCAGGCCTTGGGGATTGAAGTGGATGCCAAAGGGACGGTGATCGTCGACGAGTACCTGAGGACCAATGTTCCCAACGTCTACGCGGTGGGGGATCTCATCGGCGCTCCGATGGAAATGTTCAAAGCGCGCCGAAGCGGGATGGTCGCATCAAGGAACATCTTGGGCGTGCCCACCCGCTGGCAGGTGGGGATGTTTGCCGAGCAGTTCCATTCTTTCTATGAAGTCACGTACCTGGGGTTGACGGAAGAAAAGGCGAGGGAGATGTACGGGGACGACCTGATGTTCATCCGGATGCCGCCAGGGGATCGATCGATTGCCCTTCCGGCCGCCGAGCGGTCCATCACGTACAGCTTCTTGGCGCCGGAGTTGTCGGGATTCCAGAAAGCGATCATTCAGAAAAGCACCCGGAAAGTGCTGGGGCTGCACCACGTGGGGTTTGGTGCCAAGGAGGGGTTCCAGTATCTTTCCTGGATCATGCAAAACGGAGAGTTGACGATTGATGACTTTGCGGAAATGAATGAACTGTTTCTCAACCCCTCGCATTTCATCCAGTTGGCCCGGCTCCGGGCGGGGCAGCGGGAACTGGTCAACCTGTGACCGAAGGCGGATGGAGGATCGATTCGGCTCTTCGAGCCGGGTCGATCCTCGGGAAGATAAAAGGAGAGGAAGAGGGAAGAGATGAGACTGACCGGCAAAGTTGCTTTGGTAACCGGGGCGGGGTCCGGAAACGGGCAGGCTATTGCCGTGGCGTTCGCAAAGGAAGGGGCGAACTTGATCGTCATGGACCTGGAAGAGAATCGGCTGAAGGACACAATGGAGCAGATCGCCTCTTTGCCGAACCCGCCCGCGGTGCTGCCGGCGGCCGGAGACGTGGCCGCCGCAAAGGACGTGAAGCAGGTACTGTCCCTGGGAAGGGAACGTTTCCGGCAGATTGATATTGGCGTGAACAACGCCGGGATTACGGGTTCTCTGCGCGCGTCGGTGGCTCACGAGACACCGGAGGAGGAGTGGGAACGAGTCATTGCCGTCAACGTCACGGGCCCCTTTCTGTTTGCGAAATATGTGATTCTATACATGATGGAACAGGGCGGCGGAAACATCATCAACATTGCCTCGGTGGCCGGATTGGTTGCGTTTCCGGGACGTTGTGCTTACACAGCTTCGAAGGGCGCCGTCGTCCAACTGACGCGGTCCATCGCCTTGGACTATGCCAAGCACCGGATTCGGGCGAATGCCATCTGTCCCGGGGTGATCGAAACGAATATGACCAAATGGAGATTGGACCAGTCTGCGTTGCGAGCAGAGGTCGAATCAAAGATTCCCACGGGGTTCGTCGGAAAGCCTGAAGATGTGGCGGCAGCCGCGGTGTATCTGGCTTCCGAGGAGTCGAACTATATGACGGGCAGTCTCCTCGTCATCGACGGCGGATGGACGGCCCAATGAGGAGTCTGATATTTTAGAATTAAATAATCATATCGGCATAGCTTGTGATCTCTTCGTACAGTAGGCTGACGCGGGAATTCGCGTGCAGCCCGATTTGCCGGGAGAATCAGCGGAGCGTATGAGGGAGAAGCAGCCCAACGAGTGGAACGAAAGGGGGCGGAGCCATGAAGCGTACGGCGCAACGGCTGTTGTTCTGGGCTGCACTATGTTGTGCGGTCGTCATTGCCGGATGTGGAACTGCCACAAACCTGAACCAAGGGTCTTCCGGGAGCGAAGGGGAACCGAAACCCCTGAAAACGGTCAAGGTGGGGTACAACATCGGAGCTCTCGTTTTGGAGGCTTTTCTGGAGCCGGGAATTGAACAAGGGTTTTTCAAAAAAGAGGGATTCGACCTGAAGCCCCAGGGTTACGGCAACGGAGGACAGATCATGCAGGATCTGGTCTCGGGCAACATCGATATCGGTCTTGCGGGAATTTCCCCGGCGCTCAATGCGGCCGCTCAGGGGGCAGATGTCTTGTATGTATCGTCTTTTGCCAAGAACGACTGTCCTCTCGTGGCCCGCACGGAAATCAAAACCATACAGGATTTGAATGGAAAAACCGTCGGAACATTGGGACTGGCAAGCATTCAGGAAACAATGTTGAACTATTTGGAGAAGAAGTATGGAATTCGAACGAAGCACGTATACGGAAATCAACCGAGTTTGGCTGCGATGTATCAGAAGGGAGAAGTACAAGCGGTGGTGGCCGGGGAACCCGTGGCTGCACAGATTGTGCATCAATACGGGGGGCACTACTTGATGGATACGGTGATTCCCGATGCGGAGGCGGCGGGAGTCGTGGTGAAGACATCGTTCGCGAAAAACCGGCCGGATGATGTGGTCGCCTTTTTGCGGGCGGTGGAGGAAACCAGCAAGTATATTACATCTCATCTCGACGAGGTGGCGAACCAAGCTGCTCAGAAAACAGGGTTGACCCCGGACATCGTAAAAGAAGCGATGGAGCGGTCGAAACTGTTCCAGACCCCCTTGACCGTCAGTCGTCAGACGCTTGGAGATATCATTCAGACGGACATCGAGAGCGGGAAGCTGAAAGGGATTCAGTCGAATCAGATCAATGAATTGCTGAATAAGGCGATAGACGAGTCTTTTTTGCAAAAGGCATTGAGTAACAAATAAATTTCCACCGTAATCTGGGCAAAAAGCGTGGAAAAACTCGGTTGCCCCGGACAGACAAAGGGATCGAACCGAGTGGGATCGACACAGACCGGGCAGAGCGTCGACTTTTCCGAATACAGCAGTCGATTTACCGAACGGGATCGCAGTGGTAAGCAGAATGAAGTCTGTTGGAGGGATGGGAAGTCGATGATAACAATGAGGGCGGTCGCGCTGAATCCTTCCGGAAAGCTGATCGATGTCGAGCTTCCCAGACCGGCGCCGACGGGGAAAGATTTGCTCGTCCAGGTCCGTGCGGTGTCCGTGAACCCGGTGGACGCCAAGCAGAAAGCGAACGAAGGTCAGCTGAGGGTGCTTGGTTGGGATGTCGCAGGCGTCGTTGAAGAGACGGGATCCGACTGCACGTTGTTTCGACCCGGTGATGAAGTTTACTATGCCGGCGACATCACGCGGCCAGGCGGATTCAGTGAGTACCACTTGGTGGATGAGCGCCTCGTCGGTCGTAAACCTCAGTCCCTTGATTTTGCCCAAGCCGCAGTGTTGCCCCTGACCAGCTTGACCGCGTGGGAAGGACTGTTTCACCGTCTGGGAGTCAAAACAGATCACGACGAGCCGAAGGCGGTGTTGATCGTCGGTGCAGCAGGCGGCGTGGGATCCATTGCCACTCAGTTGGCGCGGTGGGCGGGGCTGACCGTCATCGGGACGGCATCGCGGCCGGAGTCGACCGCCTGGGTACAGCACCTCGGGGCGGACCATGTGGTCAACCACTTCGAACCGTTGTTGCCTCAGTTCGAGGCCCTGGGTCTTGCCAGCGTCGAATACGTTTTCTGCTTGAATGAGGTGGATTCAAACTGGGACAACATGATGGACGTGCTGGCGCCCCAAGGGAAATTATGTACCATCTTGCCGCCGATGTCTCCAGTGAATATGCGGCCCCTCTTTGACAAAAGTGCCGCATGGTGCATGGAGTATATGTTTACGCGACCGAAGTACCGGACGTCAGATATGGAAAAACACCATCAAATTTTAATGCGGGTTGCGGAGAAGGTGGACGCCGGGGAGATTCGGTCGACCTTACACGAGCGGATGGCGCCGATCAACGCCGCGAATCTCGAGAAAGCATTCGCCAAATTGCGATCGGGTCGTACGATTGGCAAAATCGCTCTTGAATCGTTCGAGTGATCTCCGTTCGGCATAAGTCAAAGCTCGGGTTGCCGGGGACGTTCTTTAAATCCCTCAGGACGACCCGGCTGCAAAATTTTCCACAAGGGAGGAGCGCCATGTGAACAAGCCGGACCTCACCGTTCGAGCGGCATACCCACGGGCGGGTGCGGTGCGTCGTATCACCGAGGAAGAACGGCTGGCTTTCGAGCGAGACGGCGCGGTGGTTTTGAAAGGAATCGTGCCCCTGCAGTGGGTTGACTACATGCGGGAAGCGGTGAAAGGGCTCATGGAGCGGTCCGATCCTTCATCGCAGAACTACGCCGATGAGGGCGAGCCGCGGTTCTTCGCCCAAGCGTTTCCGTGGCTGAGCGATGATCGCTTTAAAGCGTTTGCTGTATACGGGCCGCTGAAGGACATCCCTCATCAAATCTGGCCCGACGCGAGAGAGATTTATTTCTTCTACGATCAGGTTTTCGTCAAAGAGCCGGGGACGAGCAAGCCGACTCCGTGGCACCAAGATTTTCCATATCTTCCCTTGAAAGGCGAGCAGATCGTGCGCATCTGGGTGCCGCTGGATCGTGTGACCCGCGACAGCGGGGCCGTCCACTATCTCAAGGGATCTCACAAGTGGGGCGCGGTGTATCGCCCCTTCGGATTTAAGGAGGTTCCCGAGACCCGAGAAGCCTATGCCGACCCGCCGTTTCCAGATGAGCAACCCGATTTTGATGCGGAGTACGAAAAGTACGATTGGATGATCGGTGAAGTGGAGCCCGGGGATGCAATTATATTCCATCCGCGGACGGTACATGGTGCATACGGAAACAGAACGGAACTTTTTCGAAGATCCGTCACGGTGATTTATGTGAGCGATCAGGTGAAGTGGAACCCGCACTCCGCCAACATGTTCAATAACAAGGACCTCACAGGCCACGTCCAAATGCCTGTGCTCGAACCGGGCGGTCCGATCGAATGCGCACTGTTTCCACGGGTGTGGCCGTGAGTACGGAGGGGGATTGAAACACGCATGACAGTTCCCGAGGAGGTTCGCCGGACGGTACACACCTGCATCAGTGCTTGGAACGAGGCGGATGAGACAACCAAACAGCGACTGTTTGAACAATCTTGGGTCGAAGACGGTACCTACACCGATCCGTCCGTGCACGTCGAGGGGCGCGACGCCCTCATGCGACATTCCCAGAACTTTGCTGTACGGTGGCCGGGGGCAGAGGTTGTTCTGACCAGCGGCATCGTCCTGCACCACGGGATGGTCTGCTTCACCTGGCGCGTGGTCGGGCCGGACGGGCGGACGCTCCGGGAGGGCATCGACGTTGGGGAGCTCGCCGCTGACGGCCGTCTTCGGCGCGTGGTCGGCTTTTTCGGCCCGTTTCCGAATCTCGACGACTGTAGATGGGAAGGCCGAGATTCGGCCCGTGCGGTTCGACATTGGTCAGACAGCGGTGGTAATAATAAAGCGCTTGTTTCGCAAAAGACTCTGCTCCTTGTATGCGGCCGTCGGAGATAATGTCCAGCCCGGCCGCTTCCTGATCGTGTACGATCGCCGTGAGAGCGTCTTTCAACAACTCCTGTTCATAGGAATCATGAATCAGGTCCCCTTCAGGAAGACGAAGGGTGGAGGCCAACGATTGGTACCACATGGGCTTCGGGTAGTTTCCCACCATCATGGACGGAATCAATAACTCACGTCCCTGTACGCGCATGATTCCCCCTCCTCACGGGATTTCGTGAATGAATCAACTAATCTGCCACTGTGATGAGAAGAAATGGTTTTCAGAGCTCACCTCCGGCAAAATTATTTAAAATTTTTTTGATAATATATTTTGCGTGATTTACTATACAAAACATGGCCGGGAATGTCTATGTTGGTCGCAGACAATGTCGAACCGGACAAATTGTGCGCCGACAGGAAGAGGTGCGGCGATAACGGAATTGATTTGGATTCGATTTGTTCCAAGTGCAGCGGGCCTTGGTTCTTGGTCCAAGAAACATGTTTCTCGATCGGCAGCAAAGGGTGGTCCTTTAATTTGTCTGTTCAGAATATTGATCATTTAATGATTGATTATTTAGTATATGGGCCATGAACTGACACCATGCGAAGGAGGTACCTGGGAAGTGAAGATTCGCGGCGAGGAGATTTTGTTTCCCACGACCATCGTGGGATCGTATGTACGTCCGTTCTGGTTGACCGGCAAGATCTTTTCAGAGGGGGCCGATGCACCTGAGTTTGAGAGCTTTCGCGCACGGGAGATGTACCATGATGCCGTTGCCCTGGCGGTCAAGGATATGGAGGATGCGGGGCTGGACATTGTAACCGACGGAGGCCAGTACTACGAGAACGAAACCAACTACGAGTACGCCGGATTGTTCCATTACATGGCAGAACGCCTTGAAGGCTATGCACCGTACGGGGACCGGATCAAGCTCCACGAATTCGATCTGCCGATCTACAAGCCCACGGTGCTTGGCCCCGTCCGCTGGAAACGCCCTGTCTTCAAGCCCGTCTTGGAGGCCGTGCAACGGGCGACCCGGAAGCCCATTAAGATCAACTGCAGTCTGGGTCCGGCCACCCTGGCAGCCCTGTCGACAGACCGCCATTACGGCGGCGACGTAGCAGCCCTGGCCATGGATGTTGCAGCGGCCTACAACCAGGAATTCAAGGATCTGGAGCAGCGAGGAGTGGACATGATCCAGGTCACGGAACCTCTGCCCTTGCATCAGTTGGGCCCCTGGATTCGAGACGCTATCAATCGGGCTTTTGAAGGCATCTCGGCGTACAAGGTGGTCCACGTTTGTTACGGACACGAAGAGGGGCAGCCCGGCATCCTAGAGCGGAGATTGCACGAAATACTCCCTTTGACCCACGACCTGAACGTGAACATGCTTCATTTTGAGATGTCAACCCACGATTTTGATGAAGTGGAACGTTTTAAGGACTTTCCGGCCGACAAGGATCTTGGGGTGGGTGTGATCAGCCCGAAATCTCTGGTGGTGGAACGGCCTCAGCAAATCGCTGACTGGATTTTGAGGACCACTCGCTACGTGCGCCCCGAGCAGCTCTGTATCAGTACGGACTGCGGTATGGCTTCCTTCCGTCGCGTCGTCGCCTTTAAGAAACTGAAGGCCATGGTGGAGGGAACCCAACTTGCCAGAGCCGAACTGACCGGCGTTCCCGTGTAACCAACCGCCACGACGACTCGGAACACTGTGTGATCCGAGTCGTCTTGTGCGTGTGCATCAGTGCCCCCGGTCCTCTGCGGCCGGGGGCTTCGTTTCAAACAGGGGTGCGAATCCGGACTATCGGTCCCGGTTGGCCGCCAACCCCTCGGCCTCCCGCCCGGTGTTCGACAGCAGTCAATCCTCCGGAGGCTCACGCATGCAGGAAACCCTCCCCTTACCGGACGAAATATTGATGTACATATATTCGTCACAGTTTCTCTACGACACCGTCCGCGTCCTGTACCGGAAAGGGGGCGTTCCCTCAATGCACATGAGAATGTTCGGGTTTGGGTTTCGCGTTGTCGCGGCGTTGTTGGTGCTGACCGCCGCAGCCGTTCCCAGGATCTTCGCTTTACCGACCTACGCGGCAACCCCGCCGTATCCGTCCGCTGCCCAGCCCATTCCGCCGGTGCCGCCGGCGGCGGACGATACCTCGTTCTGGCTGCGGGCCGGGAACGATCTGTATCTTGTCGCCAGCACCGACCCGGGACTTCGCGGGCAGGGACCGCCCATTCTGTCCGCCGCCCCCGGCCAAACCCTCTTTCTATGGGCATTCTCCGGCACCCGGGATGTGGAGCCCGATACCGACTGGTTCGTGAACAGTCCCGATGCCGTCGTCCACCCGGGATCCCAGGACATCCGGTGGACCGTGGAAAACCGAAAGGCGGCCTGGGCCACTTTCACCGCTTCCGAACCCGGCATCTACACGGTGCAGGCTCGCTCCCGAGACACCTACAGTGTGCCGCTCGTTCTCATCATCGGACTTCATGACCTGAAAGCAAAAAGCCCCGTACCGGTTCCAGACGCCGAACATTCGGGCATCCGGCCGCTCAAGGGCCCTCTGCCGCCTGCGATCCCGCGAAAGACCGAGAATTTGACCTGTTGGCCCTACCAGCCCGTGGACGGATGGCTCCCGGTCATTGGCCAAGCTTCCGGCGGGGTGAAATCCGTCACCGTCACCATCGCCGCCCGGGATTGGTCAAAATCCTGGAACTACACTCTGCCGATCACCGCCAACGGTGTTTTCGGAGCCGAGCTGCGCGTTCCTTTCCAGGGCGACTTGGTCGTGTTTCTCACAGCCGACTTCTTCCGGCAGCTGCAAACCAATGACGGCCGGTGGCGAGAGTACGTCGGCTATTTTATCCACTCGGACGCAGAAGCCCTGTCGGCAACCGACCTGGCGCGCCTCGCATCCGCATGGGTGGATTACAACCAAAACCCGGCATTCGCAGCCACGGCGACCGTCCTGTTGGACAACGCCCCCTCCCTTCGCAGCGGCATCGCCGCCGTCGCCAATTTTGTATCCGGCAAACTGCGGTACGATTGGAACAGCTTTTCCGCCGGGCGATCGGTGTGGGAAAGCGCAGACGATAGCTGGGAGAGCGGAAGCGGAGTCTGTCAACAGTTCGCCGATCTGACGGTGGCCATGCTTCGCTCGGTCGGTATCGCCGCCGAAACCGTGTCCGGCGAAACCGTCGGCCCGTACACAGGTCCTCACGAATGGCTGAGAGCCTGGGACGGCTCAGGATGGGTCATTGTCGATCCGACGTGGAATCAATTCGGAAACCGAAGCACGACCGCCGTCTCCAGCCAATATCTCACCGAAACCCAGGCGTACAAAGAAACTCATATTCCAAAAATCTTCGGCGCGGCCCAGTGAGCCGCGCCACTTGGCTTCCCGGCGTCATTGGACGAGATCGCAACAAACGCCAATCTTGTATTCGCCTACCACGTGTCAGTCAGACTACAACTGACGCGGACCCTGCTGGGAATGCCGCCCAGCGGATGTTTCAATGGGTCTCTTCGACTGCAACGGAGCGCTGAGGGCAGGGCACCGATTCTGCACTCCGAACACAAAACCCCGTCTACACCTGTTTCAACGAGCTCAAAATCTGATACAATGATCCCAGGTGATTGTGGTTGGGTACCTCTGAGGATGCTGTTGACCGCAGTATCCTGATAGACAGAGGTACCCTTTTCCTTTCCCAGACTTATGGACATTGTATCCGTCAACTTCTGGACCGGCAATCCCGTCAGCATTCGGCCATCATGGCGTAGCGGTAACACCACATTTTTGTCTGTGTGTTGGCGTATCTGTTCGAACAAGAGATGCAGGTATTATACCGCAGGCAATGGCAACGGGAAGCCGAAGCGGTGAGGGCCATCGAAGATGAGAAGGAGCGCGATCGGGAACAAGCGGAACTTGACCAGCGCTGGTACACCGGAGAGGCCATTGTGCGTGAATTGAGACGGTGGCAGGCTGTGCGCGCGACGTTCCTGGGCAAGGAATTTCTGAGCGTGACCAAGACCAGTGAGAGGGTGAGGAGCATCGTTGCCAGCCTGGGTATTCCCATGCCATCCAAAACGATCTGGGTTTCGGAATCCGGGTGTGTCCGGAAGATGGACTAGCCCCGGACAATAGACAGATGGCCAGCGATATACGATTCCCGGCCCCGCAGGCATGCGGGGCTAAAGCGCGTGTGGTACAAACTTAAGCCTGCGCACCCGCGTCAAACCAAGGGTACTGTCAAACTTGAGCTTCAGATAGGGGTAGCCTTCATCATGCAGAAACGCGGCAAAATCTTGGGGCAGTATTCGGTACAAAGCCGCCTGAACGTACTCGTTGTAGGTTAGCGGTAGGACAGAGTCGTCCCTACCGGACAATGGCCGCAACGTGAGCATCAAGCACACCACCATCACCCCCTTTCTCCGCTGATTTTCAAATCGCTGATACTTCTTTAGCACACCGATGCTGACAAAAATCTGCCAGCGAACAAAATTTCGAGTCGATGTTCTTTTCGACATACTTGTGGACGGCACCTTCTTTTTAACTGTGTCCACCTTGGAGCGTCAACCTTTTTCACGAAAAAATTTAGGGTGCAAGTACTGCAGTAGGTCGCCGCCGGCATCCCGCACACCATCATCGGCAACGCGCATGTGTCAGCACTGCAGGAGTTTCTTAACGACCTTTGACCTCTATGAAAAAACGAAAGAGAAGGACATCGCTAACAAGGAAAAACAATCCTTCCGGCCGCATGAGCGAAGGAGCATACAGAGGAAAGAGCGGAAGGGACGAGACATGTGCCCGAGCCATCCGAACCTGACACGTCTGATGACGTCCGGCTCAAGGCTCCGGCCCGGATGACACTCTGGTGGGCACCGCCCACCAGAGAGCCACGCGATCGAACAGCTGCGTCGCGAGCGTAGAATTGAAATTCCGCATGAGCGTCAGCGAATAAAACAGACGATCGGGAAACGTCCCGTGGACATCGATAATCATACCGTCACACCCTGCTTGGCTATACGCGATTCCAGCTAATATATGTATTGAACGCCGCTATCATCTTTAAACCCTGTATCCGGATCGTACAGTTCCTTGAGATTTCCAGGAGGGACCCAGTACAAGTCACTCTGTATCCCGCCGCGGTTGGAAAACGCCTGCGGCGGGTTTTTGGCCGCCCGATGCGCTCGTAACTGAATGATATAATCACTCATTTTCGCTCGGATCGTGCGAATCAGAGCCTTACGTTCAAATGAATTCGGAGGCTCTGCGAACCGTGCAATATCTTCCGGCTCCACGATACCCACCAATCTTCCACAGTCCCAATCACGGTCCGCACGACGTACCATCTCATAGGCGTCCGCCAAGGCTGTAGCCATCGACCCCCTGTCGACATCTGGTTCGGTCTCAACGAACACGTCCACCACTTCCCCGGAGTTCGCGATCAGTTGGAATTTGTCCAATACGTCGAAGTTCAGCTTTTTAACCCCTTCCTCCCATAATTCTCGGGATTCGTCGGCTACACCATCAGCGAGAGCACGATCATAGTATTCTTTTACCAACTCCCCGTAGGCCGGTTCCAAAATCTCTGCCTTGGCCTCAATTAGCCGCCTCGTTCGATCCATGTGATGCAACGCATACACTCTTTGTCCATCTTCTTTGCCGTCCTCCTGTAGACGAACGACATAAACCGGACAAAACTCCCCTTTCTTTCCGTCCCGGTTCACCCGCCCTGCCGTCTGGATAATCGATTCCAGCGGCGCCATGTCGCGAAACCCGAGATCAAAATCAAGATCCACCCCGGCTTCAATCGTCTGAGTCGAAACCATGAGGACAGGATATCCTTGTCGCAACAGACGGCGGGCCAGACGAATCACGCGTCGACGCTGCCGGGGGATGATGTTGGTCGACAAGTACAGCACCTTGGGCTTGTCCGGCTCGCCGTCCATCCACTTCTTCAACACCCGGTACACCTCGATACTTCGCCGAATCGTGTTGACTACGACGAGCACCGATCGGCAAGGTTCCCTTACCCGGCCTACCAGAGACACAAAGGATTCGGTCTCCAACGGTTCAGCCAGCTTCGGCACCAGTTTCGTTCTGCGTTGTTCTGAAAAATATCGTGCATGGTCTTCGAGTAACTCGATGGCCTTGCCGCGGCCTTCGGATGCCGATGAGGCCTCCGTGCCGAGCAGTAGGTCGCCGAACTCCAGGATCCGCGGCTGTGTGGCCGTCATGAGGATAAACCGCGTTCCATACATTTCGCCAAGTTTCCACAGTAACGCTCCGATAAGAGGTTGATATTTGTCCGGTATCGCCTGAACCTCATCCAAAATCACCACGGCGCCGGCCAATTTATGGATCTTCTTCAGCATCCTGTTATTCCCGGTCAGCATTGAATGAAATAGTTGTACAAAGGTAGTCAAAATTATATCGCCCTCCCAGGATTCCACCTCCAGGAGTGCACGATCCAACGGAACAGAATCGCCAAGAGCCTCTTTCCTCCTGAGATCCGAAAGGCTATGATGAACCACCAACCTCGTACTTCGATGTTCTTGTTCAGCCACCACCCGTTCGTAGTCCCGACGCGTCTGTTCAATGATGTTAATGAATGGGATCGCAGTGATGATTCTGGGCGTATACCCCTCGACCTTCCGGATGCGCTCTTGAAGTCGAAATGCACATTGCAGCGCCGCCAGGGTTTTACCGATTCCTGTCGGGGCCGTTATAGCAAAAAACCGCCGATCCCGAATCTCATCATCCGAGAGCGCGTCCAGCCTGGCCAAGATGGTCTTTCGGGCCGATTCGCGCCGCTGGGCGAGCCGAGTCTGATGCCCCGCATGTTTCCGTTCCAGATACCTTTGAACCCAGGCAGGTAACAGCACCGCGACGGGGCGAGCGGACACCCCGGCTGAGTCGAGTTTGTCGGCATCGATCAACGACGAGAAGAGATACACCAACAAGAAATACCATTGGGCATCTTTCCAACGGCCGGACAGATACTGAGGCGCATAGATGAAATGCCGTTCATCGGCCTCTCGCGATCCGGGATCTCCCATGCGCAGAAATGTCCGCTCATCGAGTAGACCCGTCAATTCAGCTTGGTCAAGAATTTCCAGTGCCTTTCGATTCAAATGTTCGGCCAAGGTCACGATCGATTTCCATCTGCGCTTCCACGAAGGTTCGGCAAACAAACCTTTGAGGGTCAGATGCCCATGATGCCGCCGCACCGCCACGTAAGCCAGAAAAGCGACAGCAGCCCTGTGCGGTTCGGGAATCTTCTTCAACAACTGCTCCGCAGCCAAACCGTGTACGTAGAGCGCGGAAATATGGGCATGTTGTTTTAGCGGCGACGAGCGATACGGCGACGCCTCCCCATTGACCAGATAGTCTTGGAAAAAATCCGTGAATTTTCCAAGATCGTGGAGATAACCGACCCACCAGACCAATTCGCGGACCACTTCATTCGGGACCGACGGGAATGACACAGAAACTGGAACGGCATTCGCAGAGGATGTGGCTACACTTCGTAAATGTTCGGACAGGCGTTGGAAAACGCCACTTGCTTTGTCATAGTGAGCATAGTAATCCGCCACGACATTCGATCACTCCATCCACGTGATATATGTGCCCCCATCCAACTGAACCGCCGATGAAACGACGGCAGGAACGGGATCCCCTGTTAGATTGATCAACATATCCCCCCGCCCACGTTCCGTCGGACGCCTCTCGCCATCGAACTCCAGAGGAAGTTCCTCACGAATGAAACGGTAGTGACCATGTCCTCTCGACATGTCAACATGCCGCAAATTCCGCAATGGAATAGCAGACGCCACGGGAAGAAGGTCTTCGGTCTGTATCCGTTCACCCCGGATGCTCCCTTCGGGCACCAACCACCCGAGGTGGCACGCTGCCCCCAAAGCAAGAGCGATGCCTTTACTCCGGTATCCAGGGATTTCCGCCGCCACACTTTCGAAACGACTCATCACATCTTCATCTTCATGCCAAAACCATACCTGATAATCCAGAAAGCCTTGTCGAATATCTTGCGGCATGACCAACTCCGTCGGGGTTTGGCTATGATGTGGCTGAGATCCATTCAAGTCATTGGGACGGTCCACCATCAGCAAATTCAACTTCTGAATCTGTTTCTTGATCGGTGCCGCATTGCGTACTGCAACACGGCACCGATTCAACGAAAAGACTTCATAATACGTATCCCTGGACCATCCGAGGAGTCCTGCCACAATTCCAACCACGGTCGTCCGGGGAGGAATCGAATAGGAGAGGGCTGATGAATTCGAATAGTAGCGGCGGAAGTGCGCCATTTTCCCTTGAAGGCGAAACGACAGAACTTTCATCGTCCTCCCCCCGCCGCGGATTGTACAGGCGCCCACAGGTCAAGCTCTTCTTCCAGTTGCGGAAAATCTCTGATGGAAGAAAGGTCGGCCACCGGATGCGTCCATCCAACCACCCGCTCGATATAACCCTTGTCCTTCATTGTCCGAACAACTTCGCTTACGGCCGAGAAATCGACCACGAGATCGCCCAGACCGCGGATCGGCTTGTCCTCATTGTACTCCGCTCGCAGAAAACGCCGTAAATCGCCGAGATACCCGTCGAAATCCGGTGCGTACAAGATCTCCAAATACAGGAGGGGGGTCTGCCCTTGTTTGCTGTCGGTCTGGTTACTCATCATGCCCTGTACCAACGCCTGGCGAAAAAGGTCCCGATCCTTCTCAGTCATCGCGGTCAGCCGGGCACTGTACTTATTCATGGTGCCGTAGTGCGCAATGAGAGCGTAATGCAATTTGTGCTTCTTGCCGAACGTGGAGTTTTCCTCATTCATGATGCTTGTGATCGTATTCGACTTCACCAGTTCCACCGGATGCAGAGAGTATCCCCATGTGATCTGTATTGGCCCCGTAAATGTACGTGAGACGCCCTCCACAGCCATTGCGCTGCCAAAAAGACGAATGTCCACCAATGCCCGCTGAATAATGGCCGTGAGAAACTCATTGTTAAAATCAATGAACTCAGCTTTCTTTTTCATTTTCGAATCCGCTCTGGCCTTTGTGTATGTGCGGCGAAAATCACCGGAACTGTCCCCAAAGGCCGCGTACCATTTCTCCTTTAGCTTCGGAACTTCATCAAATAGCGCTGCAACTCTTTCTTCATCAGTCAACCATTCATTTACAATTTCTAAGAACATACGATCCATCGGAACTTTGTGCTCGGCCCATGTATCGACAAAGATCCGATAACCCTTTCGTTTCAGGAAGTCCCGACAATCCCTTTTTCTCCGGGCATCACTGACCAAGGCAGTACTCGTCTCGTAATCCATCCTGGGCCGATTTTCCTGATCCGGGTCGCCGTTGGGATTCGTCATCGAGGCTTCAAACAGGAACAAAAAGTCGCCGTTCTGCCGAATGATCGCTTCACTCATTGTCATCGTCCTCCTCTTCAAGGTCATCAGTTGTGGTTTCCTCATCCGCACCGTCGGTTTCCGCCGTGCCGGACTGCTCCCCGGTTTCTCCTTTAACCATGAAGCCATATCCAGCCATCAAATAGAACACATTGGCCTGTTCAGACAGAGGCCACGCCTTCTCCAACGTCCCAAAGTAATTGTGAAACCGTTCAATGAACTGTTCCATATACAGAGGCAAGCCCTCAAAATAGTACTTGGCGAGATCGAGAACCTCCTCGTAGAGCCTTAAAATGTCACGGCGGGTCATTCCCTGGAAATTAATCTTGTTTAACACGGGTTTCGACTTATGGTTCTTTTTATACTGTTTCCACGCAACGCGATTCATCATCGCACCGAGGTAGAAAAGAGCCCTCGCCTCACTCATAAAACCCTGGCGCTCCAAGAATTCTTCGGCTGACTCAACGAGTGACATCTGACCGGTCGGCGGCTGTTCACCCATGTTCTCTCCTCCTTTTTCATATTCCCAGTGAAACACGGAGCCGTTTAAGATCCCGAGTTCTTGACATACCCGGAACAAACCCAGGTAAGACATCACCGTATGTTTGATATAGAAGTCTTCGAACCCCCCCGTATAGTAACGAAGGCCAAGATTTTCGTAGTTGTCGATTTTCGGTTTCGAAAGCTGGCGAAACCCCTTGTCCAGCGCTTCCGACGCATAGCCCATAAGCGTATTGATTCGGATACGTTCACCGCAGAGAAGGTTTTTATAGAAATTAACGACACGCTGCACATCCACTTGCCCTTTCTCCGTTTTGCGGACCGGAATGAGATGATAGACGCTTCCGAGCGACAGCGCCCGAAGGTGAGGCCGCAATCGGTCGGTCGCGTCCGCGAACAAGTGCATGATCCGGTGAAAGCGCAGCAGAGGGACGTCTTCAATCGTTTGCAGGACTGTGACCGATTTCCCATCTGTCCGATAAACGACAAAATTCAATGTATAGAGCCCGCCCGCCTCGGCCGCTTCAGCCTCAACACTGCGGATCCATTCCGCTGCATCCCGGGCCTTAAAGGCGAAATCGCCGATATCCCGGATCCTCTCAAGATACTGGTACTCTAATGTTTCACTGACTCCTTCCGGCAAAATAAATGCAGCTTCACCGGCAATACGGGAACGGAATTTTCTCTCAATCACCGCTTCGCCCGAGCGAAGTTTTTGATAGCAAGCGTTGCAGATGCCGTAGACTCGATCATGACCTTTTACTTCAATGTCACTGGCGTAATTGATGGTCTTCGTGGTAAAGATCTTGTTGATGCCCGTACGACTAAGGTCTTTACTGTATTTGCTACTAACCCCAGGGCTTCGGCGAAGACACAGTGAACAAACATGTTCAGCGTTCCCGACGCGCTTTCCCTGCACATTCCCGGTTGCGCTATCTTCTTCCAGATGATTGACTCGCCTGACCAGTGCCAGATAGTTTGGATGTTGAGACAGTACAACGTAACCCCCCTGCTCCACGACCACCGCCGGAACCACCAGCACTATGCGGTTTTTCTTCTCAGTCAAACCCAGAGCACGGCGAATGAACTCTTCGAACGACAATTCGTTCGCCCCAACAAGCATCCTCTTTTTCTCCGGGTTAATCTGTAAAATCACTCCGGTTCCAAAGAAGGGCGCGATTCGATCCAGAGCCACACTTCCTGTGCCGGTATTTTTCGTGAGGGTGATCAGTCCGGCGGCATTGAGGCGACTTAGGATATCGAACAGCTGCGAATCCCGCATGTTGTACTTGTTAAGGAGGATCGCAAGATCGTTCCACACGGTTGAAAGTAGATAGTGAAGAGACGTTGTTTCTCTTACTAGGTAGAACTGGGACTGGGCAGCCTGGTTATTCCCAAAATACCGATACTGACCGGCGGCATCCTTCGTTAAGGGACGGGGATCTTCGAAACGAATCTCTTTCTTCGGTAGATCGAACGTTAAAAATACGAGATAGGCTTCCTCCCCTTTCTTCAAATTTGATCTGGGTTCCTTTACCAGCGATGCAAAAGGATCGACCTCTTCGTTTCGTTCGCTACCTACAGCCACGGTAATGTGGGGTAGATTCAAACACCCTCACCTTCCTCCCAAAGGTCAAAAAACAAGTTGACGGTACATCTTCTTTGTACCATACTCGGATCGGGCATTGACTTCAACGCCAACATGCAGGGTTGACGGTACATCTTCTTTGTACCATACCCATTCTGACCTGCAGCGTGTCAGCAAACAAATTTTTGCTTCAGTTTTTTTGTGATGTGTTTAGGCATGATGAGGCAGGTCTCACCGTCTATCTTATTTATTATTTGGGTTAAAGTCAATGTCAACTCCTTCGAAAAAAGAAATTTCTTTGACGTCTTTCCATAATCAAAATGGCCCCCATGTCGGAGGCCCATTATGACTCGTTCACACTGTTCTGGTTGTTCCCCATGCCTTCTAGGAATTCTAGTGTTCCTTATTGCACGCAAATGATAAAATTTCCAATCCTCGCTAGGATACCCTCGAGCAGAGAGACATTGGGATGATTTCATTTATGGCCGATCAATCGTCTCGGTAAACCTTCTCCTCACATCTCCCGATCGATCGCAGACAGGACCTCGCCGGCCTTGCCGAGGAGCACCTCGTCGAACAAGGCCTGCTGGTCGGTGGGCTCGAGGTTGATCAGCACCCGCCTGCCCTGGCTGAGGGCGGGCAGTTGGTTCACCGGGTACACCTCGAGGCTGGTGCCGATCACGAGGACGAGATCGGCCGCATGCATGGCGGCCACCACCGCATCCCAGACGTCCACCGGCAGCAGCTCCCCGAACATCACCACATCCGGACGCAGGCGGCCGCGGCAATGACGACAGGGCCGCCCGTCCAGAAACTCCTCCTCCGCGGCTGGACGTCCGCATTCCCGGCAATGAAACCGCCGCAACGAACCGTGCAGCTCATGGACCGTTCGGCTGCCAGCGATTTGGTGAAAACCGCCGATGTTCTGCGTCGCCACGGCCCGGACTCGCCCGTCGTGCTCCCACCCCGCCAAAATCTCATGCCCGCGATGGGGCCGATTCCGCTTGATCTCTTCAATGCGCTTCCGGCAGAAATCGCGAACTTCCGGGTAGTTCGCTTCCAGCGCCTCCACCGTCGCCACCCGCCGAGGGTCGACCCGAGCCCACAGGCCGCCTTGAGAACGAAAATCGGGGATTCCGCTCTCGGTGGACATGCCGGAGCCGGTCAACACCACGGTCTGTCGCGAATCCCGTATCCAAGCCGCCACCCGTCGAACCGCTTCCTCATTCGCCCCAAGCGCACTCGTGTTCCCCACCTGTTGTGCGCTCCAACCTTTCTTGACGGATTGTCCTCAAGCACCGGAGCCCTTCTGGTCATCGATCGCCCGGTCGGCCCGGCGCTGAAGGCGGATGGCCCATCCCGGCGCCTTCGCCCCCGGAGGTGAACCGCCGCCCCTTTACCCGAGGAGTTCCCGGAACTCCGGCGCCGCCTTCGTCGCCCGAAAAGAAATCACATCGTACTTCGCCAGGCCCCGGGTATAAAATGGATCGCCTTTCACCATCTCCCAAGCCTCGTCCTCGCTGTCGAAGCGGCCGAGGATGACCCCGCCGGTCCGTGTGGTCTGAGGGCCGGAGAAGAGCAGATGTCCCGAGGCATAAAATCGCTCCAGGTAGGTTTTGTGGTCCTCCACGTCCGGTTCCACTTCTTCCCACCGTTTGGTGTAATGAACGAGAATGACGAACATCCTCTGCACCCCGCTCCCCGTGTCACTTCCATTGTACCACGGGATTCGCCTCGAATCGCAAAAAGCGCATGGGATGAACCCCGCCGGATCCAACGTTACGACGAACCGACGAATCGCCGTGGTTTTGCCGGTTCCGCAGCTGCCGTGACCACGGCAAACCACTGGCGCAGGCAGGGGCATCCCCAACAAGCCATCCGGTCCGTCGGGGTACGGACTGCGGAGGATCCGTCAATTCCCGGGCAGGCAATCCCGTCCGCATTCGGCCATGATGGCGGAGCGATAACACCAAAAAAATGCGGCTCCGGAACGGTCTTGAAGAAGGACGTAGACACTCCGCCGTCCAAATTCTAAACTGGGCTTGCACGCAGACCAAGGAGAAAGGGGACCGGCGATGGCCGTCAAATTCCTATCGTTTCTTGGAACGGGTGACTATAAAGAATGTCGCTACGAACTGGGTGCCCACCGCTCTTCCCTGACACGGTTTGTCCAACACGCCATCCTCGAACTGTTGGAGGAAACCCGGCCAACCGAAGCGTACATCTTCTTGACTCCGGAAGCTGAAGAGTTCAACTGGATCGCGACGCCAAAGCGCGGCTATCCAGGCCTTTCCGTCGCACTCTCTGATCTTCGGCGCACAAAGCCCTTGGAGATTCACACGGTTCCCATCCCGTCCCAACAGGACGAGGACGCCATTTGGACGTCGTTTCATGCTGTGCTCTCCGTTTTACAATCCGGTGACCGGGTCGTCTTCGATATCACTCATTCGATGCGCTATCAGCCCATGCTCGCCCTGCTTGTGCTCCATTTTGCCCGGGTACTGCGAGAGGTGCAATTGGGAGGCGTCTATTACGGTTATATCGAAAAATTGGGACCTTCGAAACAAATTGATGATATATCCGTGGAAAAGCGCATTGCTCCGGTGGTCGATGTGACGGCACTGGCCGATCTTCAAGAATGGATCACCCGGACCTACGCTTTTGTAGCCGCCGGGCGGGCCGAGCCCCTGCGGCAATGGGTCAAAGAGGCCCGGACCCGGGCTCCTTCCTCTTGGCAATGGGCCGAGGAACTCACCGACTCCTGGAGCTCCGTAACCGCGGCGTTGTACACGAACCGGTCACTTACCATTCCCGACACGGCCAGGCGAGCAGCAAAACATTTGGCTGAAGCCCCCAAAGAAATGCCGCCCGCCATGGGGCCGTTGCGGGCCTTGTTCGAGCACGCGAATCGAAGCATCGCTCCCTTGGGCAGCCAAGATCCGGTGGAATCGGGATTGGCGGCGATTCTTTGGTGTATAGACCATGGATTGATCCAGCAGGCCTATACCCAAACCCAGGAACTGATCATCACCGCCGTTGGACTGGCATTCGGCTTGCCGGTGCAGGGTAAAGAAGAACGGGATCGCATCGAAGAATTGGTCACCGTCGCGCAAAAGTTGGCGGCCAACCCCCGCAACCGGAAGCCGCTGGAGAATATGACGTATCCCCGAGACAGGGATTTGGCATTTACGTTGTCGCGCCACACGGGTCTCCTCAATGATTTCGATGAAGTGCGCAAATTGCGCAACGACCTCAGCCATTGCGGCGATACCCATTCTCCGGCGTATTTTGAGACGTGGCTCCGGGAGCACATGCCGGTCGTCAAGGAGCATTTGTTGCGATTTTGGAACACCAGGCAATCGCGGAGATAGGCACGACCCCCCCAGCGGATGCGGCGAACGAGACCCTTTCTCCTCCGCTCCCACTCAGATTAGTAGGAGCGTACCAGTCTATGTGGTGGGGGTCAATTTTCACTGACGATCCGGGGTCCATTTTCAGTGTATATCAACACCTGACGCAAAAACTCTAGTTTCCATTCCTCATAGGCACGCTACGAACTCTACGGGTTGCCGGTGCAGGATTTTGTGGAGGAAGAGTTTCCATTCCTCATAGGCACGCTACGAACGGATCACCCGCATGACACCGAGGTTGTGCCCATCCCAGTTTCCATTCCTCATAGGCACGCTACGAACCTTTCATCTTTTTTCTCAACCTCCTGATCTGTTATGTTTCCATTCCTCATAGGCACGCTACGAACCCGCCCGTCTTCCAGACGAAATACAGTTCGGGTCTGCTGTTTCCATTCCTCATAGGCACGCTACGAACTTGTCCGGAAATCGGGAACCGACGTGCTCATTTCGGAGTTTCCATTCCTCATAGGCACGCTACGAACTGGTTTCGATTCACCCCCTCAAACCGTCCGGCCCGGCGGGTTTCCATTCCTCATAGGCACGCTACGAACTCTGATCAACCCTCTTTCATTGTGTTTTAGTCGCCTTTGTTTCCATTCCTCATAGGCACGCTACGAACTTGGCCGGCCCTCATACCGGCACCACCCGGTCCAGCGAGTTTCCATTCCTCATAGGCACGCTACGAACTTTAATTCCGAGTAAGGAAAGCGGGATGAATGCAAAAAGTTTCCATTCCTCATAGGCACGCTACGAACTATATGGGGAGGGACCCTTTATGCCAACCAACAGCTTGGTTTCCATTCCTCATAGGCACGCTACGAACGCAGAGGAAGCCCTCAAGCCGATCGTAGTGAAGAGAGATGTTTCCATTCCTCATAGGCACGCTACGAACGACTAAACTTCGGGGGGCACGGACATGAGCATGAACGAAGTTTCCATTCCTCATAGGCACGCTACGAACGCCGGCCGCTGCCGTCCCGACGGCTCCGACGCCCACCGGTTTCCATTCCTCATAGGCACGCTACGAACAGTTCAGCGCCTGGCATGGGCATCACCTCCTCGTAGTTTCCATTCCTCATAGGCACGCTACGAACCGGCGAAGGAGATGTCTCTGGCGAGTCCCGCGCTCCGGTTTCCATTCCTCATAGGCACGCTACGAACGTGTTAAATGACAAGACTACCGTCCGGACGGCGAACGTTTCCATTCCTCATAGGCACGCTACGAACGCGGATCACGCACTACCGTGAGCGGTACTTTGATCCGGAGTTTCCATTCCTCATAGGCACGCTACGAACGAGCGGGCCGTCGTTCTCATCACCGTCATTACTCCTCTGGTTTCCATTCCTCATAGGCACGCTACGAACGAGCGGGCCGTCGTTCTCATCACCGTCATTACTCCTCTGGTTTCCATTCCTCATAGGCACGCTACGAACGTCCGCCACTCGCTTCCGGTCGGCGGCATCGGCCAGGGTTTCCATTCCTCATAGGCACGCTACGAACGCATCAACAGGAACTTGAGAACCTTCATCCGAGATAACGTTTCCATTCCTCATAGGCACGCTACGAACTGCCTGTTCAACCTGATCGACGGGCCGGACGGGAAAAAAGTTTCCATTCCTCATAGGCACGCTACGAACCCGCTCTTTCCGGTATCGCCTCATTTTCTCACGGTCTCGGGTTTCCATTCCTCATAGGCACGCTACGAACCATGAAAAATATCCGGACGCCACTCGGGATGAACTCGGTTTCCATTCCTCATAGGCACGCTACGAACACGGCGAGGAAGAGGATGAGGACGATCCGGATTGGGGTTTCCATTCCTCATAGGCACGCTACGAACAACAATGTAGCACATACACATTGTAACGTGTAAGAGGTTTCCATTCCTCATAGGCACGCTACGAACAATGAAACGCTGAGAGAGCGGCTGGAAGTGGACGTTGTTTCCATTCCTCATAGGCACGCTACGAACTCGCGATAGACGAACACAAATTCGCCGCTATTGAGAGCCTGTTTCCATTCCTCATAGGCACGCTACGAACCCGCAACGCCACGGAGTATGACCGATTTGTTTTTCTGTTTCCATTCCTCATAGGCACGCTACGAACCGGCATCCGGCTGGCCCGCTTCGCCAAGGTGATGGCCTTGGGTTTCCATTCCTCATAGGCACGCTACGAACCGCCGCCTTCATCCCTCGGAACATAAGCCTGTTGCGGGGGTTTCCATTCCTCATAGGCACGCTACGAACAAGGCCGGTTCAATGCCGGTGTCTCAACCACCCAGGTTTCCATTCCTCATAGGCACGCTACGAACGTTGCCTGTCCTGCTGGCCCCAAAGAGGGCATAGAGGTTTCCATTCCTCATAGGCACGCTACGAACCCCACTATCGCGTCCAGGGCTCCTTCTACCATGGCCTGAGTTTCCATTCCTCATAGGCACGCTACGAACCCGTCCTGTCGTCACCATAACGAGCCACGTCGACGCCGTTTCCATTCCTCATAGGCACGCTACGAACTTTCCATCCACTGGACTACTCGCGGGTTGACCACGTCAGTTTCCATTCCTCATAGGCACGCTACGAACGAGTCGGGCTAATCTTCTTTGACCCCTTACCTGGAGTTTCCATTCCTCATAGGCACGCTACGAACAGGATGTCCTCATCGCGGTCCTGTGTCCTGGTACTGATGGGTTTCCATTCCTCATAGGCACGCTACGAACCCGACGGATCTTCACCTGGGTGGGTTCTTGATCGAGTTTCCATTCCTCATAGGCACGCTACGAACTGAGCGGACCAGGAACCTTGTCGGCGGGCACCAGCGGTGTTTCCATTCCTCATAGGCACGCTACGAACCGGGGGTGATCGTCATCACCACGGTGGCCCGGGCGGGTTTCCATTCCTCATAGGCACGCTACGAACAGCCGGAATTCTTTGTTAGCCGGCACTGGGTCCTCAAACTGTTTCCATTCCTCATAGGCACGCTACGAACCGCTCCCACCCATGCACCAAAGGTGTCTGGTTTCGACCTCGTTTCCATTCCTCATAGGCACGCTACGAACCTGGCGCTGGTTGAATTTCAACGCCACCAGATCGATAGTTTCCATTCCTCATAGGCACGCTACGAACCAACACCCGGATACCTAAATTATCGCATACCTTGTCGTTTCCATTCCTCATAGGCACGCTACGAACCGGCCGTAGGGGTTCGCCGGGTCCAGCTCGGCCAGCATGAGTTTCCATTCCTCATAGGCACGCTACGAACGCGCTCGTTCCGGGCAGCGTCATGTCATTCCCGAGCGGTTTCCATTCCTCATAGGCACGCTACGAACGCTAGTGCCGGGGAGATCACCGATATGGCCTACGCACTCGTTTCCATTCCTCATAGGCACGCTACGAACCCGTCGTCGATCACCAACGGCGCGGACGCAGCCCGGTTTCCATTCCTCATAGGCACGCTACGAACTGAGGGCCTCCAGCGAATTCTATGACTGACAATTCCGGTTTCCATTCCTCATAGGCACGCTACGAACAAGGTAAACCCTCGCCCGATATTTCGCTTGCAGCTCATGTTTCCATTCCTCATAGGCACGCTACGAACTCAAAAGCATCCAGTCAGGTACAACGGCTGGAGCGGGGTTTCCATTCCTCATAGGCACGCTACGAACGCTAAACAGGATGAGCAGGTCCCATAAGCGTACTCCATCGTTTCCATTCCTCATAGGCACGCTACGAACGACCAATACGTCTTGCGATGAGCCATTCACTTCGACGGGTTTCCATTCCTCATAGGCACGCTACGAACGCGTCCGCATGATCGCTTCCTCTATGTCGCTCGGATCGCGTTTCCATTCCTCATAGGCACGCTACGAACTTGTTTTGATCGCCAGCTTGGCAAACCACCAGCCAGGTTTCCATTCCTCATAGGCACGCTACGAACTTGGATGTTGCTTACGATCGCGTTCCAGGCGGCGGAAAGTTTCCATTCCTCATAGGCACGCTACGAACTCGCTACGAAGATGTGGACATGGAGGTGGTGGTGAGTGGCGTTTCCATTCCTCATAGGCACGCTACGAACCGGGGATGGCCTCCCGGCGCTGATGAGGCAGGCCGAGGTTTCCATTCCTCATAGGCACGCTACGAACTGTGATTGATGTCGGCGGAACGTGTCACCGCCATGAAGTTTCCATTCCTCATAGGCACGCTACGAACCGGGCTGGCATGGGGCGTCCGTCGTCCCGGCAGACGATGTTTCCATTCCTCATAGGCACGCTACGAACTTCGTCCTTCCGTTGCAACCATCGACTGACGACGTGTTTCCATTCCTCATAGGCACGCTACGAACTTCAAACCAGACCCGTCCTTCCTGTGGCTGGAGGGGGTTTCCATTCCTCATAGGCACGCTACGAACCCTATATACAGACCACCCACCTTGTAACATTTACTGGGTTTCCATTCCTCATAGGCACGCTACGAACAATGGTTCGGATCGGCGGCAAAGTCCGCCGTGATACGCAGTTTCCATTCCTCATAGGCACGCTACGAACTCAATGACTGAGGACGGGAAAAAGGTTGAAGCGGAGCTGTTTCCATTCCTCATAGGCACGCTACGAACGGCGACGAAGATCTCGCCGGTCTGCGTACGGTGCTCATGTTTCCATTCCTCATAGGCACGCTACGAACAATCAGCGGGTCTTGCATCGTCAACAACCGCCTCTGCGGTGTTTCCATTCCTCATAGGCACGCTACGAACTGAGTGGTGCCCGATCGAAGTCCTAACCGATTTCCACGCAGTTTCCATTCCTCATAGGCACGCTACGAACGCAGGATGGAGCGGAGAATCAGCGGTTCTTGCATCGTCAAGTTTCCATTCCTCATAGGCACGCTACGAACAAAGCGTGGGCGCAAGGAAGATGAGGAAACCAAACCCGGTTTCCATTCCTCATAGGCACGCTACGAACACCCCTGCTTCGATCTCATACCCTCGCCCTTTCCGCTCCGTTTCCATTCCTCATAGGCACGCTACGAACGGGATGAAACCCCGCATATATACCCACTCCCCGTCCCAGGTTTCCATTCCTCATAGCTACGCTACGAACGGGATGTGCCGCCCGGATACGACGGATTCGCATACAGGCAGTTTCCATTCCTCATAGGCACGCTACGAACATGCGAAGACGGATGCCAGGATTCGCGAGGTAAAAGACGAGTTTCCATTCCTCATAGGCACGCTACGAACCAGAGCGAAAAGGCAAACCCGCGCCAGTCCTGATCATGTTTCCATTCCTCATAGGCACGCTACGAACGACGTGCGGCTCAGAGGCTGAGGTCGTTCCAGAAGGGTTTCCATTCCTCATAGGCACGCTACGAACCCTTCTCACACACGAGCCAGCGCCTTCTGGCTGGCGGGCGGTTTCCATTCCTCATAGGCACGCTACGAACCTCCAGGCGGCCAGCAGAGTCTCGACGAAATCGCGCTCGTTTCCATTCCTCATAGGCACGCTACGAACCTCCAGCAGGAGCGCGGTGCTACCGTCGGACACCCGGGTTTCCATTCCTCATAGGCACGCTACGAACTCGAGTTTTCGCCCGTTCACTTCCCGCCACTCGGCCCTGTTTCCATTCCTCATAGGCACGCTACGAACCGGAAATTGGCTGGGCAGTTGGAAATTACGTATGACCAATGTTTCCATTCCTCATAGGCACGCTACGAACCATCCCCGGGAGTGGCCATGCGAGATTCTCGTGCACCCGGGTTTCCATTCCTCATAGGCACGCTACGAACGGACAGACAAGTTTCTTTGCGTGATCCGGATGACGTTCGGTTTCCATTCCTCATAGGCACGCTACGAACCCAGATGAGCGGAGATGTACTGCTTCACGCGGTCACGCAGGTTTCCATTCCTCATAGGCACGCTACGAACTTCGGTTCATCGTGTATAATATACGGCGAGGGGGGTGTGTTTCCATTCCTCATAGGCACGCTACGAACCTTCCTCGTACCAGCGGAAGAATGCGTCCCGGGGGATGTTTCCATTCCTCATAGGCACGCTACGAACCCCCGCATACGCCGGACATTACTTCCTGAACGCCACGAGGTTTCCATTCCTCATAGGCACGCTACGAACCGCTCAGCTGGGGGCCGGAAAAGCAGGTCATCGAGATGTTTCCATTCCTCATAGGCACGCTACGAACTCCATGCGATGGCTGCTGGGTTGCAACATGATATTAAGGTTTCCATTCCTCATAGGCACGCTACGAACGATTTCGCCGGTGTCTGCCCATGTCTGTCCAGTCGGGGTTTCCATTCCTCATAGGCACGCTACGAACCCGGAACCGGCGGCGTGAAGGGAGGCGATAGGTTGACGTTTCCATTCCTCATAGGCACGCTACGAACCCGCTATCAAATCGACTGAGGAGGGGATAACATGTGTTTCCATTCCTCATAGGCACGCTACGAACTCGAGGGCGCCATAGGCGTAGGGATCGGCGGCCAGGTTTCCATTCCTCATAGGCACGCTACGAACTGGTAGGTCATGCGCCACCACTCTCCCGGATCGCCTGAAGTTTCCATTCCTCATAGGCACGCTACGAACTCTCATGCGCCTTCGCCGCCTGCTCCAGCGCGGACTCTGGTTTCCATTCCTCATAGGCACGCTACGAACACACCTATTCGTGGAGCAGGTGGGAGCGGGAAGAGAGCAGTTTCCATTCCTCATAGGCACGCTACGAACCCCGAACCGCGCTCAAAGACCACGAGAATTTCACATGTTTCCATTCCTCATAGGCACGCTACGAACGCCGATCAACTCTGCAATCGCTCGCACGATCTCATTACGCGTTTCCATTCCTCATAGGCACGCTACGAACCACGTCCACGCGGACGCCACCTCTCCGACCTATTCGGCGTTTCCATTCCTCATAGGCACGCTACGAACCGCGGTCCCGGCCAGAATGTCCGCCGCCTTGGATGCCGAGTTTCCATTCCTCATAGGCACGCTACGAACCCATCTTGGTCGGCCTGTCTTCTGGCTGGCCAACCAGAAGTTTCCATTCCTCATAGGCACGCTACGAACGGCGCCAGGGATGGCGGCCGCCAACATCTCCGATTCAACGTGTTTCCATTCCTCATAGGCACGCTACGAACGGCGATCCCATCCAAACCGACTGGCTACAGGGTGTCATGTTTCCATTCCTCATAGGCACGCTACGAACTCCTTTGTCGCCCAACCCTGCTGGTAGGCGAGTTTCGTTTCCATTCCTCATAGGCACGCTACGAACCTTCAGCCAAACACCACCTTCCTGTCCGGTTCGCCCCGGTTTCCATTCCTCATAGGCACGCTACGAACCGAGGAACCGGCGCCAGCGGAGCGTCGGTGTGGTCGGAGTTTCCATTCCTCATAGGCACGCTACGAACTGTACTGGCCGGATTCGATTTCGCTGCGAAAGCGATTGTTTCCATTCCTCATAGGCACGCTACGAACCTTCAGCCAAACACCACCTTCCTGTCCGGTTCGCCCCGGTTTCCATTCCTCATAGGCACGCTACGAACTCGATTGGCTGAAGGGGCAGATGGCACAAGAGAGCGGGTTTCCATTCCTCATAGGCACGCTACGAACGCAGGGCCGCACCGAGTCATGTGTGCTGATCTTGAATGTTTCCATTCCTCATAGGCACGCTACGAACCACCTGAGCGGCCTGATCACGCCGTTCGGCTCGATCACGGTTTCCATTCCTCATAGGCACGCTACGAACAGGCGTGTTCCTGCTGTTCCACGATGGGCGAATGGTGTTTCCATTCCTCATAGGCACGCTACGAACCGTTCGGCGCGGATCGGTTGAGGAGCGGACGATGGAGTTTCCATTCCTCATAGGCACGCTACGAACACGTCGAGAGGCGGATTGCGGCCGACACGGGCGGTGCGATGTTTCCATTCCTCATAGGCACGCTACGAACGCCTGACCATCTTCACTGGATGCGGGGATCCCTCCCAGTAGTTTCCATTCCTCATAGGCACGCTACGAACCAAGGAACTCGAAAAAATCCCTGTGCGCATCGACGGTTTCCATTCCTCATAGGCACGCTACGAACGTCGAATTGCACCACCTGGTTCGAACTCGTCACATGTTTCCATTCCTCATAGGCACGCTACGAACGCCCTTGTTCGATATTTCCAATTTGTGTTCCAATATCTCCGTTTCCATTCCTCATAGGCACGCTACGAACTCCTCACGGGCCGTAGTATCCCGGCGTACCACTGAGTGTGTTTCCATTCCTCATAGGCACGCTACGAACGATCAGATCCCTGCATACTTTGTGTCCAGTTGACCGGTTTCCATTCCTCATAGGCACGCTACGAACCTTTGCGCGGCCCGGTCAGGGTAGTGTGGACCATGAGGCGTTTCCATTCCTCATAGGCACGCTACGAACAATCCGTTTCACCAGGATGCGCTGGCTCAACAGGCGAGTTTCCATTCCTCATAGGCACGCTACGAACCCACGGTGGTGCAGTCGATCCAGCTCAGCATGACCCGCGTTTCCATTCCTCATAGGCACGCTACGAACACCGGCAGGACCAACGGCAGACGGCATGACACAGGGGACGGTTTCCATTCCTCATAGGCACGCTACGAACTACCACGCAACTCCATAAAGACGCGATTCACCGCCGCAGTTTCCATTCCTCATAGGCACGCTACGAACGCCGTCGTCCCATTCTTCGACGTGATCGATGTCCGAGTTTCCATTCCTCATAGGCACGCTACGAACCTCCCAGGACTGTACTTGCTCCCGTCGCATGCCGCGTTTCCATTCCTCATAGGCACGCTACGAACCATCTTCGGAGGTTTCGCCTGCCAGCAGTATCGGCTGGTTTCCATTCCTCATAGGCACGCTACGAACAGAAGAGAAGACAAATGAACTAAGTAGTGGTGGTGGTGAGTTTCCATTCCTCATAGGCACGCTACGAACATGGACTGGTGCTTGTGGAAGTTCATCAGGTACAGGGTTTCCATTCCTCATAGGCACGCTACGAACGGTAGTAAAGGGCGGTCGCGCATCAAAGAAGAGCACCAGTTTCCATTCCTCATAGGCACGCTACGAACTCTACAGCGAATTCATTGGCTTCACGCTCGATTTTGTGTTTCCATTCCTCATAGGCACGCTACGAACACGTCCGCGAAATCCGTCGACGGGTCCTGCACCCTCGGGTTTCCATTCCTCATAGGCACGCTACGAACTGCCGATTCGGTTATCCGACCAGGCACGGGGGTTGTAGTTTCCATTCCTCATAGGCACGCTACGAACGAGCGTTTCTATCACGCGCATCTGGCTCTCCAACAGCGCGTTTCCATTCCTCATAGGCACGCTACGAACGCGTGCAGGGAGGTGAAGGCGTGAACCTGACACCGACGGTTTCCATTCCTCATAGGCACGCTACGAACCGCGACATCGACTTTGAGCGCGGGGTTGCGCGTATCAACGTTTCCATTCCTCATAGGCACGCTACGAACTTTCTGAAGCAGCTAGCGTATTCGTGGCAGTGAAAGATGAGTTTCCATTCCTCATAGGCACGCTACGAACGTGTTGACGCGGGAATGTTTTTCCCGCGTTTTTCTTTGCTAGTTTCCATTCCTCATAGGCACGCTACGAACGGTCACGTTCATCGCAGTCTAGACGCTGCGGAAAGATGTTGTTTCCATTCCTCATAGGCACGCTACGAACTTTCTAGCACGTGGTTAGGTGACGTTGAATTGAGTGTTTGTTTCCATTCCTCATAGGCACGCTACGAACCCTTTTTCACTCCCACCTCACCACCCTCCTGATCCGGTTTCCATTCCTCATAGGCACGCTACGAACTAAATAGTCCATCATGATAGTACAGGTTATTATACGGTTTCCATTCCTCATAGGCACGCTACGAACGGCGATGTGATGCCACACGTCCTCGAAGGTCCAGTCGGTTTCCATTCCTCATAGGCACGCTACGAACCTCCCGATACCAGTGGGGATTCCCCCAGGTGAGAAATTCGGTTTCCATTCCTCATAGGCACGCTACGAACCAGCAGATAAACACGGTATAATAACGTTTATGTGCTCGGTTTCCATTCCTCATAGGCACGCTACGAACCCGCGCACCACATCTCGTTCCCGTCCGGGCTGTACTCGTTTCCATTCCTCATAGGCACGCTACGAACGGGCAAAGCGGAGTTGCGGACAGCATCACCCGGAGAAGTTTCCATTCCTCATAGGCACGCTACGAACCCAGAAGACGTTGGCGATCGAAGGTGTGTCTGCGGTGTTTCCATTCCTCATAGGCACGCTACGAACCCGACGATATACCAACCAGCCTCCGGGATGGTACTCTCGGGTTTCCATTCCTCATAGGCACGCTACGAACGAGGTTTTGTTCCTTTTATCGACGTTTCTTTTCGGAACAGTTTCCATTCCTCATAGGCACGCTACGAACCGAAGACCTAATCAGACTTCACACTCCGCCACCGGAAATGTTTCCATTCCTCATAGGCACGCTACGAACTCACCAGAGCGCTCATTGTTTTCCTCCTCTCACGCCGTTTCCATTCCTCATAGGCACGCTACGAACCCCGGACCCGTACCCGTCGAACTTCTATACCCTTTGCGTGTTTCCATTCCTCATAGGCACGCTACGAACTCTGCGCCTCCTAGCAGATCCGAGAGGTATGCTTCCAGTTTCCATTCCTCATAGGCACGCTACGAACACTCGTCACGCCTCCTCCCCCAACTCTTCCAACGCCTCTTGTTTCCATTCCTCATAGGCACGCTACGAACACGACCGTAGCCCTCCCCATGTCTGGCCTGTCATTTGTGAGTTTCCATTCCTCATAGGCACGCTACGAACCGCCCGCAAAGCGCGTGAACTCGAAGCGATCAACGTCGTTTCCATTCCTCATAGGCACGCTACGAACTCCGGGGTGGAACGGGACGCTGTGGACCACCATGTGTTTCCATTCCTCATAGGCACGCTACGAACCTGAAGTTCATCCTCAACGCTGAGAGTGTGAAACAGGTTTCCATTCCTCATAGGCACGCTACGAACGTTGTGGCAACAGGTCGGCTCGTACATTGGTGCGGGTTTCCATTCCTCATAGGCACGCTACGAACAGCACGATGTCGCGGATGGGTTTGCCGTGCACTTTCTCGTTTCCATTCCTCATAGGCACGCTACGAACGAAAAACGACCGGCCTGAAATAAACTGGAAAGCCGTGTTTCCATTCCTCATAGGCACGCTACGAACGTTGCAGCCGCTTGTCATCGGCCGCCAGCCACGGCTCGGTTTCCATTCCTCATAGGCACGCTACGAACGGAGACTCATTGCTGAATCTCCCTGCTCACAGTCAGTTGTTTCCATTCCTCATAGGCACGCTACGAACCTTACTAATCCCGTAGTATTTATAGACTTTTTCCTCGATGTTTCCATTCCTCATAGGCACGCTACGAACAGATTTGGACAAACGCGGCCCGTGAATGTGCATATGAGTTTCCATTCCTCATAGGCACGCTACGAACCCGGCGGTTTTCCCAAAGCACGTGGGTGTGCCAAAACTGGTTTCCATTCCTCATAGGCACGCTACGAACGACGCCCAAGATTATCATCAGAATCGACCCGCCAGCGACGTTTCCATTCCTCATAGGCACGCTACGAACAAATTCCCAACAAGACGAAAGGATTGCGATGATCTGGTTTCCATTCCTCATAGGCACGCTACGAACTACTTCTGTTTGCTCTTTCCCTCTGGTGTCAGTCGGAAGTTTCCATTCCTCATAGGCACGCTACGAACGATGCAAAATATCCCGGGGCGCGCGGGAACAACTTGTTTCCATTCCTCATAGGCACGCTACGAACCGCCATGGCGATGGCCGCCACCGAGGTTGATGCTCTTCCGAGTTTCCATTCCTCATAGGCACGCTACGAACCCATGGCGGCCTTTTGCTCTTCCCATCCTCCGCTGGCAAGTTTCCATTCCTCATAGGCACGCTACGAACACACTGGTTTACCAGTCGCTTTTTGAATTTCCAGCTGTTTCCATTCCTCATAGGCACGCTACGAACCCGAATGTGCTGGCGATGACCACTACGTACAAGTGGTTTCCATTCCTCATAGGCACGCTACGAACCACTCCTGCCGATATCGGCGCCGCCAGTCTGAGTGTCGTTTCCATTCCTCATAGGCACGCTACGAACGCATTGCAGTTTTTGCCGTGGCCGGTCTGGTGTACATCGGTTTCCATTCCTCATAGGCACGCTACGAACCCGCCCCCTCCGCCTTCTACATCTGAGGAATCGGAGTTTCCATTCCTCATAGGCACGCTACGAACAAGAGGCGATGGACCAGCCCGGCCGAGGCTGACCGGGGTTTCCATTCCTCATAGGCACGCTACGAACCCGCCTTTTTATTTCTTCCACGAATTGCCTTCCATGCAGTTTCCATTCCTCATAGGCACGCTACGAACCGGGCCCGTCGCATTGCCCGGACAGAGGCCGCTTTCGCGTAGTTTCCATTCCTCATAGGCACGCTACGAACCCCGATGTCCAAGAGTGGACAAGCTGAGAAGCCCCAGTTTCCATTCCTCATAGGCACGCTACGAACCGATTGATTATGTTGTATGGTTTGGCTGCGTTGCAACTTGTTTCCATTCCTCATAGGCACGCTACGAACCTGCTTTTCTGGTATTTACTTGTTTCGTCGCTTTCTAAGTTTCCATTCCTCATAGGCACGCTACGAACTTATACCCAACCCTAAAGGATCCGATGACCCTATTGAAGTTTCCATTCCTCATAGGCACGCTACGAACCCGTTATCAGATAATCTTTACTATCTACAGAGTGATGTTTCCATTCCTCATAGGCACGCTACGAACTCCTTGCGCCCTTCCCGTTCTTCTCGTTCCTTGATTTCAGTTTCCATTCCTCATAGGCACGCTACGAACCTTTTTTCTCTTCTTTATCCAGCTTTTTCGCTAAGGTTTCCATTCCTCATAGGCACGCTACGAACCCAAACAGTTCTGAGAACTGGGATCTCGATCCCGCAAGTTTCCATTCCTCATAGGCACGCTACGAACCTTCAAGCACCTTAGCCTGCTCAACGTCCACATTAAATCGTTTCCATTCCTCATAGGCACGCTACGAACGCGTATGTCTCAATGACGTACTGAATCGCTCGAATCGAGTTTCCATTCCTCATAGGCACGCTACGAACTTTCGATAGTGCGTATTTTAATTGGACTGTTTCCTAAAGTTTCCATTCCTCATAGGCACGCTACGAACATAGTTCATTCCCTTCTTTTATTGCTACGAATACGTGTTTCCATTCCTCATAGGCACGCTACGAACCGCGACGGTGGACAAAGACCGAGATGGAACAGGCAGTGGTTTCCATTCCTCATAGGCACGCTACGAACGGATCGACACGTTCGACAACGTGAACATCATCGGTGACCCGTTTCCATTCCTCATAGGCACGCTACGAACCCTGCACGTCCCGGTCAATCCGCCGGAGATCAAGATGTTTCCATTCCTCATAGGCACGCTACGAACCGTGCGCGTGCTGGATGACCGCATGGCCGGGCACATTGGGGTTTCCATTCCTCATAGGCACGCTACGAACTGGGACAGAAACCGTGATGTCATCGGTCCTGATCCGTTTCCATTCCTCATAGGCACGCTACGAACGAGGCCCGTTCCAAGGCCGTCGAGGCCCTGGCGTTGTAGTTTCCATTCCTCATAGGCACGCTACGAACTGATGAGCGCCTCCTCCTTCACCTTTCTCGCCGCTTCCGGTTTCCATTCCTCATAGGCACGCTACGAACGTCGGTTCCGGGAAAACCCACTTGCTCTGCGCAATCGCGTTTCCATTCCTCATAGGCACGCTACGAACCAGGTCCATGGAGTAGTTCGCCTCGATCATCAGGTGCGTGTTTCCATTCCTCATAGGCACGCTACGAACGGGCCGTGACGGAAAACCGACGGGCGAACCGGCGGACGAATAGTTTCCATTCCTCATAGGCACGCTACGAACGCGGAGATCGAGGCGCTGGAGAACAGCGCAAAGGAGGGTTTCCATTCCTCATAGGCACGCTACGAACTATGGGCGCAGGAGGTGCTCCGGCGCGGGTTCGCTTCTAGTTTCCATTCCTCATAGGCACGCTACGAACCCTTGCTCCCGTTGTTACTATTGGTCATCGCAGAAGTTTCCATTCCTCATAGGCACGCTACGAACACAGGAAGGTCCTCGCGGCCGAGCGGGCCCGCATCAAGTTTCCATTCCTCATAGGCACGCTACGAACCCCCGAATGGCGTCCGTGCCGAACATGGTCTGGAGGGCATGTTTCCATTCCTCATAGGCACGCTACGAACGAGGGTGTTGTTCTTTCTCACGTGGCCCGCCGCCTCACACGTTTCCATTCCTCATAGGCACGCTACGAACTGTTCTGCGCCTCATAGCAGATCCGAGAGGTATGCTTCCAGTTTCCATTCCTCATAGGCACGCTACGAACGGCACTGGCCGGGGGACACCGATTGTTCCGGCTGTGACGAGGTTTCCATTCCTCATAGGCACGCTACGAACTCGCGATGAACGGTCCGGCGTTCTCTTTCAGTGCGTTTTGTTTCCATTCCTCATAGGCACGCTACGAACCCACCATCGTTGCTCAGTCCGGATGCGTCTCCGGAAGAGGTTTCCATTCCTCATAGGCACGCTACGAACATCCACTTCCACGCCCGGATCTCTCCGAGCGGGAGGTGTTTCCATTCCTCATAGGCACGCTACGAACCAAGTTGCGGGCCGAGCTCTTGGGAGAAACGGACGAGTTTCCATTCCTCATAGGCACGCTACGAACCGAATACAAGGCTCTGCGCGACCGTCTGTTCGAGGAGAAGTTTCCATTCCTCATAGGCACGCTACGAACTTCCGGGCGGCTTCGTAGAAATCATTCGGTCGATCCCAGTTTCCATTCCTCATAGGCACGCTACGAACGAAGGATGAAGCGAAGATCATCCGGCTTCGGTTCCTCGAGTTTCCATTCCTCATAGGCACGCTACGAACTTTGGGGTTCCCGAATACCTCACGCATTGCCTTGTCGGGTTTCCATTCCTCATAGGCACGCTACGAACTCCGTCGGCTTGTGGGTTCGATATGAGGTGGACGGACGGTTTCCATTCCTCATAGGCACGCTACGAACTCATGACGGGGATGCGGAAGGGCGAAATCCTGGCGCTGTTTCCATTCCTCATAGGCACGCTACGAACGCCGATCGAAAACCGGATGGCCTCCACGATCCGGCAGTTTCCATTCCTCATAGGCACGCTACGAACCTGAACCTCTTGCATTCCTGTTTCCTCGTCGGGAACGTTTCCATTCCTCATAGGCACGCTACGAACCCCCCGGTTAAACCTTCCTGTGGCCGCGACGAGCTCGTGTTTCCATTCCTCATAGGCACGCTACGAACTTCGAAGCGCCATCGCGATGACGTGTTTCTCACCGAGGTGTTTCCATTCCTCATAGGCACGCTACGAACAGCACCGCAAATTCTCGAGAATTCGACTCGACCGAGACAGTTTCCATTCCTCATAGGCACGCTACGAACGAGAAAACGTCAACCCGAAACTTATCCGTGCTTGTCAAATGTTTCCATTCCTCATAGGCACGCTACGAACATGGTAGCGTCGTTCGTTGCGCGTTCGTTATGCATAAGTTTCCATTCCTCATAGGCACGCTACGAACGACAGGGTTCATGTGGTCCAGGCCAGGAAACAGCGAGTTTCCATTCCTCATAGGCACGCTACGAACGGCCTCATGACCGGCCACGCATTCGGCACTCACACATTCGTTTCCATTCCTCATAGGCACGCTACGAACGCAGCTGCGCAGGCGCGGGCTGCACGTTGTGGAAGCTGAGTTTCCATTCCTCATAGGCACGCTACGAACTGTCTGCGGTGCTGGGCCGGTCGGAACAAGCAGTCAAACAGTTTCCATTCCTCATAGGCACGCTACGAACTCCGTAATTATCGTGGAGAATACAACTTCATGCGGTGTTTCCATTCCTCATAGGCACGCTACGAACTCATTAGCGAGCGGGAATGGTACGACTTACTCCCCGAAGTTTCCATTCCTCATAGGCACGCTACGAACTCCAGAGAGGTGGCCGACCTCCGCATTCAGGCGCAGTTTCCATTCCTCATAGGCACGCTACGAACCCTGGCCGGGTAGATGTGAATAACGGTTTGACCTTGTGGTTTCCATTCCTCATAGGCACGCTACGAACGTGTTCGTCTATCGCGATGGGAAGGCCATCATCGAGGTTTCCATTCCTCATAGGCACGCTACGAACGGTGTCCATCTTTGGGATGCCGAAGCTGGCCAAGTCGACGAGCTTCCATTCCTCATAGGCACGCTACGAACTGAACACCGGATCGGCTCGACACGGTGGTCCGTCTCGTCGTTTCCATTCCTCATAGGCACGCTACGAACGCTTCCCACAGAGCTGCAGTGAGGGGGATAACCAGTGGAGTTTCCATTCCTCATAGGCACGCTACGAACCACCAAAAATGAGATCATCATATCTTCTGCCGCAGCCAGGTTTCCATTCCTCATAGGCACGCTACGAACACGGCACACCACCGCTTACATAGATTGGAAATGTGGCGTGTTTCCATTCCTCATAGGCACGCTACGAACCCGCAGACGCTGAGAAGGATTTCCCGGCGTTTTTTCGTTTCCATTCCTCATAGGCACGCTACGAACTGGGGGTGCCGAACATGGACCGTTGGGACATCGTGTAGTTTCCATTCCTCATAGGCACGCTACGAACGCGGGACTCTTCGATGCGGGCGATCTGAAACAGCTGGGTTTCCATTCCTCATAGGCACGCTACGAACTTTGGATGGCTTCGACCTCACTGTATCCACCGGCGCGTTTCCATTCCTCATAGGCACGCTACGAACCGGCGGTGCAGGCGAGCATGACCCCGCCTGCTGCCAAGAGGTTTCCATTCCTCATAGGCACGCTACGAACCGGGAGACCGGGGAGCCGCACCAGAATACATGAGGCGGTTTCCATTCCTCATAGGCACGCTACGAACCCCGCAAGGACGCAACGAAAATGAGGCCTGTTTTCAAAGTTTCCATTCCTCATAGGCACGCTACGAACAGCAATCGATACCGCCGGAAAAACCGTTGAATCGGTGTTTCCATTCCTCATAGGCACGCTACGAACGAAATGTCGGGGTGGACGCACTTCCGCCCAAGCCGTCGGTTTCCATTCCTCATAGGCACGCTACGAACTAGGCTGCTGCCGCTTGGGCTTCCATCATCCTTATTTCGTGTTTCCATTCCTCATAGGCACGCTACGAACGGTACACGAATTTTTGGGAGTACACCCCGGGGGATTTCGGTTTCCATTCCTCATAGGCACGCTACGAACGGTACACGAATTTTTGGGAGTACACCCCGGGGGATTTCGGTTTCCATTCCTCATAGGCACGCTACGAACCGGAAGCCGAGTCCGAAGTGGGTTTGGCCCGATCCCGGTTTCCATTCCTCATAGGCACGCTACGAACGATGAAGTCGTAGAGGGACTTCTTTGCATCCTCTGGGTTTCCATTCCTCATAGGCACGCTACGAACTTTGTATCATCCGCACCGACGACCTGAGCGAACCCGTTTCCATTCCTCATAGGCACGCTACGAACCCTCAACCGCCGAGTCCGCCGCAGCCGCAACCGGTTCCGGTTTCCATTCCTCATAGGCACGCTACGAACAAGATCATGGAGTCGGATACGCGGAAGGTCATGCCGGTCGTTTCCATTCCTCATAGGCACGCTACGAACCGGACAAAAAGGGTATATCATGGGATATGGCTATACGGAGTTTCCATTCCTCATAGGCACGCTACGAACATCCGAAAACGACAGCACAGAGATTCGAGGAAATCCGTTTCCATTCCTCATAGGCACGCTACGAACCTGACAACGGCCTTTTTCGAGATAGTGGTATCCGAGTTTCCATTCCTCATAGGCACGCTACGAACGGAGACAGGCACCCCCTTTCCGTACTTGAGATCGAGTTTCCATTCCTCATAGGCACGCTACGAACACAGGTCTTTCATGTCACTGTCCTCCTCGTATGATAGTAGTAGAAGGTCTTCTTCGTTGAATTTCCAGTAGGTCCGGAACTGCTGGAGCAGCGCTGGAGAACTTCCAGAGCCGGCTCTTTTATCCATCCCTATGAGACAGCTGCTCATAGGGGTGGAGGTGGTGGGCTTCCCCATCCACATCTGTTGGTGTAGGTCGGTTGTCGGCGTGTCTTGGTCTGGCCATGTTTGTGGATCATCTGGATGGGGAAGTTCCCATCGCCGTTGGTTATTGAATCCATCGCGTTTGGTCTTGGAGTTGCACAACCGTCACTCCGTTTCTTTGTCATGCCTTTGTTCCTTGATAATTCCATATCTCTCCACCTCCAGTCGGGGGAAGCCCCAACGTGTTTGGTCGGTGGAGATTTCGACAGCCCGGCCTGCCTGTGGGACAATGGGATCAGCAAGTCTTTCTCGGGAGATTTCTTCCCCTCCTTGCGGACCGTTTGGTACTGCTGTGGAAAGCCTGCTACCCAGGATCCACCACCCATGCTCTAACCACTGGTTGCGCCTCCATCCCGGATGGGGTGTAGTGGCCCGCAATTGACATCCGGATGGATGAGTGCTGATGACGAGGCTGAGGTCGGTGGTTCCCACGGGCACCCAGGTCCGGGACTGGCTTGACTCTTCCCCGAACGGAGGTGAATCCGTTGCCGAAACTGCATGTTGGGATCGACGTGAGCTTGAAGGCCCACCATATTCAATTTATGGATGAGGCCGGTCAGAACTTGGCCTCGTTTCAGATCTCCAATGACCCACAGGGAGCCGACACTCTCATTCACAAGGTCTTGGAGATCACAGAGACCAAGCACATGGATCGCGTCGTTGTCGGCATGGAGGCGACAGCCAACCTCGGCTGGCATCTGGCCCATTACCTCAAACAACAACTCGAGGACCATGCACCACACCTCGACGCTCAGATTCACGTCTTAAACGCGCGGAGAGTGGCTCGTTTCAAGAAGGCGTATGACCACCTTCCCAAAAACGACCGCATCGATGCCTGGGTGATTGCGGACCACCTGCGGTTTGGCCGTCTCCCACAAGCCATGACAGACACGATCCGATACGAAGCGCTTCAACGTCTCACCCGGACTCGGTTTCATGTGATGCAGACCATGTCTCGGGACAAGACCTTCTTCCTGAACCAGCTGTTTCTTAAGTTCAGTGGTCTGCGTCAAGACAACCCGTTCTCCGATACTTTCGGTGCCACGTCGCTCGCCGTCATTCAGGAGCTGGAGCCTGAACAAATCGCTGCGATGCCCCTTGAGGATCTTGTGGCGCTCTTGGTCGACAAAAGCAGAAACAAGTTTGACGACCCAAAGCAGATCGCACAGGAACTCCAAAAGGTTGCACGCAGGTCCTTTCGACTGGACAAGGTGATGCAGGATCCCGTCAATCTGTCGCTGTCCGTTACCCTCAGCGTGATCCAGCACATGGACGCTGAGGTGAAGAAACTCGACCGAGCGATTGCCAGGCTGATGAAAGCGATCCCAAATACCCTCGAGTCGGTCAAGGGCATCGGCCCTGTATACGCAGCCGGAATCATAGCCGAAGTCGGCGACATTCGACGTTTCAAGAACCACAACGCCTTAGCCAAGTACGCCGGACTGGTCTGGAATCAGTACCAATCCGGGGAGTACGAAGCCGATGAAACATCCCGAATGCGTACTGGGAACAAGTACCTGCGCTATTATCTGATTCAAGCTGCGGACCAGGTTCGCCGCCATGATTCCGAGTACGCCGAGTTTTACCGCAAGAAGCACGACGAAGCGCTGAAGCACCAACATAAAAGAGCCCTCGTCCTGACTGCAAGAAAACTGGTACGCTTGGTGTTCACACTACTGAGCACCAATCAGCTGTACACACCCCCGGAGAGGAGGAGATAACCGCTACCTCCAGACGCACGGATTTTCCAGTTTTGCACCCATGAACATCGCTCGAAAATTCGGCGAACATCATGGGTTTGGTTAAGGTCGCCCTTTAACCTTCGCATTTGTAACTATTTCCCACATCCATTCCCAATTTTCTTCGACCACCCCCTTGACATTTCACCACTGGGCTTTCAGTTTGTGGTTTCCATTCCTCATAGGCACGCTACGAACAGAAGTCGAACTCGGTCACTTCGCGGTCCCTCCCTTGTTTCCATTCCTCATAGGCACGCTACGAACTCCCGACGCCAGGAATCACAGAACCAATTCCCGCGCGTTTCCATTCCTCATAGGCACGCTACGAACAATATAACACGCCAAACGCCGAGGCAGTCCCGTTCCAGGTTTCCATTCCTCATAGGCACGCTACGAACCCCATTTCTTGCCCGGTGTTCGGGTCGATCTGACGGGTTTCCATTCCTCATAGGCACGCTACGAACGCGCGAAAGTGGTCGCTGGAAACCAGGTGGATGGTACGTTTCCATTCCTCATAGGCACGCTACGAACGAGTGGACTCGCAGCAGAGAGCGTATGAGGCAGAAAAACTGTTTCCATTCCTCATAGGCACGCTACGAACCGGTCACGTCCACGATACAGAAGTAGAGGAACTTCAAGTTTCCATTCCTCATAGGCACGCTACGAACCGAGAAGCATTGGATCAAGAAGCGCTTTTTCGACCGTGTTTCCATTCCTCATAGGCACGCTACGAACTCTCGGCCAGCCGGTTTTCTGGCTGGCCGACGAGAAGTTTCCATTCCTCATAGGCACGCTACGAACGGAGGCGTCCGATTTCGCAACCCAGACTCTGGCCGAGTTTCCATTCCTCATAGGCACGCTACGAACCGGAGCGAAGAAGATCCTTGCGTACCGCCTGGCCGACTCGTTTCCATTCCTCATAGGCACGCTACGAACGTGAGGGGAGGTGGATTGACCAATGGCGCTTGACGGTTTCCATTCCTCATAGGCACGCTACGAACTTGTCACGGCCAAGACGCCTTCGATTGTTGCGGCGGTGTTTCCATTCCTCATAGGCACGCTACGAACCGCATTGCCGACGCAGCCGTCGAGGCGTACCGGCGGGGTTTCCATTCCTCATAGGCACGCTACGAACCGCATTGCCGACGCAGCCGTCGAGGCGTACCGGCGGGGTTTCCATTCCTCATAGGCACGCTACGAACCCGATCCCGGGAAGGCAGGAAACGTACCAGCTGGTGCCATGTTTCCATTCCTCATAGGCACGCTACGAACGTCCATAGGCATCGCCGCCTTACTGCCATTTGATGTTGTTTCCATTCCTCATAGGCACGCTACGAACTTGGTCAATATGGCAAAAACTGTAGGGGGTGAAGGAGTTTCCATTCCTCATAGGCACGCTACGAACCGCATGACGCCCAGGTTATGACCGTCCCATGTACTGGAGTTTCCATTCCTCATAGGCACGCTACGAACAGACTTTCCCGAAACCGGCGCGGCTTTGGTTTGGTTTGAGTTTCCATTCCTCATAGGCACGCTACGAACATTTCAAGTTTCATCTTCTACCACAGCCCAATCATTAGGTTTCCATTCCTCATAGGCACGCTACGAACCCGTCAGCCAACCGGAAGACGGTTCGGGTTTGGTCGACAGTTTCCATTCCTCATAGGCACGCTACGAACGCCACGGCCACAATCGCGGCGGCCAATACCACAAATGGTTTCCATTCCTCATAGGCACGCTACGAACGCGCGAAAGTGGTCGCTGGAAACCAGGTGGATGGTACGTTTCCATTCCTCATAGGCACGCTACGAACGAGAGGGTGCATCCGGCCACCGCCCAGTGCCCGATGTTTCCATTCCTCATAGGCACGCTACGAACTCATTATCACCGAAACGCAACACAACGTCCTGGTGACGGGTTTCCATTCCTCATAGGCACGCTACGAACAAGAACATGATCAGCCAATGCCGAGAGTTCCCCAGCCAAGTTTCCATTCCTCATAGGCACGCTACGAACGGTCGACAGGGTGAAGGACGACGGCCGCAAAGACCGCAGTTTCCATTCCTCATAGGCACGCTACGAACCCCGCGAAAAAGCAGTGCTACTTCGTGGCATATGGAAAGTTTCCATTCCTCATAGGCACGCTACGAACGAAGAGGAGCGGATCGAGGCGATTAACGAACTACAACAGGTTTCCATTCCTCATAGGCACGCTACGAACCATGTGGCTCCGAAGCAACCTCGCCTTCATCGCTGGTTTCCATTCCTCATAGGCACGCTACGAACCGTATCGTCTCATCCCCTGAAACCCCCTTGGTATACTCGTTTCCATTCCTCATAGGCACGCTACGAACTCCTCTATGAGTTCCTGCGCGTAGCTCTGGGCCTCCGTGTTTCCATTCCTCATAGGCACGCTACGAACCTGATGGGGCCATTTTTTGGGAACCGACAGATTGCGTTTCCATTCCTCATAGGCACGCTACGAACACCGTCGGGTATCCGTACTCGTGCGGAACATCGACTTGTTTCCATTCCTCATAGGCACGCTACGAACAGAAAAAGTGGGGATTGTCTGCCGGGCTGATCCGTGTTTCCATTCCTCATAGGCACGCTACGAACTAGGTTGAGTCCTTGTGCGCGTTGAACGTCTTGCGCACGAGTTTCCATTCCTCATAGGCACGCTACGAACCATGGCGGGCGGTCCGAACCCGATCCACGACGGTTAGTTTCCATTCCTCATAGGCACGCTACGAACACACATCTCCATGACACGGCTTCGGTGCACACCAACAGCGTTTCCATTCCTCATAGGCACGCTACGAACCAAGGAGGGAGACCGAAAATGGACCCAAGGGATGCACAAGTTTCCATTCCTCATAGGCACGCTACGAACCCATCTTGACTCCTCCTTCGCTCTTTCTGACTATACTTGTTTCCATTCCTCATAGGCACGCTACGAACCCGGAACCTGAAAGTGTGGTGGACGAGACGCCGCCCATGTTTCCATTCCTCATAGGCACGCTACGAACTCAGCAGCAAAGTCAACAGCAGATGGCGAGTTTTCAAGTTTCCATTCCTCATAGGCACGCTACGAACAAGAAGATCGGTGGGAAAAATTGATTGATCTTCAGAGTTTCCATTCCTCATAGGCACGCTACGAACTCGACAGTCTGCCGAGTTATGCCAGAGCCTTGATCCACGTTTCCATTCCTCATAGGCACGCTACGAACACCGTACAAGGGTCGGGAAGTAGGCACATGGCTGAGGGAGTTTCCATTCCTCATAGGCACGCTACGAACGCCTGGTCCATGAATTGACCGAGGTCCAACAGACTGAGTTTCCATTCCTCATAGGCACGCTACGAACAGTACAAGCAGCAGGGGCTGGGGTCTATACATTGCCAAAGTTTCCATTCCTCATAGGCACGCTACGAACGAGACTTTCCCGAAACCGGCGCGGCTTTGGTTTGGTTTGAGTTTCCATTCCTCATAGGCACGCTACGAACGCGTCGACCGCTTCGGCCCCTGATACCAGTGGTTACCAAGTTTCCATTCCTCATAGGCACGCTACGAACAAATCCTGGGCCAGCGCATGGCTCGACCGTCCAAACCGGTTTCCATTCCTCATAGGCACGCTACGAACTTGCCAGCCCTTGGGACTCTGGGCATTATACGGCTGTTTCCATTCCTCATAGGCACGCTACGAACCCATCTTGATTCCTCCTTCGCTCTTTCTGATTATACTTGTTTCCATTCCTCATAGGCACGCTACGAACACACTGAGTCAGATTTCACGATGGGCCGGTACGATGAGTTTCCATTCCTCATAGGCACGCTACGAACACTTCATACCGCCCGACGGATACCCACCGTCCGTCCCTGGGTTTCCATTCCTCATAGGCACGCTACGAACCCGGGAATCGGCGCGTGAAGTACATGCCACATGACGGAGTTTCCATTCCTCATAGGCACGCTACGAACTGGAAAATATCACCTCGCATGTTTCAAGCCTCCCTTATGTTTCCATTCCTCATAGGCACGCTACGAACCCAAGGGAGTATGAGCTATCCACGATATACTACGATCCAGTTTCCATTCCTCATAGGCACGCTACGAACCGCTTCAAAGTTGTAATAGCAAGATTAGTTCGACAGTTGTTTCCATTCCTCATAGGCACGCTACGAACTTCAATTTATCCATTGCGATGCACCCACCATGCCAGTTTCCATTCCTCATAGGCACGCTACGAACTATTGCCCGGCCTGCTGAAATTGCCACCCGAGAACGTCGTTTCCATTCCTCATAGGCACGCTACGAACGCAGATGACCAAGCCCGCTGGGGATGCCTTCGTTGAAGTTTCCATTCCTCATAGGCACGCTACGAACCCCTGTCCGCACTCCCCACGCCGCTCCGGGGTTCTCCCGGTTTCCATTCCTCATAGGCACGCTACGAACGATGTTTTTCTGGTTTGGTTAGGTTAGGTTTGGTTAGGTGTTTCCATTCCTCATAGGCACGCTACGAACTCGAAGAACTGCGGATTGCGATTTATGAGCTAGCCGTTTGGTTTCCATTCCTCATAGGCACGCTACGAACCTTGACGGCCTGCCAAACGCGCATTTCTTGGGGCGGTTTCCATTCCTCATAGGCACGCTACGAACCGGTCCTGTGGATCACCCACGCGCCGCATTATCACCTGTTTCCATTCCTCATAGGCACGCTACGAACCTGCGGTATCGATGATGATTGCCGTATTTCTTGGGGAGGTTTCCATTCCTCATAGGCACGCTACGAACAGCAAAGCCGCTTATGTTTGGAATTGGAGGACTTGCAGGTTTCCATTCCTCATAGGCACGCTACGAACTTGTTGGGGGCGGCGGAGGAGGGATCACTACTTCTTCGTTTCCATTCCTCATAGGCACGCTACGAACACCACGAGAGCAATGCTTGGTTCTGGTCCTCTCCTGGCGGTTTCCATTCCTCATAGGCACGCTACGAACTCGCTTCATCCTTTCTCAGTGCCTTTCCAATGGCCCTGTGTTTCCATTCCTCATAGGCACGCTACGAACTAGGCTGTTGTTGTTACGATCTCTACAAACGGCTAGCTCAGTTTCCATTCCTCATAGGCACGCTACGAACGATGCCGGACCTAAAGGAACTCGGTGAGTACATTAGTTTCCATTCCTCATAGGCACGCTACGAACAAGGACTATGAGGCCGCCAAAAGGATGTGTGGAGAGCAGTTTCCATTCCTCATAGGCACGCTACGAACGAGACGGGTGGCCTATGGAAGCAGATCACACTCACGCGTTTCCATTCCTCATAGGCACGCTACGAACGAAAACACAGCCGTCGGCAACGGATCAGAGCGCAACTGGTTTCCATTCCTCATAGGCACGCTACGAACCTGTCGATGGAGTGCCCGAGCAGGTCGATGTACTCCGTGTTTCCATTCCTCATAGGCACGCTACGAACATGGCCGCCAATCTAGCGGGCGTTGAAGTCATGCACGTGTTTCCATTCCTCATAGGCACGCTACGAACCATATGCGTGGCGGAGCGACTGATGTTGCTCCGTTGCGCGTTTCCATTCCTCATAGGCACGCTACGAACTTCGCAAAATTGTTAAACAGTAGTGCCAAAAGAAAGTTTCCATTCCTCATAGGCACGCTACGAACGAGTCTGTCCTGAAGGCCGCTGACGAGGCTGCGAGGTTTCCATTCCTCATAGGCACGCTACGAACCTTCGTTTGTGGGCCTCGACTTTCACCGCCGCCTCTTCGTTTCCATTCCTCATAGGCACGCTACGAACGAAACGATGTGAAAGACCCCGTATTTGTCGAAGTACGGTTTCCATTCCTCATAGGCACGCTACGAACCATCGAACACGATCAATACACCGCATGGTACGACGAGGTTTCCATTCCTCATAGGCACGCTACGAACCACGCCAGTCCTGGACTCATGTTCCAGGCTTCCGCCAGTTTCCATTCCTCATAGGCACGCTACGAACTCGTTGTACTTGCTTCGCTTCGACGGGTCCAGGTTGTCCCGTTTCCATTCCTCATAGGCACGCTACGAACGGATTCAGGCCATGGAGCAGTTGCCACCTCCAGACTAGGTTTCCATTCCTCATAGGCACGCTACGAACACAAATCCAAAAGCCCATTTGGCGCCGGGGTCCCGGTGTTTCCATTCCTCATAGGCACGCTACGAACCCTGTCTGCGGACCAATACCAGGCTGTCGCGCTGGACAAGTTTCCATTCCTCATAGGCACGCTACGAACTTCAACTCGGTCTGATCTGATAGCCAGATCGAAGAAAAGTTTCCATTCCTCATAGGCACGCTACGAACTTTTGTAGAGAAAGGGAACGTTTGCCGTTGCGGACGGGTTTCCATTCCTCATAGGCACGCTACGAACTGTTAAAAGCCGGTTGATGCAATATCTCTGATACGGCGTTTCCATTCCTCATAGGCACGCTACGAACTCCACGATTGACGCCGGTAGCGCCGCGGTCCTGACCAAGTTTCCATTCCTCATAGGCACGCTACGAACTCTTGGGTTCGACCAGCCCGGGTTCAGCATCCCCCCCTTGTTTCCATTCCTCATAGGCACGCTACGAACTGTTCAATATTTCCAATTTGTGTCCCAATATCTCCGTTTCCATTCCTCATAGGCACGCTACGAACGATAAAAACGGGAATCCGGCAACTCCATTTTTATCGCTGTTTCCATTCCTCATAGGCACGCTACGAACTTCAGCATCGTGGCGATCTTCGCCCGGGTCATGGCAGGTTTCCATTCCTCATAGGCACGCTACGAACAGTACAAGCAGCAGGGGCTGGGATCTATACATTGCCAAAGTTTCCATTCCTCATAGGCACGCTACGAACGTTGAAACGAATATCGGGTTGACGGCAAGTGAATTATGTTTCCATTCCTCATAGGCACGCTACGAACTCCGGGACATTGACAAATGTGTCAAACGGAACATATAAGTTTCCATTCCTCATAGGCACGCTACGAACTGGAGATGTAGCTCGAAAAGATTTCACCACCCGTCACCCGGTTTCCATTCCTCATAGGCACGCTACGAACCCATCTTGACTCCTCCTTCGCTCTTTCTGATTATACTTGTTTCCATTCCTCATAGGCACGCTACGAACCCCCTGAAATGTTTTCGTCACATCGTGGGTCAACCGTTTCCATTCCTCATAGGCACGCTACGAACAATCGTCTTACCGAGCCGTTCCCCGCCGTCCAACAAGGTTTCCATTCCTCATAGGCACGCTACGAACGCATACTCGGCAAACCTCGCCAATCGCCACAAGTCGAGTTTCCATTCCTCATAGGCACGCTACGAACCGGAAGAAGATGGAGGAGTTCTGCGACAGGGTTGAGTTTCCATTCCTCATAGGCACGCTACGAACCATATGTGGACCTTTCGGATTTGGCGATGGTCCTGGAGTTTCCATTCCTCATAGGCACGCTACGAACCTAACGATGGTCCAAGGGCCGCACGGCGAGTACATCTCGTTTCCATTCCTCATAGGCACGCTACGAACTCGGCAACCCTTCGAACACTCTTTTTCGTCTACCTCGTGTTTCCATTCCTCATAGGCACGCTACGAACTTTTTACGACCATGAAACCAGGCACGCCGGAATGGGTTTCCATTCCTCATAGGCACGCTACGAACTTTGCGCGGCCCGGTCAGGGTAGTGTGGACCATGAGGCGTTTCCATTCCTCATAGGCACGCTACGAACGAGTCCGGCACAAGAACCAAATCCGGGTCCCCCGTCACGGCGTTTCCATTCCTCATAGGCACGCTACGAACTATCTATCGTCATTGACCGATTATGATTTTTGGATAGGTTTCCATTCCTCATAGGCACGCTACGAACTTTGATAAGTCTTCTGCATACCCCGGGCCAGCCGGGGTTTCCATTCCTCATAGGCACGCTACGAACGTGGAATCTGTCATCTCTCCGGGCCCGAACACAGTGTGTTTCCATTCCTCATAGGCACGCTACGAACCCCATGCGTCACTCCTGCTGTCGCAGGGAGTCCATCGTTTCCATTCCTCATAGGCACGCTACGAACCCCTGCGTATTTAATCATGTTCTCAATCATATCGCTGGGTTTCCATTCCTCATAGGCACGCTACGAACGATGGGGACCACGCCGGATCGCGTCGTCTTCGAAGTTTCCATTCCTCATAGGCACGCTACGAACCACGTGCCCCACCCCATCAGTCCTCCACGAACTCGGTTTCCATTCCTCATAGGCACGCTACGAACTGGCACTGCAGGATGAACGGGTGGCCACGTTGCTCGACGTTTCCATTCCTCATAGGCACGCTACGAACGCGCCTTCCTGGTACAGACCTGGAACGCCATCGCCACCAGTTTCCATTCCTCATAGGCACGCTACGAACACATGCGAGTCACCGAGAGCGCGGTCGACGAGGTTTGGTTTCCATTCCTCATAGGCACGCTACGAACGGAGGGATTTGGATGATATTGACCATGATTGAAGAAGTTTCCATTCCTCATAGGCACGCTACGAACTTCGTCGACGTAGCGGACGTCCGGGGATTCGCGGAGTTTCCATTCCTCATAGGCACGCTACGAACCCCCCATTTTCCCCGCGCTATACGAAGGGCCTCTTGCTACTAGCATACAATGTGCGGAGAAGTGCATCAACTCCTGAAACGGAGTTTTTGTTTCAGATGACGCGAATTCTGGTGACTTTGAACAAGCCGTCTCTTGTCGTCGATCCCCCGGGTTTTTTGTTCGATCTCCGATCGACGACATTTCCATAAACAGGAATCGCCAAAGCGCCCTAGGCAAGAAGCGGGGCTGTTAGGATCAGAATTTTTGGCTAAATTCGATCGCTCATTACCTTCCATCCCGCGGGTTGAGGTTGGGGAACCAGCGCTGGGCTACAAAAGAAGGAGCCGGACCACAGCCCAGGCTCCCCAATCCACACGTCTTCTTCGCCAGCCCCCCGTCATCCCTAGGACCAAATCCCCCGACCTCACCCGCCATCACAAAATCTGATCAAACTTCCCCTTCTCAACCCCCATAATCTGCCTTTCCGAATAGGTCGTCGTTCTTAAAATATAAATAATCACCGAGTCCTCGTCCTCCCGAATGATTTCCCTTAATTCCCTTTTCAGCCTGTACAGATTCGCCTTCGTGATCTCCCCCTCCAGCACCGAATTTTGCACCCATGTCAGATACTCCCGGCACTTTTTCAACACTTTCGCCACCCGCTTCTGGGCCACATCGTACACCAGGATCACGAACACAGCCGAACCTTCCCCTCTCCTCACCTGCTGACCATACGCCACCCGGGCAGGAAGCGAGGGCTCACAGCTGCGCTGCCCCCTTCCTGCCCTCACGCCCGCATCCTCCGGTGTCGAGAACGTTTCCACAGAACCTGGCTGCGCTGCCCCCTTCCTGCCCTCACGCCGCCAAACCGGTCCATCCCTCGCCCTCCACTACCACTGGGCCACGAACGGCCGGTATTCCTCTCCTTCCACCACGTGTTTTTCCACTTTGTAAAGCTCCAGACGGATCAGGCGGCGATAGGACACCTCTCGCCCGATACTCCGATGACGGATCGTGGTCCCGAGACGCCGCTCCCACTCGGACACGAACACCTTGCGCCCGCTTTCTTTCAAATAAATCCCTTCCAACTTCGCATCAAAATCCCGTCGGGTAATCATTTTCTTTCCGAGCACGGTAAAAATCAGCCGGTCCACCAAAATCGGCTTAAAGATCTCCGCCACATCCAGATTCAGACTAAACCGGCGATAATTTGACGTGTGCAAATATCCAATTCTCGGATCCAAATGGGTCTTGTACGTCTCCCGCAAAACCGCGGAATACAACAGAGAATTCCCAAAACTGATCAACGTGTTCAGATGATTCTCCGGCGGCCGCCGGGTGCGGCGATCAAATCGAAAATCTTCCTGCAACACAATGGCATCGAATGCGCGGTAATACTGCTCCCGAATATTGCCCTCAAGGGCCATCAGAGCCGGAACCTCCGCCGTGTCGGGGATTTTCCCCTCCAGCTCCTGGATGCGCTCCAGGTGGCCCTCCACCTCTTTGCCCCGGTTGCGGTAATATTTTAACACCTGCAGCATATTGCGGGCCGCTCCCTCCACGAACCGCCTGGCCAGATCCAGGCGACGCTGCGGATCCAGATAGTGCTCCACCTGTTTCACCGTCACATGCCCTGCATTCAAATGCTCACGGGGATAAAACGTTCCCATGTAATATTCATACTCCGAATTAAAAATGTGAAGGAGGATCTCTTTCTGGGAGCAAAATTCCAAAAGACTTTTGGTCAGGTCCACCTCTCCGAACAAATAAATCTCTTGAATATTCTCCACAGGAAGGTACTTCGTTCCGTCCGGGCTCTCGAACACTAACGTGTTGTCCTTTCGTCGCAAGTGCCCGCCGGAAAACAGGTATACGCTTTTCCCCAACGTCTCGACCCCTCACTTCACGCCCAGCAATATTCCCCGTACGCGCATCTTTTGCACGCGGGGATTCGTTGCGCCGGCGGCGGCGTCTCCCGGCGCAACAATGCCCGAAGCTCTTCCACCGTCTCTTCGATCTTTGCCCGGTCCTCTTCGGTGAGCACCACCCGCTCGACCCTCCGCTCCTCCGGAACCACCAGTTCCCCTTCGGCCTCGATCCCCCTATTCTTCAATTCCCTGAGATAAAACAACACCTGCATCCGGGCGCCCTTCAGCGAGCGCCCGCTTTTCTTCACCTCGGTGACCACCAATGTTCCCGACTCCCGGCGCACCACGTCCAACTTCGAATGCGCCACTTCGACCTCCTTGCGGCCTCTGGGTTGCCGGTTCTCGTGCAAGAATCGGCCGATCACCACATTCTCATCATCCTCGTCCGGCGTCATTTGGCGAGACATCAGCCACGCTTCCCGGGGACAATACGTGTAATACCAGACGAGCGTCCCGTTAATGCGGATTTCCTCCTCCATGCCCTCACCTCGGCTCCCCCGACCCGCCCACCCATATCTTCATAAAATGCCAGTCTCCACCACTCCCGCGGCCAGATCGGCGTACCCCCGGTCCTCTCGGTACTCCACCAGGTCGGCGGCCAGTTTAATCTCCACGTCATCCGCCAGGTTTGCCGCCACCTGCAGCGCCATCTTCGGCGGCATTGAGACGATGAACTGCTGCGTCAACGCCATGAAGCGCTTTCGGGCCACAAAGGACAGTCCCCCCATCCACGCCCGGTCCAAATACCTTTCATAAATCTCCCGGACCTCCCGGATCCCGAATTCATTCATGCGCTTCCGGATGTCCTGGAAGATCCGGCGCTCCAAGTGCCCCTCGCCCCACGGGACAAAAATCGACACCCGCCGCGGATCCTGTTCGAAGGGCGACCAGCCGCTCACAGCACTCCACCGCCCTTGGGCCGCTTGGACCAGGGCCTTCATTTTCGCCGCGCCGCTGGAGCGGGCCGAGCATCGGGAAAAGTACTGATCCACCTCTTCGTACAGCTCGTGCTCCAGCCACTCGGCCGCCTTGCTCAAACTGCGGTCCGTCTCCTCCCGGACAATGGCGTTCTGATAGACCCAGACCCTGGAATCCTGTTCCCCGCCTCGCAAAAACGAAAAGACCACGATCTCCCCAGGCTCCCCCCCTGTCCCGTGCCGATTGACCCGCCCCGCCGCCTGAATCACCGAGGAGTAGATCGGCCGCGCCCGGTAAACTTTTTGAAAACTCACATCCACACCGGCCTCGATAATCTGGGTGGTCACCGCCCATAACCGCTGCCCCGCTCCCAAACGCTCTTTCATCTCTTCAATCCGCAGCCGCTTGTGCAAGGGCGTCATCAAGCCGTGGAGATGCAAAAGCCGCGGCTCCGAATCGGCGGGGCCCGCATCCTTCAACCTTTCAGACAGCTCTCGATAAACCCTCGCCGCATCCCCAATGGTGTTCAAAATCACGGCCAGATGCCGCGTGTCTCTCTCCCGTCCGACCAGATGATCGGCCAGCTGCTTCTCGTCCCACGGCTCAGCCACGACCCGGGCCCGGTATCGGTCCGGATAACGGATGTCAGGAGGTGCCAGGTGAATCGGGGACTCCTTCAGCCCCGGCCGGAGCGGCGGAAGGGTGGCCGTCACAAAGAGAAACGTCGCATTCATCTCCCGGGCGGCGCCCTGGATCATGGCGAGAAAAGGTTGCCAGACGGAGTCATCGACGATTTGTGGCTCGTCGACAATGACTACGGAATTCTCGAGCCCGGCCAGCCGGAGGGTTTCTTGGGCACGCTGCGCAAAAAAAGCCCGAAACATTTGGTTAAACGTCGTCGCCACCACCGGGGACTGCCAAGATTCCAGCAAGAGAATCGCTTTGTCATCCCATTCACGGTCCTCCGTCATTGACAGAGAATGGTGCTCCATGACTTCCAGCCCCGAGGCCTTGGCGATCTCTCCCGCAGCCTGGGACAAAATCGTCAAATAAGGAGCCACATAGACAATCCTTTCTTTCCCCCGGTCCCCGGCAATCTCCAGCGCCACCCGCAGAGCCGTGAGGGTCTTCCCCAAACCCGTGGGAAGCTTCAAGACATACAAGTCTCCTTCAGGGTTTTGGCGGTATCGCTCCACCGCTTGCTGGTGCACCCGTTGGCGAAGGGCCGTCACGCCGGTGAGCCCGCCTCCCGCCAGCGTGGATCCCGCCGCCTGTCGACCCTTATCTTCGAGAAATTTTTCCAAATGCGCCAAGGCACCCTCCAGCTCTTCGCGCTGAAGCCGCCGGGGCTCGATCTGGGCCGCGTCGAATCGATCCGCGCGAATCAGGGAGGCGGTAGAGAGGCGAAGACACGAAACCGGCGCCTCCGCCTCTTCGTACCTCGCTAACACTGCCTGACCCGTCCAATCCATGTACCATTTGGCCCAAGTGTCAACAAACCCCTTGTGCCAGGCCTTCAACGACCCCACCGTAGGAGCGGACCCGGCAACCTCCGGAAACAGCCGGCTGACCGCGTCGTGGATACCCGGGAGATCAAAGTGTTCCCATTGCGGCGGAAAGCTTCTCCAGGGCACTTCCGTTTCCTCGATATCGCCGAGCCTCCCGTGGTGGTCGAGAAGATCCCGGCACCACCACTGCACACGCCTCCGCAGCTCAGTCTTTTCCCTCCTGGGCATTTTCCAGATATTCAGCAACCGTTCGGCATAATAGGCATACAAAATGGCGCCGTATACCGAGTGCGGCGGCCCCTTCCGGGACCGCGGCGACTCAATGTACCACTGCCATTTTTCGTTTGACTTGCCAATGTCGTGCATCCAACCCGCCAGGTAATCCAGACGCTCGGCGGGCTGGCCCTGGAAATTGCCCACCCCCGATGCCACCGTTTCCAAGTGCCGGGGCAGGGGGAATTGACGTTCCCCCTCCGCAGGACGCGCCACACATTCACCAAATGGTCTTACCACAGGCATACCACCTCGTCCCCAAGTTGCGCAAACCGGACTTTCGGCTCCGCCGGGGAGGCCGCCGGGACAAAGGAAATCGGTTGCCCCTGCACTTCGTACACCAAGTGAACCGCGCCCCGAAATCGCCGTCCGCCCAAATAATGGTAATGAACCCCTCCGATACGCCCCACCTGCAGCTTCGAATCCCCCGGGGACATCACCAACCCCTGAACCACCTGGGTCGGCAGGACCGTTCGACAGCGATAGGTCATCCCCGGCGTCAACTCCACCTCCGGGACCTCCCAAGACCCCACGAACCGGGGAAAGGTCAGGGCAAAGGCACTCCCCAGATATGTGTGATAATGGCTTCTCCCCTCCCGGATCCGCGCCATCAATTCCTCTTGATAATCCCCGTGATAATAAATGCGATAAGCGGGATTGACCACCAATTCAATAGAAGTAGGACGATTCATCGCCGGCCCGCTCGTCAGAAATCCCTTCCCGAGCAAGGACAATTCCTGGAGAACGGTGCGCACCGGGGACAGCAGTTGGATGCCCGCCCAAGATTCACCGCTAAACTCCGCTAATCCCAGAATCGAGCCCAGCAGTCCCCGCAGAGCTGTGCGCGTAATCACCGGATACGACGCATGAGTGGCCGTAGTATCCGGTCGTCGGAAATGAGCCAGGGTGCCCTTCAGGTCGAACACCAGCAGCCGCATCACCTGTCCCACCTTTCACCATGCCGCCTGTTTCTCCCCGGGCAGCTCCCCCTTGATATCGAGGGACGGATCGATCCACCACCTCACCCGGGCCACCCGGTCCCGGTAATCCCGGAGGACCCGGCCGAGATCCTGCACATCCAGGGAGACCTCCGCCACCGAGCTCGGCCGCTCCCCGGACAACCAGACCTCTCTTTCGGGCAACAATCGCACGTGCTCCTCGAGATAGCCGATCCGGAAGAACGGGTCCGCGTACTCCACGTGGGCAAGAAACAGCGGTTGTTGGATCCCCCGCCCCCGGGCCTGGCGGTACTGCGTGCCCTTCCACAGGGCCTCGAGCAACAAATCCACATCGTCCTCGCTCATCCCCGTCTCCCGGGCAATGGATGCGTTGATGATGCCGGGCATCACAAAGACGGCAAAGGGCAGGGTGTAGGTGGTCCAAATCGTCCCCTGTTGTTTCCCCGCGCTTTCCTCGGATTCTCCGCCCCGGCCACTCGCCTTCTCGTTGATGTCTTTACTCGGCATCACCACCGTGCCCTGGACATAGCGAGTTTCCACTGGATGAAGGGAGTGAGCCCAACCGAACTGCACCGGACCGGTGAGATGAAAGGAAGATCCCCCCACACTGTAGACCGCCCCAAACACCCGTACATCAAAAGCGCTCTCCTTCAAAATCTCATCCATATTTCCTTTGCGTCCGGAGCGCTCCTGAATCTTTTTCGCCAGACTCCCCCGCCCGAGCAACTTTCCATCCTCGGTCTTTTCTTCCCGAACGAACACAAACTTGTTTTTGCTGTCACCGCCGTCGGGATAACGGGCAAGGACGTAGTCCCGAACGTCTCGTTTGATGCTGACATCGGACAGGGAGATCCGCCCGTCCTCTTCACTGAACAGCCGCCGGGCATCGCTCTCATTTAAGGGATCCCGGTTTGGAATCCCGTCTTTCACACTCTTGACGAAAATGATTTCTCCACTGCGAAGATCTGACATCATGCTTCACTCCTTCTCGACATATTTGTGGTTTATACGAAAGGCGCAAGTGGCAATCCGTGAGGATTCAACGGCCTCTCAAATCGCCGTTTCGCTCTCTCCTCGATCGTCCTCGGCTCCCTCGGACTTTTTGTCCGGGCGATTCAGGCAGTATCCCGCCCAAAATGCGGCCAGAAAGCCATCGGGGTCCTTGCGCAGCCCCTCCTTGTGTTCCAGAAACCCGGCCATCAAGGAGCCCAGCAGCTTTTCTAAATCCCAGACACCGATGCGATGCCGGGCGGCGTGGGTTTTTAGGTTCATGAGCCCATATTTCAGAACCACTTCTGGCGTCACCTGATTCCCAAAGGTGATGACCCGGCTCTCTAAGTAATCCTTATTTGCCTTTAAAAAATAACGTTTGCCAAACTCCCGCAGCAGATATCCACTGGCAAATCCCAGTTCCTGAACATCTTTCCAAACCGGCGGGTGGTCGACAGAGCCCTTTAGAAGTTCCAACATTTCCGGCCATGGACGCATGGGTGCTTCCGCTCCTTTCGCAGCCAGTTTCGCCGAGTAGCGCTGGAGAAAATCCGAAAATACCAGGTCAAACAGAACTTCTTGCCGAATGTCAAACAATTTCTGTGTATACTGGGAAGTCAACTCCCGCAATCGGGCCGCCGCCAATTCCACAAATCGCCTTCGACTCAGGGGTCGGCCATGCAGCACACTGGCCAGGGTCGCCCAGACGTGGGCCGGCCCGTAGGCTTTGGCCAACAAGCTCGGAAGAGACAAGAAGGATTCCTTCATCCTCTCCGCCAGGTCCGGGCCCAGCAGCCGCTCCCGCAACGGTTCGCTCTCTTCAAAAACCTCTCGGACAAGGTCATGTACAGACTTTGCCATGGACGGGATGATGTCTTCGATCACCGCCCGAAGATGAATATCGGCCCGGCTGGGATCGCCAGAATAGTAGAGGATCATGAGCCGATACTCCTGGGATTCATCCACATCCGGCAGCCACATCTCCAACCCGGTCAACGTCTTGAGGTGGAGGTCCCTGGACGACTCAAAGACGACCTGATCCTGGCCCATCATTTTAGACATTTTCTGGATAAAGGCTTTTCGTTCGTCGGGGTCCATCAGCCATTCGTCCAGCACCGGCAGAGGGAGGACACCCCCATAGACGGTGGGAATGTCGGCGGCGCTGCGCATCCTTTGTTGTTTTATGCCCGACGGGCTGCTGGCAGGGGCGAAGATTTCCCGAGCCAGCGACAAGGGCATGGGCCTGGTGAGCCGATCGAACACCCGGCTCCCGTACGTCAGAGCCTTGTAGCAACCGGGGCAAAGCGCCACCCCCTCCACCAGCCGGTCTTGGGACAACTCGGTCGCCAAGGGTCCCACCCAGGTGGTGGTGAACCAGTTCCAAGCTTTCGAATAAGCGGAAATCACTTCCCCGGTTGCGCCGCAAAAGGCGCAGATGGCATCGTCGCCGGAGAGCCGTCCCTTTTCTTCCCCCTCGGCGATCTTGGACTCCCAGAAGCGATCCACCGTGCGCTCCAAGTCCGCCACAATCACCCGGCTCGCATTGAGAAAGCTCGGGGCCAGGATTCCTTCCCAACCCGTCCTCAGCGCATAACTTTGGGATTCGTACCGAAAGGTGCTGCCATCGTTCATGAGGGCGAGGACCAACAAGCCAATCGCTTTCTCTTTGGCCGGAAATTCCGTAGCTTTGAAGAATTCGTGGATCCGCTCAGAGAGTTCGTCCACCAAAGGATCCGGGAGATCCCCCGCTGCGGTTCTCTTTAGCCGGCCCCGGAGAAAAGTTTCCACCTCCGCGACGTCCTTGCGAAAGGCCTCCACGTGCTTTTCATAGAAAAGATATGCCGGAATCCCATAACGACCCTGGGGATGAAGGGGACTTCCCCCCACAGGTACCACGAAAGGGGCGGTCCGGGCGTGTTCGTAATCCGGATACGCGATTTCTTTCGTCTTTTTCCCCTCTCGCTCGGTATGAACCTGGACCCACCGAACCCACTCCACAGCAATGGCGTTAGTCTCCGGGTCCACCTCGGCGATCACCACATGGGACAAGAAAGTCTTGGCGTTCACATCTCCAATATCGGACACCTGATCCAAAATCATCGCCGGCGGCAGTCCGCCGCTGACAAAGGGTTTACCCAGCCGAATAAGGCTCTCGATCAACATGAACATCACCGCCTTCCTCGGTGTACGTTTTGATCAAATCCACGCACCCGAATCCCTGGCTGTTTTTACTTCCCAAGGAAAAATCCAAAGCCAGGGAGAGGACTGCGGGTGGACCGGTCAGTTCGAACCGACCCGAATACCCCTGCACAAAAACATCCCGGTATACGACGACAGATTTTTTCGTACGCCCCACCGGGCGGATGTCGAAGGCGAAATCCTCCTCCGGGAAGCCGATTTCGATCCCGATTTCATCCCGGGCCACCTTCACCTTTTTGCGCAGATTCTCTCGAACCACTTCGGAGAAAGAAGACTCCCTGGGGTGAAAATAAACCGTGTACTTTCGGCCATCCGGCTTGAAAAGCGTCGAATATGCGGTGATCGGCGACAAAGTCTGGACGAGGATCCGGGAGGACTGAACTTTCGGGTTCGAGCTTTCGACCTCCGCCAGTTCCAACTCTACATTCCCCAGGCGAAGCATCGCATCCCCCAGCAACCGATCCAGCACCGCATGAGTGAATTCGGCGAGGGGAGACACCACCACCAGCCGCACCGGGCCAAAAAACCGAATCAGTCCTTGGTCGCGAAGAACTTCGTACTTCCCCAGCAGCCGGGAAAAAGAGAACATGCGAAACTTCCGTTTCAGATAAGAATAGCCTTCGTCGTGGAGAAACGCGGCAAAATCCTCCGGCAGGATGTGATACAGCGCCGCTTGAACGTATTCGTTGTACGTCAGCGGCAGGACAAAATCGTCCCGACCGGATGACGGCCGCATCGTAAGCACTAATCGCAACCTATTCACCTCCTTCACCTACAGGAAACCCTCGGCACCTTTGTTCTACCACATCGACAGTGACAAGATAGCTGTCAGTAAACAACTGTTCCCAGCAAATTTTTTTGGTTACCCTGGGGACAGGCGCCGCTCGCCCGGGGTACATTTGTGAAGCCCGGTCTCCTCTCCCTTTTCCTTATTTATGATTTAAGTTGTATGGGATTGTCAACCTCTTTCAAGCAAAATTTCCTTGACCATCCATTGTCCTTCTCTCCGGTCTCGAGAGCATAAAAAAACCCCGGCAGGGGGCGACCACGCACACGCACAGCAATTTTACCAATGCCTTATAGGAATTCTAGTGATCACACACAAATGATAAAATTTCCATTCCTGTCTAGGATATCTAGATCTTGAGACCTTGAGGGTCGCCCGACTGATTCCCCATCTCCCGATCAATGGCCGCCAGCACTTCCCCGGCCCTGCCGATGAGGACCTCGTCGAACAGAGCCTGCTGGTCGGTGGGCTCGAGGTTGATGAGCACGCGTTTGCCTTGGCTGAGGGCCGGCAACTGGTTCACCGGGTAGACCTCGAGGCTGGTGCCAATCACGAGGACCAGATCGGCCGCCCGCATGGCGGTTTCCGCGGCGTTCCAGGCGTCCATGGGCAAGAGCTCCCCAAACATCACCACCCCCGGCCGAAGACGTCCCCGGCAGTGCGGACAGGGCTCGCCGCCGAGAAACTCCGCCTCTGTGGCCGGCCGTCCGCAATCCAGACAGTAAAACCGCCGCAGGGACCCGTGCAGCTCATGAACCGCCCGATTCCCGGCCATTTGGTGAAAGCCGTCGATGTTCTGGGTGGCCACCGCCTGAAGACGGCCCGCCTTCTCCCAGCGGGCCAGGATCTCATGGCCAAGGTGGGGCCGGTGCTTTTTGATCTCGTCGATGCGCTTCCGGTAAAATTCCCGCACCCTCGGGTAATTGGTCTCCAAGGCCTCCACCGTCGCCACCTCCCGGGGGTCGACTTGGGCCCAGAGCCCGCCCTGGGAGCGAAAATCGGGAATGCCGCTCTCGGTGGACATCCCCGCCCCGGTCAGCGCCACGGCCCGGCGCGCCTTCCGAAGCCACTGCGCCACCCGGCGAATCCCGTTATCCCTCGGTTCGCGTTCCCGTTCGCCCAACGTCGTCCCGCCTCCTATTCCAACAGGCTGAGAAAATCCGGAGCGGCCATGGTCACCCGAAATGGATCAAAAACAGCCGCCCACCCGTGTGTTTATTTTACCATGGGAGCGAGTGGGTTCACAGCCGGTGAACAGACCTCGACAAAAATCGACGATCGGGGGAGACCGCTTCTCTCTCACTGCTCTCTTGTCCATTGTCTCCGGGTTTTGGCAAAGGGATCAACTTTGTTCTTCCCCGCTTTTCGCGTACAATAGCACCCAGGAAACCCGGGGGAGGGTGAGCCGTGGAACGGTTTAATGGGGAAAAGAACCAGATCATTCAGGCCATTTTGGAGCTTAGTGACATGCTGATCCAGTTCCGCAACGAGGTCCGGGAACGTTTCGCGGACATGGATCGCCGCTTTGAACAGATCGAAGTACGCTTGGATCGGCTGGAGCAGCGCCAAGATCGTATCGAGGAGCGACTGGATCGCATCGAGGAGCGGCTAGATCGCATCGAGGAGCGGCTGGATCGCGTCGAGGAGCGGCTAGATCGGGTGGAAGAGCGGCTGGATCGCGTCGAGGAGCGGCTAGGCCATGTGGAAACAACCGTGCAAGAAATACAGGCTGACTTGACCGCGTTGAAAACCCAGGTGGACCAAATGGATACGCGACTCGCCGGTGTGGAACAGAAAGTCGAGAAGATCCACGATCGCGTCGAATACTTGAAAGAAAAAGTCATGGAACACGACCAAGATGTTCCAGATTAACCGTAAGCTTTCCGGACGGGCATGACCGGTAAAGGACCGAAAACATCGTTCGGTCCTTTACCGGTCGATGCACACCCTCATTTGGCGATCCCTCGGAGTTAATTTGCCAGCGATACCTTGACAGCGATGCTTGCGACGCGTATATTGTTTTTGGGTTTGTTAGTAAGCACTTACATACAATCATGCGGGATTGTGTTCCCAATCCGACAGGGCAGAGATGCGTCGCTCGAAGAAACGGATGCGATTGACCAGGGCGAAGGGGTGGTGTTGCTCAAGGATGACGGAGTTAAAACGAAAGAACATCGTACTTTGGATAGCACTCATTGCCTTGTTCGCGTTATCCTTCGTGTTGTCCGGGTGCCAGACGAAGACGGAAACAGTCGATTTTCCTGGCATACCGGTCGAGGTGACGCGTCTAAAACGCGGTGAAATTGTCCACGAAAGCGCGTATTACGGAGAGACGGAGAGCAGAACTCGCGTAACAGTCAGCGCGAAAGTTTCCGGGACTGTCAACCACCTGGCGAAACATAATGGTGACCGGGTCGATCAGGGCGAACTCATCCTGAGCCTTGACAATACTGACATCGAAGCGACGGTGGCGCAAGCTGCTGCTGCAGTTCAAGTGGCCGAAGCGAATGTGGAGAAGATCAAAAAAGGGCCTGAACCGGAAGAAATAACCGCCGCAAAAGAGAACGTGCGTCAGGCTGAGATCGCCGTCGAGGCCGCACGTACCAACCTTGAGCGGACGAAAAAACTTTTTGAAAACGGGGTCGTGAGTTTGAAAGAATCGGAAAACGTGCAACACGAATATGACCTTGCCATGTCGAGACTCGCCGCCGCCGAACAAAATCTTTTGCTTCTCAAGCGCTCACCAACCCCGGAGGCGGTCGCCGTTGCTGAAGCGGAACTCAATAAGGCCAGAACCTCTTATCATACGGCTCTCTCGAAGCGCAACGATGCTCGCGTGATAAGTCCTGTATCCGGTTATATCTCGGGACTTGTTATTCAAGAAGGGGAATTTTTGGCTGCCGGGACACCGTTTGCCGTGATCGAGAATCCCAACGCCTTCCACATTACGGTGCGGGTTTCAGAAAGCGACATCCATTTCGTTCGTTTGGGTGACAACGTGACCGTGAAGTTTCCAACTCTTCAGCTTTCGACCACGGGGGTAGTCGATGAAGTCTCGCCATCGGCCGATCCGCGCACAGGTCTGTTCCCAGTGAAACTCACGATTGAAAACCATGACGGTCAAGTGAAACCCGGCATGGTCGCGAACGTCATCATCCCCCTTGAACGGCATGGATCAGCTCTCGTCGTGCCGACGAACGCAGTCATCAACGACAAGGGCGATACATACGTGTATGTCGTCGAAAAGGGCGTTGCCAGAAAAAGGAAGGTCAATACGGGCATTCGCAGCGAACAATACGTAGAAATCATCGACGGGCTGTCCGTCGATGAAGTGGTTATCACCGCAGGCGTCGACCTCCTCGTCGACGGAGAGAGGGTTGTCGTGAGATGAGCTTTTATCATACATCTGTCAAACGGCCCCTCACGATTTCGATGATTGTCGTCATCGTTATGCTGCTCGGAATGTACGTTTTTTTCCGCATCCCGATTGATCTCTTTCCGGACATTGAGACGCCGGTCGTTACCGTCACGGTCAAGTACCCCGGTGCCTCACCGGAAGAGGTCGAAAACGGCGTTACCGATGTGCTCGAAAAAGAATTGAATACGCTGGAAAATTTAAAGCGGATCAGTTCCGTAAGCTCACAAAATGTCGCGCGCATTTTTGTTGAATTTAACTATGGGACGAATATCGATCTGGCCGAGAACAAAGTAAAATCCAAAATCGATGCGGTGCTGGGTGATCTGCCGTCCACCATCGAGGTCCCTGTCGTTGAGAAAGTGAGTCCCGCCGACCTGCCCGTCGTCGAAGTGGCCCTTTTCGGTGAACGCGATGACGTCGATCTCAAGATGCTCACGACATTTGCTGAAGACTGGATCAAACCGTCATTTCAGAAGATACCGGGTGTCGCTTCGGTGACCGTATTCGGAGGACGGACGAATGAAGTATCGGTTGCTTTGGATCCCAATCGCCTACAAGCATTCCACCTCAGCATCAATCAAGTTGAAGAGGCCATCAAGAAAGACAGCGTCACGCTCGCAGTCGGCAAAGCTCGAGAAGGGCAAAAAGAACTCTCCGTCAAAGTCGATGCCGACCTTCGCGATTTGTACCAACTCGAAAATATATCCATTCCCACGCCAACGGGGCCGCCGGTGCGCTTAAAAGACCTCGGCACCGTGAAGACCCAAGAAGCGGAAAACAATCAATACGCGTACTATAACGGCCAAAAGGCGTTGGCCATGTTTGTATATAAACAAAAAGATGCCAACACGCTTGACGTTGCCAGGCGCCTGAAGGCTGAGATCGAACGAATACGACCCGAATTGCAAACTGCGGGCGCAAACATCGCGGTGACCAATGATTCCTCCGCGTTTATCGACAAGTCGATTCGCACGCTGGCCGAACATGGGCTCATCGGAGCGACGCTTGCCGTGGTCATTCTTTATCTATTTTTAGCCGACGTAGCAGCAACGCTCGTCGTTTCAACGGCGATTCCGATCTCCATTGTGACGACGTTTTTGTTGATGTATTTCTCTAATTTAAGCATCAACCTGATCACGCTTGGAGCTCTTACGCTCGGAATCGGGCTCATGATCGACGATGCCGTTGTCGTTCTGGAAAACATTTTCCGGCACTACCGCGAAGAAAGAAAAACGGTTTTTCAAGCCGCTGTGGATGGAGTACGCCAAATTTCGGCGCCGGTCATCGCAAGCACCATCACGAAAATGATCGTCTTTTTGCCACTGCTCTTTGTCCAAGGCCTGACGGGACAACTCTTCTTGCCGCTTGCCTTGACGGTCATGTATTCACTTTTGGCTTCGCTCGTCGTTTCACTTACCGTAACACCGACGATCACGGCCATGCTCCTTGGTTTATCGGAGCGGTCAAAGTGGCTGTCTCGCCAGGGGAAAATAGCCCGTTTTCTCACCACTTCGCGCCACAAACTCCTGAATGGGTACAGAGGCTTTCTCGAATGGGCTTTGAATCACAAGGCGTTCGTTCTTTTACCTGCCGTGATCAGTGTGGTCATCGGCGTAGCGCTCGCGCCGCTTATCGGAGGGGAGTTTATGCCGAAGATGGACAGCGGCGAATTTACGATTCACATCGATATGCCGCCCGGTGCCAAGACCGCGGAGACAGACCGCGTTGTCAAAAGCATTCTCGATCGGTTACATGCGATTCCAGAAGTTCAGGAGACATTTGTCGGACTGGGCGCTACGCAATCGAACCCGACCATCGAGCAAACCGATAAAGCGTACATAAACGTCAATCTTCTTGGCAAGCGCGACCGGAAGCGAAGCACCGCAGACGTCGTTGAAATGGTACGCAGGGAGCTTGCCATGCCGGGCGTTAAACTTAAAGTTCAAGAAAAAGGGTTTGTCGTTTCTTCGCTATTTTCCTCTGATCCTGTCTACATTACAGTAAAAGGGGAAAATATCGATATGCTCAACCAGATCTCGTCGGACATCACCCGTATGGTGCGCACCATTCCCGGTGTCCGCGATGCGGATAATAGCCTCGGATTAAAAAAGGTCGAGTTTGTTCTGAACGTTGATCAAGAAAAAGCGAAATTGCATGGCTTGGATGTGCTAACGATCAGCCGAATGATGAAAACGATGATCGATGGAGATGTCGTCGCCAGTTTAAAAACGAAGACAGGTGATATCGACATTCGCGTCGGTTACGATCTTACTAGTGGGCAAAAACCAAGCATCCATGAACTGTTGGCGCTGTCCATTCCGACACAAAATGGGTTTGTACCGCTTTCAGATCTCGTCGTCACCGGACAAAATTCAAGCCCGTCCGACATTTACCGCGAAAATCAGGTGCGGATGGCTTTTGTGACCGCCGACCTGTACCAGACTGATCTGCAGACGGTCAACGCCGCCATTCACAAACAACTCGAATCGTATCCTTTGCCAAAAGGCTATACGATCGAGTTCGGCGGAGAAACAAAAGACATGGCTGAATCGTTTTCTCAACTCGGTATCTCACTCATTTTGGCCATCATTTTAATCTATGCCGTCATGGTCGCTGAATTTGAGACGTTTCGGCATCCGTTCATTATCATGTTTTCCATTCCCGCGACGGCGATCGGCATCACAGGAAGTTTGCTTCTGTTCAATCGGCATTTTAGCATTTCCTCAATCATGGGGATGATCATGCTTGCGGGGATCATCGTAAGCAATGGAATCGTCATGATCGACCTCATGAAGCAACTGCGGGAGAAAGGTTTAAGCGCCCGAGAAGCGGTACTTCGGGCCGGGCCGCTGCGCCTTACACCCGTGCTCATCACCGCTGGGGCGGCCGTTTTTGCAGTTCTTCCTCTGGCCGTCGCGACCAGTGAAGGGTCGGAAATGAACGCCCCGATGGCGACCGTCGTCATGGGGGGCTTGAGTGTCGGTACCCTCATCACGCTCGTCATCATTCCGGTTCTCTACGACGGGATGGAGACGTTACGCGCCCGTCGTAAGCGGTATCCAGACCGAAGTGCCGAAAAGGCTGAGGTGTTGGACAAATGATCACTGTCTAAGACAGGTACGAGTGCCGTGATCAACATATGCGATGCCATTGATTGGGTTGCGCGGCGGCATTCGGTGGATGAGCTACGGTGTTCGCCGGATCAGCGTTAAAATGGCCGCGGTGTACCGCTCAACGAGGGTCTCCTGTTCTTCAGGTGACAGCACGTGAAAGGGAGGGTCGGTCGGCTGAACGATGTGTCCGAGAAAAATGCCGTATAAAAGTCGCATCGCCGGTTCGGCCGACGTTTTGATTCCACGCGCATTGAAATGCCATTCGACGGCCCGACCGACTTCTTTAATGATAAGTTTTGGAAGATCGATTTCCGGCGGCAGGCGGTGGAGGAGACTCTCGGCGATCAACATGCGGAGCACCGGCGTGTGATGGGAGATGAACATCAATCGGTTCTGAAGCAAACGCCGAAAAAATATAGGTGATTCGCATTCCTCGGCGGTTTCTAAGATGTCGGGAATGAAACGTCGCTCGATATAAGGCTTGAATGCCGCTAAAAACAGGTTGCGTTTGCTCCCGAATTTACGAAACAACGTCAACTCGGCCACGCCGGCCGCTTTAGCGATCTCCATTGTGGTGCCTTTTTCATATCCTTTTTCGATGAATACGTTCCGCGCTGCCTTAAGGATTTGTTCCATTTTATCCGCCAAAGGTGAACACCTCACCGTAAGTTTGCACTTACATCGGAAGTATAACACATCGGGCCGCCGGCTTTTCCTCATAACCGTCCTGATAGTCCCAGGAGTCGTGTAAATTGGGACTCCGAAAATGGACAAAAGAAGCCATCGTTGTGCCTACTCGAACGTGCGAGATCATCCTGGGGGGCCTGTTGGCGGCCACCGCCGCATCCCAGGCATCCACCGGCAGCAACTCTCCGCGATTTCTTATTGTGCCATGCGATCCGCGGCTTGCGGGCAAAGACGGCCGATATGGAGCAGCCCCTTGACAACCGAGGCGCGGAAATCAATGTTATGAGTAGGTCCTCAATCAGGAGGTGCGTCCATGAAGGAGTCCTCTGAAGGACGCCGGTCCGGAGACGCACGCCCGTCGCCCAGCAGCCGGCCGTTGAAAATCCGGCATCCGGATCCGCGCAGGGGTTCTACAACCTCCTCGATCTTTTCTCCAGAGAGGACATCACGGACCGGCATTGGCGCATCCTGGAGCCGGCCAGCCGGGTCTTTTCCGAAAAAGGACTCAGCGCCGCCTGGACGCTTTCCCCGACTTTTTCCCCTGGAAAGACAAAGAGGTGGAGACCCGGCGGATGCTGGACATCCACCTCCATGGGATTGTGCGTCGCGACGAGATGGACGCTGCAAAGGAGGAAAATGCCATGCACACGAGCCTCCGTCTGCCCTTGGTTGCGGTCCTGCTGAGTCTTGTCCTCACGGGGTGCGGCCAGTCCGAGACGCCGGTGTATTCCGGCACCATCGAGGGCACCGAGATCCCCATTCAAACCGAGGTGGGCGGGACTGTTCAGAGCCTGCCCGTGGCCGAAGGGGCATCCGTCAAAAAGGGCCAGCTGCTGGTCGCCTTGGATGACCAATCGTATCAACTTCAGGTACAGGGGGCAGGGGCCGGCGTGGACGCCGCTCTCGCCGCCCTTCGGGACGCCGAGGCCGGGAGCCGGGCCCAGGAAATCGCCGCCGCCATGGCCGCCGTCGATCAAACCCGGGCCCTGGCCGATCAGTCCGCCGCCAACAGCAAAGCCGCCGGGGAACAAGTGAACGCGTTGATCGCCAACCAGAGTCAGTTGATGAGCAACCTCAAAGGGGCCCAGGATACCTTGGCTTACCAGCAACAACAGCTCGCCCGGGTCCAGGCCCTGCAACAGGCCGGGGCGGCCACCCAAGAGCAGGTGGATGCCGCCCAGCAGGCGGTCAATCAGGCCCAGACCCAGGTGGATAACCTCCAGGCTCAGCTTCAAGGCATTCAGGCCCAGATCCGCCAAGCGCAGAATGCCCAGGCCGCCGCCCAGAGCGGATACGCCTCGGCTCTGGCCAATGAACGCTCCGCCCAGGCCAAGCTCGACCTGCTCAAAGCCGGGGCTACCGACCAGCATCTCAAACAGTTGATCGCCATGAAAGATCAGGCGGACGCGAAACTGGCCGAGGCCCGACTTCAACTGGAGAAAACCCGGGTCCTCGCCCCGGCGGACGGCATCCTGTTGCGCCGAGACGTGGAGGTGGGCCAAGTGGTCAAACCCGGGGCCACCCTAGGGATGCTTCTGAAAACGAACGAGCTAAAAGTGGTTATTTACATACCCGAAGCAGATTTGGGCCGGGTGAAACTGGGTCAACCGGCCGCCATACGGGTGGACGCCTATCCCGGGGAAACGTTCTCCGGCCGGGTTTCCGTCATCGCCGACCGGGCGGAGTTTACGCCGAAAAATGTGCAGACACCCGATGAGCGCGCCAAGATGGTGTTTGCGGTGACGGTGGAGATCACGTCGGGCCTGGACCGGTTGCGGGCGGGGATGCCTGCGGATGTGGTCCTGGGCGGTCCGGCGGGAGGTGCGTCATGAGCCGCATCGAAGGAAATGCGGCCGGGGGCGCAAGTCAGGACCCGGCCATCACCTGTACGGATCTGACGAAACAGTTCGGTTCCCGGACGGCCGTGGATCGGGTTTCTCTCACCATTCCTCGGGGGGCGATTTACGGTTTTCTCGGTCCGAACGGATCGGGAAAATCCACCACCATCCGGATGCTCTGCGGGGTGCTGACCCCGACCTCAGGAACCGGCCGGGTGCTGGGCTACGATATCGTTCGGGATGCCGAGGAGATCAAGGCCCGAATCGGCTACATGTCCCAGCGGTTCAGCCTCTACGAGGAGCTGACGGTGATGGAGAACCTCGATTTTTACGCCCGAATCTACGGGCTCTCCGGACCCCGGGTCCGAGAGCGCAAGGAGGAACTGATCGCCCTGGCAGGTCTGACCGGCCGGGAGAAACAGCGGGCCGGCTCCCTCTCCGGCGGTTGGAAGCAGCGGCTGGCCCTCTCCTGTGCCCTCCTTCATGAGCCCGAGTTGCTGATCCTCGATGAACCCACCGCCGGCGTCGATCCCGTATCGAGGAGAGTTTTCTGGAATTTGATCCACGACCTGGCCAAAACCGGGGTCACCGTCCTGGTGAGTACCCATTACATGGACGAGGCCGAAACCTGCGACCGGATCGGGTTTATTTTCTTCGGGAAACTGCTGGTGGACGGAACGCCGGAAGAACTCAAGCGGCAATTCGGGACCTCGACCTTAGATGATGTGTTTATCCAACTCGTTTCCTCCCAGGAACACCCTCTGGGCGATGGAGGGGGCGCTGCATGAGCAACAAAGGGAAACAGGGTCAATCGTCCTTCCAGTGGAATCGCTTTGTGGCCATTGTGCGGAAAGAATTCTTACAAATCCGGCGGGACCCCGCGAGCCTGGCCATCGCTTTGGCCATGCCGTTGTTGATGCTGCTCCTGTTCGGATACGCCGTGAACACCGACGTGGACCACCTGTCGATGGGGGTGTGGGATCAGGCCAAGACCGCGCAAAGTCGGGAGTTGGTGCAAAATCTGACCAACACGGGGTATTTTGACGAGCGATATCAAGTGGAGGGGTATGGGGAGCTCCAGGGGTTGATGGACAGCGGTCAAATCAAAGTGGGACTGGTGATTCCCCGGGACTACAGCAAGGCTTTGGACACCTGGCAACCGGTGGACGTGCAGGTCCTGGTGGACGGGACGGACCCGAACGCCGCCCGGACAGCCCTGGCCAATGCCCAATTGATTCTCCAGAATCGGGCGATGGAGGAACAACAAGCCCAGTTGTCGGCGGAGGGTCTCGGTAATGTTCAGATTCCCATTCAGGTGCAAGCCCGGGTGCTCTACAATCCGAACATGAAGAGTCTGCTCTTTAACATCCCGGCACTGATCGGCCTGATCATGCAAAATGTCACGGCGATTCTGACCGCCTTTACGATTGTCCGGGAGCGGGAGCGGGGGACCATGGAGCAGCTGATCGTCACTCCGGTGAGGCCGAGCGAGTTGATCGTGGGGAAACTGACGCCTTACGTCCTCATCGGAATGTTTTCCTTTGTCTTGGTGTTGGCTGCGGGTACCGCCTGGTTTGGCGTGCCGGTCAAAGGAAGTGTGGGGCTGTTGCTGATCCTGAGCCTGCTGTTCTTGGTCACCGCTTTGGCGATCGGGATCTTGATCTCCACCGTGGCCAAAACCCAGCTCCAGGCGATGCAGATGGCTTTCGCTTTCATCCTGCCGAGCGTGTTGTTGTCCGGGTTTATTTTTCCCCGGGAGACCATGCCCCTGGTGATCCAGTGGATCGGGGCGGTGATCCCACTGACCTATTTTCTCGAAATCCTGCGGGGGATCTTCTTGAAAGGAATCGGAATCGGGCAACTCTGGCAGGATACGGTGAGCCTGGCGATTTTCGCGGTGCTGTTTTGTACGGTCGCCGTTCTGCGTTTCCGCAAGCGGTTGGATTGAGGGGGAACGCTAGCGGGGTCCCGCATCCCACCTGGAATGTTTGCCGGTGGTCGGCCGGAGGTGCGGGCGTTTGATCCGCCCTCCCCCGGCACACCATGAGGCGGTCGCGTGCCACCTGAACCGACCTCCGCGGCGCACTGCCGCCAAGTCGTCGCGGTAGTCAGCGGAACATGTCTCCCTTGTACACAACCCGTTCTCTGTCGGGCTCCCAGCGGACGAGGCCGCGTTCGATAGCCTCATGCACACCCCGTTCCAGTGCGGTTTCCACCGCAGACCCTAGGCGCTGATACCCGAACAGCCTTGCGAGTTCCCGAATCAGTTGCTCTTTGGGCAAACTGATCTGGCCTTCGAGAATATATTGGACCGCCGATGCCACTTCTTGAACGGGCAAGTCAGCAGCGTCCCGGCGTTCGGCATCCCCCTCGCTGATGCGAAACCGCATATAGGTAGCGGGATCGACATCCCTCGGCCAGAAGAACGGCGTTTGGTCTTGGACGGTACACTTGGGGCGCATATGTTTTACAATCTCGTCCAATCGCATCCGCAATCGGTGGCCAATCCGCTTAATTCCCCAAGCGCCCAGCACCCGGCGATATAGCAGGTCACAACTTATCGGACCTTCCCCTTCAATCACCTTCGACAGTTGTTCCTTGATCAGACGAGTATTCGATTCGGCAAAGAAGTCGTCGATGGTAAAGGGCACCCGTTCCAGGACAACGGGCTGATAGACTGCGAACTTGCCTTTTGTTGTACGCAGTACGGGATCCGCCAGCGCGGACGAGGATTGTTGATTGATCGCCCGCCCGGGATCGGACTCTTGGCGAGAAATCGGAGCGTCAAAAGTCGCGGGCTGAAGTTGCCCGTTTTTTCCCTTGGCGGGCTCGTCAGTCTGTTGTACCCTCGTGGCACCAGGTTGCCTTGTCTTAGTTTCTGCCTCCCGAATGGCCTGTTGTATCCCCTGAAGAACCATGTCCAGATTTTCCCACCAGTCCATAGACCAAATGCGATAAATGTTCCAGCCCAATTGGTTCAGCATTCGTGGGCGCAGGACCTCACGATCTCTCGTCATATCGGCGCGGTGGTAGGTGTGACCGTCTGCGAGAATGCCCAGCAAATACCTGCCGGGGTCGCGGGGATCCACGATTGCCAGATCGACCCGAAACCCGGATGTCCCCACGTGTTCGTGAACGGAATATCCCAGACCTCGGAGCCGTTCTGCAACGTTTCTCTCCAACCCATCGGCAAGGCGCGCTTGGGATGTCACGGGCAGCGCCAAAGCCGTTCTTCCTCTCTCCGCATATTCGAGGAATGCTTTCAGTCCGGCCACGCCCCGGGAATGAATCCTAGAGCCCTCCATATGCTCGGGTCTCAATGTTGAAAATACGATCATTTCCTCGCGGGCCCGGGAGACGGCCACATTCAGGCGCCTCCATCCGCCCTCGCGGTTCAGCGGCCCAAAGTTCATGGTGACGTGTCCCGTCTCATCCGGACCATATCCGATCGAAAAGAGAATGACGTCCCTTTCGTCGCCCTGAACATTTTCCAGGTTTTTAATAAGTAGGGGCTCGTGCATCCCGGCGGCGACAGATTCTAGATCCGGTTCCCTGGCAAACGCCTCATCCAAAAGATCCTCGATCAGATTCTTCTGCGGAAGGTTAAACGTCACGACGCCAATGCTATGTTTTCGCAGTTCGGGGTCGCGAAGGCGCCGCAGGATCTCATCCACCACCGCAACGGCTTCCGCCCGGTTCTGCTTCGTCCGCCCGCGATCATAAAACCCGTCCACATGTACGCGTTTCACACTGGGCACAAGTTCATCGGGGGAGGGAAATGTGAGCAATTTGTTGTCATAATAATGGCGGTTGCTAAATGAAATCAGTCCTTCGCGACGGCTTCGATAATGCCACAGCAAGAATCCTTGCGGCATTCCGATGGCCAGACAATCGTCCAAAACGCTCTCCAAATCCTCGGAAAGGTCCTTATCCTCGGAATCCCGGTTTGTTGACGTGAAGAAACTCGTAGGCGGAAGTTGATTCGGATCCCCTACCACGATAACGTTCCGCCCCCGGGCCATGGCACCCACCGCCTCACAGGTGGGAACTTGTGAGGCTTCGTCAAAAATGACGAGGTCAAAAGGTGGTGCCGCGGGATCGAGATACTGGGCGACGGATATAGGGGACATTAACATACACGGGCAAACCCGGTTCAATACGTTGGGAATCTGACCAAATAAGTTACGCAGGGACACACCGCGCCCGTGACCCCGGATTGCCCGCATCAACACCCCAAGTTCAGAGGAGTTGTGGACCTTCTCTCCGGGATTTGGGATAAGTCTGGCCAGGCGGGCCGCGATTTCCTGCCGTGTCAAGTCCTCGTACTGGTCGACCATGCGGGTAAACCGCCCAATGCGTTCTTCGAACAGTTGACTGGAAAACTCGGCTAACTCCGGAGTGCGGTGCAACATACTTTCTACACACGCTTTATACAAGGCACGGCGAAAAGATGGAACAATTTGGTCATTCTGCAATGTACCATTTTCATATGCCTGCACCAGAGAGGCAAGCCCCATATCGACCAGCTTGTTTCGAACTTTACGAAACGTACACCATTCGCGTAGACCCCCAATGTTTCCCAACCAGGTCCTGGTTTTCTGTTGCAGAGGACGAATCCAGTCCGCCCTCTCCCCTCGCCCCAGGTCCTCGGACAAATCGATCTGCAACAATTCGAACACTCGCTGTCGGGACTGCTCCAACTCCTCCTTTACGGCCATGAAGTTTTTCAGGGTGGACCCTTGTTGTTCCAGAAATGCCTGTGTGCCATCTCGGAATAGCCGTCCCACTCCCTCTTGCAATCCCACACCGCCACTTGGCTGCGCGGCAAAGGCATCGAATATCCGGGCCAGTTTTTCCCTCCAGCGGGCAACCCCCCGCACCGCCTCCCAGTCCGCCTCACCGTCATTCCAGAGGTTAGCACCGAGGAGCTCGGAATATTTCGCACCCCACTCGCGCACCGCCCGCTCCTCTTCCTGCAGGTGGACAATCTTCATCAAGTCTCGCTCCAGGCGATTCTTGTCCGGCTTCCCGCCTTTTGCGAGAAATGGCTTAACCCTTTTGGCAATCCGCGCCCGCCGGAGTGTACGTGACATCCAGCCCAGGCGACCGGCCTCTTGCCATTCCCTGAGCACCGACGCCGCGTCGAATTCGAGAACCTCCGGGAAGTAGTCTTTGTACACATCAGCACGCAATGAATCCCGATTCACGCCGTGCTCTGAAACCCTCCGGAGATTTTCAACCAAATTCTTCCAATCCCCCGACGTTATGAACTGGGCCGAGACCTCCGGCGCGTCCAACAGAACCGTGCAGAGCCGATGGAGCAGTTCGGCTTCTTCGAGGGCCAAGGAAGGGGCACCGTTCCAGTCCAGAGCCCGCACGAGGTCATGGAGGGCGGACTTACAGGCGTCGAGAGTTTGTTCCAGATGACGCAAAGCGTCCTCTGCCTGGGATTTCAGAACGGCTGAATAATCAGCCCGTTGAATCTCTTTCAGCGGGTGGTCCCACGGGCCCCCGCACACCTCCCCCGCAATCCGCAATTCATTTGCCGCGTCCAAATATGCCTGCATCTGATCCACAGACATTCGGTCGACGAGACGGCCGTCCACATGAACGACGTCCGGTGCGTTCCGGTCCCGATCGAATAATGTAATAGCATCGTAAATGGATAAACCGTGACTGTGCTTTCTGTGCAATGCCCGGGCATGACGGCTTAACTCTGCCCTCATTTTGCCCAGTCGTTCCGCTTCCTCTTGCCATTCGACTTCGGAGCGGACTTTCCCCTGTTCCAACGCCACCCGCAGCTGATCCAACACAGCCCGCTTGTTATTCTTGGTCGAGTGAAGCTCGAGGCAGAAAGGACCCAGTCCGAGTTCAGAAAGACGTCGCTGAACCACGGTGAGGGCCGCCATTTTCGCAGCGACAAAGAGGACCGTTTTCCCCTGGGCCAAAGCGTCAGCGATGATGTTGGTGATGGTTTGCGATTTCCCCGTACCCGGTGGTCCGTGCAGAACGAAACTTTCGCCTTCGTGTGCCGCAGCCACCGCCCGGAACTGGGAGGCGTCCGCGCCAATGGGGACAAACAACTGGTCGGGGGAATATGTGTCCTCAAGACGATCCGGCCGGTCAAAAACCCCTAGAGGTTGCCACTCTAACTTTCCGGACATCAGGCTGGCGACGACCGGGTTTTTAACCAGATCGGCCGTTCTGTTCCGTAGATCATTCCACATCACGAACTGACCAAAGGAAAAGAGGCCGATGCAAGCCCTTTCTTCCACATCCCAACGCCGCTTGTTCATCACCATCTGCCGGACGTGGGTAAAAACTTTGCGCAGATGAATCCCCGACTCGTCTCGTGGCAGAGGATCGAGACCTTCAATCACTATCCCGTGATCTTGTTTCATCAGCTCCAGGAGCGTGATGTTAAACTGGGTTTCTTCATCCCGGCGGCGAACCGTAAACCCGACCCCTCGATGCTTACGAACGATGTCAATGGGAACCATGACCATGGGCGCGTACCGCGGCTTCTCGCTAACATCGGTTTCAAACCATTTTAAGAATCCGAGAGCCAGGTACAATGTATTGGCACCGTGCTCTTCAAGGGATAATTTCGCGGAGCGATAGATGTGAACACAGCGATCTTTCAGATCCACCTCCGACAAATCAGCACGAAGCCGCCCGTGCTCCAGCTCCTGTTGAACAATCTGGGCCAGTTGGCTCCCCGGCTGGATCTGACGAAAATGCTGGGGATTCTGCGGGTTTTCGGTTACAAAGCCAGGAACGGGATGAAGCTCAAACTCCCGGCCCTGGGACAACACATCCTCTAACACGTCAAGTTCTGAGATAAGTAAAGGGATCGTCGATTTCTTACCGCGAAAGTTCAGCAGCAAATTGCGTAGCGATAGATCCAGGAGCCGACGTTCCCATTCCCTTTGTTTGGGGTGAACCCCCTGATCATTCTCGACGGGCGTTTTAAAGATATCTATCATCCGGGGGACAGCAAACTCTACGTTCTCCTGCACCGTGTCTTCTTCCACAGTCCAACCCGCATCTGTCTTCACACGAAGGGGAAGGGGGCGGATGCCGTCCGCCCTCGATCGGGCGACGTCCACAAAACAGACGAATTTTTCTTCTTCCATTAAATGTATCTGCGCGAGCCGCTCGGCTTGTTCAAAAGGTACCGGCGGTTTGGAAGTTAGCGCCGTGGACTCAACAACACAGATTTCACCCACGCCGTCTGCCAGGCGTTTCCGCAATAAAGAGATATCATCCTGCACACTTTCTGGGAACGTTTCCTTTACAAGCCACGCACCGACGAACGCATGCCCTTGCACGAACACGATGAGCGGATGTAGTCCTGCCGCCTCGAGGCAAGCCGCGAAAAGGAGGGTGATATCGAGGCAGTTTCCCATTCGATATGTACTCATGGTATCCGGAAGACGAACGCGCTGTCCGCTCTCCTGAAAGCTGGGCGGGAGAACAGCGTAGGTGAAGCCCTCTTTTTGTATGGTATGGTAAATAGCCGCCACTTGCATGCGGGCGCGATTCGGATCTTGAGATTGATACCCATCAAAAGAAGGGCTTGAAATCCATTGACCGAGAATGTCGGCCGGTGTACGTATCAGTCTCCGCACTTCAGGATGATTGGGAGTCACGAAAGCCGAAATCATTTCCGGCAATGCCGTCAATCCGCCCCATTCGTCAAAGGCGAGCAGATCAATGGGAAAAGATTCAATATGCAGGACAGTTTCGCCTTGAAGGACGGAAACTTGCAATTCCTCCGCCAATCGCTCGGTCAATTCGGCAAGCACCCCCGGGGAAACTCGCAAATCCACTGGCCCCAGCACGATGGATTCACCGGCAGGAATCAGATCAAAGGACGTGCTCCACTCGTCGGCGAATCCCCCGGTGTTCCGGATACAAACCGTGACCCCATGCAAATCTCGAGAGGAGAGGTTTCTGATATACACTTCGCGAATGACCGGTATTCGGTTTTGTTGTAGGGCATAATTGACTGTCTTGCAATAGACGAGCTTAAATTCAATCAGCGCTTGCTCTTCCAACGGGCACACTTCTCCTTCCCACCGCTGAGTGCGACGATTAGCTTCGTCTCAAAAATATCTGCAATTTTAGCATACCGCACTTCGTATTGCGGGTAAATCCCTCCGCTGTAGTCCGATGCACAACCACCCAGCCGTGCGAAAAACGGGTGGACAGGCGGAACACTCTCGGCATCCCTTTGGAGGAATTCCAAGGACTCCTGTGGAATGATTGTATATGTGTATACGCTCAGAAGCAGGAGGATCTTGCGTGTCAGACAGCAGCACATCCGATCAACAGGCAGTCCGGTTTGAACAGGTGTCCAAAACGTTTGTAACCGCCCGGGGTCCGGTGAGGGCTCTTCGCGGGATCAGCGGGGAGGTGCCTGCCGGGGCGATCCTCACCTTGGTGGGGCCGTCGGGATCTGGCAAAAGTACGTTATTGTCATTGGTCAACTTGATGGTCACGCCGGATGAGGGCCGGGTGTTCGTGTTCGGCCGGGAGGCCCGGACCTGGGATCCACCTGCTCTCCGGCGCACCGCCGCCCTGGTATTTCAGCGGCCTCCCGTGGTTCCTGGCTCGGTGCGGGACAACCTGAGTCTCGGCGCCCGGCTTCAGGGCCGACCCCTCGATCACCCGGAAGACTTCTTGGAAATGGTAGGGCTGCCCAGGGAGCTCCTCGATCAGGATGCCCGGGAATTATCCGGCGGTCAGTTGCAACGGCTGGGCCTCGCCCGGGCACTGGTGTTGGAACCGCGCATTCTGTTGTTGGACGAAGTCACCTCCGCCCTGGATCCCTCTGCGGTGCGGGAGGTGGAGACTTTTCTGACCGATCTTTGTCATTCTCGCGGGGTGACGATCCTCTGGGTCACCCACGATCTGGACCAGGCCCGGCGGGTGGGGGATTGGACCTGGCTCATGGCGGCCGGGGAGATTATCGAGGCCAAAGCCACGGAGGATTTTTTTATGCAGCCCGACAATCCTCTCACCCTTCGGTTCTTGGCGGGCGGACACATTCAACCGGGCGAAACGTCTGAGACATTTACGACAAAAGGGGGGTCTGTATGAGTCTGCTCGCCTTATCGTTTACCCTTGGATTTGTCGTCCTGGCGCTGATTCTCTCCCTCTGGCAGCGCCTGGGAATGGAGAAAGACATGATCGTCTCCACAGTCCGGGCTACCATCCAGCTTCTCATCGTCGGATACATATTAAAGGTCGTCTTCAGCATCCAAGGTCCCGCCCTCATCCTCGCCATGATCCTCCTCATGCTGGTGGTGGCCACCTTTAACGCCGCCAAGCGCGGCCGGGGCATGCCGGGGATCCACCTGCGGATCCTGTTCGCCCTCACCTTAACCGAGGCGGTCACCCAAGCGTTCCTTCTCCTCATGCGAATCGTGCCACCCACCCCGCAATATGTGATTCCGATCAGCGGGATGATCATCGGCAACGCCATGGTGGTGGCCGGCCTGTTTCTCAATCGGCTTCGGGCAGAGGCGGAAAACCGCAAGGAAGAGATCAACCTGATCCTCTCCCTCGGTGGCACCCCGCGCCAGGCGATCCAACCGGTGCTCAAGACGGCGGTGCGCGCCGGGATGATTCCCACGATCGACAGCACCAAAACCACCGGGCTGGTCCAGTTGCCGGGAATGATGACCGGACAAATTATCGCCGGGGCCGACCCGATCCAAGCCGTTCGGTACCAGCTTTTAATCCTGTTCGCCATCCTCGCCTCCGCCGCCCTCACCAGCATGGTCCTGGGGTTCCTGACGTACCCGCGCCTGTTCAACACGTATCAGCAGCTGGTGCTGCCGCCCCAGAACTCGGCCAAGCTCGGTTCTTAATGTCCCTTCGTCACCGAGCAACCAAAGGTCATTTGGGTCGGGCCAGCAGCACCACCGCAGCGAGGATGCACGCGGCCCCCGCCGCCCCGGTCATGCCCAGGTTCACGTGGAGAAACAGCGCCGCCGACACCACCGCCGAAACTGGCTCGGCACTGGCCAAAAGGCTGGTCTCAGCCGGGGTTAGAAAACGCAGACTGGTGAGATAAAACAGAAACGACACCAATGTGCCAAAGAACACAACAAAGGCGGTGAGGCCCCAGGCGATCCACCACGTCTCCCCGGGCACCGCCGGCCCGGGCTGAAGCGCCCCGCCCAGGGCCGGCACCGCCGCCCCCACCACCATCGCCCACCCCACCGTGGCCGGCGCCCCGTAGCGGCGCAACAACCGTCCGGGGTACACCGTATAAAAAGCCAACGTCACGGCGGAGGCCAGCCCCCACACCACACTCGTCCAGGGCACAGTTAGCGCCTGGATCTGCCCACCGGTCACCAGCAAAAACGTCCCCGCCAATGCCAGACCGACCGCGGCGATTTGCCGAAGGCCGGGCATTCGCCGCGACCTCGCCGCCGCGTAAAGGACGATCATCGCCGGGGCCAGATACTGGAGCAGCGTGGCCGTAGCGGCATTGCCCTCGGCCACCGAAGCAAAATACGAATACTGCACCCCCAGCATCCCGAAGATCCCAAACAGCGTTAACCTCAGCGCGTCCACGGGATGCACGAGAGGCCCCAAGGCCGCCCGGGGCCCCGCAAACACCGCCGTCCCCAGCACCAAGATCATCCCGGACAGCCCCATTCGCACGGTCACGAGCCACTCCGGGCGAAACCCCTCCCCTTGAAACAACACCTGGGCGGCCGTCCCCGACAACCCCCAAAACACGGCCGCGGCCAACACCATAACAAAACCCTTCACCCGGCCGGCTCGGGGCGTTCCGGTATAAGAACCCTCATCCACCGGAACGCGTCCCGTCCGACCCAACTCCCTGACCGTTCCATCGTATGCCAATTTCAAGGCCTCACTTCTCTACGAGACTCGCGCCGGACAAACCCATATCCAACGAGCATCACGGCCATCGCCCCGAGACTTGTCCAAATCCCCAAGCGCTGTTCGGCGCTCATCACGATCAAGCCGATAATGACCGCCAACATCAGAATCCCGAGGCCGGTACTCACCGGATACCCCCAGGCGTGAAACGGCAATTTTCCCAATTCCTCCTGGGGCACCCGACGGCGAAATCCCACGTGGGCCACGAGAATCAACATCCAGACGAACAGGAAAGAAAACCCAGGAATAGACATCAAGTAGTTAAACACCTGATCGGGCCATTTGTACGCAATCCCCACCCCGATCCACAGAAAAATGGTACTGGCGAGCAAAGCCCGAATGGGCACCCGGCGACCGCTGAGCTTCATCAACCAGCCGGGGGCATACCCTTGCTGTCCGAGAGAATACAACATCCGGGACACGGCGTACATACCGGAGTTCATGCTGGAGAGCACCGCCGTCAACACGACAAAATTCATCACGTGGTCGACGAAGGGCACTCCCACCTGCCGAAAGACCATCACAAAGGGACTTTCCCCGGTCCCCACCGTGGTCCAAGGCACCAGGGCTACGATCACCAGAAGCGGCAACACGTAAAATAGCACCGTCCGCCACACCACTCCGACCATCGCCCGGGGAATGGTCCGGCCGGGGTCTCGAGTCTCCGCCGCCGTTAGCCCGATCATCTCACTGCCACCATAAGAAAACATCACCACCAGGAGCGCGCCGGCCAAACCGCTGAAGCCGGTGGGGAAAAATCCTCCATGGGCGGTAAGGTTTCCGAACCCGATGGCCGGATGCCCTGGAACCGCACCGACGAGAAGCAAAAACCCGAGCAGGGAAAAAAGAATGATGGTGACAATTTTGATCCCCGCAAACCAAAACTCAAATTCCCCGTAGGCGCGCACCTGAAACAAATTCACAATCGTCAACGCCAGGGAGATGATGAGGCTGAGGACCCACAGGGGGACCCCCTGAAGCCAAAAGTGTAAAAAGGTCGCTCCGGCGGTACATTCCGCCGCCAACACCAAAACCCAACAAAACCAATACAACCAACCGGCCAGATAACCGAACATGGGCCCGACATACTGCCTGACATAGACCAAAAAGGAACCGGCCACCGGTTTATGAATGGACATCTCCGCCAAGGCAAAAAGGACGAACAAGAGCAGAATGCCGCCCACGAGATAGTCCACCACCACCGCCGGCCCGGCCAAATGGATCGTCGAACCGCTGCCGAGAAACATCCCGGCGCCAATCACGCCGCCGAGGGACATCATCACGATATGCCGGCTCAAAAGTCCCCGGGACAGGCCCGGAGTACTTCCCTGTTCCATCGCCCCCTCTTGCAATGGCTCTCCCCCTTCGAAGTTTCTCTCGGATCCCGGGCTCCACGAAATCTCGCCCGTCAGGTCCTTTCCTTCCTTTAGTATACAAAATCTGCGACTTCCGCGAACAGAAGAGAGGGTTTGTGCTAAGATGAAATTTAGCGAGTCGAACGGAAAGGATGGAGTCACGTGGGGATCCTTCACCCGGCAGACCGCATCTCGCGGTTACCCAAACAATTTTTCGCACGCCTCACCGCCGCAGCGGCACGTCACATGGAACAAGGGTTTGATGTCATTAATCTGGGCCAGGGCAACCCCGACCTGCCAACGCCGAGCCATATCGTCGAGGCGTTGCAGCAGGCGGCAGAAGATCCCGCCACACATCGCTATCCGCCGTTTCGCGGGCTCCCGGAATTGAAACGGGCGGCTGCCAAGTGGTATGCAGACCGCTACGGCGTCGATCTGGATCCCGAGCGCGAGGTGGCCATCCTTCCGGGGGGCAAAACCGGGTTGGTGGAGATCAGCCCGGCTTTGCTCAACCCAGGAGATGTCTGCCTGGTCCCGGATCCGGGTTATCCGGATTACTTATCGGGGATCGCCTGGGCCGGCGCAGAGATGGTACCGATGCCCCTTCGGGCGGAACGCCGATTCCTTCCTGATTTTGCCGAAATACCTTCCGACGTGGCCGACCGGGCCAAGTTGATGTTTTTGAACTACCCCAACAACCCCACCGGAGCGGCGGCAGACCTCGCCTTTTTCGAGGCAACAGTCCGGTTTGCCCAGCGGCACGAGATCGTGGTCCTTCAGGATTTCGCTTATGGGGCCATCGGTTTTGACGGCAAGGTGCCGCCGAGCTTTCTACAGGTTCCCGGAGCCAAAGACGTGGGGATCGAGCTCTACTCGTTCTCCAAGACCTTCAACATGGCGGGGTGGCGCCTGGCTTTCGCGGTGGGCCGGGCCGATGTCATCCAGCTCTTGGAACTGGTTCACGACCATTTTTACTGCAGCGTGTTCGGCGCCGTCCAAAGGGCGGGCATTGCGGCCTTGACGGGGCCGTTAGAGCCCGTTGAAACGATGCGCCGTACCTATGAGAATCGGCGCAATGCGTTCTGTGGAGAGTTGCGGCGCCTCGGTTATCCGGTTCAGCCCCCGGAGGGATCGTTTTTCTGCTGGCTCCCGGCCCCCCCGGGCGAGACCAGCGAAGGATTCGCCGAGCGGGTACTGGAAACCTTTCACGTCGTGGTGGCTCCTGGGGTGGGGTTCGGGCCGCACGGCGAGGGATACGTCAGGGTAGGGCTTTTGGCGCCTGAAGAGAGGCTTGTTGAGGCCGCCCGGCGATTGGCCATGGCGTATCACAACGAAAGGCCAAACATATGAATTCGCGGCTTCCGCCGTTGAGCAGGTCGGCGGCCCCGCCTTGATCCTCCGCCATGGGACAAACGAGCGGGGCCGACTTCATCATAGCCGAATCCCGGCGGCGGCTTGGAATTGCGCCGCCAGATCCAGCAATCCGTCGTCGTCCATGGGCGAACCGACCACCTGGAGACCGACGGGCAATCCTCGGCTATCCACCCCGCAGGGCACCGACACGGCGGGAAATCCCACCACATTCCACGGCGCAGTCATGGACACCAGCGCATCCCAAACAGGTACTTCACTGCCCGGGATCCGCACCTGCTCTTGACCCACCTTGGGAACGGGGCAGGGCAAAGTCGGCATCACGAGCCCGGCGTAGCTTTCCATTTTCCGGGTCCAATCGGCGATCTTCTCCCTCCGAATCGCTTGGGCCGCCAAATAGTCCAGGGCGGAAATGTCCCGCCCGGGATCTAACCGTTCAGCGAGATCCCTCTGGAGCAGTCCCCGCCGGGGCCCCTCGAGCACCTCCCGGTGGGTGAGATACGCCTCGGGAAGGCGAACGGTAAGTTGAAGCGCTTTCCACTCGTCAAAGGGCTCCATCTCCACGGCTTCAAATCCATACCCCAAACGCCGGAAAACGCCGAGGACATCTTCGAATATTTGAACGATTTCCGGATCTGTCCTCTCGCGGATGTAGTCCCAGGGCACGGCGAGGACGCGGTCGTGAGAAGCCCGCCCTCCGGGTCTGGGACGTTCAGTGCGCCCATCCGCAGCGCGAATCGGGGAATCCCCAGGATGCTCAGTCAGTAAATGAAATAAGTAGCGAGCATCGGAGGCGGTGTGGGTGAGGAGCCCCACGTGGTCGTAGGTGGTGCTGAGGGGCATCACCCCTTGGGTGGAAATTCGGTCTCTTGTCGGCTTAAAGCCGACGATCCCGCAACACGATGCCGGAATGCGAACGGAACCGCCGGTATCCGTCCCCAGAGCTGCCGCAACCATCCCCGCGGCCACCGCTGCAGCCGAGCCTCCGCTTGAGCCCCCGGGAATGTAGTCGAGGTTGCGGGGATTGCGGGTGGGAGGGGTAATAACTCCGTAGGCCAACTCCTGGGTGTTGGTCTTCCCGACGATCACCGCCCCGGCTTTCCGAAGTTTGGCCACGCATGGGGCGTCCTCGGCCGGCATCCGGTGATAGGCGCGGGAACCCCCGGTCGTCGGCATGCCGGCGACGTCGATCATGTCTTTCACGCCCACAGGTATCCCGGACAGCGGGCCAGACCCGGGGGGATCCGCAATGCGATCCGCCGCCTCGGGATCCACATATAAAAACGCCTGAACCTTCGGCTCCAGGACGTTCAGTCGTTCCCGAACCCGGGTGGCCAATGCCTCGCGGGTCATCGTACCTCTTTCCAAAGCAGATAACATTTCGAGAACAGTCATATAATCTGTCATAACTTTCGCCTCCTTTTTGGGGAGCCTTTTTCGATGCCGAAAAGGCCAGGAGGGATAAGGGGTAAGGAGCAGGGACCAGAAAACTTTCCCCCAAAGAGGGCCAGGAAAGACAGGGGTTTTGAATGGGGGGAGGGATAGATTCGGACAAATTCACCCCAGTCCAATAAGACAGGTGAGTCCTCTTTTGTTAGAATAGTGGTTAGACAAATGATCCAACAAGGAGGACTCACCCTATGGCCATTATACCACAACTCGAACTGTTTTCCTGGGAAGAGATTGAGCCGCTTGGAGACTTGGAACGCCTCCGGCTGGTTCTGGAACATCTGCCGGACGAAGCGCTCATGGCGCATCTGGAGAAATCGAGAGGTCATGGACGAGATGACTACCCGGTACGGGCGATGTGGAACTCGATGTTGGCAGGAATCGTGTTTCAGCACCCGTCGATCGAGAGCCTGCGCCGGGAACTCTCTCGAAACGGGCAGCTGCGGTCGATCTGTGGGTTGCGCGCAGTTCCCAGCGCAGCCGCTTACACCCGATTTCTCCGCAGCTTGATGGAGCACGGATCGTGGATCGAATCGATGTTCGACGAGCTGGTGAAGGCCCTGAGTGAGGAACTTCCGGAGTTCGGGCGTCGTTTGGCGATGGACAGTAAGGCAATCGCCTCGTGGGCGTCCCGTCCCTCGAAAGAAAAGAAGGAAGACGGACGGCGGGATCTGGATGCAGCATACGGGGTAAAAACCTATCGTGGGACCCGCGAGGACGGGAGTACATGGGAGAAAGTGGTCCGGTGGTTTGGCTACAAGCTCCACCTGGTGGTGGATGCTCAGCATGAATTGCCGGTGGCGTATACGGTGACCAAGGGGTCGCGCTCGGACGTCAAAGAAGGGCATGTCCTGCTGGATGAGATGGAGAAACGCCATCCGGAGATGTTGAAAAAGGCCGAGGTCCTGACGGCGGATCGGGGGTACGACGACTCGAAACTCCTGAGTCGCTGCTGGGATGAATATGGGATCAAGCCCGTGATCGACACGAGGCGGATGTGGAAAGACGGGGAGCAAACGCGGTTATTACCGGGACACACGAACGTGGTGTATGACGAGGGGGGAGCGGTGTACTGTTACTGTCCAGAGACAGGGGCCCGGCAACAGATGAGCAATGGTGGGTTCGAGAAAGACCGGGGGACGCTGAAAAAAGTATGTCCAGCCAAGGCGTACGGGATCACGTGTCAAGGGCGGGAACAGTGCCCCGTGGCCGGAGGGGTGCGGGTGGCGCTCGCAGTGGACCGGCGGATCTTCACGCCGATTGCCCGGGAGAGCTACAAATGGGCGAAGGAATACCGGTACAGGACGGCGGTGGAGAGGGTGAACAGTCGCTTGGACGTCTCGTTTGGGTTTGAACGGCATACCATTCGTGGGCTGGCCAAGATGCGGTTGCGCTGCGGCTTGGCTTTGTGCGTGATGCTGGCGATGGCATTGGGGAGGGTGCGGGAGAAGCAGCAAGAACGCATGAGGAGCTTGGTTCGCAGCGTGTCCTAAACGGAACGCGATCGTAGAAGGTGGAGCTCCTGGGCCAGGTAACCAAGAACCTGACCCCGGTTTCGCATGGCCTGAACCATCCAACCTGTGGATGATAAACCAGATAATGGACATACCAAACTCGCCACGCCGATGGGATTCGTGCTGAAGGTTCGGGGAAAAAGGGACATCGAAAAAGGCTCGCCGGAAATTTTGTCTTGACAACTGGGACTACCGTAGTTCCTGGGCACGTATTCGCTGGCTCACATCACCTCAGCGGCCATATCCCGTGCCTTTGGCGATGCGCTGAAGCGAGCGCAAATCTCCAAAGAGGTCTCGATCCACTCCTTGCGCCATTCGTTTGCGACCCATTTGTTGGAGGATGGAGTTTCCCTGCTGCAAATCAAAGAATTGCTCGGACATGCCAGCATCCGTTCCACGACGGTGTATTTGCACTTGGCAAATGTCACCTCTGGGATGCTTAGTCCACTTGATCGCCCGCCATCCACGGATAAAGGGAACATCAGTGCCCATGCCTGAACTCCAAGACATCTTCGCCCAGTATGCTGACTCCTACGCAAAGAGGCACCCGCTCTCCCTCGAACAGGGGAAAGTGGTCCGGGCCATCCAGAACTGCCGCACCGCCGCCTTGGGAGGACATGTGGATGAGTGTGACCATTGCGGATACACGCATATCTCCTACAATTCCTGCCGCAACCGTCACTGTCCCAAATGTCAAACCCTGACCAAGGAACGCTGGATCCAAGCCCAGAAGGCGAACTTGCTGCAGGTCGGGTACTTTCATGTTGTGTTCACCCTTCCGGAGGAGCTGAATCCCGTTGCCTACCAGAACCCCGAGGTGGTGTACAACCTCTTGTTCAAGGCCGCTTCGGAAACCCTAACGGAGTTAGCGGCGGACCGCACCTATTTAGGGGCGCAGATCGGTTTTACGGCCGTCCTGCATACCTGGGGGCAGAACCTCATGCTCCACCCGCACCTGCATTGTATTGTTCCGGGAGGCGGGCTGACGACAGACGGACGCTGGGTGAACTCCCGCAAGAAGTTCTTCCTCCCCATCAAGGTGCTCTCGCGTAAATTTCGGGGCAAGTTTCTGTTCCATCTCAAGCGTGCAACGCTTGCACTCCATGGTTCCTTGGAGCCCCTGCGGGACGGGGACCGCTTTCGGGAATGGATGTCCTCCCTCTACCAGAAGGAATGGGTGGTCTATTGCAAGCCGCCGTTTAAGACGCCGGCTCATGTGGTGGAGTATCTCGGACGCTACACGCATCGGGTGGCGATTTCCAATCAGCGGATTCTTCGCGCGGAAGACGGGAAAGTCACCTTCCGGTGGCGGGACTACCGGGATGGAAATCGGCAAAAAGAGATGACATTGACGGCTGAAGAGTTCATCCGCAGGTTCTTGATGCATGTCTTACCCAAGGGGTTTACGAGAATTCGGCACTACGGATTGCTCAGTCCCAGAAACCGAAAGACGAAGCTGAGCCTTTGCCGCAGGTTAACGAAGAGCAACTGCATGCCGGTTCCCAAACTGTCTGCGGTTGAACTGTTTATCCAGTTGACGGGCAAGGATTTCACAGTGTGTCCCCGTTGCGGGGTGGGTCATCTGACGCGGGCGGCTCCCATCCTCAAAACTGCATAGCGGTGGATGATCAGCCCGTGGAATGGGGAGGGGGAAAGTATGCGCACAGACGGAACAACAACGGTATCTGCGCCCATGCAATTCCAGGGTTTTGCCATGAAACCACTTGCAGGACATACTTTCGCGAGGAATGGCGAAGATTGATTCCCCATAGCAGCTAACGACCGCGGTTCAGTCCAAGCAAAATATGCGAAGTGGCGCTCAGTCTACAGACGAGCGCCACTTTTTACACCGACTTCGCATATTTCACTATTCATTATGGGGAGCTGCAGGTTATGTGAAGTACCGGGAGGTTTGTGGCGTTAAATCGTATCCTTGTGATGAAATGACTCTACATAACGCCTCACAATGGGGGATGGAGCTGTGGCTCTTAAACCCTCATGAAGGAGGCCATTTTCATGTTGGAGCATCTCACTATTGCTGAGCTCGTGGAACAAGTTTTGGCGGATTTAAAGCGATTGGCGTATGCTCAAAATACGCAGCTCGCCTACCGCCGCTTCTACAATCGCGTGCTCCACTATGCGAAATTGCAAGGCGTTGAACATTACTCGGAAGCATTTGGCCAGAAATTTTTTGAGGCAACTTACGGGTGTCAATGGACCGAATTGCCGCAACCGATTCCAAAGAAGTTTCGTCCCCCAGTTCGCTTTCTCGCTTCTCTCACGGATGTACAACTTCACGGCACCGTAGTTCGGCGACGACCAAAAAATCGCCCATACGAGGCGCCACCTGCTTTTGGCAAAGCTTTGGACGCATTTACTGTCGAATGTCAACGACGTGGCTACTCTCCGTATGGTCAACGGACTCGGATGGGCCGGATACGTCTGTTTCTCGCATTTCTTGCGTCTGAAAATGTCACACCTGACACCCTAACCGCACGACATGTATCTCGCTACGTCACTACCCTGATGAACTACAACCCAAAAACAGTGTTGGCCATACTTACCAATCTACGAACGTTTTTACGGTTTCTCCATGATGCCGGTTTTCACGCCCAGGATCTAAGCGGTGCCGTACCACGCGTTCGTGCAGGTCGGTATGAACGTCTGCCGAGTGTGTGGCCAGCCGATACGGTGCAGCGACTTCTCAATGCCGTTGATCGGGGGAATCCGACTGGTAAGCGTGATTATGCCATTTTGTTACTCGCTGCTCGGCTCGGTATGCGGGTGGGGGATATCAAGGCGTTGACGCTATCGGCCCTACATTGGGAGTCGAAAACCATTACCTGGGTGCAACAAAAAACAGGGCGCGCAATCGAATACCCACTTTTAGACGACGTCGGTTGGGCGATCATCGACTATTTAAAGTATGGCCGGCCCGCGACAACGAGTCCGGTCCTTTTCGTGCGCCATTATGCCCCTTTCGAACCTTTTGGCTCACATGCAAATTTGCATCATATCATCACCCGCTATGTCCGGCGTGCAGGTATTTCAGTACCCGCCGGGCATCATGGCATGCATGCCCTTCGACACACACTCGCCAGCACGTTGTTAGAGCGTGAGACACCTCTTCCCGTTATCGCGGAGATCCTGGGCCATCTCAGCACCCAGTCTACCCAAGTGTATCTGGCAGTGAATCGAGAAGGACTGGAACGTTGTGCTCTAGATCCCGAGGAGGTATTCGCTTATGGCGACGAATGACGGATTTATGAGCGTACTGGGTCCCATTCTCGAGGCTCTAATTGCTGAAAAGCGCAGTGTTGGCTATCACTATGACAAAGAGGTCCGTGATTTTGCGCGGTTTGATCGTTTCTGTTCGGCCGTTGGTCACCAAAGTCTATCGCTGCCGCGCGAACTCGTGGAGCAGTGGACTGCCAAACAAATTCATGAGACCGAAACCAATCGTCAGCACCGAATTTCGCGTATGCGAGTATTAGGGGGCTATATGCAACGCTGTGGATACCCCGCTTGGGTGTATCCCCGACAGACGGCTGCCCAAACGTCTTTGCGATACGCACCTTATATTTTCTCTCGCTCGGAATTGGCAGCCTTGTTTCGTGCAATCGATACGTGCCCACCGGAACGTCATTCTCCCTATCGTCATGTGGTATTTCCTTTGCTATTTCGACTCCTTTACAGCAGCGGCTTGAGGATCGGAGAAGCGTTAGCCTTACGTGGTGGCGATGTTAACCTGCAAACAGGAACCCTCCACATCCGGGTGGCGAAGCTGGACAAGGAACGACGGATTCCCGTCCATCCCGCACTGGTTCAACGCATGGAGCGATATGTGAAAGTGCTGGGTATTACGCCGACTCTGGAAGCCCCCTTGTTTCCTGGGCCGAGTGGACAATCCTACTGCGAAAGCACCATTTACGACGCCTTTCGTCGGTTTCTCTGGGAGGCTAACATCTCACACGGGGGGCGGGGCCGTGGTCCCCGCCTTCATGACCTGCGTCATACGTTTGCTGTCCACTGCCTACGGAAGTGGGTTTTGGAAGGTGTTGATCTCACGGTTGCACTTCCATATCTCTCCGCCTACATGGGACATACGAGCCTCAAAAGCACGCAGATGTACCTCCGTCTCACGGCTGAAGTGTACCCAACTGTTGTAGCCGCTGTTGAGCGGCGTTATGCATCCATAATTCCAACAGGCGGTGAACGCGGATGAGGCCAACTGATTTTGCGCTTTTATTAACCCGCTACTTGAGTCAGCATTTGCCAGCCCAACGTAACTTGAGTCGACAAACCATTCAGTCTTACCGAGACACATTCAAGCTCTTGCTGCGATTTTGCCAGGCGGAACGTGGGTGGGTGCCGGAGAACATTACACTTGCCCAGATTGATCGGGCATGTATTGAAGCGTTTCTCGACTGGATTGAAACGGTTCGCCACTGCACCGTCGCTACGAGGAACCAACGACTTGCTGCATTGAAGTCCTTTTTTCGTTGGGTTTCATATGAGGCGCCGGAACATCTTGAGTCCACGCAGCGCGTACTGGGAATTCCGTGGAAAAAGACGGGGCAACCAAAGATGATGTATTTGACAGCGAATGCAGTACAGGCATTATTAGCACAACCGGATCGTACTACCCCTGCAGGACGGCGAGACGCAACATTGCTTGCCTTGCTCTATGACACCGGTGCGCGAGTACAGGAGCTGGTTGATCTGAGGGTTCGGGATGTACGGATCGAATCCCCTGCAGTTGTCACTCTAACCGGGAAAGCCCAGTGGTGAAATGTCAAGGGGGTGGTCGAAGAAAATTGGGAATGGATATGGGAAATAGTTACAAATGCGAAGGTTAAAGGGCGACCTTAACCAAACCCATGATGTTCGCCGAATTTTCGAGCGATGTTCATGGGTGCAAAACTGGAAAATCCGTCCGTCTGGAGGTAGTGGTTATCTCCTCCTCTCCGGGGGTGTGTACAGCTGATTGGTGCTCAGTAGTGTGAACACCAAGCGTACCAGTTTTCTTGCAGTCAGGACGAGGGCTCTTTTATGTTGGTGCTTCAGCGCTTCGTCGTGCTTCTTGCGGTAAAACTCGGCGTACTCGGAATCATGGCGGCGAACCTGGTCTGCAGCTTGAATCAGATAATAGCGCAGGTACTTGTTCCCAGTACGCATTCGGGATGTTTCATCGGCTTCGTACTCCCCGGATTGGTACTGATTCCAGACCAGTCCGGCGTACTTGGCTAAGGCGTTGTGGTTCTTGAAACGTCGAATGTCGCCGACTTCGGCTATGATTCCGGCTGCGTATACAGGGCCGATGCCCTTGACCGACTCGAGGGTATTTGGGATCGCTTTCATCAGCCTGGCAATCGCTCGGTCGAGTTTCTTCACCTCAGCGTCCATGTGCTGGATCACGCTGAGGGTGACGGACAGCGACAGATTGACGGGATCCTGCATCACCTTGTCCAGTCGAAAGGACCTGCGTGCAACCTTTTGGAGTTCCTGTGCGATCTGCTTTGGGTCGTCAAACTTGTTTCTGCTTTTGTCGACCAAGAGCGCCACAAGATCCTCAAGGGGCATCGCAGCGATTTGTTCAGGCTCCAGCTCCTGAATGACGGCGAGCGACGTGGCACCGAAAGTATCGGAGAACGGGTTGTCTTGACGCAGACCACTGAACTTAAGAAACAGCTGGTTCAGGAAGAAGGTCTTGTCCCGAGACATGGTCTGCATCACATGAAACCGAGTCCGGGTGAGACGTTGAAGCGCTTCGTATCGGATCGTGTCTGTCATGGCTTGTGGGAGACGGCCAAACCGCAGGTGGTCCGCAATCACCCAGGCATCGATGCGGTCGTTTTTGGGAAGGTGGTCATACGCCTTCTTGAAACGAGCCACTCTCCGCGCGTTTAAGACGTGAATCTGAGCGTCGAGGTGTGGTGCATGGTCCTCGAGTTGTTGTTTGAGGTAATGGGCCAGATGCCAGCCGAGGTTGGCTGTCGCCTCCATGCCGACAACGACGCGATCCATGTGCTTGGTCTCTGTGATCTCCAAGACCTTGTGAATGAGAGTGTCGGCTCCCTGTGGGTCATTGGAGATCTGAAACGAGGCCAAGTTCTGACCGGCCTCATCCATAAATTGAATATGGTGGGCCTTCAAGCTCACGTCGATCCCAACATGCAGTTTCGGCAACGGATTCACCTCCGTTCGGGGAAGAGTCAAGCCAGTCCCGGACCTGGGTGCCCGTGGGAACCACCGACCTCAGCCTCGTCATCAGCACTCATCCATCCGGATGTCAATTGCGGGCCACTACACCCCATCCGGGATGGAGGCGCAACCAGTGGTTAGAGCATGGGTGGTGGATCCTGGGTAGCAGGCTTTCCACAGCAGTACCAAACGGTCCGCAAGGAGGGGAAGAAATCTCCCGAGAAAGACTTGCTGATCCCATTGTCCCACAGGCAGGCCGGGCTGTCGAAATCTCCACCGACCAAACACGTTGGGGCTTCCCCCGACTGGAGGTGGAGAGATATGGAATTATCAAGGAACAAAGGCATGACAAAGAAACGGAGTGACGGTTGTGCAACTCCAAGACCAAACGCGATGGATTCAATAACCAACGGCGATGGGAACTTCCCCATCCAGATGATCCACAAACATGGCCAGACCAAGACACGCCGACAACCGACCTACACCAACAGATGTGGATGGGGAAGCCCACCACCTCCACCCCTATGAGCAGCTGTCTCATAGGGATGGATAAAAGAGCCGGCTCTGGAAGTTCTCCAGCGCTGCTCCAGCAGTTCCGGACCTACTGGAAATTCAACGAAGAAGACCTTCTACTACTATCATACGAGGGAGGAAAAAACGTTCGGTACCACTGATGACGGCTACGGCAGATTTGGTGGCTGCTTATCTGAAGGAGACACATCTCCTTCGAGCGGAATTTATGGACCATCCCCTGTTTTATAACCGGCAACGCCATGCTCTAACACGATGGGGAGTGGCGTATATCCTTCAAAAGTACGTCACACAGGCCAAAGCGCAAGCGCCTGCGGCATTTCCAGAGACGGTGAGCCCGCATCTCTTAAGGCATTCGAAGGCGATGCACCTCTTACAAGCTGGGGTCAATTTGATTTACATTCGTGATTTGCTTGGCCACAGCGATGTGACTACCACGGAGATCTATGCTCGAGCCGATGCAGAAATGAAGCGACGGGCTTTGGAGTCTGCGCGGATCAGTGCTGACGCATGAACCGGTGTAGAAAAAATTCGGAGGCAGCTGAGGCGGCCCCGGACTCTGAATCCCTTCTACCTGTAGGGTGTCCCTGTAAAGGAGAATCGCCCTGAATAACGGGAAAATCTATTTCTGTTGATTATTGGATCCCCACAGGTTACACCTCCCCTCCCCCGCAGAACGATGTTGCAAGATATTCCTGTTAAAACGCCATCGTCAGCCGCGGAGGACCTTGGCAACGCGCCAGCAGCCAGTCCCGATCTATCCACCCCTGCGTCCAGCTTTCGTACAAAAACTTCAACGTCCCGCTAAAGCCCAGTTCCCGCACTTTCTTCATCAGCCCTTCGGTATGCAAGGCCATGACGTTCACCAGATGGCCGAGGTGCATCAGCACGTGCCAGTTTCGCATCGCCGTCCAGTCGGTGGAGTACAGGTGCTCATACTCGTATCCCCGGTGCTTCTCCGTCAGGATCTGTTCCTCAATGTCCCATCGGTGGCGTGCCGCACGATTGCAGCGGTTCACCACATTTTGTGCCGTCAGCGGCTGCCCGGACACCCACGCCCAATGCGCCTCCTGCTGCTTCCCCCCCTCTTCCCAAAACTCTGTACATCCCACGACATGCACCTTAAGCCGACGGCGCGCCCCGGAAGCCTCCCTGAAATCATAGTCGATCTGGTTGATCCACCAAAAGATTTGCTCGCGATTGCCCCACCGGTGTCTCCGCTCGTTGGGTTCGATCTTTCTCAAGCCTTTGACCTCTTCCCACACACTGGGCAAACAGCTTTGGGGCAGGACAAACATAAAGTCCAGATGCAGATCCCGACACAGCGCCATCATCGGCCCGTTGGGGTACAGCCCGTCAGCTACCACCAAGATCCGCAATTTGGGAAACATCTTGCGCAGGCGGGTCAGCAGCCGTTTGCAGGCCTTCAGTTCACTGTCTTGCTTCTCGAACTCCGGCTGCTCAGCCGCATTCTCGCAAAACTCCGTGAGAAACGGGAGGACCACCCCTTGAGGGCTGACAAGGCTAGCCTCCAGGGCATAGGCCATGGACGAGACCTGGTTCTCCCCGTGCCGACGATGCAAAGCCTCCGAGGTCCAGGGCTGCCCCCGACTCGCCTTTTGGGTGCCGTCTATGGCGATCACGTATTGCTTCTCGACCAACAGCGCCTTCAGTCGTCCCGACCGCAGAAGGCGCTTCACCGTCGCCGTCATCACCTCCTCGAGCTCCCCCGGATTGATCCGTTCCAAGATCCGCTGCACCGTGTCCATATGCGGGATGGTTTCCACCTCCGGAAAGATCTCCCGAAAGTGTTCCCAAAACGTTGGACGCGTCAGTTCCCGATTGGCTCTTCTGCGGGAGGCATACTGAAAGATAAACATGAACAGCCCAAACGTCAGAAGCACAGTCAGTTTGTGCCGAATGCTCCCTGGACGTCGGGGGTCGGCAATCCGTGAAAACTTCTCCATCAAGCCCGGCAACAACGCTCGCCAAACCGGCAACTGGGCTTCCACGGCCGTTTGCCGGTCCGCTCGCTCCTCCTCGCTGTTTCGATACGAGCTTTTCCGATTCGGAAGGGTCCAGGGGTGAATCGACTCGGGATTCCGAAGCGTCATCTCGATTCCCCCCACTCGTCTTCCACAAGCTGTGGAAAGGGTTCGACCAACCGCTTCCGCCAGTCCCGCACCAGCGGATAGACCCAGATCGATTTCACGGACGTTCCATACTCGAAGAATCGATCCTGTCTTCCTCGTCCCGCCGTCTTCCCGATCTCGATCCAGTTGGCCGCTCGGTAGCAAGTTCCTGGATATTGGGGTTCGATAAACGTCTCCAAAAGAACCGGTTCAAACCCATAGCGCGCCTTCCAATCCGCTCGAATCCGCCGGGCCGCCAACGCAAGCGCATGACTGGCCAGATGGGGAATCTGTACACCCGGCAGAATCAGAAACCGATTGTTGTTCACGATTCGTGGGCGATACCGCCTGCGCTGCTCCGCCGTCCATCCGATCCACTGATCCCGTGCAGCCAGGGCCTTCGCCGCAGCCCCAAACAACATCGCCCCCACAATGACCGGTCCGTTTGGCCCCTGTGCCCGGATCCAGTACTGGATGCGGGCCCCGATCCCACGAAGGTACCCCAACGGGTGATACGCCGCCATGGTCGCATTCCAGTCTGCCCGTTCTTCCGGACGGACCGGCTCCACGATGACCGGAAGGACATCCCGCAGGCACGCCTGAAGCTGGGTTTGTACCACCCCCCCTCTTCGTTCCCGGCACCCTCGGGGACCCTGGGCTCGCAAGGGCGGAAGAGTGACCACTCCTTTTTGCTCGAGTTTTAGAAGCAGCTTGTGGCAGGCTTCGACTTTCAGCCGGCCATTCGGGGACTTCCACGGCAGATTCTCACACAAGGTCGCCGCGATTTCCTCTCGACTCAAGCGGGAAAACCGCTGGACCGTGTTTCGAATCAATTCCAGGTCCGCCTCGCGAAACTCTCGGTCGCCAATCCAAAAGGGTACGTCCATCTGAGACTCACCTCTCGACATCATCTCCAAGGTTATCATCTCAGATGGGCTCAGAACTGTCCAGTCGTATTTGCAATCAAATTTTCTTGAGACGCGCTCTGAAGTCAAGCGTCCCAAGGGCTTCCCGGTTCATGCGTCAGCACTGTGCGCGGATACCGGGAGTTGACGTGGAACCAGGGTCCTGGACCTCAGACGCCGGACTCATGGACTGGCTGACAAGCCTCGGAGCACGACCGATTTGATCGTTGCAGTCAAATCTTATGTTGAGTCTACAAAGCGGTCATCTCAGCTTTTGTAAGCAGGGATGGCCGTTTCTCACCATAACCTGCAGCTCCCCATAATTGCCCACCCCCGGTGGTCCCAGGAAGATAACGTTGCTGCCCTCCTGGATGAACGTCAAGCTGGCTAGTTCTCGTATTTGTCGCTCATCGACGGACGGCTGGAACGAGAAATCGAAATCTGCAAGGGTCTTGTGATACGGGAAGTTGGCCATGCGGAGTCTGGCATGCATGTAACGGCTGTATCGCTCCTCCTGCTCAGCCTCTAGCAGTCTGTGCAGGAACTCCGCATAGGTCGCCTGGTGCCCCGCTGCCCACTCCACGCACGCCGGCAGCACCGCCGCGGCGCGCTTTAATCCCAGCTCCAGCAGCTGCTCCTCGGCCTTGGCCAGAACCAACGCCTCACTCATTGCACCTGACCTCCCATTGCAATCTGCTCATAGACGGACAGCTCCCGCTGCTCCACGTCCGGCCCGATTTGCAACCCTGGCACCTTGCCTCGATCCGGATGGGACGTCCCAGCCGGGATTCCCTTGAAGTGCTCAGGGTTGGTTGAGACCTGGTGCCTGCCTGTGAGCACGCGGTGTTCGGCAATGACCTGCCCGCCGTACTCGATCTGCAGGCTGCCTGACTCAAACTCCCTGACCAGCACGGTGTGCCCCACATACCGCCACGGAACGGTGTACATGTTCGTGTTCCACGAGATGCGGCAATCGTTCATGACCTTGCGCATATCGGCGTACGCCAGCGTGTACCGGCTCTTAGGCAGGGGCTGCAGCGTCTCTGCCTGAAACCGCACCACCGGCTGCTCCCGCGTTGTGCCGTGGATGCGAACATTGGCCACCATATCCCGCCAGATGGCACCTTGCCGGTTCAGGTCGTCATAGTCCACGAACGATACCGGCCAGAAGCTGGACCGGATATACCCGATGGGCCGTTCAATCTTCCCCTTTGTACGACTTCGGTAGGGCTTACAGGCCTTGGGCACGAATCCGTAGTACTTGGCGAAGTCCATGTACGCCGGCTGCCAGTCTACGTGTCCATGACCGTCGTTGGCCACAACCAGCGGGGAGCAGTTGTCGCTGAGAATGACCTTTGGAACCCCGCCGAAGAACTCCAGCGCGTTCCGAAGTGCCTGGAGGATATGCAGTTGGTCCGACGCTCTGATAAACTCCAGGTAGAGCATGCGGGAGTAGGCGAGTACCATGGCAAAGCACCATACCTTGCGCCGATGGCCATGCGGGTCCAGGTAGGGGAATGCGCCCAGGTCGATTTGCGCTTGCTCCCCCGGAGCCGTTTCAAACCGCACGGTTGCCTTGGCAGAGACAACCGGACGGAGAGGGTGCATGAACTCGCGCAGTACGGTAATGCCGCCGGTGTATCCCTGCTCCCGGATCTCGCGAAAGATTCGCTCCGCATTGAGGACGCCGATACGCATGCGCTGCTCCACATAGGCCTTGTATGGCTCCAGCTTGTGGCCTTTCACCCTCCGGCCACGCGACTTCACCATCCCCTCCTCCTGCTGCCTAGGTTCACTCACAGCCTTGCGGATGGTTTTGCGGTCATGGCCGTATCTTCTGGCCAGTTCCGAGATGCTGACGCCCTCCTCATACAGCTTCCTGATTTCCATCTTTTCACTCTCCCTCATGACTGGCACCTCCCAAGACGTGATGGCAGGTGCCATAATTCGACACAGGGGTGGGGAATTCATCCCGATGATTTTGAGGAAATCATGCCGGTGATTTTGGGGAATCGCTATCCGCTGCTATTGGGGATTTTACATCCGATGTTGACAGTGGCTGTAATTGATTGGCATTCTCGGTACATTGTAAGCTGGCGACTGGAGCAGACCATGGACATTCCGTTTGTCCTAGCCGCGGCTCAATCGGCTCTCGAACAGGGGAAACCGGAGATCTGGAACAGCGACCAGGGAAGTCATTTCACCAGTCCACAGTACACGACTTTGCTGAAAGAGGCGGGTGTGCAAATCAGCATGGACGGCCGGAACAGGGCTGTGGATAACATCTTCACCGAGCGGTTCTGGCGGACGCTCAAGTACGAAGAGGTGTACACGAAAGAGTACGCCAACCCCAGGGAGGCGAGGGAGTCCATCAGAACATTCATTCACCATTACAATCATGAGCGGCCACACCAATCGTTGGGATACCACACACCTGCCGAGATTTATCTGAAAGGGATGCGGCCAGAAGACCCTATACGTCCTCAAGCCTCTACCGAACATACATATTGTGGAAAGGAGAGTGCTTAAAGAGTAGGGGAAGCCGCTTCGCTCCTCCCCTCTGGCCTTTGGCCATTCACCCCTCCCGCTCCTCCAACAACGAGGGACCGGGTCGGTGGAGAGGCGAGGATATAGCTTAGCAACGCCGGAGAGCCTTTTTCGATGCCGAAAAGGCCAGGAGGGATAAGGGGTAAGGAGCAGGGACCAGAAAACTTTCCCCCAAAGAGGGCCAGGAAAGACAGGGGTTTTGAATGGGGGGAGGGATAGATTCGGACAAATTCACCCCAGTCCAATAAGACAGGTGAGTCCTCTTTTGTTAGAATAGTGGTTAGACAAATGATCCAACAAGGAGGACTCACCCTATGGCCATTATACCACAACTCGAACTGTTTTCCTGGGAAGAGATTGAGCCGCTTGGAGACTTGGAACGCCTCCGGCTGGTTCTGGAACATCTGCCGGACGAAGCGCTCATGGCGCATCTGGAGAAATCGAGAGGTCATGGACGAGATGACTACCCGGTACGGGCGATGTGGAACTCGATGTTGGCAGGAATCGTGTTTCAGCACCCGTCGATCGAGAGCCTGCGCCGGGAACTCTCTCGAAACGGGCAGCTGCGGTCGATCTGTGGGTTGCGCGCAGTTCCCAGCGCAGCCGCTTACACCCGGTTTCTCCGCAGCTTGATGAGGCACGGGTCGTGGATCGAATCGATGTTCGACGAGCTGGTGAAGGCCCTGAGTGAGGAACTTCCGGATTTCGGGCGTCGTTTGGCGATGGACAGCAAGGCGATCGCCTCGTGGGCGTCCCGTCCCCCGAAAGAAAAGAAGGAAGACGGACGGCGAGACCTGGATGCAGAGTACGGGGCAAAAACCTATCGTGGGACCCGCGAGGACGGGAGTACATGGGAGAAAGTGGTCCGGTGGTTTGGCTACAAGCTCCACCTGGTGGTGGATGCTCAGCATGAATTGCCTGTGGCGTATACGGTGACCAAGGGGTCGCGCTCGGACGTCAAAGAAGGGCATGTCCTGCTGGATGAGATGGAGAAACGCCATCCGGAGATGTTGAAAAAGGCCGAGGTCCTGACGGCGGATCGGGGGTACGACGACTCGAAACTCCTGAGTCGCTGCTGGGATGAATATGGGATCAAGCCCGTGATCGACACGAGGCGGATGTGGAAAGACGGGGAGCAAACGCGGTTATTACCGGGACACACGAACGTGGTGTATGACGAGGGGGGAGCGGTGTACTGTTACTGTCCAGAGACAGGGGCCCGGCAACAGATGAGCAATGGTGGGTTCGAGAAAGACCGGGGGACGGTATGTCCAGCCAAGGCGTACGGGATCACGTGTCAAGGGCGGGAACAGTGCCCCGTGGCCGGAGGGGTGCGGGTGCCGCTCGCAGTGGACCGGCGGATCTTCACGCCGATTGCCCGGGAGAGCTACAAATGGGCGAAGGAATACCGGTACAGGACGGCGGTGGAACGGGTGAACAGCCGATTGGACGTCTCGTTTGGGTTTGAACGGCACACCATTCGAGGGTTGGCGAAGATGCGGATACGTTGCGGTTTGGCTTTGTGCGTGATGCTGGCGATGGCATTGGGGAGGGTGCGGGAGAAGCAGCAAGAACGCATGAGGAGCTTGGTTCGCAGCGTGTCCTAAACGGAACGCGATCGTAGAAGGTGGAGCTCCTGGGCCAGGTAACCAAGAACCTGACCCCGGTTTCGCATGGCCTGAACCATCCAACCTGTGGATGATAAACCAGATAATGGACATACCAAACTCGCCACGCCGATGGGATTCGTGCTGAAGGTTCGGGGAAAAAGGGACATCGAAAAAGGCTCTTGGGGCAAACCTCTTGACGATCTCATTCTATTAACTGTAGAATATAGGCACAAGCTGTATATGTCTCCAAAGGGGAGTAGCGGAACGGCAAAGTCGTCAGTACGGGGTTGCGGCCCCCGGCTTTGCGGCAACGGTGACGTTGTGAGCGAGACCTTTACCGAAAAGCGGTAAAGGTCTTTTTTGTTGAACGCGACCCTATCATGAATCTTTTTTGCCATCCGTCGCGGCGCATGCTCTTCATCCAACGAGGACAATCTCAAGATAGGAGGCGAGTGAGTTGGAATTTCTTTCAGCGGCATTTTTCTCTGCGCTTTTGGCCATTATTATCATTGACCTGGTGCTGGCCGGCGACAACGCCGTCGTGATCGGAATGTCGGCCAGAACGCTCCCCAAGGACCTACAGAAAAAAGCGATTGTATGGGGTACTTTGATCGCTATCGTCGTTCGCATCCTCGCCACCTTCGTCGCGGTGTGGCTGCTCGAGATCCCCGGTCTTCTCCTTGCGGGGGGGCTGCTGTTAATCTGGATTTCTTATAAATTGCTCATTCAGCAGAGTAAGCACGATGGCGCGGCTGGATCCGGCTTGGGAAAGGTTGCCGGCACCATGGCCGTGGCGGAGGCGGCCGTCGGTCTTCGGGCAGCCATCCGGACCATCGTCGTCGCCGATGCTGCTATGGGCTTAGACAACGTCCTGGCGGTGGCTGGAGCCGCTCACGGTCACTGGATTCTCGTATTCTTGGGCCTCGTGATCAGTATTCCCCTTGTCGTGTGGGGCAGCACCCTCATCGTCAAGCTCATGGATCGGTTCCCGTGGCTCATCTACGTGGGCGGCGGGGTCTTGGCCTGGACGGCCGGAAAAATGATCGCCGACGAACCGCTGCTGCAAACAGTATTTGACAACCCCGTCTTGTACTGGATGGTCATCATCCTCGTCATCGCCGGAGTTCTCACGGCCGGTCTCATCACGAATCAAAGGAGGCACCAAGCCGCGGGGAGTTAAACCGGCAACTGAGCCGGAACGAAAACACGCACCAGCTCAGCGGCCTGGGCCACCCCTGTGCTAGACGCGGACTGCCTCATCAGCAGTCCGCCGCCGCAGGGTCAGCTTTGGCGAGGTTCCCCCCGCGTATCTTCCAAAAATCCCTGTTCCCGAAGGTAGTCGAGCATAAAGGGCCGGCGGGGCGCCTGGAGAACCCGGGCCACGTATTCACTCCACCCGTGGGTGCGTTTCCCCTCGGTCCGAGCGCGGTAATAGGCGCTCACCGTCTGATCGTAATCGGCGATGTGCACATCCCGGTCCGGTTCGTAGCGATTCCGGTGCAGCACAACCTCCAGGGGCAGCCGTGGTTTTTTCTCCGGTCGCTCGGCGGGATAGCCCACCGTCAGCGCAAATACCGGGTAAACGAAGCGCGGGATTTCCAATAGCCGGGTGACCTCGCGGATCTGATTGCGGATCCCCCCGACAAAACAGATTCCCAACCCCATCGATTCAGCGGCCAAGGCGGCATTCTCCGCCGCCAAGGCAGTGTCCACGGTGGCCACGATAAAAAGTTCGGCGTTTGAAAGCTCACCCCCTCTGTCCCCGGCTCCTGCGGCCTCCATCATCCGCCTCACGTCTGCACAAAACACCAGAGCCACCGAACAAGTCTCGACGTGCCGATTGCCGGACAACTCCGCCAGTTCCCATTTTATCTTCGGGTCTCGAACGGCGATCACGGTGTAAGCCTGAACGAAGCTGGAAGTGGCCGCCGATTGCGCGCTGCGCACGATCTCCTCGATCATCTCCTCAGATACCTCGCGGGGCAAATACTCCCGTACGGACCGATGGTTTTGTATCAAACGTATCGTGTCGTTCACGACGGCCCCCCTTTCGTTTCCATCTTACCCAGGTATCGTCCGGGGATCAACCGATCCTCGGGCGAGCCCACCTCTGTGGCGAGAACGTTTGACCAAGACCGTGACCTCGAATAAGGGTTGGCCGAGTCCCTGGATCGGATCTTGACCAACCTGAAGGCCCAAGGGTACACCTTCCGCACTCTGGATGATTTTGAGTCCCCGGCCGGTTCCCTCGGCCGGTTCGGGCCGCGATCGGCCGGACACCTCCCTCTCCCCTTAATCCGAAGGAAAGATGCCCGCATCATCCGGTAAACTCGGGTATTCCCGGAATTGCACGTGCCGAAATACGTGCCGGTTTTCTACCCCGCCGTCCGGCCGCGGCACTGAAGTGTATTCTCGTCGGGTGGTGGCATAGAGCGGAATCCGCCCGTGCCGCCGACACCACGCCACCGCCAGCAAAATGGCGCCGGGTTCGCCGTGCACAAGCACGAGGTCACCCGGCACCGTCTCCTGTTCGATCCAGTTCCAGATCGGGTCCAGCCAATCCGCAGGAAAAGGCCCCTCCGGGGGAATCTGGGACCACCGCTCCTGCAGCTCCGCGGGTAGGGCCGCAAACCGCCCCACCCTCCATCGTTCCCGGGCCTCCTCCTCCTGCTCCGACATCAGGCTGTGCGAAAAGAGCAAAACCATGGTTCTCACCGACAATACGCCCCCACTCCTCATCCGAAAGGACTGATCGCCTCCCGAATCACCCGCATCATTTGTAGATTCGGATAATCCACTTGTCGCAAACGCTCTGCCGCCCGGTCCGCGTCATAGGGCACCCGCTCCAGGGTCACCCGAAACCGCCCGGCCTCCACCTCGAGCAGGGCGTAAGACGGCTGGGGCAGGCCGTCGAAGGGCAGGCCGACACTACCGGTGTTCACCACACATTTTCCCCAGAGATAGCGCACATAGGGCAGGTGAATATGCCCGTACACATAGACGTCCACCGCCGGTTTGACCATCAACCGCCCCTCTAATACTTCAGCGGAGGCATCCGGCAACACTGCGGTGAACAAATTGGTGGGCGTGGCGTGAAAGGCGTGAATCCGCACCCCTTCGAGATCCCAAAAGATGTCCTCCGGAAGTTCCTCCAGGTATCGCACTTGGTCTGCCGTCAGCCGGCCGGCGGTCCACTCCTGCTCCCGGCGCATAATCTCCAAAAACGGGTCCGGCACCTCGCCGGCCTCCACGCCCCGTACCGTCCACAGGTCGGCATTGCCTTGAATCACCTCGGCGCCGGCCGCCGCCAACTCCCGCACCTTCTCCACCGCCCGGGTGGGCTCCGCGCCGCGATAGGCGATATCCCCCAGCACCGCGATACGGTCGACACCCCGCTTCCGCACATCCGCCAACACCGCATCAAGAGCCCCGACATTGCCGTGAATGTCCGACAAAAACGCCACCCGCATGGTCAAAGCCTCCTCCCGCAGTCGGACAATGCTTCCAGCATCACACCACAATAAATATTTATTAATTCCAATCTATGTTAGGTATTGTACCCGAAGACCTTGTCAATATCCTTTAAATGTGGATATAGACTTAGTAACTCAGGTGTAATGTGACATACATAGTTCTCAACTGGAGGTTGTTTAAGGAATATAGCATAGTATCCCGCATAAGAACTACGTGTCATCGGCTCAATTACATCATTTCTCGGACATCCTCAGGAATTGCTGGTTCGAATATACCATGTCGGAATAAAACTTAGGTGTTTTTTGTAGGTCACCCGCCACAGGGACCGCAACGCGTCCACAAGAATGACAACTGGCTCGAGGGACGTTGATGCCCCGTGGCTATGGACCCCACTCAGGATATGTCGAGGATGGCATCATATGCCCTATGCGCCTTCTGCTTCGCCTAACCCCCGACGGGCGAGCTCATTCCAATACACGCACAGCGTCCGGATCCCCTTTTTAAAATTCCCCAGGTCAAAATGCTCGTTCGGCGCGTGGTTATTCTCGGTGGGTAGACTGAATCCCATCATCACCGCGGTCAATCCGAGAATGCGGTGAAACTCTTCCACGATGGGGATGGATCCGCCCAATCGGGTGAACACCGGCCCTGTGCCGTACACCGCCTCGTAGGCAGGGATCGCCGCTTGAATGCCCGGATGATCCAGAGGCGCCACATAGGGCCGGCCGCCGTCGAACCGCTGCACCTCCACCCGAACGCCCACCGGCGCGTGCCGGGACACGTGAGCCGCGATGAGATCCATGATTTCGCCGGGATCCTGATCCGGGACCAGCCGGCAGGTGATCTTCGCGTGGGCCTCGGCGGGGATCACCGTTTTCGTCCCCTCCCCTTGAAATCCGCCATAGATCCCGTTGATCTCCAGGGTCGGCCGGGCGGTGGTCCGCTCGACATAGTTATAGCCCGCCTCCCCAACCAGGACCGATAGACCGAGGTCCCGGGCCAAGGCCCTTTCATCGAAGCCGAGCCCCCGGATCGCCTCCCGCTCCTCGGGTGTCAAATCCCGAACCCGATCGTAGAAACCCTGCACTCGCACCCGGCCATCGGAACCGTGCATGGACGCCAGGATCTCCACCAGGGCGTGGATGGGGTTGGGCACGCCGCCTCCGTAGATGCCGGAATGCAGGTCTCCCTTCGCACCGTACACATCCACCTGCAGAGCCGCCATCCCCCTGAGCCCGTAACAGATCGCCGGACGCCCCGGGGCCAGCATGGAAGTATCGGAAATCACCAGTACATCGGCTTGGAAAAGATCCCGGTTCGCCTCCAGACACCCGGGCAGACTCCCGCTGCCCACCTCTTCCTCGCCTTCAAAGCAGAATTTTACGTTCACCGGAAGTTCTCCGACAGCCTTTAGCCACGCTTCGACCGCCTTCACGTGCATGAAAACCTGGCCCTTGTCATCGCTCGTACCCCGGCCGTAGATTTTCCCATCCCGCACCTCGGGTTCAAAGGGCGGCGACTGCCAAAGGTTTAACGGGTCCACGGGCTGGACGTCATAATGGCCATAAATCAGCGCTGTCGGAGCGCCAGGTTTGCCCATCCACTCTCCATACACCACGGGATTCCCCTCCGTTTCCACCAGCCGCGCCCCCTGCACCCCCGCCCGGGTCAGCGCATCCACCAACCATCGCGCCGCCGCCAGGACATCCCCCTTGTGCTCTGACAGCGCGCTGATGCTCGGAATGCGAATAAAATCCTTGAGCTCCTCTAAAAATCTTTCATTTTCTGCCTCGGCATATCGGATTGCGGCGTCAATTCCATTGTTCACGATCTGTTCCCCTTTCGTTCACAAATATGGCCCAGAACGCCCCTGTCTTCCCCCCGGGATTTCTGTTAAACTTCTGTAAGAGACTGACAAAAGGAGGGGTCAACTTATGAAGAAACTTCTCGCTGTCCTCGCGGCAGGCGCTTTATTAGTGGCGGGTTGCGGCGCCGCATCCCAGCCCTCTTCGGGCTCGGGTTCCTCCAGTGCCTCAACGCCCACCACCTCCAGCCAAAGCGGATCGTCCTCTTCCTCGTCTTCATCTTCGGGTTCTGGCGGCGGCAGTGCAGACGTGACAGCCTTGTACCAGCAGAATTGCCAAGCGTGTCACGGCGCCAACCTCGAAGGAGGAGTCGGACCCGCGCTGGACAAGGTGGGCGCCAAACTGTCCGAAGACCAGATTCAAAAGCAGATCGAAAACGGCGGTGGAACCATGCCTGGATTCAAGAGCAGCATGAAAGAGGACGACATCAAAGCCCTCGCCACGTGGCTTGCCGCCAAGAAGTGAGAACGACTCCCAATCTTGAGAAAACCTCCAAGCCGGTTGCCTCGGACAGCCGGCTTGCCGTTTTCTTGCATCCCTTCATCTCAGTCGCCGGGCAGTTGTTCCTGTTGCCCGGCGATCCGGCTCGGATGCTGCCTCACTGCATTTGCTATTGCTATCCTATATAGTACCACGCCGTGCCACTTTATTCCCGCCAGGTGGTCGTTCCCGCCAAAATGAAAAAGCCCGGTCCCGGAACCATGGCCCGGGTCGAGCTTTTGAACAACCATCCTGGAACGCGGCATGCACATTATTCCATGATCAGCACCCCGAGAAAGGGGCTTAAAAAGGCCGATTGCCCGCCATGCCCCAGGTTCTCTTGTCCCTGGGCTCTACTGCCCGGCCGTCTGGGCTCCAGCCGAGGGCTGCTCGGGAAGAGGCTTGGGCAATGGCTGAGGAGCAGACTGAATCTCCTCGATGATCCGCGCCCGGAGCAATAGAGGTTTGGACGAATCGCCATTTCCGGAGGGCTGGGGCAGAGCCATATCCGCATTCGCGCTGGGCGGCGTGCTCCCCGAAGCGCCGCCCCCCGCCGTTGCTGCACCCTGGCTTGGTGCGGACATCTCCGGCGGCGCGGCGGGAGTCAGAAACGGTACGCTATCCGAGGGCGAACCCTGTGTACCCGCACCCGCCTGCGGGGCCCCTCCGGGTCCGGCAACAGGAGATTTTGCAGCCGCCGGACCGCCTTTCTGACCGGGAACCTCGGGCACCACTCCGTAGATCACGACCCGCTCCCCGACAAACAGTTCACCTTCTCCCATCGGCTGCCCGAAGGAAGTCTGAAACTCCGCCGTCGACGTATCCACCCGATATGTGGGCCCAAGCATAATGTATAATGCGCATACTTTTCCCGGCGGGCACGTCGGACGCCAATCGTCAGCCTTGACCGTCGCCCACCCGGGTTGTACCTCGGTGACCTGCCCTTGAATCACCACATCCCGCCAGACCGGGTCCACGGGCGCCTGCGCCCCGGAGCCCACCGCCGGGCCCGCCGTCAACCCCGGTACGGCCCCAACAAATGAAGCCATCAAAGCCCCCACCGCCATCGCGGTTTTCACCGTAATCCCCTCCCGGTCTCTCGACCTTCCGATCTACTCATCCTAATAGACGGGCGGGCCGGCCGATTTGTTCCCGGCGGGAGTTTTAAATAGCCCATGCCTAGGCTCGGGGACCGCACGGGACCCACCGGAATGAGACCACACCAGGGCTGGGGGAGGCGGGGATTTGGTTCGGGGCTCGCGAAGTCCCCGGGGCAGAAGCACTTCGGGAAACGGGCATTAAGGATCAAGCGGTTCATAACCTCCGGAACCTCTTCGCTCACATCAAGACCCCAGGGTCTAATGGTCACGACAACGTTCTCCCGTGCTCATCGAACCACTCGATCTCACTAATGCCACATCCTGGAATACTAGTGGAAAGCAATAGAAACAAGCCAAACTTGTAATCCAGGTGCCGTATGTATTGTTTCAACTTGTCCTTATCGGTTTCTGGATCCACCTGGGTAGGAAGCTTCTTCATCTCTATGGCAAGCAGATTTGAGGATGTCCCCCTGTGGTGAATAATGATGTCGGGATACGCTCGCCGCTCACCGCGACTACCAAGGTTTATCAGCTTGGGATTATAGCCGTTACGGTTATATTCACAGTCAATATTCCATGATGAAAATTCTTTCTCGAGATATACTGCGAGCCTGTGGGCAATAGTTCGTTCGTGTACATCGATTTCGAACAGGTAAATGTCATTGCGGATCAGCATATTAAGACTCTTTTCTACTCTCTTTCTCACCACGTAAAAATCTGGGCGAAACATTTTCATGGAATTAGCACCTCCCCGTCACAACACATGCGGCCATTCTTCACCCCTACAACCTTGTATTTTCACGGCTGTGCGCACCAGTACAGGGTGCAGCCGCCCTGCGCAAGGATAGTCGACGACCTCCCACACCACTTGGATCACAGGCATGGCGGCCCAATAGCGCAGAGGGCGGGGTTCGGCTCTGGCGCCGCCGCGACTCTTTGGTGGGGTCTTCAGGGTGGCGATGGCGTATTTGCGGGCATATCCCAGTGTCTCTTGCAACTCGTCCAGGATCTGTGATTTTTGCGATCGGCTACGTGCTCGCAGGTAGCGCATCCACATCGTGTTCAAGCATTCCCGCCGACTCTGCATGGACATCCACACCGCGATCCCTTCGGTAAGATTTCTTCATGAGTGAGCCAACCCCCTTTCGGTAAGATTTTAACTGAGTGATTGCGGACGTGCGCATCCGAGGGCACGGTGGAACTGTTTCTGGAACCCAAGAACATGGATCCCCCGCTGATCATTGTGGGGACGTCCCCGATCGCCCTCGCCCTGGAAGAATGGGCGCCCCGATTCGCCCTGGCGCCGCTCCGGATCTCTCTGGAAGAGGCGGCACCCGGCGGCGTTGCGGACGAACCGCCGACCAGGCTGCGCAATCAACTGGATCTTCACACCGGCACGGCGGCCTATGGCGTGGTGGCCACGATGGGGGTATACGATGTCGACGGACTGCTGGCCCTGTCCGCCCTGCCACTCCGGTATCTGGGCTTGGTCACCAGCCCGAAACGCTGGACAGCCATGCGCACCGATCTGGCGGCAGCGGGTGCTTCGAGCGAATTCATCGACTTCGTCACAGCGCCCGCGGGGTTCGATATCGGCGCCCTGGGTCCCCAAGAGATCGCCCTCAGTATTCTGGCACAAATCGTGGAGCGCCGCCGCCGCCACGCCCAGGTGCGCTGGCGGGGACAATCGGCCGAAAGGCATCCGGAACCCGACGAGGCCGCGCACAGCCGAGAGCTTGCGGCCCCCCGACAAGTGATCGATCCGGTCTGCGGAATGACCGTGGACTTGGAAAAGTCTCCTCACCGTTTGGTGCTGGACGGAACGACCTACGGGTTTTGCTGCGCCGGGTGTCGGGACCGTTTTGCGCGCGATCCGGAAACCTATCTGAGCCACGCTTGACGAGCCACCGCATGGGGATCCGTCGGCAACGTCCGGACTTTGGGCCGGAGATCGGCGGCGGCACAAGCATGGACAGAAATCATGTGAGGAGGCAAAGCCATCCGAACATATGGAGGAGAATATACCCTTGAGCTGCCGAGGGAAAAGGTTTGGGAGTTTTTGATCGATCCCCATCGAGTGGGGCCTTGTATTCCCGATTTGCTCGAATTGAAGGTCGAGAGTGAGAATCGTTTCACCACTCGTGTGAAGGGCGGCGGAATGGGCAGCGGAGTTGACATGAAAGCGGAAGCGACGCTCAACGATGTGGATGGGGGGACCCTCTTGAAATGGCGGTGCGACGCGTCGATCAGCGGGCCCATCGCGAGTCTCGGCGGGCGTCTGATTGACAATGAGGCGCGCAAAATCATTGAAAAGGTCTTTGCAAATCTGGAGAATGCACTGGTCGTTTCGGTATAGAAACGGGAGGATAACCGGATGAACGAACAGGTGCGCCGACTCCAAAAGGAATTGCGGCGGGCCCACTATGTGGCGGAGGAAGGGCTGGCCACTGTCCTGCACTTGGCACAGCGGCTGGCCCGTCCGCTGTTGTTGGAAGGCCCCGCGGGTGTGGGAAAAACGGCGTTGGCGAAGGCGCTCGCCGCCGTCCGTTCCGTGAATCTCGTTCGCCTGCAATGCTATGAGGGGCTGGACGCGAGCCAGGCGTTGTATGATTGGGATTACCCGAAACAGTTGCTGACGGCGCGCACGGCTTTCGCCGACGGCGCCGTAAACCAGGCGGCGCTTTACAGTGAGCCGTTTCTCATCGAACGCCCGCTTTTGCGGGCTCTCCGGGAAAGGCCGGCTCCGGTGCTGCTCATCGACGAAGTGGATCGGGCCGACGAGGAATTCGAGGCGCTGTTGCTGGAATTTCTGTCGGAATTCCAATTGACCATTCCCGAGTTGGGAACCTTCCGCGCCGATGAGCCGCCGATGGTGCTGTTGACCTCCAATCGCACCCGTGACTTATCGGACGCATTGCGCCGACGCTGTCTGTACATTTGGGTCGATTACCCGTCTTTGGAACAGGAGGCGGACATTGTCTCCCTGCATGTGCCGCGGATCGCGCCGGACCTCGCGAAACAAATCGCGCGCGCCGTGCGGAGGTTGCGCAAGTTGTCCCTGCTCAAGCCCCCCGGACTGGCGGAAACGATCGATTTTGCCCAGGCCTTGACCGAACTGGAGGTACACGAGTTGGACGAAGGGGTCATTCGCCTAACCCTCGGATGTTTGTTGAAAACCCAGGAAGACCTGGAGCTGGTGCGGGAGAGGGGACTCGACGTACTATGGAACGCCTGATCCTTGACGGGATTGGCCGGTTCACGGGCGACATCGTCACCCAGGTGACCCATTTTGCGCCCTGGCTGCGAAACCATGGGTTTCGCGCCGGGATTTCGGAAACGTTGACCGCCGTCGCCGCCCTGGCGGAATTGAACCTCGACAGCATGGACGAGGTCTGCAGCGCCTTTCGGGCGATCTATTCCCGAACACCGGCGGAATGGGGCATCTTTCCGAGTTTGTTTGAGCGATATTTTTGCGGTCGGGGAGTGCGACTGGAGGAGAAGCGCCGCCTGCAGCCGGATGATTCGATCGGCGGCGCCGGCGCCGGTCGGCAGACGGAGCGCCCGCCGGGGGAAACTGTCCAGGGGTTTCTCGCCGGATATCATCCGTACGACGGCGAACGGTTCGCATTGCGGGCGGACGAGCGGGTGCTGAAAGACGTGGTTCAGTTCACCCGGCTGGCGGTGCGTACGATGGACGCACCGCGGGGCCGCAAGTGGCGATCCCGGGGAAGGGAAAAAATCGACTTGCGCCAAACCATGCGGTGCGCCCTGCGCCTGGCCGGGGAGCCCTTCGTCCTCAGAATGCGCCGGCGCCGTCCCGACAAGCCGCGAATTGTTCTGGCCCTCGACATTTCCGGCTCCATGAAGCCCTATGCGCCGTTTCTCGCGGCTCTCGCCTGGTCGTTCACCCGGGCCCGGGCGCGCACGCAAATCTTTCTCTTTTCCACGCGGCTGCTGCGGGTGACGTCGCTCATCGCCCGCAAAGGGGTTTCGGGCATTCCGTTATCCGACCTGCCGGGACTTCGGGGCGGCACTCGGATCGGCGGCGCGTTGGAACAATTGCTTCGGCGCTATCCCAGTTTGCTCCATCGCCGCACCTGCGTCATCATCGCGTCGGATGGATTTGATGCCGGCCACCCGGAGCGCATGCATACTTCCATGCGCGACCTGGCGGGCCGGGTGGGCCGCGTGGTGTGGATCAATCCACTGCTCGGCGAGCCGGGATATGAGCCGGCATCGGCGGGCATGTCAATGGCGTTGCCGTACATCGACGCTTTTATCGATGTCCACGACGCGGCGACCTGGAAAAAAGCGGTGCTGGGCGGAGCGCTGCGAAGATCGGCGCCCTGAGCCGCCCCCTGAATCATCAACCATGAATTTTCTCCCGCCCGTGCAGCGGTTCACCCAAGCGGCCGGATCGCACAGCCAGCAATTCGGACACGATCGAAACCGCCACTTCGTCGATCGTTTCTGCGCCTATATCCAGTCCAATGGGCGCATGGATCGGAGCGCTGTCGAAGTCGGCGCCGATGTTGCCGAGCATTTCCTGGGTTCGCGACACGGGGCCCAGCACGCCGACGAATTTGGGCCGGGCTTGCAACGCCAGGCGCAACGCCGCTTCATCCCGCAATTGCAAGTGGTTCATGATGACCCACCAGCTTTCCGCCAATGGCGCGGGATCCGCTTGGTCCGGTTCGACCACCAGGTGTTCGGCCGCGGGAAAACGACCGGTCCCGTTAAATTCTTTGCGCGGGTCGAGCACGGTGACGCGAAACCCGCATTTGGCGGCGAGGGCCGCCACGGGCACCGCGTCGTGGCCCGCGCCGCAGATGATCAGCCGTTCGTTCGGCCGCATCGTGTCGACGTAAAAGCGCCGGCCGTCGACGACGGCGACTTCCGCCCTCGTCCGGCTCCAGATGCGCTGCGTCAATTGCTGCACGACGGCTTCCGGCAATTCGTCCATATCGCCGGCAATCGGATTTGTGCCCTCAAAGACAGCGCGGACCCCGGTCGGCAATTCGATGGCCAACGAGATGACGCGATCTTCGGCCACGGCCTCCCGCACCGATTGCCAAAACGGGTCCGAGGAATGAACGGGAAAAATGGCGACTTCCATGGTTCCTTTACAACCAATCCCGAGGGACCACAACTCGCTTTCACTGAGATCGTAATGGACGAGGCGGGGTTTGCCTTCCTCGATGGCCTTCTCCGCCCATCCGTAGAGGTCCGATTCGAGGCAACCGCCGCTGAGGGTTCCCAGCATCTTCCCTTTTTCCGTCATCATCATTTTGGCGCCGGGAAGGCGATAGGCCGAGCCTTTCACCTGGGTAATCGTCAACAGAGCGGTTCGTTCTCCGTCCGACCAGGCCTGTTGTATGCGGGCAAACATTTCGCGCGCTTCATCGATCCTTGACACCATTGATCATCTCCTTGGCTGAACTGGAGGCCGATTCGACAACTGATCGAGATGGCTCCCATCCCGGGGAGCCGAGGATTCATGGCGAAGTCGGGCTCGACTTAGAGTTAAAGGTTCATCTTGGATTCACAAGACTATTATAGAATATTAGAATGAACTTTTTATATATCCAAATGGGTGTTTCTTCATGCCCGGTCGGTTACGGCCTTTGGCACTCATTATACCAAGAAAGGTGGTCAACATCGTGGATCGACTGTATCGGACAACGGGGTGGAGCTGTGCTTGGGGCAGCGTTTCCGCAGCCTTCTTCGGCGGCATCCTCGATTTCCTGGCGGGCACATCCGGGCTGCTGACCTTGATCCTCGCCGGCGCAGGTTCCCTTTCCGGCAGTTATTTGGGACTCAGGATCGGATTGAAAGATGTCCAAGATCTGTTGTCTTCGACGAATCACCCTTTTGAGGTCGTCGGAATCCACAAACAACATGGAGCCATGTGGTCCCTGATGGGTGCCATGGTGGGCGGAGTGGCCGGGTCGACGGTCGGGACGGTCCTGGCTGCCGCCGGATGGACGTTGTCCATGCATCGTGTGCCCGGCATGATGGACTTTATGTCCATTGTCAACGTCATGATGGGGGGCGGGATGGGCGGCATGACCGGAGGGGTGATCGGTGCGTGGCGAAGCGCCATTCGCGTCGGATTCGTCGGAGAAAAAAGAGAGTTGCCATTGTCAGGTCAAAAGACGAAGTCGGAGGTATAGCCCTATCGACAACATGACCGCGGCGCCATCGTACAAAACGATGACATCTCCCGGGCGGCGGGCCAGGCGGTCCGGGCCGGGGCGACGTGGTGTTGGTGGGTCACGATGACAACAAAGAGACGGCCGTAATCCACGCGCCCTCCGCCACGCCTCCGCAGACGGCACCCTCCCGAGACCCGGCGACGACAGAGTATACCGGATTTTATAGTTAAAGCTAAAATACAATCTCACCGACACCCGAGGTCCCCGCCAACTGTCTCCCAACTCAATCGGGACATCGGCCAGGTGCTGCTGGAATTGGGGTGAGATCCCGGGCTCATCCCAACTCCCCATAAAATTCCCCCTTCTCCCCTCAAAAGCTCGGCGGTGTCATCGCCCAGATGGAGCGCGAAATCACACTCCCGGGGTTCGCATAACGATGCGAAATCGACGAGGGAAAGCAGATACTGTCGCCCTCGTACAAGTGAATCTCTTGGGCGCCGAGGCGCACGATCAACTCCCCCTCCAGCACATACCCGCATTCTTCCCCCTTGTGGGTGACCATCCCCTCGCGATCGTGAGCTTCCCCCGGCTCAATCTCCACGAGCAAAAACTCGATCTGTCCGTGGAGAGAGGGACTCAACAGGTGGTATTTCACATGGGATCCGGGAAAATGGATGATCTTTCGCTGGTCCCGTCGCACCACCATACTCTCATCTTTCTGTTCTTCAAAAAAATAGTGCATGGGAACCTCGAGAGCCTGGCAGATGCGCCAAAAAGTGGTCAACGTTGGCACCACCCGGCCCCGTTCCACCTGGCTGATCAGCCCGGGACTCACCTCGCATTTTTCAGCCAACTCCTGGATAGTCCATCCCTTCTCTTGGCGCACCCGGCGAAGTTTCCCATGATCAAATCCCATCTCCATCCGCCTCCCCTGGGGCCCGGCTATCCGCTGCATCCCCGTTCCGTTTGTATGCCTCCCCACCCGCAGATCCGAGATCGCCTCGACTCGCCATCCCGTCCCGGTCTCGTCCGGGCTCCTACCGGGGTCCTCCGCGGTACCCCGTCTTCACGCAACCCAGGCCCCTGAGCCTCGAAGGTCCGTTCATCCCCTTTCACACCACCACCGACGGCACCGATTCCAGCAGCTTTTGAGTATACGCCTCCTGGGGTTGTGTAAAGATTTGGTCTGCGTCGCCGACCTCCACCAATCTCCCCTGATACAGAACCCCCACCCGGTCACAGAAATATTTGACTAAACCCATATTGTGGGAAATAAACAGATACGTCAGTCCAAACTGTTGCTGAAGGTCTTTCAGCAGATTGATCACCTGGGCCTGGACCGACACATCCAGGGCTGATGTCGGCTCATCGAGAATCACCAGGGCCGGCCGGGTGATGAGAGCCCGGGCGATGGCGATCCGTTGGCGCTGACCCCCGCTGAATTCGTGGGGCAAGCGATGCAGATGGTCGGGGTGCAGACCCACACGCCGCATGAGCTCCACCAAAGCCTCGTCGTTCCCGTACTCCCGGCGCCGCTGCGGCGATACCGCCCGCAGAGGCTCCAAAACGATGTCCCGGATGCGCATCCGCGGTTCCAGCGAAGACCGGGGATCCTGAAACACCATCTGAATATCCCCGTAGGGGAACATCCCCCGCTTCCCGCCCCCCACAAGTATCTGGCCCCGAAAGCGGATTTCACCCCCGTCCGGCTCCTCCAGACCCATGATCAAATGGGCGAGGGTGGACTTGCCGCTGCCCGATTCCCCCACGAGGCCGAACACCTCGCCAGCCCGCACAGAAAACGAAATCCGATCCGCGGCGATGGTCTCGACGCGCAGCCCCCGCTTTTTGACCACAAAGCGCTTCACCACGTCCGCCATTTCCAGGAGGGGAGGCTGAGCGCCCGCCGAAGGGTCAGAGTGAGAACCACCAGCGTCTTCGGCGTAGCTTGTAACTGTCATACCCGCACCTCCCCCTCTTCCACGACCCAACAGGCCGCCTGGTGATCCATAGCACAGTTCCGAAGAACGGGCGCTTCCGCGCATCGGTCCACCCGGTTTGCACACCGAGGGGCGAAAATACACCCCGGCGGCCGATGGTGGAGATCCGGCAGCTCCCCCTCGATCGCCACCAGAGCCCGACCTCGCCCGGCCACATCCGGCACTGCACGCAACAAAGCCTGGGTATAAGGGTGTCTGGGACGGCTGAGCACCCGCCGCACCTCCCCCGCCTCCACCACCTCCCCGGCGTACATCACCACCATGCGCGAACACGTTTGCGCCACTACCCCAAGGTCGTGGGTGATCAGGAGCACCGCCGTCCCGTGGGACTCGGCCAGTTGCTGAATTAAAAGGAGGATGTCAGCCTGAACCGTCACGTCCAAGGCGGTGGTGGGCTCGTCCGCAATGAGAAGCGCCGGCTCCGCCGACATGGCGAGGGCGATCACCACCCGCTGTCTCATTCCGCCGCTGAGCTCGAAGGGATACTGCCGGGACACCAAATCCGGACGGCGGATGCGCACCTCTTCCAGGGCCCTCAAAACCCGCTCCCGCGCCTCCCCCTTGGACACCCGATGGTGGCGGCGGATGACGTGGTACAACTGGTCACCCACCGTCATCGTCGGGTTGAGGGCGGTCATGGGCTCCTGGAACACGAAACCAATTCGCTTGCCCCGCAACTCGGCCATTTGCCGCTCCGGCAAAGCCACGACATCCCGGCCCTCGAACCGGATCTCCCCGGATTCGATCACCGTCTTCTCCGGGGGCAACAATTTGGCAATGGCCAGGGCCGTGACCGATTTTCCCGATCCCGATTCTCCGACGAGGCCGACGATCTCCCCGGGGTGGATCCGGAAATGGATGTGGTTCAGTACTTTCACCCTTCCGCGACCACTCCGAAAGGACAGAGTGAGATCCTTCACTTCAAGGATTGCATTCTCCCCGCCCATGTCGCAAGCCCCCTTCACTCGCGGCTCCGGGGATCCAGGAGATCGCGGATCCCGTCGCCCACGAGATTGAACGCCATCACCGTGACAAAAATCGCCGCCCCGGTAAACGTGGGGTACCACCACTGGTTGAGCAGATATTTCCATCCCACGCTGATCATGGCGCCCCACTCCGGCGTCGGCGGCTGGGCCCCAAGGCCCAGGAACCCAAGAGTAGCAATCAGGAGAATTGTATCACCAAGGTCAAAGGTCATCTGGACGATGATCGGCGGCAGGGCGTTCGGGACAATGTGCCGGGTCACGATCCAGCCGGAACCCAGTCCGAACGTCCTCGCGGCCCGGACAAACAGCTGCTGGGACAACGACAACGTCTCAGCCCGGGCCAGCCGCACATACGTCGGCAATTTTACAATGGCGATGGCCAGCGCCGCATTCCACAGACTCGGCCCCAGGGCTGCGGCCAGGGCCATGGCGAGCACCAAAGTGGGAAAGGCGAGCACAATATCCATGCTCCGCATCACGAGCTGATCCACCCACCGGCCCCGATATCCCGCGAAGGACCCAATTAGGGTCCCGGCGATGGCCGAGAGCAACACGGCCCCCACCCCCACCCCGACGGAAATCCGTGCTCCATAGAGAATCCGGCTGGCAATGTCCCTCCCCACCTCGTCGGTCCCGAACCAGTGCGCAGAACTCGGCGGGGCGAGCCGGCCGCCGAGATCGACAGCGGTCGGCGAGGCCGGCGCCAGCCACGGGGCTAGAATCGCCACGAGGACAATGAGGAAGGCCACGATCACCGCAGCTGCCGCCAGGCGATTGCCCAGCAACCGCAGGGATCCTTTCCACAAACCAACACTCGCTCCCTTTGTTTCCAACACTTCGGGCGCCATCCCGCTCACCTCCGAATCTGCGGATCCAGGGCATAATGAACGAGATCCACAGCCAGGTTGATCAACACATATGCGGCGGCGATGACGACCGTGAAGCCCATGATCGCCGGAAAGTCCAGGGACGCGATGGACTGCACCACGTACTGGCCCATTCCCGGCCAATCAAAAATTGTTTCCGTCACCACGGCCCCGCCCAACAGGGACCCAAAGGACAACCCGATCACCGTGATGGTGGGAACCATGGCATTGCGCAGACCATAACGGATGAGGAGGAACATCGGGCCAAGACCGTTGGCCCGGCCTGTCAACATGAACTCCTGGGATAAGACTTCGATCATGCTCGACCGGACCTGCCGCATGATCACAGACATTTGCACATAGGACAACGTCACGGCGGGCAACACCAAGTGCCACAGGCTGTTAAATAAATCGGCCCAATATCCGGTCAAGGCGCTGTCCACGGTATACAGGCCAGTGATCATCGGGGGTTTTGGCAAATCGATGTCCAGGCGCCCCGACGCCGGCAGCCACCCCAAATGTCCGTAGAAAATCAAAATCAACACCAGCCCGCTCCAGAACACGGGAATCGAAACTCCGCCAATGGAAAAAAACCGGGTGACATAATCCCAGAAGGTGTTGCGTTTCACCGCCGCAAGAACGCCGAGGGGAATCCCAAACAGCACGGCTATCAGAAATGCGTAAAGCACCAGCTCCAGGGTGGCCGGAAAGAAAGTAAACAGGTCCTGGGCAACGGGCTGCTGGGTGCGGATGGACGTTCCCAAATCCCCGTGAAACAACTCTTTCATGTAATCGAGGTACTGCACCCACAGCGGCTGATTGAGGCCGAGCTGTTCACGGATCGATTGCAGCGTCTCCGGACTGGCGTAAGGACCGGCCATCATCTGGGCCGGGTCCCCGGGAATGACGTGGGACATCAAGAAAGTGGCCACCGTAACGCCGAAAAGCACAAAAACCAGCATCAACAACCGCTGTCGAATGAGATATCCCATCGGCACCACCCGTCCTGTCGATCAAGAGGCCCCGAACCGAAACCCGGGGCCTCCCTTCGTCACTTCGACATGTCGGCCAAATTGTAGATCTGTTCCAGCATGGGATTGTAAACGAATCCCTTCACATCACTGCGCATCGGGAGCAGATAATTTTTCTGGTACAAGTAGATATACGGGGCATCATCGATTACGATTTTTTGCGCATCGGTATACAACCGGGTCCGGGTCGCCTGGTCCTGGACGACGGCGGCCTCGCGAATCAGACGATCCACCTCGGGGTTGGAGTAAAAGGCGCGGTTCCCCGCCAGGCCAAAGTTTTTCGAGTCAAACCAGAAGTTCATGAACATGTAGGGATCGGCGTAATCCGGGCTCCACACGCCGAGAGCCAGATCGAACTGCCCCTTGTCCAACATGTCCCGCTCGGTGGCGTATTCCACCTGTTGTAGCTTCACGTTGATCCCAATCTGCTTCAAATTATTCTGGATCGCCAGCGCCTCGGAAGGCCACCAGGGCATGTGGTCGGAATACAGAAGGGTGAGCATGGGCACCTGGACCCCGGATTCGGCCAACAGTTGTTTCGCCTTGTTCACGTCGTAGGTGTACTGGGGCAAGCTGTCGTCGTGGCCCCAAAGGCCCTTTGGAATCGGCCCCCGCATCTGGGTGGCGTACCCGCTCTGGGAAGACTGGATGATACCCTGATAATCCACGGCGTAACTGATCGCCTGGCGCACCTTCTTGTTCTGTAGCGCCGGACTCCCCTTCGACGTGTTCAGATACACGTAATCCACCAACATGCTGGGCTGATTGATCACCGTAATCCCCTGCTCGGAAGACAGCCTTTTCAGTTGGTCGGCGGGGATCCCTTCGGCAATGTCGATCTGGCCCTTCTCCAGTTGGAGCCGTTCAGCGGACGCATCGCCGAGAATGCGAAAATAGACTTTAGAAAGTTTCGGCTGCGTACCGCTGTACGACGGGTTGACGGTCAGCTCCAGATACTGCCCTTTCTTCCAGTCCGCCAATTGGTAGGGCCCCGAACCCATGGTGTGATCGGCCAAATAGGCCTGTCCCATGTCCCCGTTCTGCTCGTGCTCCATCACTTTTGGATTCACAATACTCGCGTAATTGGCGGCCAAGGTCGACAGAAAAGCCGGGAATGGGTGTTTCAGAATGAACTGAACGTGAGTGGGATCCAAAACTTTGACTTCCTGAAGCTCATCGAAATCACCGGCGGGCCCCTTGTTAATCTTGAGCAGTCGGTCAAATGTAAATTTCACGGCATTGGCGTCCACCGGCGTCCCGTCGGCAAATTTGTTGCCGCTTTGCAGCGTGAAAGTCCAGGTTTTCCCTCCATCCCCCACCTGCCAGGAGGTGGCGAGGGAAGGTTTTACTTCCGTACTCGCTCCGTCGTATTGCACCAATCGCTGATAACAAGGATACGTGATTTTCCAGGCCGCGTTATCCATCGTCACCGCCGGATCCAGGGTGCCCGTGTCAGACGGCATCGCCACCGTCAGCGTGGATTTGTCCCCGGACCCGCTTTGTCCCGCCGGGTTGCCCGACGAGGTGGGGTTTGAGGCACAGCCGGCCACAACCATCATGCCGGCCACGATCAGCCCCAGCGCCTTGATCCGCCCTTTTTTCACTTTGCCCCCCATACGGGGCCGAACCCCAATCCTCATATCCATCCGCCCCTTTGATCGATGTTAGTCACCGTAAAACATGGCTCATCATGCGCGAAGCATTGGCAAAAGCCACTTTTTCGATCTCTGCGTCGGTCAGCCCTCGCTCACTCATTCTTTCGAGCAGCCGAGGCACATCCTCCACAGACCGGAGTTCTGCGTTTTCAGGAACCTGAAAATCCTCATCCGTTAAATAATCCATAAAATCGAATCCGAAAGCGATGTGGTCAATGCCAATCAGGTCCGCCATGTAGAGAATGTGGTCGATAAACCGATCCATCGTCGGGTGATCGAGGTCCACGAACTTCGGGTAGGCGTTCAACCCGATGACCCCGCCCCGGGCTCCGATCTCCCGGATGTGGCGATCCAAAAGATTCCTGGGAACATCACAGAGCGCCCGGGCGTTCGAATGGGAAGCAATAACCGGGCCATCCGCCACGTCCAGGACCCCGTCGATGGAAGTATCGTCAAGATGCGACACGTCCAGAACGACTCCTTGGGACTGAAGAGTTCGGACCGTGTGACGGCCAAAAGCGGTGAGCCCCGACATTCCGGCCCCACTCCCGGGATCTCCCGCCGCCCCGGCGATCCGGTTGCTCGTTCCCCAGGTGAGAATCGCGTGGCGCAACCCCATGGGCCCAAGCACCCCCAAGGCCTGCCGCAGCTTCTCCTCCAGTCCGGGTTCTTCGCCTTGAAAATCTTCCGCTGGCCCGGGATTCTCTTTGCCAACTCCTCCGGCCACCAGAGTGTCCGCAGTTTCTTCTCTCATCTCTAAGAGCGGCCACTGCTCGACAAAGGAAAGCCCCTCCACGCCCAAAAAAATACCCACTTTTCCGGCATCCACGGCGCCGGTCAAGCCCTCCGCCGTCCTCACCAACTCCGCCTCTTCCCGGCACTCCCCCAAGTCCGCCATCAGCGAACCGAGTAGTTGCAAAAAGCGACTCGGGCCAACGGAACGGTATTGAGGTTCTACCCACAGCACTGCAATCATCGCCCGGACCCCGGCCCGCATCAAACGGGGATAATGGCGCCGGGCAAATACCCGTTGTTCCCCCTTGGCTCGCCGAACGGCAATATCCGTCACGATATCCGAGTGCAGATCGAACACATACGGCATGCTATTCTGACCTTTCAATCCGTTTCATCGCCCCCACCCACTTCAGCTTTACCGGCACTTCGATATATTAAATTCTATTGGTTGATTTATATTATATTAAATATCCGCCCCAGCGCAATAGGTTGAACGCAAAAAAGCCAACAACACCCGAAGAGTTTCACCTTCAACTCTTCGGCAGGCCTTTGAAGAGTGAGAACACGAACGATCTTCGCACCGTTCCCGAATCGCACCTCATTGGCATGGGGGGCAGACAACAAGTGGAGACGCCCAATTTGCGGACGAAAACCGGATCGCAAGGTTTACCCGCGAATGCGGCGTAATGCTGTGGGCGAGAAGGTGTCGGCGATCTCGTCCAGGGACAATTCGTCCTTCACGCTCACAAGATATTTTTCGAGTAATCGAAAAAGCGTATAATGAATCAGTGGGACAAACCATAAAAGCAGCCAAGCCTATCACCCGAAAAGTCTCGAGGTAGCGGATCACTTGTCCATTCACACCTGCGAGGGGGAGAATGCGATGGAAACCTATACCTATGACGTGCGGATGTTCAAGGAGACCTTTGAGTACGGGTTCACGTACATCAACGGCTTCATGCGAAACGTGCACCGGTTCGCCCATCGTCCAGCTGTGACTTGCCCGCTTCGCAACCGGACGTGGACGTATGCCGAACTCAATCGAGAAGTGAACCGGCTTGCCCACGCGCTTTTGGGAGACGGGATTGGCAAGAATGACGTGGTCATGTACCAACTGCTCAACTCCTTCGAGTTCGTGTTGAGCTATCTTGCACCTCAAAAAATCGGGGCCATTAACTGCCCGATCAACTATCGCCTCTCGCCTGGGGAAACGGCGTTTATCATTGACGACAGCCAGCCGGCGGTGTTCATATACGATGCGGAGATCCGGGAAACGGCGGAGCAGGCGTTGGCACTGGCTCGGCACAAACCGAAACGGATCGTGATGGTCGACCTGAACGGCGATCAGCAAACGCCGGAAGGTCACGTTCCGTTCGCCGAGTATGTCAACAATCAGCCGGAGGACAATCCGCCCATCGAACGTCCGTCCCACATCTACGATGAAACCACCCGCCTTTATACCTCCGGGACCACGGGCACCCCCAAGGGGGTACCGCTGAACAACATCAACGACGTCCTCTCCGCCCATGACGTGGCCATGCATTTTCCTTTAAGTCCCGTCGATAAAACCATGAACATGAGCCCCTGGTTTCACCGCGGGGGACTCCACTCTGGCGGGCCAACCCCCACCCTCTACGTCGGGGGTGAGATTGTCATTCTGAGATATTTTAATCCGAGAACATGCCTGGAGTATGTAGAGAAATACGGGTTGACCTTTTTGATCGGGGCCCCGCCCATGCTAAAAATGCTCTATGAACAACAAAAAAAGAATCCCGCCGATTTGACAGGGTTGAAGGGGATCGTCACCATGGGGGCGCCCTTGGAGAAAGAGGACTGCATCCGGTTCCAGGAGACCTTGACACCGAATATTTTCAATGGATATGGGACGACCGAGGCCTTCTGGAACACCTTCTTGCGGCCCTACGATTTGCCGGATCACTCCGGCGCCGCCGGTCGGGCCTGCACCGACGACGAGGTGGTGGTCGTCAAGGTGTATCCGGACCGCCGGGCGGAACCGGACGACTGGGTGGCCAAGGATGGCCAGGAAATCGGGGAGATCATCGTGAAAGCCCCGGGCAAGACGACCTACTCTTACGTCCATGCCGGGGAGGACTCGGAGCGGGTTTTTTACAAGGGCTGGATCTACATCGGAGATGTCGGAACATGGGATGAGGACGAGTACATCACGGTGGTGGGCCGCAAGACCAACATGATCATCTCGGCCGGCGAAAACATCCACCCGGTGCAGGTGGAAGAGATTTTAAACCAGCATCCGAAAGTGAAAGAATCGGTGGTGGTCGGAGTGCCGGATGAGCTCCGGGGGGAGGCGGTGGTGGCCTACGTCATCAAGGCGGACCCCTCGTTGACGGCGGCGGAATTGAACCACTACTGTAGCACCCACCCGATGCTTGCGAGCTACAAGAGACCGCGTTTCTACCGGTTTGTCGAGGAATTGCCCTTCACCGCCACGGGGAAGAAAAAGCACTATGAAGTGAGAGCGATGGCGCTGGAAGACCAGAAACGGGGGCTGTTTGAACGGCTTTAAACCTCATCGGGACTGTCGTTGCGGACTGGGCGTGGGTCGGTCCACCGGGCCTCCCCACGCATACCCGTCCGCGCCCGTCTAACGGGTGTCCCCCGCGGCCCGAGACGCGCCCACCGTCAGCCCTCGGACCGCCCCGGGAGCCGCCAACTCATCCAAATCACCGCCATGCCCAGCATCGCCAACACGGTACCCAGTTTGTGCAAACTCGCCGTATCCAGCTGATGGCCAAAAAACAACCCGAGCAATACCGTGGAGAGAATCGTCCCCATATAGCGGGACGTTTGAAACAACCCCGACGCCACGCCGATCACCTCTTTCGGCGCCACTTGAAACAGGGCGGTCTGGAGCCCGACGTTATTGAACCCGTTGCTCACCCCGAGCACCGACAAACAAAACACCAGCCACGCGATGGAAGAGGCGCTGTGAAGGGTCCAAAACAACGCGGACCCCGCAGTCATGCAAATCCCTGCCAGAACCAAGGGTGGACGCACACCCCCCTTGGCCACCCAGCGGCCGGTCAACGGGGCGACGATCACCCCGAACCCGGCCACCGCCAGCATCAACAGCCCCGTCTCCTGGGCGTTTAGGCCCCGGGCCTCCTGGAGATACGTCGGCATTCCAAAGAAAATCGAGTAAAAAATCACGTTCACGGTCACGAATTGCACCAACACCCAGGTGAGGGACAGATTGCGCCGAAACATCCGCACATCCAAAAATGGCGTCGCCACCCGCAGTTCCACGGCCACCAGCAGCGCGCCGGCGGCGATGGCCAGAATCCCGGCGCCCCAAATCGGGTGGTCCGTCACCGAAAGGAGAAAGAGCAGCCCCGTGACGATGGTTCCGGCAAAAAGCACCACGCCTGGAACATCCAAGTATCTCAGCCAATCCGGCAGCGCCCCCGCCCGCTTGCGCGGCTTGTCTTTTGGCAGCACCGCCAAAGCCATCCCAAACCCCACGATGACAAAAGGAAAATTCACCCAGAAAATGGCCGGCCAGTCGCCGTAGTGAACGAGCACGCCGCCAATCGACGGCCCGAAGGCCGCCGCACCAGACGAAAACACCGACAAAAATGCCAAGGCCTGGGACTGACGCTCCGTGATGACATGGCGCACGATGCCCATCCCCGCCGGATAGATCGCCCCGCTTCCAAAAGACTGGATCAGCCGGAAGACGATCAACCACCCGTAGGACGGGGCGAAGGGAGCGGTGGCCGAAGAAACCGCCACCAGAATCAGGCCGGAAAGAAACACCTTTTTGCGTCCAAATAGATCGGCCAGCTTGCCCATCACCGGCTGGGCGATGGCACTGGCCAAATAATACGCCGAGATTAACCATGACGCCGCCGCAAAATCCAGCCCAAAGGCGTGCTCCAGCCGGGCCAGGGCCACAGCGACGAGCGACGAATTGAGCGGGTTGAGCAGCACCCCGAGGGCGACGGTGAACAACAGAAGATTCCTGCGCGGCAACGCCGGCAGATCTGTCCCTTCTCGTCTTTCTGTCTCCAGTTCCACGATCTCCCGGCCTCCCACGTATAGTCAGGCTCGGATTATTCCATCGACGACCCGCCGTTCACCGGCGCGCACGATCCCCATCCAGTATATCATTCGTAGCGCGAAAATTTCCAAAGGCGGGATCAGCCTGGGTAAGTACACCTTGGGCATCACGGAAGGAATGCCCGCAACGAGCCGCTTCATCTCCGAAATACATGCTGATTGAAAGGAAAGTGTTCAACCTCTCAGGCGAGTCGTCCAGGAGCAGTGTTCGGACCTTCATTGCGTTCCTCCCACAGCTCGGTGTTGTATTCGACAACCAGATTCCTGTTTCGGGTACGCCCCACTTGCAACACCGTATTGGGATGCCGTAAGCGAATGCGAATCTTCCCAGACGGATTGTCGACTTTTGCACTGCTCTCGATACCGAAAGGAGTGCCCATTTCTTCAATATCGATTAAATTTTGCGCCGCGAGAAATCCGCCCCGCATACTGCCGCGTATGAGAATTGAATTTCCGGCTTCCAAAGAGCTGGCGTAAGTACCAGGCCCGGTAACCACAATGCTCCCGGATGCCCTCACCGAACTGGAGGTGACACTGGCCGCCTTCACCGAGGCGGGTTCAGTGTGTTTCATCGATTCGATCTGGAAGATGTAATCAACCAACATGTGGTATAAAGCCATCACATGCTGTTCAGTGATGTTGGTCCTGCCAATGCCGAACCACCTTGAGCGGATCTCACGCACGATCTGGCGATACCGATCATCTGCGTTCAGCACTCCATCAGTCTCATTGCAGAAAGATTGCAGAAAACGTTCCAGATCCGGATGACGGGTGGTAAGCAGTGCGTCCGCCAACAACCCCAGGTGTGTACCCTGGTCAATCCGCTGCCTGGCGTGCGCCACCAATTCTTGGAACTCCGCGTGAAACTTCTCATATTCCACTATCCCTTTTTTCAACAGTTCATAAATTGTCGTGTACACAAGTTTGGATGCTCCCGCTACGATCTGCGACCCCACAATGGCATCATTGACCGACACACCACGTTCTCCCAGCACCGTGGAGTGGAACACACCGCCATTTACCCGCACGGTTCCCGTGGCTTTGATATAGCTACCATCGAGTACCGACCCCAACACCACAACGTCCCCGTCAAATTCAACTTTCCCGTCTTTGCTGGAGAGATCGTGGTCAATCACCAATTCCGGGATTATATCGATATGACTTTTCGTAAAGAGCAGTCGGCCACTACGAACTGCCACGAGGCGGTTATTTACTTCTATCACACCTTGCCCCAGCGTTGGCAGCGAGCGATGCACCGGGCATGGAATCTCCCTGCCGAACACATCCCGCCCCGGCGCACCCGGTATCTCTGGTTCCAATACAGCGACCGTTGTCCCAATCCCAATGGATGTAATGCGCATCTGACGCTGCAGAGGATCGTGTACCTTCGGAAGTTCAACCCGTCTGTAACGAGCCGCTCGGCCTGGAACGGGGGGAGTTCCCCGCAACACGATACATTCGGTCGTGTTCTTGGCCTGAGCAATGGTCTCAACTCCTGTCGGATCAAGTACCCCGACGTACCCCTCAGACTCCAACCGTGCGACAATTTCGGCGGTGCCCAACGGATCGGGAAGCCTATCGATTGTTTCGATTTCTAGCACCGCACGATGCACACCGCCCATGTCTCTGAGGCGATGCTCTTGACCCGGTGTTACGTCGATTCTCCCAATGACTTCCATGTTGTCCTTCGTCACTTTTGTAGAAAACTGGAGCGATGGCAAACTCTTGGCCAGCGATACCTCGATATGCTGATTTTCATGAACAACGACCTCCCCGACACATTTCTGTCCGTCAACCGAGGGTCGTCGGGGATGACAATTGTCGCAAATGAACCTTCGTCGTCAGGGTCAGAGACAATAAGCTGATTGTTCACCACAGTGACAGTTCCATGCCGCACGCTTCGTATCTCTTCATCGACTTCAACCGACGGGAATGATGGCGTCTCAAGTTCGGATGAACTTGACAGGCGAGGTTTGAAAAGCCAATGCCTTACTCTCTCCAGCAAGGACCGCATTCTCTCACCTCCCATCCTTGTCCGTCACCGCCAACGACACGGAAGGTGATTCTGTGCTACAAATCATTGTGGAATAATCGATGGTACAGATAGATCAGAGTATCCAGTTCTTGGCTTTTCTCTACCACTGCCTTATCGGTCAATGAGCGGTCCCTATTCCGAGCAAGATTCGCCAACTCAGTCCTCTTGCTCTCAATTTCACTAACCAGATCCGACAGTTCACTGATGGACATCGGGCGTGACCAATAATACCCCTGACTTACATTGACACCGGCTTCCCGAATGGCATTCAGATCTTCGTAGTTTTCCACTCCCTCAGCAATGACTGAATTGCCGGACTCCATAAATCTCACTAAACGGGATAGAAATCGCTGTTTTGAAGAGGAGATCGAAATCCCTTGAATCACTGTACGGTCTACTTTGACGAAATCGGGGTCGAATTCCAAGAGGCCCGCAAGACTGGTACTCCCAGCACCAACATCGTCAAGGGCAATCCGAACGCCGAGGGATCGTATGGATTTAATCATTTGCGACAGCAAAGTAGGGTCATACGATATGTACTCGACGATTTCGATCACAAGTTGGCCTGGTTGACACAGTCCCTCTCGAAACAAAACTTCGAGCCGTTCAACAAAGGACTCCTGAACGAAGCTGCTCGGCATCACATTCACGTACAGGGGCATGGCACTGATTTCAGGGGGCAACAGTCGGAGGCGATTTACACTGATGGTGAGAGCCAATAAATCAGCTTCCATCGAGCGGTCGCTTTCGTAAGCAGCGCGAAACCAAACGTCCGGCGGAATGAAACGGCCGCCGTACTGAGGACGGCTGAGTGCCTCATGAGCACAAATGACACCCTCGGCATGATTGACGATGGGCTGATAAACCACTTCAATCGTTTCGCGTTGAAGGATCTCATCTACACTCCGCCACAGGGGATTGTATTTATTTGGGTTTTTAGGGGATTTATACCCCCCCCCCCCCCCCCCCCCCCCCCCCCGGATGAGGGTTTATTTGGAAAGTTCTCCAATTTCTTCACCCTCCTCTGTCATGATGTAAAAAGCGCCCTTTTCCTGCAGGGCGCCTTATCCTGTTCGAGTGGCAACCCGGCGATCATAGGCACATGTGCCCTTAGACCCGTGGCTTTGCGTCCTAGCGTTTCCGCTAGTTTGCCCTGATACAACTCTATGGATCTATTTACCTTTTGATAGCATAATCCTACATTATTCGACATCTGTCAAGGGTCCGCAATCACGAGCCTTTTTCGATGTCCTGTTTTCTCAGAACAGCCGACAAGATTACCATTGGCGTGTTGTTTTCTGACCGCTTCTTTTTACCCCTTATCCGTCCTGACCTTTTCAGCATCGAAAAAGGCTCGACCAAAAAATGTCTTGACAATGGGGTCCATCTCAGATGCAATATTAGGAAAGAATCTCTGAACAAAGGAGACGAGAAGCCGTCCGATGTTTCGATTGCGGGGCCACCATCTCCTGTGTCTGCTCGGATACAGAGGCATGGGATACTCTCCAGAATATACCATAAACATGACTCACCTTCACCAGACCTTGCTCCGGGTACCTCAAACGCACATTCTCCTCGTGGCCGGACCGGATGATCTGTGTACAAAGTTTCCGGAATCCCAGCCCTATCACTGCGAAGATGCGAATATCTATGAACGCGACTCCGCCGTCCTTGAGAAACTGGAACTGCGGGTCGGGCAGAACCTTCCGTGGAGCAAAATTCAAGAACGGATCCGGGAGAGCCTTTTTCGATGTCCCTTTTTCCCCGGACCTTCAGCACGAATCCCATCGGCGTGGCGAGTTTGGTATGTCCATTATCTGGTTTATCATCCACAGGTTGGATGGTTCAGGCCATGCGAAACCGGGGTCAGGTTCTTGGTTACCTGGCCCAGGAGCTCCACCTTCTACGATCGCGTTCCGTTTAGGACACGCTGCGAACCAAGCTCCTCATGCGTTCTTGCTGCTTCTCCCGCACCCTCCCCAATGCCATCGCCAGCATCACGCACAAAGCCAAGCCGCAGCGCAACCGCATCTTGGCCAGCCCACGAATGGTGTGCCGTTCAAATCCAAACGAGACGTCCAATCGGCTGTTTACCCTCTCCACCGCAGTCCTGTACCGGTATTCCTTCGCCCATTTGTAGCTCTCCCGGGCAATCGGCGTGAAGATCCGCCGGTCCACCGCGAGCGCCACCCGCACCCCTCCGGCCACGGGGCACTGTTCCCGCCCTTGACACGTGATCCCGTACGCCTTGGCTGGACATACTTTTTTCAGCGTCCCCCGGTCTTTCTCGAACCCACCATTGCTCATCTGTTGCCGGGCCCCTGTCTCTGGACAGTAACAGTACACCGCTCCCCCCTCGTCATACACCACATTCGTGTGTCCCGGTAATAACCGCGTTGGCTCCCCGTCTTTCCACATCCGCCTCGTGTCGATCACGGGCTTGATCCCATATTCATCCCAGCAGCGACTCAGGAGTTTCGAGTCGTCGTACCCCCGATCCGCCGTCAGGACCTCGGCCTTTTTCAACATCTCCGGATGGCGTTTCTCCATCTCATCCAGCAGGACATGCCCTTCTTTGACGTCCGAGCGCGACCCCTTGGTCACCGTATACGCCACAGGCAATTCATGCTGAGCATCCACCACCAGGTGGAGCTTGTAGCCAAACCACCGGACCACTTTCTCCCATGTACTCCCGTCCTCGCGGGTCCCACGATAGGTTTTTACCCCGTATGCTGCATCCAGATCCCGCCGTCCGTCTTCCTTCTTTTCTTTCGAGGGACGGGACGCCCACGAGGCGATTGCCTTACTGTCCATCGCCAAACGACGCCCGAAATCCGGAAGTTCCTCACTCAGGGTCTTCACCAGCTCGTCGAACATCGATTCGATCCACGATCCGTGCTCCATCAAGCTGCGGAGAAATCGGGTGTAAGCGGCTGCGCTGGGAACTGCGCGCAACCCACAGATCGACCGCAGCTGCCCGTTTCGAGAGAGTTCCCGACGTAAGCTCTCGATCGACGGGTGCTGAAACACGATTCCTGCCAACATCGAGTTCCACATCGCCCGTACCGGGTAGTCATCTCGTCCATGACCTCTCGATTTCTCCAGATGCGCCATGAGCGCTTCGTCCGGCAGATGTTCCAGAACCAGCCGGAGGCGTTCCAAGTCTCCAAGCGGCTCAATGTCTTCCCAGGAAAACAGTTCGAGTTGTGGTATAATGGCCATAGGGTGAGTCCTCCTTGTTGGATCATTTGTCTAACCACTATTCTAACAAAAGAGGACTCACCTGTCTTATTGGACTGGGGTGAATTTGTCCGAATCTATCCCTCCCCCCATTCAAAACCCCTGTCTTTCCTGGCCCTCTTTGGGGGAAAGTTTTCTGGTCCCTGCTCCTTACCCCTTATCCCTCCTGGCCTTTTCGGCATCGAAAAAGGCTCCGGGAGAAAATCGTGCCAAGGGACATTTCGACCCTCTGTCCCACCTGCCCCTGGCGAACATTCGGCGTGTGCGAAGAAGGCATCGACCAACTCAGAGCCGGTCAAGGGCTTCGGATCATCGACTAGCTGGGAGAGGTGAATACCACGGCGTAGTACGGTGGATCGGGTGTGTGCGCGAAATTGGCCATCCGTATCTCCCTCACCTCGTTGTCCATGGGGCAAGTCTCTTGTTATCCGGCACAGCAAGATAATTTCGCTACGTCACGGTCGAAAGTCAGCGCCGCCAGTTTCAACCCTTCTGCCATGGTCAGGTACGGCGCCAAAGTGGATGTCAAATCTTCGATCGTGAGTCCAAATTTTACAGCGAGCACACCGGCGTAAATCACATCCCCGGCGTTGTCCGCCACGACGTGGACACCGAGCAACTTTCGGCTTCTGCCGTCGGCCACCAACTTAATCACCCCCGCCGTGTCATGGTTGACCAGCGCTCGTGGCACGGCATCGAGTGGTAAGACCGAGGTGATCACTTCATAGCCTTTCGACCTCGCTCTCGCCTCCGTCATCCCCACCGTGGCGATCGAGGGCGACGTGAAGGTCACCGCCGGCACGACTGAGAGATCCACCTTGCGCCGCTCGCCGCTCAGAGCGTTTTCAGCCGCAATCGCTCCCTCATACGCCGCTACGTACACGAATTGCGGCCCCAGTGTCACATCTCCTGCGGCATACACGTTTGGGTTGCTCGTCTGCAGGTACTCGTTCACCAACACCTCTCCCCGGCTGCCGACACGCACCTGGGCCGCCTCCAAGTTCAACGCCGCCGTGTTCGGTGTTCGCCCCGTGGCCACCAGCAGCGCATCGGCCTCCACGACCCGCTGCTGCCCGTCCACAGTAATATAAATCCGCTTCAGATCCCCGTGTTGTTCCACCCGCTCATAGGTGACACCCGTCAGGATATGGATTCCCTCAAAGGCCAAGGCGAGAGAGACGGCTTCGGACACCTCTGGCTCATAGGCTCGAAGCAGTCGGCCACTTCGCTGCATCAACGTCACCTCTGAACCCAAGCGGTGAAACATTTGCCCGAGTTCCATTCCAATATAGCCGGATCCGATCACGGCCAGACGCTGCGGAACCTCTGTCAACTCCAGTGCCGCGGTACTGACGAGGTAGTCCACATCCGCAAGCCCCGGAATGTCCGGCACGGCGGGTGAGGCCCCCGTGGCAACGAGATAACGGCCGGCCCGAATCATACGGCCGGCGACCGCGATGGTCGACGGGTCCGCAAAGCGAGCCTCGCCACGTATGAGATCGAAGCCATACTCGTCGATGAGATCGATATACTTGTGCTGCCGTAGTTCCGCCACGAGTTCGTCCTTCGCTCCTACGAGCTGGTGAAGATTCACCGGGCCGGCCGACGTTTCAAGTCCCGGGAATGGATGCTGTGCGGCCAGGTGGTGGATTTCGCTGGCTCGAAGCATGGTCTTCGACGGCACGCAGCCGGTGTTCACGCAGGTTCCCCCAATCGTACCGCGTTCAATCATGCCGACTTTTGCACCACGAGAAACCGCCTCAATCGCTGCCGAGAATGCAGCACCACCGGACCCGATGATGAGAAGGTCATAGTCGTCGCCACTTGTTCGATGGAATGTGGAATCACTTCTCAAAGGATGGAGAATCTCTGCGTTACTGGGTTCATAACCGCTGTCGGCCACGGCCCGTTTTGCTGCTTCAATGCCGGACGCATCACTGATCTCAAATGTCGCCTCGCCGCGGCGAAAATTGACAGATATCTTCTCAGCCCCGGCACTGTGCAAGGCTTTCTTCACGTGTTCTTCGCAGTCTGTACAGGTCATTCCCCGTACCGCAAGTCGCACTTGCAATTTGTTGCTCATAAGCCCAGAGCTCCTTTCCGCAGTAAAGCTATTCAATCCAATGGATATACGGCAACCCGTAGAAAACCAAATAGATACCTGTGACCAGGGTAATGAGACCAGTGAATCCTCCCCCCACTGAAGTGGGGGGCATCCATCCATAGGCACGGGAGAAGCCTCGGCATCCGGCAGCGGGGCTGCCACCCAGGCTTTCCTGACCCCTTAGGCTGGACGGGTTCCTGGATTCCCGGACACCTGCCGGGAACGTCGTCCCGCAGGCGACCCCTCCCTTTCGGGAGTCGCAGGCTTTCGCAATGTGGTTAGGCGGTCTTTTGTTGCAACCGCTTTTCCTCCCGGATGAACCAGGCCATGCCGATGTTGATGGCCGCATTCACGTGGCTGTTGTGAACGGTGCCGCAGTTCCTGCACGCCAAGATGTTGCCGGCCCTCGAAGTCTCCAGCGAGCCGCACAGCGAACACCGGGTGCTGGTGTCCTTCGGAGAGATAAGAGCAACCAAAATCCCCCGTGCTTTTGCTTTGTACGTGGTGTATTTCATCACCCTTCGGTGCAACCAGTAACCGATCCTCTGCCTCATCCTGGCCGAACCGTGCTTGTTCCTGTCCGGCCTGAAGTGCTTCAAGTTCTCGAACACAATGACCCGAGCATCCCACTCCATCGCAAGGTCCACCAGGCGTTTGCTTACATGGTGGGCGTAATTGTCGTTTGCCGCGTGAACCTTGCGCCAGAGCTTTTTGCAGGGCCGGTGACCCTTCGGGACGATCCCCAGGCCGCTCACGTTCCGGGCAATGAGCCCCAGCAGGTGGTGGACATCCGTCGTGTTACACGCCGTCAGGCCGATGTGCCTGACTTTGTGAACCGTACCGTCCTTCCCCACCAAGGCGCACACCGCCCGGTTCTTGCGGCCCAGGTTCAGGTCCACGGCCAGCACCTTCGGCCTCTTGGACCGGTAGTAGTCGGTGAACTTCATTACGTTGGACTTTTTCTCGAAGGCGGTCACCAGGTGGAAGATACCCTCTCTTTCATAAACGGTGGGCACCGTCATCTCCCACGAATCATCCAGATGGAGCTTCCTTGAATGACGGGTGGGTTCCACTTCCACGGTGATGAACCGCCAGTCGCTCCCGTCCCAGACTTTTAGCTGAATCGTGTCGGTTTCGAGCGAAAGATTCTTGAAGTCGCCTTTGTAAAAGGTGATGCCCACATGGCCCGCCGCCGGATACTTCGGCGGGTGTTCGTCGAAAGGGATTGGTTTTTTGCCTTCGGCAACACGACTTTCGTTTCTGTTCTGTATCCTTTCTTTTTTTCTGAGCCACCGCTGGTAGTTGGAATGCCAGCTCTTCGCCATGCCGATCGCCTTGGCGATAATCACCCGGCGCAAATATGCGGGAAACTTCGGCCAAACGGCGTCGATCGGGTAAGGCGGGTCGGGATTGCCACCGAATGGTTTCCCGGTTTTCCTGTTCATTCGCGGTTCTGTCCGAACCGTCAGTCTTTCCAGCGCCCTTGTGCCGGAATTCCTGTCCCACCCGGGCAGTTTGTCGAGATTGTCATGGATCACGTCCAGGTAAAACCCCAAGACGGCTCGGTAGATTTCTTCTGTCCGTCGGATCATCTCCGGAGAACCGGTGATAAATCTCCCAATACGCTGTTTGGTTGAAATGATATTTCTGAGCACGGGCATTTTCTTCACCTGCCACGGTTTTATTGTACCATTGAAGGAGATTACAAGGATTTGGCCGCCTTGATTCCCCATTAAAATGGGGAGGATGCGGCGACTGGTTTCTCAATCTCCCCATCCATCGGGCACCGCGGCACACCCATTGGGCCACGATTTGTTGCGATAAGGAAAAAAGTCGTTTCATGTCAGCATCTCCAGGCTACATCCTCGTGCAACACCGGATATGCTCGGCGTTGTCCGCCACGATGACCTTAGCCAGCTGCAAAATAGCCCTTACCCGTTCGTCAGAAATGCGATACAGGATGTATTTCCCCTCTTTCCGGGAGGTCACGTACCCACACCATTTCAAACAAGCAAGCTGATTGGATACCTGGCTTTGGGAAACTCCCACGGCATCCACAATCTGACTGACGCTCATTTCTCCGGCCAGCAAAGTTTCTACGATTTTTAGTCGTGTGGGGTTCGCCAACCCGTGGAAAAATTTCGCATAAATCTGCGTTTGCGCTACAGCAAAATCACCGTGAGCAGTGGTAAAGTTTTGCACGGCATTTCCTCCATTCATTGATTTTGAACTCTTGGCCGTCGGTGTCCAGCAACGCCCCATCTACTCTTCCCTTGCGCGACAAACCAAATATTATAATCCCCCCCAAAATAACCAAATCGCCGGAGGTTAAAAATAGATAAACATTAACCTTGTTTCATGATAATATATGGTCATGAAAGACACACAGTATCTACCGATCGGCAAAGTGGCAAAGATGCTGGGACTGAGCGTGCAGACGATCCGTCGCTGGGAAAAGGCCGGGAAGATTCATTCCATTCGTTCGCCCGGGAACCACAGGCTGTTCGACGTGGAAGAAGTGCGGCGGCTTTTGGGAAAACCCTCCGGGGACCGGACGGCAATCTACGCCCGGGTATCTTCGGCCAAACAAAAAGCAGACAGCAATCTCCAGCGGCAACGGGAACGGCTGGAGCGGTACGCGGAAGAACGCGAGTACGATGTGGTCCGGGTGTTTTCCGAACAGGCGTCGGGGGTGGGCGAAAACCGGAAACAACTGGCGGCCCTGCTCAAACTCGCCGAAGACGGGGAGATCGACCGGGTGCTGATCGAATACCCGGACAGGTTGGCTCGGTTCGGATACCGGTATCTGGAGCGGTTTTTCGAGAGCCACGGAGTGACGGTCGAGTCCACCCACAAGACCGAGCCGAAGACATCCCAGCAGGAGCTGGTGGAGGATCTGTTGACGATCATCACCGTGTTTTCAGCCCGGATGTACGGCAAGCGGTCGCAGGAGTTCCGGAAAAAGATTGGGCAGGCCATGAAAGAGATGGGAGGTGAGGGAACTGGTCACGGTCATCAAGACGATCCGGATCGGGATTCACAGGGAGGTCCATCGGTGCAAGAGGGAGGCGCTGGAGAGGACCAAGGACATCTATAACCAGGTGATTGCGTTTTACATGGACTTTTTCGCCGCACATCTGAACGTGTTGGACGAGCCGGTCCAGGTTCGGAAGAAGGACGGGTCTATCAAAGAACGAACGCGCACCAACCAAGAACTGCTGACCTTCGCGGAATTTCACACCTTGGCGACCAAAGCCCACCCGAACCCGGGGTGGCCGCTCGACGAACACGTTCCGGCGGCTCAGGGGATGCCGACGGAGTTGCGGCGGGCGGCGATCAACCAGGCGATTGGCAAGGTGCGGTCCTGGTGGAGCCACCTGAAAACTTGGGAGGAAACAGCACCGGACCAGCGCGGGCGGGAACCCCAACTTGGCGCACCGAACGAACCGGTGACGTTTTATGCAGGGATGGTCGAGCACCCCGCGTATGACCTGAACCCGCAGAAGAAAAAGCGGCACACGTTCATCAGTCTGAAACTGCACACGGGGCGGAAGTGGGAAAAGGTGTCGCTGCCGGTGGTGGTTCACGCCCAGGCCGAAGCGCTTCTCGCCGGGTCCGCCCTGGAGAAAGAGCGCATTGCCTGGGAAAGGAAACGTTCAAAGACGACCCAGGCCGGTTCCGGCGAAGAAAAAGGGGACCGGACATGGGTGGCGAAATCCCTGACGGTGTACGGGAAGAGGGACAAACGATATCCGGGCGGGGTGCGGTATGCGCTGCACATCCCGATGGAGAAATCCGTAGACAAACCCCGGAAGGCCGAGGAACAGCGCCGGGCAAACCCACAGATGCCGGTGGTCACAGTGGACCTGGGGGCCAACCGGTTGGCGGTGATGGGAGCGTTCGTGGAAGGGCGGCTGGCGGCCACGAGGTTCGTGGACGGCCGGGCCTTGAACCATCGGCGGCACCGGCTGTTGACCGTCATTCACCGCAAGCGGAAACAAAGCGGACGGCTCCAGCCGGGGGTCCAAGACAACGCGAACTTGTGGAACAAGATCCGGAACCTGGACGAGAACGCGGCCAAGCAGACGGCCGTGGCCATTGTCCGGTTCGCGAGGGAGCACGGTGCAAAGGTGATCGTGTTCGAGCACCTGCGTCGGTACCGGCCGCCAAAAGAGAAGATGAGCAAAAGCGGGCGGAAGAACCATAAACGGGCGTACTGGTTGCGGGGGAAGATCATGGAATGGGTCCGGGACCTGGCGTTTCGGGAAGGGATTCTGACGGTGGAGCGCAACCCGGCCTATACGTCCCAGGTCTGTCCGCACTGCAAGGTGCTCGGGCAGCGGGGCGGCTCGCGGTTCACATGCAAGAACCCGAACCATCGGTACAGCGCGGACGCGGATTTTGTGGGGATGATGAACCTGCACCGGAAATGGACGAAGACATTCGTGTATCCCCAGAGAGGGGATGATCCAAAGCCAGAGGTTGCCTGAGGGCAAAATACCCCTCTGGTCTCGCGGGAGGCTAACCGCCTGGACGGGACAGGGGTTCACGCCCCTGCCTTTCGCGAGTGCCCGTGTGGTACGGGATGGCTCTGAGCTTCATTCCTTGGGGGCCGGTTTGCCGATCCTGGCTTGCCGGACGCGGGAGGAAGCACACGCCGAGAAGCGCGCCCACCCCGGGGGCGGCTCCCTTCCGGAAGGAAGGAGACAAAGGTCAGGCCGACAGCGGTTTGTTGGATAGATTTGATCAGATATTCCAGCAACTGTTGATACCACGCCAGTAACGTTGGGCCGTTACGAAGCACCGGCTGCTATAACCCCGAACGCTCCATTCACAAGAAGCAGTCCGGAGCACAGTATTGCGACCCGTCTGTGGATCATTTACCGTAACGTGTTATTTTCTCCTGTCTTCCAGATATCATAATATCCCAATATAAAAATGTAAACACGCTTTCCCCACACCCTGATCAACAAAACGTTTGCGACAGGGCTCACCAGTTCTTGATCGACTTCCATGGCCGGACCCGGCCCGAGCCCGCCAGGTCCGGCACCCCTTTCATCGTCATGACCCGGAACTTCTACCCCCCACTTTGGCCCATGAGTGAGTCGGCTCCCTGTCGAGCCTTTCCGGGTCGACGCTTCCCGAGCAGATTTATCAGATAACTTTCATTTTCGACAATGCCGCTATGCGCGTCGAAATGAGCAATGTGGCCACGGCACCGAGGATCGCGGCACTCCCGAACGCGATCCTCGAACCGATAACGAGCGCCGATTCACTGTAATGAGAGGATGTTCCGATCGCCGTCTCGAGCAACACGACGGCAAGCACCACACCGGACACCCGTCCAAAGTTTCGTATGGTGGCCAGCAGACTCCCGATGAGCCCAGTTTGCGCCACCGGCACACTCTCCAGAATCGACACGTTGTTCGGAGCGGTAAACAAGCCCATCCCCAGGCCAAACAGGGCCTGTGCCGCGACGACGGCCGGCTTCGAAGTGCCGCTTCCGAACCCCGCCATCCACAGCAAAGCCGCGGTCGCGATGGCCATACCGACCGTCGTCGGCCATTTCGGGCCATATTTATCTGTCAACCAACCCGCCGCCGGGGAAATCAGGATCATCGCAACAGCTTGGGACGTCATGAGCAATCCGACATGCGCTATCGGCTCGTGCATCACCTGGTGAAGGAACAACGGCAGAATGAACGTGGGGAACATCATGATGACATACGAAAGATAACCTGCGACGTTCCCAATGGCAAACCGGGCGGAACGGAACAGCCGCAGGTCGATAAGAGGTTCGCGAATACGCGATTCGCACATGATGAAAAGAAGCCATGCTCCGATGCTTACAACACCCGCCATGATGCTCCTGCCGCTCATCCATCCCCAACTGTTCCCATTCGACAAAAAAAGAAGCGTTCCCGCCATGGCAACAAAGAACCACAACGAGCCCATCCAGTCAAATCGCGCCATGGAACGATTCGTGGACATACGCCTCAAGAATGCGAGGCTCATCACGATAGAAATCATGCCGAGCGGAACGTTCACCCAAAAAATGGCCTGCCAGCCAACGGCCGCCGTCAAGGCACCTCCCAGCGCGGGACCGACGATGGTCCCTGCAGCCACGACACTGTTGACCAAGCCAAGAGGTCTCCCGCGTTGACCGGCCGGAAATGTGTATGAAATGATCGACATAACGTTGCCCATAATGGCCGCGCCACCCAGCGCCTGAACAAGGCGAAAAACGATCAGTTGGTCCACATCGGTCGACCATGCACACAAGGCGGATCCTAAGCTGAAAACGGTCACCCCGGCAATATAACATGTTCGTCGATCGGTCCGATCAGACATTCCGCCAATCATCGGCAACGTGGCGGTGACCACGAGCAGATACCCGGAAATGACCCACTGTAAGGCCCCTGGCCCAACATGAAAATCCCGCTGTAACACCGGCACCGCCACGTTAACAATACTGCTGTCCACATTGACCATGAACGTACCAATCACGACACTGATAAACACCAACCATCGATGTGCTGCCGGTTCGGGTGACTGTCCGGCTTTTTCGAGCGATCCCCCTGGCATACCGTTACTCTCCATTTCCGTCTCCTTCCAGTTTTAACGCGCCCGCTTGGATGTGCTTCTCAATCATTTGCAAAAAGGACTCCAAGTTTTGCTTACGCAACTGAATGTCCTTGCGCCACCACATCAATTCTTGTTTCCCTGCATCGGTGATACGGTAGACGCGCTTGGGAGGGCCCGATTCATCCATACTCCACGTCGATTGCACCGAGCCACGCTGTTCGAGGTCTCTCAAGACCCTGTATACGGCACCACTGTCGATGTTCCATTCTTCGGGCAGCATTGTCCTGATGCGGTTCCACAGCGCCCCGCCATGCGCTTCTCCATCCAACAAAAATAAGAGCAAAAAAGCGGGCAAATGGCGGTTCTGTTTCGAATTGAACTCCATCTGACATGTCATCCCCATTCCCACAGGCCAAGCCCCGACCCGATCGGCTTTGGCTGTGGAGATATTGAAAAAAAAGCCGCCCTGAGCGGCGGCATCAACGGGAAAAAGTGGTTACTTCTCGGCACCAGCGAATTCTCGCATCCGCTGTTCAATCTGTTCAAAGGCCTCATTGGGCAGGCGCTTTTCTCCGCCGATCAACCGCGCGTTCAAAATCAATTCGGCTGCCTCATCGAGAGTGGCCAGCAACTGAACCGCTTCAGCAGGGGTACGCGAAAACACGAGCACGCCGTGATTCGCTAAGAGCACCGCCGATACCCCCGGATGTCCCCTCACAATATCGATAATGCCGTTTACCGAAGCGTCCGACCCCCGCGGCGCCCATGGTACGACCGGAATGGCGTCGGTCACTCCGAAGCGGACCAAGGGTTCGTAAACAATCGGGATCGGTTGATGGGCGACGGCAAAGACTGTGGCGTGAGGCGCATGGGTATGGATGACGCTGCCGACCGAAGCACGCTCGCGATAGACCGCGGCATGCATCTGGATAATCTCCGCTTGGGCTGGGGCAACTTCTCCCTCAAGGACAGTGCCGTCGATGCGAACCACTGCAAAACTGTCCTCGTCGAGATGGGCAACATTGCCGCCCTTTGTCAAGATCATCTCATCTTCGGAGATCCGTGCCGACAAGTTGGCATGATACCCGCGAAACATCAAGCCTGCATCTCGCAACGCCCGAGACGCTTGAATCAACTCGGTTTTAGCCCGAGAGACTTTATCCATCCCGATCCCCCCTGTATCGATTTCTATAGTGTATTTTACAGTATAGAGTGATACACAGTCAAGGGTTGCCGGCATCGACAAGCTGCTTCTCATCTCCTCCAGCGAGATCGGCCAGCGCGTCCAGCACCACCGAAACGTCATCGACGCGGCCCGGCGCGCCGGCGTAAAGCTTCTGGTCTACACCGGCCTGCTTCATGCCGATACGCCGCAGATCAACCTGGCCGAGGAGCATCACCAGACCGAAGCCGCGATTCGAGCGTCTGGCCTGCCGTACGTAATCTTGCGGAACGGCTGGTACACGGAAAATTTTCCCGGACCTGCTTCAAAGGCCGCTCTCTTTCTGCTCGGAATCCCCGGCCATCATCCGCCTCGCCGCCTCTTTGTACACCTTGTCATGATCCCGAGGACCAATGGCGATGATCTCCATCGCGACCGTCCCGTCTCCCTCGTCCACCGGTCGGTACACGACACGCAAATTGGCCGACTTGCTTTTGATTTTCGCCAGCCCCGCCAGTTCTTTGTTCAGCGGAATCCTGTTTCCGGCCGGCCGCAGCCTGGGATTCTTTTGCGCCTGCTTGAGAATCAGAGCCAGCACAAATCGCTGTTGGTTCTTCCGCAGTGACTGGAAATCTTCCGCCGCGGCCCTCGTGAACCGAACCTGAACACCACATTGCCGAAACAGTTCGTCGAAACGACCCCGATCCACGGCTCATTCCTCATCGTCCAACTCAATCTTGTCCATCTCGGCCTTGATCTCATCGAAGCTGAAATCATCCCCGATCACTTGCTCCAGAGGAATATCGGCCACGTCGTCCTTGCGCTCTGCAGCCACCCGGACCATTTCCTCGTCCATCACCTGCTCGACAGCCTCTTTATACCGAAGCAGTTCCTCGAAGTATTCCAGATCCACAATGACCGCCTTGGCGTTCCTGCGTTTTTCGTTCTGGACGATGAAAATCTCCGTGCTCTTCGTGTCCGCGTAGGAATCGAGAATCTGACTCAGCTTTTTGGTGCGCACCAGATCGGTCACGTTGAGCACGTGGTCCTGGATGAACGCCAGGGTGTCGGTCGTCACGCGTTTGCCCATTGGGCAACACCCCCGAACATGAAAACGTTCTGGACGTATTATCACATAAATGATGTGCTGTTAACAACACATTTCTACCCAACCCCCTTCGCAAAATAAAGGACCCCGGGAGAACCCGGAGCCCCCTTCTCAGTTATCCCCTAAACTCTGAATTCTCTCTGTACCAGGCCCAGGTGGTGCAGGAAACGGCGGGTGGGGCGCCCTCGGAAAACCGATCTAAGCGTGGCCAAAATGTGGTCAAAGCCAGATTTTCGATCTAAAAAACCCATTATTGAAGGCCAAGAAGCGCCACACTCTCCACATGCCCCGTCTGGGGAAACATGTCCACCGGCCACACCCCCCGAACCTGGTACCCTCCGCCCGCGAGAATGCGCAAATCCCTGGCCAGGGTGGCGGGGTCACAGGAGACGTAGACCACCCGGGGAACTTGGGAGCAAATGAGGGCTTCCAAGACCTCCCGGCGGCATCCCCGCCGCGGAGGATCGAGGGTCACCACGTCGGGCTGCCGGTCGGCCACAAGCCTCGGCAGAATCTCCTCCACGGCACCGACCTGAAAGCGCGCGTTCCCGATCCGGTTCATCCGCGCATTCCTGCGGGCGTCCGCCACCGCCTCCCGGGCCACCTCGATGCCCGTCACCCAGGCGGCGCTCCGGGAAAGAAACAGGGAAAGGGTGCCGACCCCACAGTAGGCGTCCACCACACGCTGGGAGCCGTCGAGCCCGGCGGCCTCGACGGCGAGCCGGTACATCCGCTCCGCCTGCTGGCTGTTCACCTGGTAAAAGGACGTGGGGGAAATTTCAAACCACAATCCCCCCATCCGGTCCACGATCCGGCTGGGGCCGTACAGGGCAATCGACCGCCTTCCATAGATCGGCCCTTCGCCCCGCCGCCGGACATTGAGAATCACACTGGTGACTTCCGGAACCGCGTCCCGCACCCGGTCGGAAAACTCCCCCAGGTGGGGCATCTGCTCCCGGTCCACCACAGCGATGAGCATCGTCTGCCCCGTCCCCGGCGCCACCCGGGCCGCCAGATGATAAAGCCGCCCTACGCCCCCGGTGGACTCGCCGTGAGATCGGGCACCCGCCGGCCCATGCGTCGCCTTCTCCGCCGCCTGCCAGCCGCATACCTCGGCAGCCCGCAATCCCGCCCGGATCAGCGCCACTAGCCGCTTATCCGCGATGGGACAGTCCTCCGTCGCCACCCACCGCCGGCCTCCGGAGGAATAGTAGCCCGCCGCCAACCGCCCGCCGCGGTTTTTCACCGCCATATGGATATTATTGCGATACCGCCAGGGGGACTCCATTCCGAGGGTCGAGTGGATAACCACAGTATCCACCGGAGAATGCGCCCCGGCCGGGACAAGCAGACGGCCCTCCCCCACGGCCTCTTCGGACTTCCCTGTGCTGCCCATTACCTCACCCGATCCCTTAGCCGACCCACCAACCCCCGGATCCCCAGACCCCTCGTACACCGTCCGAAATCGCCCGATCCGCTCCAGGGCCTCCCTGACCCGTTCCCGCTTCACGTCCAACTGCCACCCATAATCCCCGTGCTGGAATTGACACCCCCCACACGCCCCGAACACCGGACACGGCGGCCTTACCCGGGCGTCAGACGCCTCCATCACCGCAACTACCTCCGCATCGGCGTACCCCCGGGCCACCCGCGTCACCCGGGCCCGGACGCGCTCCCCGGGCAACCCGCCCCGCACAAAAAGGGTGAACCCACCTCGGTCCGCCCGGCCTGACGACCCGGCCGCCGAGATTCGGCCCACCCCCTTGCCTTCCTGGGTCACCCCGTGAAGAACCACATCCACCTCGTCCCCGGGGGACACCGGTATTATCCTGTCCACCGCCACACCTCCCTTGGAAGGCCGCTCTCACTACCCGGCGCCCAGACGCCGCGGGATGGACGACTCCCTTCATCTGATCCCAGCTGCACCCCGCAGCGCCACTGCAATCAGGCGGCCAAACGGTCGGCTTGTCCCGCAAGACGGTCTGCGCCCGCCTCCCGCGCCGCTACTCCGGGCGTCTCGCGGTCACGATCAGCCGATCGCTCTCCAAGGGCAAAAACTCCCCGCCCACATAATCGCTGTACAAGCGAATATCGTTAAATCCCGTCTCCCGGAGCATCAGCACCAAATCACTGTGCTCCAAGGACAACACCTCTGAAGAATGAACGTTCATCGTCCACTCTCCCCCGGAACCCCGCCGGAACACGAGAAGATGATACAAAATCCCCGTGCCGTTCCATTCATACTCCCCGAGGAGCAGCCACTCTCCCGCACCATCCGCCGGCCGGCCCTGCCGCAGGGGCAAAAACCTCAGTTTCCGCCGCACCACCTTGGCCAGATTATCCATCTCCATCACCAGCCGACCCCCGGGAGCCAGGACATCGAACATTCGGCTCAGCGCCTGCTCCAGCTCCGCCCGGCTTCGGCCGAGCACCGCGGCGTTTCCCCCGCAGACCACCAAATTCATCGATCCCGGTTTGGCCGCCCGGGTGAGTTCCGCCAGGGACACGGGATACACCTCGATATCACCGTAGAGCTCCCGGGCCCGGTCCACCAGCGTCGATTCCCCATCGGCCCCGATCACCTCATACCCTCGGTCCGCCAACGCCCTCACCCGATGGCCTGTCCCGCACGCCGCATCCAGAATGGACACCGGCCCCCGGGTCGGCAGCCCCTGCTCCAGAAACGGAATCTCCTCCGCCAGTCGCCGGTCCCAGTCCATCCACGCGTCATAATAGGGCGCAATCGTCTGCAAAAATCGCCCTTCCACAGCCATGGTTTCCCCTCACCATCCCCTCGTTCCACCCGAACCCAGGCACGGGCCAGCGCCATCAAGCTGGAGGTGCCATAGTGCGGACGTTGCCCGGACTCCCCGGGACTTGCCCCAACTTCCCGGGCTGGCCCCGCTCAGCCCAGGCGCTCCCGCAGCAATTTGTTGACCACTTGCGGATTGGCCTTGCCTTTCGTCTCTTTCATCACTTGGCCCACCAAGGCCCCCAGCGCTTTTCCCTTGCCTCCCCGGTAGTCGGCCACCGACTTTGGATTGGCCTCGATCACCCGGTCCACCAGAGCCGCCAGGGCGCCTTCGTCGCTGATCTGGACGAGCCCCTGCTCCTCGATCACCACATCCGGCTCTTTCCCCGTCGCAAACATCTCCGCAAAGACGGTCTTTCCGATCTTGGTCGAGATCGTCCCGTCTGCGATCAACTCAATCAGCCGGGCCAATCCCCGGGGCGTGACCTTCACATCCCGGATCTCCAGCCCGCTCTGATTCATGTGCCCCAGCAACTCGCCCATCATCCAGTTGCTGACCGCCTTCGCATCCCCGGCGTGTCGCGCCGCTTCCTCAAAGAAATCCGCCACGCCCCGGGAGGCGGTCAACACCCCGGCGTCATAGGCCGGCAGTCCGTACTGCTCCACAAAGCGCCGCCGCCGGGCATCCGGCAACTCCGGAATCGACTCCCGAACCCGCCGCACCCACTCCTCGTCGATGGACAGCGTCACCAGATCCGGTTCGGGAAAATACCGATAATCGTGCGCCTCCTCTTTGCTCCGCATGGGCAGCGTCCGGCCGGCCGCCTCATCCCACCGCCGGGTTTCCTGGACCACCTGCCCCCCCGACGCCAGAATCTCCCGCTGACGCTCCTGTTCGTGTTCCAAGCCCCGCTGGACATTGCGGAACGAGTTCATATTCTTGATCTCCGTCTTCGTCCCGAACTCCGACGTGCCTGCCGGCCGAAGGGAAATATTGGCATCGCACCGCAGGGACCCTTCCTCCATCCGCACATCCGAAATCTCGCAGTACTGCATGATCGCCTTGAGTTTCTCGAGGTACGCCCGGGCCTCCTCCGGCGACCGCATGTCCGGCTCGGAGACGATCTCAATCAGCGGAACCCCCACCCGGTTAAAATCCACCAGGGAATGCAGCCCGTCCGCTCCGTGCATGAGCTTCCCGGCGTCTTCCTCCAGGTGCACCCGGATAATGCCGATCCGTTTCGGCCCATCCGCCGTCTCGATCTCGACCCAGCCGTGCTCCCCGATCGGCTTGTCATACTGGGAAATTTGGTACGCTTTGGGAAGGTCCGGATAAAAATAGTTCTTCCGATCAAATTTACTCTCCCGGGCGATCTCGCAATTGAGGGCCAGGGCCGCTTTCATCGCCAGCTCCAGCGCCCGCCGATTCAACACCGGCAACACCCCGGGGTGACCCAGGCATACCGGGCAGACGTGGGTGTTGGGGGGAGCGCCGAATTCCGTCGAACACCCGCAAAAGATCTTCGTCTTCGTCGCCAGCTCCACGTGCACTTCCAAACCGATGACGGTTTCAAATTCCATTGTTGCCGCTCCCCCTCTCCGCCAGACCTGCAGGCCAGAGTTCCAGCGCCGCCGCCTGCTCATAGGCATGGGCAACCCGCAGCACCGCCGCCTCATCGAAAGCTTTGCCGATCACCTGCAGCCCCACCGGCATCCCGTCCACCAGCCCGCAGGGCACGCTCACCGCCGGCAGGCCCGCCAGATTCACAGGAATCGTCAAGATATCATTTAAATACATTGTCAAGGGATCCGAAACCTTCTCCCCGAAACGAAAGGCCACGGTGGGAGTCGTCGGCGCCACCACAGCGTCAAAGCGTTCAAACACGGCGTCAAAATCCCGCCGGATCAAAGTCCGGACTTTTTGCGCCCGCAGATAATAGGCATCGTAATACCCCGAGCTCAGGGCATACGTGCCGAGCATAATCCGCCGCTTGACCTCGGGGCCGAAGCCCTCGCTTCGGGTGCGGCGGTACATGTCGATGAGGTTGTCCCCCTCCACTCGAACCCCGTAGCGCACCCCGTCATACCGCGCAAGGTTCGACGACGCCTCGGCCGGCGCGATCAAATAATAAGTCGCCACGGCGTATTTCGTATGAGGCAAAGATACCTCCTCCACCTCCGCCCCGAGGCCGGCCAGGGCGTCCACCGCCCGCTTCACCGCGGCGGCCACCCCGGGATCTGTCCCCTCGCCGATGTACTCCCTCGGCACCGCCAGGCGCATTCCCTTCACATCCCCGGTCAAGGCCCCGGAAAAATCCGGAACTTCCACCGGCGCCGACGTGGAATCCAAGGGATCGTGTCCGGCGATGGCCTGGAGCACCGCCGCCGCATCCTCCACCGTCAGGGTGATGGGCCCGATCTGATCCAGGGATGAAGCAAAAGCCACCAAGCCGTACCGGGACACCCGCCCATACGTGGGCTTTAACCCCACCACACCACAAAAGGCCGCAGGCTGGCGGATCGAACCCCCGGTATCCGATCCCAGGGCAAAGGGCACTTGCCCCGCCGCCACCGCCGCCGCCGACCCGCCGCTGGAGCCCCCGGGCACCCGCCCCAGATCCCAGGGGTTGGCCGTCTGCTGGAACGCCGAATTCTCCGTGGAAGAGCCCATGGCAAACTCGTCCATATTCGTCTTGCCGACGATCACCGCCCGGGCATCCTCCAGCTTGCGTACTGCCGTGGCCGTGTAGGGGGGCACATAATTGGCCAGAATCTTGCTCGCACAGGTGGTGCGCACCCCTTCGGTGCACAGATTATCCTTCACCGCCCCGGGCACCCCGAACAAGAGCCCCTCTCCCCGGCCCGCGGCCGCCGCCTCGTCCATCTCCCGGGCCTTCTCCAATACCCGATCCTCGTCGATATGTAAAAACGCCCGCACCCGATCGTCCGTCTCCCGGATCCGGCCCAACACCGCCTCCGCCAGCTCCGACGGCTTCACTTCCCGGCGCCGGACCTTGTCCGCCATCTCCCGCACACTCCACCGCCACATGCTCATCTGATCTATCCCTCCAGAATCGCCGGCACCCGGAACTGTCCGTCCTCTTGGTCCGGGGCCCCGGCCAAAGCCGCCTCCCGGGACAACCCGGGCCGCTGCTCATCTTCCCGCAGCACGTTCGAGATCGGCAGCACATGACTGGTCGGGGGCACATCGGATACGTCCAATTCCTGCAATTGATCCGCAAAGGCCAAGATCGCACCCAGCTGCTCTGCATAGATCTCCGCTTCCCGTTCCGTTAAGGCCAGCCGGGCGAGCCGGGCCACGTGCTCCACCTGTTCCAATGAGATTTTCAAAAATGACACCTCCGCGCCAGACTCCTGCACATTCAGGTTACCATTATATCACACCCCTGAAAATCGCGGCAAATTGCGCCTTCACACCCGATCCCGACAAAAAAGACGGGCGCCGCAGCGCACCGTCCTGGTCCACCACCCCGATTGCGAAATGGATCCCCATCTCCGTGAATCCCGAAGACATCACTGCGACGTATTCACGGGAAGCGGGGAGCTTGTCGGCACTCGGCCAACTAGAGACCATGTATGTACGAGTGGAGAACCGTAGCAGGAAAAACGATCGCCGCCCCATCACCGGGCAGCGAGGAGGACCACAATCGAAGCCAGGGAAAAACAGATGCCGAGAAGGTACAAAAAGGCCACCGTCTGCACCTGGTTCATACCCGAGCGCATGAGCAGGTGAAAAGTGTGCCCCTTATCCGCCACGTAGATCGGCCGGTTATCCTTCAGCCGCTTGAAAATCACATACACGGTATCGAAAATCGGCACCCCGAGGGCCAATACGGGCACCAGCACCGACACCAGGGTGGCACTTTTGAAGGCGCCGTCCACCGAAATGGCGGCCAGGGTGAAGCCCAGAAACATGGCCCCGGCGTCCCCCATAAAGATTTTCGCCGGGTGGAAATTGTGTTTGAGAAAGGCCAGGGTGACCCCGATCATCGTTGCCGCGTACAGGGCGGTGGGCGCCTGGTCCTTGATGAGCGCCACAAAAAATAGGGTGGTCGAAGAAATGGCCGCAATTCCCGCCGCCAGCCCGTCCACGCCGTCGAGAAAATTGATCATGTTCGTGATGGCCACCACCCACAGGAGGGTGGCGATAATCGAAAGCCAGTCGGGCATGAGGTACATCCCTTGGGGGGTAAAGGGAATGGTCACCCATTTAATTTGCACCCCAAAGGCGATGAGAATCCCGGCCGCGACAAACTGCATAATCAGCTTCGGCCAAGGAGACAACTCCCTGCCCTTCGCCTTAAATCCGTCATCCAGCAGTCCCGTGGCCACAATCACCAGACCGCCCAGGACAATACCCCAAAAATCCATGGTCAGATGGACCTGGGGCGACGCCGCCGTGGCCGCCGTCGCAGCGAGCGCGAACCCCACATACAGCGCCACCCCGCCCATCAAGGGAATGGGCTCTTTGTGGATCTTGCGCTGGTTGGGCATGTCCACGAAACCCCACTTGAGCGCAAAGCGACGCACCACCGGTACCATCCCGTACACCGCCGCGAACGCCGCGGCGAACGCCAAGAGGAAAGCCATCAGTCCGGGCCCCCTAGTGTTCAGACAAAGTCGCGTCTATTATAGCAGAACCGAATCTACTTTGCGCGGTCAAAATCCGGCTTCACGTAGTATGGACAAAAACTGGTCTTCGTTGATCACTTCTACACCCAATTGCCGGGCTTTGACGAGCTTGGACCCGGGGTCCTCCCCGGCGATCACGATGTCCGTCTTCCGGCTGACGCTCTCGGTGGGCTTCCCGCCGAGCCTCCTCACCCAATCCTGGGCCTCCCGACGCCCCATGGCATGAAGCGTCCCGGTCAACACCACCGTCTTCCCCGCCAGCCGGGAGGGCACCGGCGCCGCCTCGGCCCCGCGATACACCATGTTCACACCGTGAGCCCGGAGGCGCTCGATCAATCGGCGCGCCGATTCCTGACCAAAGTATACCCGAATACTCTGGGCCATCTTCGCCCCAATATCCGGCACCTTGAGGAGCTCTTCCGAAGACGCCTCCATCAGCGCGTCCATCTCTTTAAAGTGCGCCGCCAACACCCGGGATGCCTTTTCGCCGATATACCGGATCCCGAGGCCAAACAAAAGCCGCTCTAGAGAATTCTGCTTGCTTCGCTCAATCGCCTGCAACAGATTATCTGCAGATTTGGCACCCATGCGCTCCAGGGGCACCAACTGCTCTCTCTTCAGTTCATAGAGGTCGGCGACGCTATGAATCAGCCCCTCTCTGTACAGCTGGGCCACCAGCGCTTCCCCCAAGCCCTCGATATTCATCGCGTCCCGGGAGGCGAAGTGGATGATCCCTTCCTGAATCTGGGCGGGACAGTCCGGGTTCACGCACCGCAGGGCCACCTCTTCTTCCAAGCGCACCAAGGGGGACCCACAGGCCGGACAATCTTTGGGCATGGAAAAAATATGCTCTTCCCCGGTTCGGAGATCGGCCCGCACCCGCACCACTTCGGGGATAATCTCCCCCGCCTTTTCCACCACCACGATGTCGCCGATGCGGATATCTCGTTCCCGGATCAAATCCTCATTATGTAAACTCGCCCGGCTCACGGTGGTGCCGGCCAAAAACACGGGTTCAAAGACGGCGGTGGGGGTCACCACACCGGTACGGCCCACGCTCACCTCGATCGTCAACAACCGCGTCTCCGCCTGTTCCGGGGCGAATTTATAAGCCATCGCCCATCGGGGGCTTTTCGCCGTCGCACCCAGCCGGTTTTGTTGATCGAGGTTATTGACCTTAATGACCATCCCGTCAATGTCATAAGGCAGCGTGTTCCGGAGCCGGTCCCCCTCGTTTAAGAATTGAAACACTTCCTCCAGGTTCCGACAGACCCGCCGGTGGGGGTTCACCGGAAATCCGAGAGTATCCAGCCACTTCAGGATCTCCTCGTGGGTCCGAAAGGGCCCCGGCCCTCCCGGCACCGTCCCGTCGGGCCCCAAGACCGCGGCGTACATCCACAGGGACAACCCCCGCCGGGCCGTCACCCGCGGATCGAGCTGGCGCAGGGACCCGGCGGCGGCATTGCGGGGGTTCGCAAAAGCCTGTTCCCCGGCCTCGTCCCGTTCCCGGTTGACCCGCAGGAAGACCTTTTTCGGCATATAAGCCTCGCCCCGCACCTCCACACTGACCCGCTCCGGGAGGCGCAGAGGCAAAACCCGGATGGTGCGCAGATTCCGGGTGATATCCTCGCCCAGTTCCCCGTCCCCCCGGGTCGCCCCCTGCACAAACTCGCCATTTTCGTAGCGCAGGGAAATGGCCAGCCCGTCAATCTTCAGCTCACAGACGTACTCCACGTCCTCGCCGGGCAGCGCCGCCCGAACCCGGCGGTCGAATTCCCGCACGTCCCCTTCGCTGAACGCATTCGCCAAAGAAAGCATCGGCTCCCGGTGGATGACCTTGGCAAAAGCCTCGGACGGCGCCCCGGAGACCCGCTGGGTGGGGGAGTCCGGGGTCACGAGCTCCGGGTGCCGAGCCTCCAACTCCACCAATTCCCGCATGCAGCGATCGTACTCGGCGTCGTCCACCAGCGGATCGTCCAGCACATAGTAGTGATAATCATAACGTCGAATCAGCGCCCGCAACTCTTCGATCCGGCGGGCCGCATCCCCCTGGTCCGACATCCGTATACCCCCTGTGAGTGGCCCTGCGATTCCGCGCTATTCGTTGATCTTTTGGATCGGGGCGAATCGCACCAGAAGCTTTCGCCGGCCGATGGGGGGCGCGAAAGCAACCACCAATTCTGTGTCCTCACCGGCTCCGTCCTTTTTTTCCACCCGGCCTTCGCCCCATTTGCGGTGCATCACCCGATCTCCCACTTCCCAGCTCTCCGCCGGATCGGCGCCAAACCCCGACGGCACTTGCAAATGGCCGCCTTCGGACTTTCCGGCGCCTCGACCCGGCCAAGCGAGTGCACCCTTGCCTGCAGCCGGCTCCGGAGCCGCGGCCCGATCGCGCAAACTTCGCCGGGGTGCGCTCCATTGAAGGAGCGCTTCGGGAATCTCCTCCAGAAAACGGGAGGGCGGGTTGGCCTGCCACCGGCCGTACAAATTCCGCTGCTGGGCCCGGGTGATGAGGAGGCGGTCCATCGCCCGGGTGATGCCCACATAGCAGAGCCTCCGCTCCTCCTCCATTTGATCGGGATCGTCCAACACCCGGGAATGGGGAAAAATCCCCTCCTCCATCCCCACCAGAAACACCACGGGAAACTCCAATCCTTTGGCACTGTGAAGGGTCATGAGCACCACGCCATCTTCCGTCTCGGCCATGTCCAGGTCGCTCACCAAAGCCACATCGGCCAAAAATGCCTCCAGCCCGCCCTCGGCCGCCGTATCCTGCCGGCGGTCGAACTCCTGGGTGACGGAGAGAAACTCCTCCAGGTTCTCCAGCCGACTCTGGGCCTCCAGGGTGTCCTCCCGGATCAGCGCCTCCCGATACCCCGTCCGGTTCAGGACCTCCTCCACCAACTCCGTCACAGACAGGTATGGCATCATCGCCCGCAAAGCAGCCGTCAGATCCACGAACTGCCGGATCCCCGCCGCCGCCCGGGCGGAAACGTCCAACTGGTCGACCTTCTCCAAAGCCTCGTACAGCGACAGATTCCTCTCAGCCGCGAATGCCGCCGCTTTCGTCAGCGTTCCTTCACCGATTCCCCGCTTCGGAACATTGATCACCCGCTCGGTGCTAAAATCGTCCCGGGGGTTGACCAGTATCCTCAGGTAGGCCAAAAGATCCTTGATCTCCTTGCGCTCATAGAATTTTACCCCGCCCACCATGACATACGGGATGGACGCTTTCATCATCATCTCTTCCAATACCCGGGACTGGGCGCCCATGCGGTATAATACCGCCACATCCCCGTATCTTCCGCCTTGCTCCACATGATTGCGGATCTCTTCAACGACAAAATACGCTTCCCCCTGCTCGTCCATCGCCTCGTGGACGATCACCGGTTCCCCTTGGGGCCTGTCCGACCAGAGGCGTTTTTCCTTCCGCTGGCGATTGTGGGCGATCACAGCGTTGGCCGCCGCCAAAATCCGGCCGGTGGAACGGTAGTTCTGCTCTAATTTGATGACCTTGGCATCGGGATAATCGGCTTCAAAATCCAAAATGTTTCTCACATCGGCGCCCCGCCAACCGTAGATCGCCTGATCCGAATCGCCCACCACGCAGAGATTCCGCCGGCGCTGGGCCAAGCGTTTCACCAGTTCGTACTGGGCGTGGTTGGTGTCCTGGTACTCGTCCACATGGAGGTAGACAAACCTTCTCTGTTGATCCTCCAAGGTCTCCGGGAACGCATCCCAGAGTTCCACCGTTTTCACAAGCAGATCGTCAAAATCCAGGGCGTTGTTCACCCGAAGTTTTTGTTGGTACCGCTCGTACACCTGGGCGACGACTTCTTGAAAAAAGTCCCTGGCCCGCTCCGCCGCCTGGGAAGGAGTGATCAACTCGTTCTTGAGGGCGCTGATCGCCCCGGCCATCCGCCGGGGATCGAATTTTTTCGTGTCCAGGTTCATCTCCCCGAGAACCTGTTTCACCGCTGTGGTCTGATCCGACGCGTCCAGAATACTGAAGGATCTTGTAAAGCCCAGGGGTTCAATGTGCCGCCGCAACACCCGGACACAATAGCTGTGAAAGGTGGAGACCCAGATCTCTTCGGCCTCCGGCCCCACCAACCGGCCGATCCTCTCCCGCATCTCCCGGGCCGCTTTGTTCGTAAAGGTAATGGCCAAAATTCCCCAAGGCGGCGCTTTCCTGGTGGCCACCAAATACGCCACCCGGTGGGTCAACACCCGGGTCTTTCCGCTGCCCGCCCCCGCCAGAATGAGCAAGGGGCCTTCGGTCTGGCGAACCGCCTCCCGCTGGGCATCATTGAGCCCGGCCAGAAGCGCCTCGGCCCGGAGGGCCTCCTCTCCCGCCATTGCCATGCTCTCCCCGCCTTTCCCGCACGCCGGGTGCGGTGAGGCCACCGCTTGCCGACTGCATATGCCGTCCTTTATTATAGCAGGTTTCGTCCCGTCGTCCCAAAAGAGAATACCGAGGAGGTCAGCCTTCACCCGCCTTGCGTGAAAATGCCCGCCTGTCACCAGGCGGGCACCGCCGCTACTCTGAGTCGATTTCTTCACGCAGTTATCCTACGACTCGACCTTCGTCTCTTCCGTCTCTTCAGCGTCCTGCGCAGCCTTCTCGGTGGGTTTTCCAACTTCTTTCCCCCGACTGGCATCAGCGGCAGTCCAAGAATCCTTCGCCGCGTCATCCATGGCCAGCAGCGCCGCGCTCTCCCTCAGGGCCGCTTTCGCCGCGGCCCTGGCCGCGTTTTGATCGGTAGAAGCCGCGGCTCGATCGGCCGCTTTGCGCGTTTCCCCTTCGGTCCAGGCCGTCTCTCGGGCGTCCGCTTTCATCTCCGCCGCGCCCAAAGCGCGATTCGCGGCAGTTGCTCGCGTCCCGTCCGTCTCACCCGGGGTCGTCTGGTGAATCCCCGCCGGGCCGGGTGCAGGGGAAACCTCTCTCTCCTTGAGGTCGACCACCTGGGCGGGCTTGCTCCCAACCCGGGGTTCGCCTTTCGCTTGAAACTCCCTCACCGCCGCCGGAGAGCGACCCGAAGTGGAGGTTCCCCGAAAAACCGAGTCGTTCCGCGCCTGAGCATCCCCGGAAAACCGCCCTGAATCGGCGATTGAGCGATCTGAATTCTCCCGACGATCCTCGTCATCGAGACCCAGCCACTGGCTGAACTCCGTGTCCAACGCCGAGCGATCTTTCCACCGCGCCTCTGACCGCCCGCGATTTTCCTCCCGGGGATTGACAAAAAAATACCCCAGGGCGATGGCTACGGCAATGACGACCAAAGTCCAGAAAATGGCGTACGCCATTGGGCTTCCCTCCTTTCAAGCCTATTCTGCGGCCAGAAAGGAGCGTCCATACCTGGAGCCCTTAACAGGTTGCGGCACTCGGGGGAATCTCCGGGGGCGCCGTGCACCCGCGCCCGGTTATCGGCCGAGGCGGCTCAAAGCCAATTCGTATCCATCCGTCCCATTATTCAGGCATCGTTTCACCCGGCTGATGGTGGCGGTGCTGGCTCCGGTGAGCGCTTCAATGCGGCTGTACGTCAAACCCTCCCGAAGCATTCTCGCCACCTCCAGGCGTTGGGCCATCGCCTGCACTTCCCCCACGGTACAGAGATCATCGAAGAAACGATAGCATTCATCTAGCGATCGCAACTGCAGAATGGCCTCGAACAATTGGTCCACCGTCCGGTCCCGGAATCGATCGAGCTGCATCCGCCGCATCCTCCCCCATTCGGTCATCCCCGAGTGCATCCCGACCTTCGAGCTTCCGCTGCATCTTTACCTCTATTGTAACGCATCACTGCGCCAAAGTAATCGAGAAAATCGACCCCGGGATCAGCGCCCCTGAAACCGGGCTTTCCGCTTTTCCAAAAACGCCTGCATCCCTTCGGTAAAATCCGCGCTTCCGGCCGCCCAGCCTTGGTACGTCGCCTCCCGGTCCAGAGCCTCGGCCAAACTTCCGGCGGCGCCTTCATAAATCATCCGCTTGGTCAGGGCCATGGCGTAGGCCGGACCTTCCGCCAGTTGCTGAGCCCAGGCCAACGACGCTTCTTCGAGTTGCTCCCGGGGTACCACTCGATTGACCAACCCCGCCTGAAGCGCCTTCTCGGCATCCAGGGATTCCCCCGTCAGCGCCAATTCCATCGCCCGGGACACCCCGATCAATCTTGGCAAAAAATATGACGCCCCGGAGTCCGGCACCAATCCGATTCGAATAAAGGCCGAGACAAACCGGGCATCTTCCGAAGCGATCCTCAGATCTGCGGCCAAGGCCAAACTGAGGCCCGCCCCCGCCGCCACACCCCCCACCGCGGCCAGGATCGGCTTTGGCAGTTGTTGCATTTTCAAGATCAAAGGGTTAAAATCCCGCCGAACATGCATGTCGATCCGACCGAGCATGCCCGGATCCACCGACTTCAGGTCCAGCCCGGCACAGAACCCCTTGCCGGCCCCAGTGAGAAGCACCGACCGAACTCCCTCGTCCTGTTCGGCCCGGATGAGGGCCTCCCTCAACGAAGCGAGCACCTGGTCCGTCAGGGCGTTGAGCACCTCCGGCCGGTTCAACGTAATGACCGCCACCCCTTGGTTGACCTCGTACCTCACGTCCTCCATCTGTCACCTCTCCTTTCGCCAGCAATCCCAGTATATCGCCGGCGAAGGGCAGGGACAACCAACCGGTCGTTTACGGCTCATCCTCGACCAAAGCGGCCAAGTCCACCTCCAGCGCCCGGGCAATCTTGATCAGTTTCCCCACGCGACTGCCCCGGGTTCCCGCCTCCACCGCATAAATATAGCTTTGAGAAACTCCGGCTTTTTCCGCCAGTTCCCGCACAGTCATTCCCCGCTCCCGGCGCAGTTCCTTCAGGCGTTCACCCATCGTCGGTTTTTCCGCCATCGCGCACCCCTCCATCGCGATCTGAGATTTTCACGATTGAAGAAATCCGGGGAAAAAAGAAGGCCCGCCCGAGAATGCGGGCTTGAGTTTACACAAGTGTAGAGAAACGTTATACTGAAATGGAAAAGATTCACCATGAAGGATGATTTCCGATGAGCAACGCCTTTGGCGTAAAACTAAAGCAACTCCGGACGGAGCGGGGCTGGACGTTGGAGCAGCTCTCGGCCCGCTCGGGCTTGTCAATCAGCCATATCTCCTCCTTGGAACGCGGAACCCGAATGAAGCCTTCCTTTCAGGTGGCGGTACGGCTGGCCCGGGCCCTGGAAGTGCCCCTGGCCACCTTTCTGGAAGACGCCGGGAAGGAGGAATCCGACCCACTGGAACACCTTCCGCCGGAGATCAGGGAGTTTGTCAGTCGAGAGGACGCCACCCCTTATCTGTACCTCGCCAAGCGCCTGCAAGAAGCCCACGTATCCCTTCAAGAAATGGAACGATGGCTGCGCGATGAGCGTTCTTCCCCCGAACATGATCCACCACCTGGATCTTCGGATGACAAGCCTCGCCGGAAATCCACCCGGATTTAACCCCTTCAGGCGATTTTCACGATTGTGCAATTCCCCGTCAGAGAAAAAGGCGCGTCAGCGCCTTGTGTTGCTTTCATGGTGGGCCCACCAGGACTCGAACCTGGGACCATCCGGTTATGAGCCGGCGGCTCTGACCAACTGAGCTATGGGCCCCCGACCCTCGCGCCTATTGATATCATAACAGAGGAATCCGCCACCGGGCAAGCGGGAAACCGGCCCCTCACTGGGCAGCCGGTTTCGCCTCTGCATCCCGGTCCAACTGGGCCGCCGCCCGCTGGCGCAGCCAGGCGTCGATAAAGGCGTCGATATCCCCGTCCATCACGGCCTGGACATTCCCCGTCTCCACCCCGGTTCGGTGGTCTTTCACCATGGAATAGGGATGAAACACGTAGGAACGAATCTGGCTCCCCCAGGCGATCTCTTTTTGCTCGCCCCGGAGGGCAGCGATCTGCTCCTCCTGCTCCCGGCGGCGTCGTTCGTACAGCCGGGCGGCCAGGATCTTCATCGCCGTGGCGCGGTTCTTGATCTGGGACCGCTCGGACTGGCAGGTCACGACGATGCCCGTGGGGATATGGGTGATGCGCACCGCCGAATCGGTGGTGTTCACGTGCTGCCCACCGGCACCGCTGGACCGGTACGTGTCGATTTTCAGATCTTCCGGGCGGATATCCACATCGACAGATTCATCGAGTTCCGGCAGGACGTCCACCGAGGCAAAGCTGGTGTGGCGGCGCCCCGAGGCGTCGAAGGGGGAAATTCGCACCAACCGGTGCACACCCCGTTCGGCCTTGAGGTACCCGTAGGCGTTGTGACCTTTGATCAACAGAGTCACGCTTTTCACCCCGGCCTCCTCGCCCGGCAGATAGTCCAACGTCTCCACTTTGTAACCCCGGGATTCCGCCCAACGGGTGTACATCCGCAGGAGCATGGCCGTCCAGTCCTGGGACTCGGTCCCCCCGGCTCCGGGGTGGAGTTCCACAATGGCGTTGTTGCGGTCATAGGGGCCGCTCAGCATCAGCTCCAGTTCGAATTGACCCAGTTGGGAATGCACCTGGGTAATCCCCGCCTCGATCTCCCCGAGAACGGTCTCGTCCCCTTCCTCGTGACCGAGTTCCCACAAAACCTCCAGATCCTCCACCCGACTGCGCAGGCCCTCCACCCGCTCCACCACATCTTTCAAGCGGTTGACCTCGGCGATCACCTTTTGGGCGCCTTCCTGGTCGTCCCAAAAATCGGCCGCCGCCATGCGCTGTTCCATACCGGCGATCTGTTTCTTTTTCCCGGCGAGGTCAAAGAGACCTCCCGATTTCGTCGAGCCGTTCCACCAGATCGTGGAGCGCCTGACGGAGTTCACCAAAGGTTTGCGCCATCCTCAACACCTCACGCACCATGACATTTTTTATACTTTTTCCCGCTGCCGCAGGGGCAGAGATCATTGCGGCCCACCTGGTCCTTGCTGACCACCGGCTTTTTCGCTTTTCCCTCGCCGGGCGCCGGCTCTCCGGGATTCACCTGTTGTGCCGTGCCCGTCGGCTCACTGGGACCCACCGCTTCGCCCTGCACCACCACTTGCTGCTGGACGACTTCGGGCTGCGCCACGGCGATGTACGCTTTGAAAATGAAGGTGGCCACTTCTTCCCGGATGCTGTGGATCATCTCCTCAAACATCTGGAAGCCCTCGAACTTATATTCCACCAACGGATCCCGCTGGCCGTACGCCCGCAGGTGAATGCCCTGGCGCAGATGGTCCATGGCATCGATGTGATCCATCCATTTGCTGTCCACCGCCCGCAGCAGGACGACCTTTTCAAAATCCCGCATCATCGGGCCAAGCTGCTGTTCCCGCATGTCGTACTGCCGATTGACCGCTTCCATCAGCAGGTCGTGCAGCTCATCCCGGTCTTTATCGGCTAGCCCTTCGAGCTCTATAGCCCCGGGCAGCAGGAAGGTCCGCTCGGCGTATTCCAGCAGCCCTTTGAGATCCCACTCCTCGGGGATCGCGTCCTGGGGGGCGTAAGTATCGAGCATCCAGTCGATCAGATCTTCCACCATGCCGACGACGATTTCCCGCAGGTTATCCCGTTCGAGGATCTCCCGGCGCTGCTTGTACATGATCTCCCGCTGCTGGTTCATCACGTCGTCGTACTTCAGCACGTGCTTCCGCAGATCGAAATTGTTGCCCTCGACCTTTTTCTGAGCGCTTTCAATGGCCCGGGTGACCAGCCGGCTTTCGATCGGCTGATCTTCCTCCAGCCCCAGTCGGTCCATGACCGCCATGGTGTTCTCCGATCCGAACAGGCGCATCAAATCGTCTTCCAGCGACAGATAAAACTGGGATGACCCCGGATCCCCCTGGCGGCCCGCCCGGCCTCGGAGCTGGTTGTCGATCCGCCGGCTTTCATGCCGCTCGGTACCAATGATATGCAGACCGCCGAGTTCCGCCACCCCGTCTTCCAAAATGATGTCCGTGCCCCGGCCGGCCATGTTGGTCGCGATGGTCACCGCCCCCCGGTGACCGGCTTTGGCCACGATCTCCGCCTCACGTTCGTGGTGCTTGGCGTTGAGGACTTGGTGCCGGATTCCGCGTTTTTTCAGCATCTCCGACAGCCGCTCGGATTTCTCGATGGAGGTCGTCCCCACCAGCACCGGCTGTCCAGTGGCGTGGCGCCGGACGATCTCCTCCACCACCGCCCGGAACTTGGCCTCTTCGGTCTTGTACACGACATCCGGCAGGTCCGTGCGGATCATCGGTTTGTTCGTCGGGATGACCACGACGTCCATTCCGTAGATGCTGCGCAACTCTTCTTCCTCGGTCTTCGCGGTACCCGTCATGCCGGCCAGCTTCTTGTACATCCGGAAGTAGTTCTGAAGCGTGATTGTCGCCAGGGTTTTGCTCTCGTTCTGAATCCGCACCCCTTCTTTGGCCTCGATTGCCTGGTGCAATCCTTCGGAGTACCGGCGGCCGTACATCAGGCGGCCCGTAAACTCGTCCACGATGATGACTTCGCCATTTTGAACCACGTAGTCCCGGTCCAATTTGAACAAACCGTGCGCTTTCAAAGCCTGGGTGATATGGTGATGAATCAGGACGTTGGCGTGGTCATAGAGATTTTGGATATTGAAAAACCGCTCGGCCTTCTGAACCCCTTGCTCGGTCAACGTGACGGACTTGGCCTTTTCGTCCACCGTGTAGTCCTCTCCGGGTTTCATGTTCGCCACGAGCAAATTCGCCCGCACGTACAGATCGGTGGATTTTTCCGCCGGTCCGGAGATGATCAGCGGCGTGCGGGCCTCGTCGATGAGGATGCTGTCCACCTCGTCGACGATGGCGTAATGAAGGGGCCGCTGAACCATCTGCTCTTTTTGGAGCACCATGTTGTCCCGGAGGTAATCGAAGCCGAACTCATTGTTGGTTCCGTAGGTGATGTCCGCCCGGTACGCTTCCTGCTTCTGCCCATGGGTCATGCCCGGGATATTCAGGCCCACCGTCAGACCGAGAAAGCGATGAATCTGACCCATCCATTCCGAGTCGCGCCGGGCGAGATAATCGTTCACCGTCACCACGTGAACCCCTTGTCCAGCCAGAGCGTTCAAATACGAAGGGAGGGTCGCCACCAAGGTTTTCCCTTCACCGGTTTTCATCTCTGCGACCCGGCCCTGGTGAAGGACGATCCCCCCCAGGAGCTGAACGTCAAAATGTCTCATGCCCAACGTCCGGCGGGCAGCCTCCCGCACCACCGCAAAAGCCTCGGGCAACAGGTCATCCAGGTCTTCGCCGTTCGCGTGCCGCTGCTTAAACTCCGTCGTCTTGGCCTGCAGCTGTTCATCCGAAAGCCCTTGAACCTCGGGCTCAAGGGCGTTAATCTGCTCCACAATCGGCTGCAGCCGTTTCACTTCTCGCTCATTCGAACCGCCGACAATCCTCTTGAGGAGTCCCAGCAAACCGGACCACTCCTTTCTCCTCTCATCCTCCGCCCGCCGAGCGCCCCGCCGCCGGGGTCCGCATCGGCGGCCGGCCCTTGTCGGCCGACATCATCTCAGACAGTTATTGTAGCACCTTTTGTCAGCGGAAGCCAGTCCGAGAGCACATCCAGAATCTAGGAAGAAGCAAAAGTAGCGGCACGAGAAAAGCGGGCTCCAGCCATCGCCGGACCCCGCTCAGTCCCCGTTCAAGGTCGCAACCCCGAACTCAAAACGCCGGCTCAATCAACCCGTAGTTTCCGTCTTTGCGCCGGTAGACCACATTCACTTCGTCCGTGTCCGCATTGGCGAAGACGAAAAAGTCGTGCCCCAACAGATCCATCTGCAGAATGGCTTCTTCCACCGGCATGGGCTTGACCGGGAACCGCTTCACCCGGACCACTTCCCCGGCAATCTCCCGCTGGCCCTCCTTGGCCGGCTCCACCTCCGCCGTCAGCGTCCGGATCCCCGCCTGCCGGAACCGTTTATTGATCTTAGATTTATGGCGTTCCGCCTGTGAGACCAGTTTGTCGACAACGAGATCCAAGGAACCGTACATATCCCCAGACTCTTCTTCGGCACGGAACACGATGCCTCCCAGGGTCATCGTCACCTCCACCTTGTGAAGGCCCCGCTTCACCGATAAGGTGACGTACACATCCTGGTCGGCCGGCGCGTCGAAGTACTTCTCTAAGCGCCCCACCTTGCGTACCGCGTACTCGCGAAGAGCTTCTGTCACAGCCAAATTATCTCCGCGCACGTGGATTCTCATGGGGACACCCCTCCCTTTGGTCTCTGTATGAAATATTCCCTAAGTCTGCGTAAATTCCTGCCGAATCCCCGGGGGAACTATGGGGATTTTTCGTGACAAAAGAAAAGGGCCGGGCCACAGGCGGACACCGGCTCCCATTCCTCGCGTCGCGGATGGATCAGAGAAACAACGAACCCCCCGGGCTCACAGCCCCATCGGCACCACGTTGGCCGCCTGAGGACCCCGAGCCCCCTGAACGATGTCGAATTCCACCAATTGTCCCTCGGACAGCGTGCGGAATCCCTGGGATTGAATGGCCGAATAATGAACGAACACGTCTTCCCCGTCCTCTCGGGAGATAAACCCGTACCCCTTGTCCGGGTTGAACCATTTGACTCGTCCTTGCATGGATTCCTTCCTTCCCCTCGGGTAATTGCGCGGCCGCCCCCAAGCGTCCGGGAACGGCGGTGGCGCTACCCGTAGTGTACGCCAAACACATCCAATCAATACCGCCAAGGGGCCGGCAGGCACATCCGCTTGACCCCAAGGGCGAAACCGCGGCCGGGGCACCAAGCCTCAAAGCACCTTGCTGAGAAATGCCCGGGTTCTCTCGGACCGAGGGGCCCCGAACAACTGGGCGGGATCCCCTTCCTCCATGATGATCCCCTCGTCCATAAACAACACCCGGTCGCTCACCTCCCGGGCAAAACCCATTTCGTGAGTGACCACGATCATCGTCATGCCCTCTTTGGCCAGGTCTTTCATCACGGCGAGCACCTCGCCCACCATTTCCGGGTCCAACGCGGACGTCGGCTCGTCGAACAGCATCACCTTCGGCTTCATCGCCAGAGCCCGGGCGATGGCCACCCGCTGCTGTTGCCCACCGGATAACTGTTCCGGGTAGGCGTCCGCCTTGTCTGACAACCCAACTTTCGCCAGCAGGGCCCGGGCTTGACCCATGGCCTCCTCCCGGGGGACCTTTCTCACCTTCATCGGGGCGAGGATGATATTTTGCAGAGCCGTCATATGCGGGAAAAGGTTGAACCGCTGAAACACCATCCCCACTTCCCGGCGCACGGCATTGATGTCACACTTCGGATCGGACACCCGGATGCCGTCGATCACCACTTCCCCGGAGGTCACCGTCTCCAGGCCATTTAAACAGCGCAAAAATGTGCTTTTCCCGGAACCGGAGGGGCCGATGACGCAGACCACCTCCTGCTCCCGGACATCGCAGTTGACCCCTTTGAGCACTTCGAGATCCCCGAAGCGCTTGTGCAGATCCCGGACGTGGATCACGCCTGCCCGTACCTCCTCTCCAGATAAGCCACCACCTGCTGCAGAACCAAGGTCAGGACCAGATACACAAAGGCCAGGGTCAAAAAGGGTTCCCAAGGCGACAGGATCCGCCCGAACATCAGGTTCATCTGGGTGGCGATCTCGCCCCCGGCGATCACCGCCAGAAGGGATGAATCCTTGAGAAGAGCGATGGCTTCATTCCCGAGAGGCGGCAGCATGCGGCGAAACGCTTGGGGCAGAATCACGTACAGCATCGCCTGGCCCGCCCGCAGCCCCAGGGACCGAGCCGCCTCCATCTGGCCCCGGTCGATGGACTGGATCCCCGCCCGAAAAATCTCCGCCACATACGCGGCGGAGTTGAGCAACAGCGCGATGGTGCCCGAGATCTGCGCGTCCAGAGCCCGCCCGCCGTTAAACAGCGGGATCACGGCAAAATGCAGCAGAAGGATTTGCACAAAAAGGGGCGTGCCCCGGAAAAATGTAATATAAGCCAAGGCGGGCCACCGCCACCACCAGCCCCGCCCCAGCCGCATCAAGCCGAGAATCAGACCGAGCAACGTGCCGGCCAGGACGGCGATCACCGTGACCTCGATGGTCACCAGAGTTCCTTGGAGAATGAGAGGCCAATAGTCCCGAATGACTTCCCAGCGAAAATGAAACCCCACCGGGTTCCCTCCTCGTTTGCGCGATCACAGCCGGTCCTCCGGCCCGCCTTTCCTGGCGCGATACCCACACACACGAAATGGGCACGGAACCGCACCGAGGTTCCATGCCCACCGCCGGCCCCCTTGAACCCGAGCCGCGCTTTATTCCGCCGGGGGAGCCGATCCGAAATATTTTTTGTAAATGGTGTCATAGGTGCCGTCGCTCTTTACCTTGGCGAGGCCGTCATTGATCTTCTCTAACAGTGCCGTGTTCCCTTTCTTGACGGCGATGCCGTAGTATTCCTTGGGAAACTTGGGATCGGTGTAATGCTCGAATCCCTTGGAGGAATTCTGACGGATATAGTCGAGCACCACCCCGTTATCGGCCACCACGGCATCGACCCCTTTGTTTTTCAGATCCTCCAAGGCGAGGGGCGTCGTGTCATAACGCTTGATATTCGGGTCTGTTTTGCCCAGAAAATCTGTGACAATCTCATCCCCGGTGGTCCCGGTCTGGACCCCCACTTTCTTGCCCTTCAGATCTTGAAGGGTCCTTATCGGCGAACCCGGCGGCACCACGATCATCTGCTGCGCTTGAAAATATGGATTGGAAAAGTCCATAGACTGTTTGCGCTCATCGGTGATCGTAATGGCGGAAATCAAAATATCCCGCTGGCCAATGGACAGAGCCTGAAAAATGCCCTTCCACGGGGTGTTTTCAAACTTCACCTGAAACCCCGCCGCCTTCGCCACCGCATTCAGTAAGTCGATGTCGAATCCTTCGATCTGATTGGTCTGGGGATTCACCGACTCAAAGGGCGCATAAGCCGCATCGGTGCCCACCACGTAAACTTGACTGCTATTGTTGGTTCCCCCGCCCGTCGATGACGCCCCGGAAGGTGCGCTGGAGGACGCGCCGCACCCCGCCAGGGCTATCCCCAGTGCCAAAGCGGCGACCCCGGCCCAGCCTTTGCGGACCCAATCTCTCACCTGTAGATCCCCCTTTGTGTGTTCGGCGGCTCTTGAATCTCGCCTGCGAAGGGCTTGTCCACCCGATCTGCAGCAAAACGCCAATGCCGCACTTCTCTGTCAATATGACTCTACCGGATCTCGGTATATTCGTCAACGTTAACATGTTACAAGAAAGGACATCCGCCATGCAAATGAAATTTTATGGGTACCGCCGGTTTGCCGCCGCGCCTTCCGGCAACATTGTCCCTCCACCCGCTAGACCCGCCCCACGGCTTTTACCGCAATTCCCGCCGCCGCTAAAGCTTGGCGGATGCGCCGGGCGAATTCCACAGCATTGGGGCCGTCCCCGTGGATACAAACGGTATCCGCCCGGATCTCTACGTCCGTACCCTGTTGGGACCTGACTTTGCCTTCCTTTACCATGCGGATGACCTGAGCGACCGCTTGATCCGCGTCCCGGATCAGGGCATCCGGCTGTCGACGGGGCGTCAGCGTCCCGTCTCCCTGATACGTCCGGTCGGCGAACACTTCACTGGCGGTCTGAAGCCCGACCCGCCGGCCGGCCTTGACCAATTCACCGCCCGACAAGCCAAACAGAACTAAAGACGGGTCAACGGCGTAAACCGCCTGGGCGATGGCCAGGGCGAGGGTGGGATCCTTCGCGGCCATGTTGTACAGGGCTCCGTGAGGTTTCACATGCTCCATCCGCCCTCCGGCGGCCCGGACAAAACCATAAAGCGCCCCTACCTGGTAGACCACCATATCGTAGGCCTCTTCCGGAGTGATCGCCATGTTTCGGCGTCCGAATCCCTGCCGGTCCGGCAAGCCCGGATGGGCCCCCACCGCCACCCCTCTTTCCACCGCCAGTTGGACAGTCTTGCGCATGACCGCCGGGTCGCCGGCGTGAAACCCGCAGGCGATATTGGCGGAACTGACCACATCGAGCAGGGGCCCATCCTGGCCGAGGGTGTAGACGCCGAAGCTCTCCCCCATGTCGCTGTTCAGATCAATGCGGTACATCATATTACCCCCTTTGGTCGCGACGGGGCGCGCCGCCGTGCCACCGCGCCACCCGCCAAAAATCCGGTGGTCATACCCGGGCGTAGCGCAAAAAAGCCCGTAACCGGCCGATGTCTGCTTCCCGCTTCCTCAGCAACCTCTGGGCTTCCTCCAGTTCAATCCGGGTAAAACGCAGCCGCCCGCCCGGGCGGACCTGGGCCACCACGGGAAGATCCACCGTCGCCACCTGGGCGATTTTCGGATAGCCGCCCATCGTCTGATGGTCCGCCAACAGAAGGATCGGCCGCCCGTCGGGAGGCACCTGAAGGGTGCCTGTGGTGACCGCCTCGGAGATCATCTCCATGGGCCGGGCCAGCGCCAATTTTGGCCCATCTAACCGATAGCCCATGCGATCGGACTGGGGCAGGACGACAAAATCCGCTTCGAATACCCTCCGCCGGGATTCTTCGGAAAAAGCTTCAAACTGCGGCCCGGTCATCGCCCTCACCTGGGGATGCGGTTCGTACTTCGGCAAAAGGCGCGGATCCACACCCCAGGGTGCCGGGACAAAGCTTCTCCCCTGGAGCTGCGATGCCCAGGTGTTCATGAGGGCCCGGGCCCATTCCCCGGGCCGCCCGACGGGCAGAACGTCACCCGACTGAAGCGCCCGCCCTTTGTACCCACCGATCCCCGCCCGCAAATACGTACTCCCGCTGCCCATCACTTTTGGAACGTCGATCCCCCCGGCCACCCCCAGGTACATCCGGCACCCCGAGGGCTCCGGATCAAAATCGAGCACCGCGCCGGAGCGCACCAGAACGGGCCGCCAAAGAGGGACCGGGGCGCCATCGATGCGGGGCACAAGACCCGCTCCGGTTATGGCAATCAGGGATCGCTCTTCGAAACAGATCCGCGGCCCCACCAAAGTCATCTCGACGGCCGGGGCGCCCTCCGGGTTCCCCACCAGAAGATTGGCGACCCGCAGGGCAAAACCATCCATCGCCCCGCTGACGATGACCCCGTATTTTTGATAGCCAACTCTCCCACAATCCTGGACCGTGGTCAGCAGACCGGGCTTCACGACCCGAATCATCCCCCGTCATCCCCTGCGGCCAGGCGATCGTACTCGTCGCGATCGATGGCGTAAAATCTCACCCGGTCTCCCGCCGCCAAAAGGCTGGGTGGATCGTCCTCGGGCCTGAACAACCGAAGGGGGGTCCGGCCGATCAACCGCCAACCTCCCGGCGTTTCGATGGGATACACCCCGGTCTGCCCCCCGGCGATCCCCACCGACCCCGCGGGGATGGCGAGTCGGGGGGTCGCCAGGCGGGGAGTGGCGATTCTCTCGGACATCCCACCGAGATAGGGAAATCCCGGCGCAAAACCGATGGCGTAAACGGTATACTCCCCGGCCGTATGGATGCGGACCACTTCCTCCGCCGTCAAATCGTGATGGGCGGCCACATCTTCGAGATCGGGGCCAAATTCCCCGCCATAACACACGGGAATCTTCACCACCCGGACTTCTCGGTCCAAAAAAGCAGGAGCGAGGGTCAGCCGCCGCAACAATTCAGCCTTCACTTCAGAATAAGACGCCCGGCAGGGGTCATAAAAGACGGTCACCGTGGTAAAGGCGGGGACGCATTCCACCATGCCCGGAATCGGCACGGTCTCCAAATGATCCGCAAAAGCCATAATCCGGGCGTGAGTACTCGCCTCGACAGCGTCCCCGAACCGGATCAACACCGCCGAATCTCCGACAGGAGTTACGTCCAGGTGGCCCATGATCCTCCACCCCCTCTCCCTACTCGATCACCATACCACGCCCGCCCGCAACCGCCAACCGTGAGCCGGCCGGCAACACCCACGAGTCCACAGATTTATCCACAACCCGGACCACTTGCTTTGGGGAAAAGAGGACTGTTATCCACACCATCCACATTCCCCACAAAAAAGAGCTGCACCAAGGTTTTATCACCCAAGTGCAGCCTGACTCCATGGAACCCTTTTGAATCGGCGATCCCGGCCGGCCCCTCGACATCCCGGGGTGGTCCCGGCCCTTGCCATCTCCGCCCGAAGCGATTACCTTCGACGGTCAAAAAAAACCCCGTCCGGCGTCCCCCCACCCTGGCGATAGGTCTTTTCAACTTTGAGTGACTGTTGCAGCCCGAGCAACGTGTCACCCACCTTCCCGAGAAGATTGACGAAAGTTTGCTGTAAGCGGCGGTCCTGCTCCATCACCGCTTCAAACTGGTCTTTGACCTGACCGGCGGCATCCCGGATCTCGGGATCCGGATGGTCCAACAGTGCGGCCAAGCGGAGATCCTCGGGAGACATGACTTCCCGGAGCTGTTCAAATACCTCTTTCCGGGTGTCCGATAAGGTCATCACCCGCTGCACGGCGTCCTCTTCACCGGCCGCCCGGAGAATGTCCTCACCAAGATCTGACATCCGCTTCAAAAGTCCTTGTTGGGTATGCAAAACCGCTAACAGTCCCTCTTTGTCTAAACTCATGGTCGCTTCCTCTCATATGGAACCGAGTTGCTCGGCGCGGACGGAAGCTTGTCGGAGCGCGAGAGCCGCGTTCGCCCACGCCTCGCGCAACTCCCGAACCTGTTCCAAGACTTCCTCCACCGGCACCGGATCCTTGGTGACGTTCGCCTCCACCAAACGACGGTGATAGTAATCGTATAAAGCCGCCAGAGAATGGGAGATCTCGTAATCCATCTTTAACGTTACGGTCAATTCCCGCAAGATATCCTGACTCCGCAAGAGAAACGCATGGGCGTCCGCACGGCGACCCTCCACAAGGGCCCGCTTGGCTGCTTCGAGAAACTGGATCAATCCATCGTATAACATGAGCAACAGCCGGTCTGGCGCCGCCGTCTGCACCGCCGTATTGCGATAGGCGACAGAGGCCCGATCCATATCGGTCATCCCGTTCACCCCCGTTCATTCCCTTAATCCGATTCCGCCAGTTCGATGACAGGTTATCGGATCAGTGACCCGCCATCATCGATTGAAAGAATCCCGCTTGGCTGTTCAATTGGGACAGGGCCTGTTCCATGGCGGTAAACTGTTGGTAGTAATACTGACGTTTCTGGTCCAATTGCTGCTGCATCTCCGCCGCCCGGGTGTCGATCTCCCGGACCTGTTGACCGATCCAACTGTTGTCCACCAGGTCCGACGCGCTGCCCGCCTCTTGGCTGATCTGGTCGATGGCGGTATTGACCGCATTATAGAGTTTTGCGGCAATCCCGGCCCCCGGGCTGCTGGTATCCGTCAAGCTCGAGGTCGGATTGGTGAACAGCCGCATCACCGCCTGGGGATCCGCCTGCACCGCCGCCCGGAGTTGATCTTCGTTCACGTGCAGTTGTCCGTACTCCCACCAATCTCCCGTGGTGATGCCGATAGACGCCAAGCTGTTCAGGGTCACGGTCTGCCCGTTCACCGTGGAAGGCGCCTGTCCCTGAAGAACCGACCCGGCAATTCCCCGCAGGCTGTCGATAACATTCCCCAAAAGGGGGTCACTGGACAACATGCCGCTTTTAGCCATTGTCTCCCACTTTGTAATCTGATCCTGGGTCATCTGGGCCTTCTGATCGTCGGTGAGAGGCGGATAGTCGTAGTTCCGTTTCTCGTGGTACAGATCGTTCATCGTCTTCATCAGACTGTTGTATTTATCCACAAACCCCTCAATGGCTTTGACGATGGAGTCGACGTCGGTGGAGACAGTCACCGTCGCCGACCCAGTCGCACCAAATTGGAACGTCACGCCATTCAGCGTATAGGAATTGGAATGACTAGTGGTGGTCAGCCCGTTGATCGTAAACGACGCGTCCTGCCCCGTGGCGGAAGTCGGCAATTTCAGGACGGATGTAAGAAACTGTCCGCTCAGATTCAGCGTCGCGTTGGAGCCCGTTGTCTGTGTGGTTACCGACACTTTACCGGATGCGCTGTCATAAAACACGGTCACGCCCGAAGCCGTACTTCCATTCACCAGCGCGATGATATCGTTGAGAGACATTTTCGCCGGATCAATCGCGGCCGAAGAACCGCCTTGGTTGGCGGTGAATCCGTTTACACTGAAACTGTACCCCCAGTCATATGTCGCCGTCACTGTGTTTCCGGCAACCGTGACGCTGCTCCCAAAAGTGATCTTACCTGTGGTCGTGTCCAAGGCGATCTGTCCCGCACCGGCAGTTCCATTCACCACCAAGTTCCCATTTGACTTCGAATAAATGGTTCCGTTTACATTCACGGAGAATGTGTCCGGGTTGACAATTCCATGAGTCAATTGAGCATACAGATTCCCTCCACCGGCATCCGCAACCGTCACAGTCTCTTGGAACCCCAATTGGTCATACACAACTGGATTGGCTAGATTGCCTGACTGTGATAACAATGGCTGGCTGGGATCAAACGTCTTACCCGCTGCCACAACGGAAGATGTGCTGACCGCATACGCGGCGGTGGCCAATTGATTCACGGAAACCGTGTACGTACCCGCGGTCGCCGTCGCAGACGCTGACGCAGAGACAGCGGACGAATTCGTCGACCCGGCCGTTTTCGCCAGAAACGTCGATTGGAGCTTCATCGAGAACAACGCATTGGTCCGAAAATCCAAGAGTGCGCTGTTGACCTGCCGGTAATCGTCCTGTTTCCACTGCCAAATCTGCTTTTGTTGAAGCAGGCGGTTCAGGGGAATGCTCTCCGCCTGCATCATGGCTTTGACCATGCTGTCCGTGTCGATGCCGGAGGCGAGCCCGGCGATGTGGCTGTAGTCGATGGCATTGAAACTGTTGCTGGATCCTGTTGACCCCGTCGCCCCGAGAATCATTCCCGCACCCCCTATATGGTTTGATCGAAAAATACGCCTAATACCGAGCGCATCTGTTCATCCATGGCAATGAGATCCCCGGGTGGAATCTGGCGGATCACCTCGCCGGTATCGTCACGGATCACCTGAACGACAACCTGATGCTCGTCTTGTCGCAATTCAAACTTCAAATGGGTCCTGGCCATCTGGGCGGCCATATTCATGCGCGCCACCGAGCGCTCCACCTGTTCCGGAGATGGTTTCTTCGGGTCCCCCTGCGTTTCATTCCCCGTCTTCGTCGGCAAAACCGGCGTCGGCGCTTCCACCCGAACCACCGGCGCCGTCTGTTCTTGCGCCGACGCGTCCACCAACTCCCGCCCCACGGGCATTCCCGTATGCAGAGGCGGCACAATGCCACCATTCATCGTCGATCCCTCCCGCCCGGGTCCTCTCGTCGTTCCCGTCCGAAAGATTTCCTTACTATATGGATCGGCCGCTCCCCGCCGACCATTAAGCCCGAAAAACCCCAGCTATCCGAGAAAAAGCGCCAGGATTGCCTGCTAACGCCCGGGAGATGCCTTTTTCCCGCCATGCGCTCCTTGTGGCTCAAGGCCATCCGCCGCGCCTCCCCGACGGGGGATCGTCCGGGGTTCGCTGATTCGCTAAAATCGTTATAGAGTATAAATGGTTATAGATCCCTGAGGATTGTACAAAACCAAGACAAGGGAGGGGTGGAGGTGACTCGAAAGCTCGCCTGGCCGGTGGTCGGCTACATCGCCGCCCTGGTGCTGACCTGGGGGATTTGCTGGCCGGTGTACAAATTCGGATTAAACTATACACCTCCGCTCCTTTACGCCGGACTTCGCACTTTCCTCGGCGGCGTCCTGATGGCCGCCCTTGCCCTGCCGCGATGGAAAGCTTTGCAATGGCGGAGGAACTGGCGGATTTACGCGATTTCTTCTTTGTTGAACGTCTTTTTGTTCTTCGGACTCCAGACGGTGGGGCTGGTGTACCTGCCCTCGGGGATGTTTTCGCTCCTGGTCTATTCCGAACCGGTGTTCGTGGGACTGTTGGCTTGGAAATGGCTGGGGGAGACCCTCGCCCCCACCAAAGTGGTGGGCTTATTACTCGGTTTGCTCGGGGTCGCGGCCTGCAGCTTTGACCGCCTGCCCGGCTCCGCCTCGGGCCTGGGGATCTTGCTGGGATTGGCGGCAGCCATTTCTTGGGCGGCGGGCACCGTGTACCTGAAGCGCGTGCAGGCCCAGGTGGATATGATGTGGCTGGTGGCTATCCAATGTTTACTCGGCGGCGCGGGGATGATGGGGGCCGGGAGCCTATTTGAAAGCTGGTCCGAGATTCAGTGGACGTGGCCATTCTTAGCGACGGTGGCCTTCGCCATGTTTTTCGGCGTCTCTTCTTCCTGGCTGATCTGGTTCCGACTTGTCCAGATGGGCGAGGTCAGTCGCGTGGCTGCGCTGACCTTTCTGGTACCTGTGATCTCCGTGGTGCTGAGCGCACTCTTCCTGCATGAGACGATCAGTGGATGGCTTTTTGCAGGATTGTTGCTGATCGCCGCGAGCATCTATCTCGTCAACCACACCCCTCATCCCCACCGGGCGGCGGGAGAAGCCCCCCGCACCCTCGGGTAAACCCGGGGCCGGCGGATCCACCCGCCCGCTGGTGGGACTGGCTCGCGCCCCCGGGCCCGGGACTGGCTTTGGTAGAAGAGTGACGGGAGCGATCCGGGGGACGACAAAAGCCACGCCGTTTTGCCCCGGATCGGGCTCCACGCAACTCAGACGCGCGGCATGCCGCCTTCTTCACCCACCATATGCGTGGTCAAAGCTCCTTCCTCGCCCCATACCATCGACGTAATGGGACCGTGACCGCCTTCCTCGCCAACCATATCCGTGGTAATCGGCGGGATCGGCGGGTGGCCGCCTTCTTCCCCGACGCTCATGGTGGTCATGATCGGGCCGCCGTGGCCCCCTTCTTCTCCCGCAATCATCGTGGACATCACCAGCGAGGGATCCACCGGCGCGACCATGAGCGGAGCGGTGGATTGCCGCTCCTCCAATTGTTCGATGAACAGGCGCTTTTTCGCCATCTCGATCAACCCCTGCAGTGGCGAATCGACAAAACCACCGTGGCGCCCACTGCAATCCCGGCACCAACTCCAGGGCAGGCCCCGGAACTCGCCGCCACGGTCGCCGCAATGGCGCAGATCGGGCCGGAATCAGGCACAAATAAACCGGTAGCTATAGGTGAGAGTGAAGTTGATGGGCGGCACGATCGACGTGATCAAAGGTGTCACCCAATCGGCTCCCCCGTGCACCCCCACGAGTTCCTCCGCAGTGAATCCTCCCCCCACTGAAGTGAGAGGCATCCATCCATAGGCGCGGGAGAAGCCTCGGCATCCGGCAGCGGGGCTGCCGCCCAGGCTTTCCTGACCCCTTAGGCTGGACGGGTTCCTGGATTCCCGGACACCTGCCGGGAACGTCGTCCCGCAGGCGACCCCTCCCTTTCGGGAGTCGCAGGCTTTCGCAATGTGGTTAGGCGGTCTTTTGTTGCAACCGCTTTTCCTCCCGGATGAACCAGGCCATGCCGATGTTGATAGCCGCATTCACGTGGCTGTTGTGAACGGTGCCGCAGTTCCTGCACGCCAAGATGTTGCCGGCCCTCGAAGTCTCCAGCGAGCCGCACAGCGAACACCGGGTGCTGGTGTCCTTCGGAGAGATAAGAGCAACCAAAATCCCCCGTGCTTTTGCTTTGTACGCGGTGTACTTCATGACTCTCCGGTGCAGCCAGTAACCGATCCTCTGCCTCATCCTGGCCGAACCGTGCTTGTTCCTGTCCGGCCTGAAGTGCTTCAAGTTCTCGAACACAATGACCCGAGCATCCCACTCCACAGCCATGTCAACCAGCCGTTTGCTCAGGTGGTGGGCGTAATTGTCGTTTGCCGCGTGAACCTTGCGCCAGAGCTTTTTGCAGGGCCGGTGACCCTTCGGGACGATCCCCAGGCCGCTCACGTTCCGGGCAATGAGCCCCAGCAGGTGGTGGACATCCGTCGTGTTTACACGGTTAGAGTCTCAGGTAGTGGTGTAAATTTGGTCCTCCCCAATTGACGAGGAGCCACCGTGCGTGTCTACTAGAGTGTGGAAAGTAAACTAGTAGGAGGTTATGCAGCGATGGCTCCCCTTGACAGTTTCGCAGTTCTTGAGTGGATTCGCAAGATCCAGGATGAGCAACAGATCGATTTCTTGCGTGAACTGATGCAGATGTTTGCCCAGTCTCTCATCAATGCGGAGGCCACGCAAAAGATCGGTGCCAATCCTTACGAACGTACTGAGGAACGTGTAACGCACCGCAATGGCTACCGGAAACGGGAGTGGGATACTCGTCTCGGGACCCTCGAGCTGAAGATCCCAAAACTTCGCCAGGGAAGCTTTTTCCCATCGATTCTGGAGCCACGCCGCCGGGCGGAACAGGCCCTGGCCACCGTGATTCAGGAGGCCTATGTCCATGGGGTCAGCACCCGCAAGGTGGACGATGTGGTTCGGGCACTGGGGCTGGATGGCATCAGCAAAAGTGAAGTGTCTCGTTTGTGTAAGCAACTGGATGAGGACATTCAAAAGTTCAAAAATCGGCCGCTGGAGCGGGAGTACCCGTATGTCTGGCTGGACGCTACCTTCCCCAAAGTGCGGGAAGGTGGGCAGGTTCAGAGCATGGCCTTTGTGATCGCCATCGGGGTCACGAACACCGGGGAGCGTGAGGTGCTGGGGTTTGACATCGGGACCAGCGAGGACGGGGCGTTCTGGACCGAGTTTCTCAGAGGGCTGAAAGAGCGTGGACTTCGGGGAGTCAGGCTGGTCATCAGTGATGCCCACCTTGGCCTGCGGCAGGCGATTTCAGAAGTGCTGACCGGCGTTGCGTGGCAGCGGTGCAAAGTGCATACCCTCCGCAACGTCCTGAGCCAAGTGCCGAAGAAACAGCAGCCGATGGTGGCGGCGATCATCCGGACCATCTTTGCCCAGCCCACCCAGGAGGCGGCCCGAGAACAGCTGCGCCGGGTGGTGGAGGAACTGCGGGGCAAGTTCCCGAAGGCCATGCAGATCCTGGAGGCGGCGGAGGAGGACGTACCCACCTTCATGGCACTGCCTGGCGAGCACTGGCGGCAGATCTGCTCCACCAACCCGCTGGAGCGGCTTAACCGTGAGATGAGACGGCGGATGGACGTCGTCGGGATCTTCCCCAATCGGGAATCCGTGCTGCGACTGATGGGATCCATCCTGCAGGAACAACATGAGGAGTGGATGGTGTCCCGTCGGTATTTCAGCCTGGAATCGATGGCGAAACTGAAGCCGGATCAGACCCTGCTCGCGTCCGGATCCGTGCTACAGAAGTAGATCTACATCTGGAGGAGGGGCGTGTATGCCACACGCAAACCTTGGCTTTGTCCCCTAGTGGCCGACACTCGCCCGGAAGGAGCGAGGTCAAGGGTGACCGACAGGTCAAGCGCAGCGTCCCTTGACGGAGCGACGACGGGCGATAGCATTCCAGGCGGGGACAAAGACAACCCTGTCACACTCTTGACACACATGGTGATTTTACACCACTTGACGGGACACTACCTGTTACACGCCGTCAGGCCGATGTGCCTGACTTTGTGAACCGTACCGTCCTTGCCCACCAAGGCGCACACCGCCCGGTTCTTGCGGCCCAGGTTCAGGTCCACGGCCAGTACCTTCGGCCTCTTGGACCGGTAGTAGTCGGTGAACTTCATTACGTTGGACTTTTTCTCGAAGGCGGTCACCAGGTGGAAGATACCCTCTCTTTCATAAACAGTGGGCACCGTCATCTCCCACGAATCATCCAGATGGAGCTTCCTTGAATGACGGGTGGGTTCCACTTCCACGGTGATGAACCGCCAGTCGCTCCCGTCCCAGACTTTTAGCTGAATCGTGTTGGTTTCGAGCGAAAGATTCTTGAAGTCGCCTTTGTAAAAGGTGATGCCCACGTTGCCCGCCGCCGGATACTTCGGCGGGTGTTCGTCGAAAGGGATTCGTTTTTTGCCTTCGGCAACACGCCTTTCGTTTCTTTCCTGGATCCTTCCTTTTTTTCTGAGCCACCACTGATAGTTGGAATGCCAGCTCTTCGCCATGCCGATCGCCTTGGCGATAATCGCCCGGCGCAGATATGCCGGAAACTTCGGCCAAACGGCGTCGATCGGGTAAGGCGGGTCGGGATTGCCACCGAATGGTTTCCCGGTTTTCCTGTTCATTCGCGGTTCTGTCCGAACCGTCAGTCTTTCCAGCGCCCTTGTGCCGGAATTCCTGTCCCACCCGGGCAGTTTGTCGAGATTGTCATGGATCACGTCCAGGTAAAACCCCAAGACGGCCCGATAGATTTCTTCCGTCCGCCGGATCATCTCCGGAGAACCGGTGATAAATCTCCCAATACGCTGTTTGGTCGAGATTATGTTTTTGACCACTGGCATTCTCTTCACCTGCCACGGTTTTATTGTACCATTGAAGGAGATTACAAGGATTTGGCCGCCTTGACTCCCCATTAAAATGGGGAGGATGCGGCGGCTGGTTTCTCAACTCCACCCCCACCCCGTCGGCCCCCTGAAACGTCAACAGCGGGAGAAGGCCCATCACCAGGACCGAGTTCACCACTTGCTCCTTGGCCCGAACATCGGCGGTATCCGGAAAATCGTACGGCGGGCGCTGGGTGAAGATCGTCTCCCAGTCGACCAAAAACGGGTACTCCCCGCCGGCGATGAGATTTTCAAAATGGAAGTCATTGCCGTTGATGCAATAGGCCACGGCGAGCAGCGCCCCGGTCCGCCGGTAAAACCGCCGCACCGCTTCCTCGTCCGGGCAGGGTCTCGCTTCCACAAACGCCTCCCAGCCGTACCCGTCGCCCTCGAGAATCGCCACTGTGCCCAACTCCGGCCGGAACCCCTTCTCACCCAGCCAGCGGAGCAAACGCTGCACATCGAGTAGGAGGGGGCGGCTAGCCCCCGTCCTCTCACACCACCGGACATGCGGGTCCGCATCCGGCGGTTCATCAAGCCTGACGGAGCCTTCGGTAACGTTCGGTTAAACTGATTAAGCCTTGGGCCTGCCAGTAGGTGTTGCCCAGGGCTCTGTTCATCGGCCCGTGGGCCATTCGCCACGGCCCTTTGCGGGCGTTGGCGAACTCGCGCACCACCCATTCCGGCAGCCCCAGCGCGCGCAGTTCACGGTATCGCGTCCGCACCCGTTTCCACTGTTTCCAGAGACACATCCGCAGCCTCCGCCGTATCCATCCTTCGATCGCTTCAAAGGTGCTCGGCGTGTCCGCCAGGGCGAAGTATCCGATCCATCCGCCCAGGTACGTGTTCAGGCGCCGGATCCGTTCCTCCATGGCGATCGGTTGGTTCCTCGCCGTGAGTCCTCGTATCCTTGCCTTGACCCTGTCAATCGACTGCCGCGCCAGGCGGATTCGGATTTCCCCGGCTTTGGGTTTATACATGCTGAACCCCAGAAACTTGAGTTTCCACGGTCGGTCCACCGTGCTCTTCTGCTCGCCCGGCTTGAGTTTTAACTTCTCCTGCAGGAATTTCCGGACACTGGCCAGGACTCTCTCCCCCGCCCGTTTGCTTCGAATGTAGATGTTGGCATCATCCGCATACCGGACGAACTTGTGGCCCCTCTTTTCCAGTTCCTTTCCAGGTCATCCAGAAGGATATTCGCCAACAGTGGACTCGGTGGCCCGCCCTGTGGCGTCCCTTCCTCCCTTTCCATGACCACCCCGTTCACCATGATCCCTGCCTGGAGGTACCGGCGAATCACCTTGAGCACTCGTTTGTCCGTGACCTTCCGGGCTACCCGGGCCATCAGGATGTCATGATTCACCCGGTCAAAGAACTTATCCAGGTCCATGTCCACAGCCCATTCGCATCCTTCTTCCACATACTGCCTCGCCTTCTTGACCGCATCGTGGGCCCTTCTTCCGGGGCGAAACCCGTAGCTGGCCTCCGAAAATTGCGGGTCAAAGATCGGCGTCAGCACCTGCAGGAGCGCCTGCTGGATCAGGCGGTCCATCACGGTGGGGATCCCCAACATCCGCTTGCCTCCCCCGGGTTTCGGGATTTCGACCCGGCGCACGGGCTGCGGTCGGTAGGTCCCCGTGAGCAACTCTTCCCGTATGCGCGGCCATTCGGCTCGGATCTGTTCCCGGAGGTTTTCCGTGGAAATGCCGTCCACGCCGGGCGCGCCCTTGTTCTGCTCCACCCGCTTCAGGGCGGCCAGCATGTTATTCCTGGCCACCACCTTTTCCATCAGGCCGTCACCTTGGTCTCCGCGGGGTGAGGCTCCGCTTTGTGCCGGAGAAGGGCTCGGATCTCCCACAGTCCCCCGCAGCTTCACCACTTCCTCCCGTGGGCAGTCCCTGTTCAGGGTTTTCGGCTGTCTTCGTCCTTTTCGCGAACGCACCGGTCTCACCTCTGACTTGATGTTGGCCTTCCCCTGAGTTCATGACCTCCTGGGTACTATGCCCTCTGCTGACTCCTGCCGGTTCAGCCGGACCTCTCGATTCGGGTTGCCAGTTTCTCTGGCGTGTCCGACAGGCCTCCCCGGGTAAGAACGTTGACCTTCCCCCCGCGCCCGCCTCATATACTCCACCGCCCCTTGGCAGCCTTGGATTTCGCCGTGTTACGCCAGCTCATCCGAACGGCGCAGCCTCGTATGAGGTTCTTGTTCATCGGACCGTGGGTTTGCCTCCGGTTTCCTTCGGATTCCGCCTCGCAGCGGACACCCTTGCCTTTGGCTAGCAGACTCGTGCTGCCTCGCCTGCAGTGGACTTTCACCACCCAGTCAACGCCCATGCCGGGCGCACGCGAAAAGGGCCGCGGACTCTCCGCCGCGACCCTGCCTTTTGAAGTGCGAGTGTCGAATCATGAGCTCAGCCCAAGGGAGTATAGCCGCCTTCTTCACCCAGAGCCAAGGTGCTGTAGATCGGGGGACCGGGTGGGTGGCCACCCTCTTCACCCACCATGAAGGTAGTGGCGATCGGCGGGGGGTTATGACCACCTTCCTCCCCCACCATATCCGTGCTGATGGGAGGGAAAGGCGGGTTGCCTTCCTCGCCCAGCGCCATGGTCGTCACCATGGACGGATCCCCGGGGGTCATGAACAAAGGTGAAGTGGATCACCGCTGCTCCAACTGCTCAATAAACAGCCGTTTCTTGCCCATTCGCTTCACCCCTTTCAGGGCAAACTGAACATTGTAGAATTCGACCAAAACGTTCCCCTTTTGAGGGCCAAACCCACCCTTAGCAGAAGAGAATCGAGTAGCGATGGCCGAAATAAATCCAAATCGGAATGGTGATTGTCCCAGGTGTCATCGATTCGGCGTTAACATCTCCCGCTCCCTGCACGAATGCCAGATCTCCGTCGGTCAGTTCCATGAGGCTCGTCCCAGACGGATGGGCGGCAGCATCTGCTGTTCGCCGCTCCGGGTTCTTCCACGCGCGAATGATCTCCTCCCGCATCGTGTCCCTCATCCTCTCCCGATGAACGAGTTTTAAACGAACTCACCGACCAGTCATGCGGGTCGCCCCGTCAACACCGTTTAATCGTTAGAACAATCGTAACCCCGGCCACAATCCCGGCCCCCACGCCGGCACAGGCCGCAGAGCTCGCTGTCACGGTGGCGGCGGTGTAGCAAATCGGGGTGGTCTCCGCCTGCACATCACCGCCGCCGTACACCGCCAGCAGCTCTTCTTCGCTCAAACCCGCCAGGGCGTCACCCGCGGGATGAGCCACGGCCGCGGGCAGCGTATTGCGGAGAGCGGGATTTTTCCAACCCAGGATGATCGCTTCGTTCTGCACCATGATCACCTCCGAAAATTTTGACCATTAGCACTTCGCCACAGAGACCAGGACACCAATACCGGCCCCGACCAGAAAGCCGACGCCAAAAGCGCACAGCGGTGTGCTTTCGGCCTGTACATCTCCCCGGCCAATCACCTCTTGAAGGGCGATCTCATCCAATTCCGACATCGCCGCACCGGACGGGTGAGCCGCCAACGCCACGGCCGCCCTTTGCTCCGGGCTTTTCCACGCGCGAATGATCTCCTCCCGAGTCATACTCCCCCTCCTTTCCGCTTGAAGCGATGGGTCATGGACATGCCGCGGGGGGCTTGTCCATTCATGTGTATCGTAGCGGTCCAGAACCCCCAGCGGTACTTCGCAAAATGGCACATTTCTCTCTAGCGTTCAGGAAAGAGGCGCGAAACGCCGCCCATCCCATCCCCGACGGCTCCATGCCGTTCTCACCGCGGGCAATTCCCCATCTCTTCCGGGGTCAGGTCCATCCGCTCTACCTCCCTTCCCAGAGCGTGGCGGGGAACCTTCACCCCGCCCAAAATCGATTCTATAAATGAACAAATCCACCGGGTACTTCATGAATTTACGGTTTTTTCTCAGCTTTGCTATGATGGGCAATACGTTGAAGACAAAATGGCACCACACGACAACGGCGAGATTTCCGGTCCACCAGTAAGTCCAGCCAAAAACGAGGCTAATGCCCACGATCGCCACCCGGGCGAGAAGCGAGCGGTATGTACGAAAGTGCAGCGCCCCAAACACGACCGCGGTCACCAGGATGCCCAGCCAAGCGGATCCTAGGAAATCCATCGCAATTCTCTGCATTCCCGCCCGAAACAGCAGCTCTTCGGCCACTGCCGTCAGCCCCATGACCATGAGCACCTGCTAAAAGGGAAGCTTCAGAAACCGGTCTTTCTGTGCCAAGTTCACGACCCAACGATGGGGGAACATTCGGATCAGGACAACCTTTGCGCCAATCATCACGAGGGCCAACAGGGTGCCAAGGCCGAATATTTGAAGAGGGTCCCGAAATCCCAAGGTGGCCGGCCAGGACAGACCGTGATGGACATCGATGAGCCACATGATCAACAAACCCCACAGAAGCTCGCCGCCCTTGAGCATGTAGAATGAATATAACCCGTTCGTTTTCCACCGCACCGGTCCTTCCCCTCCCCCTTCCCAGATCCAGGCACCACTGTCACTCAGGGCTCACCGGGGGAACGCCGGGGCAGAAACATGCCCTTTTTCCCAAACAAGGTCATGACAAAATTCACGAGAAAGTGACACCAGGCTGACGTCCAAATGCTGCCCGTCACCCAGTAGCCCCAGCCCATCACCGCCCCCATGACAAACACGGAGACCATGAGAACCGGCTTTTTCCAATAGGGGTGAAACAAAGCGAAGATCGCGCTGGCTGTGAGGATGCCCAGGACCGCGTCTCCCAGTCCATTGACCAAAAGCCGCTGAAATCCGGCCCGGAAAAACAACTCTTCCCCGACTCCAATGATCAACATCAACAAAAAAATGTTGACGTAGCCAAGCTGCGAAAACGACGCGTTCCTGCCGTCGTCCGCCCACCACCGTTCGGGCAGAAACGTGGCGATGGCCATTTCAAAGCCGATAAGGACAACGGCCAGCAACGTCCCGAGTCCGAAAACCTGCCATGGCGATACCAACCCCAAAAGCTCGCTCCACGGCACCCCCCGCCGATGGTGCGTCAACCACAACATGAACAGCCCCGCAGCGCCGAACCCGAAACCCGTGGCGTAATACGCCCCGACGGGCAGCGCACCGCTCTTTTGATTCACATCCATTCCCCTTTACTATCAAAATTGCTTGGGCCCACCGGGGCTCCCCCAAAACAGGCGGGACGCCCGGCGTCTTGTCCAACCTGGCTCGGCCGGCACCTCAACGAAACCTTAACGAATAAGAGCCAGGCCCATCACCAGGGCCAGTACCAGGCCGATCACAAAACCGGCCAGGATTCGAAAGCCCTGGCTCCTTCGTTCGCGACCTCCCGCAGCAAGAACTTCGCTCTCTTCCTCGCCCGGTTCCGGGGCCGCCTGCCCGGGTGCATCCTCGCCCCACCCCGGCCAGGAACCTGCTTGGGCGGCCCGTCTCGATAGGAGAATCAATCCCATGTTAAAAAGAAAATGGGCCCAGGCGCTTGCCCAAATCGTTCCCGTGATACAGAACAACCATCCCCAAAAAGCGCCGCTCACAATGCCCGTACCCAGAAGAAAGGGCTGCTGTATGAAACGGGAATGAACCAGTGCAAAAAACAGGGCAGACGTACCGATCGCGACGGCCGGCGATGACCACAGTTCAAAAGCCAGGGATTGGACCACTCCCCGGAAAAAGATTTCTTCCCCCACCGCGGTAACAGCCATGAATACAACTTCCTGGGCCGTACTGAGGCTGCTGTGGAACGCGAGAAACCTTTTATTTTCATCCCCCCATGTCCAGTTCCTGACCTTTTCGGGCACGGCGTAGATGATGGCGGTCACCAAGAGGAAGTCGATGACAGCCACCGCCGTACCCCATCCGAAAACGGCTAGGGGACTGGCAACCATGAGAACGGTCGCCCAGGGAATGCGCAACACCCCTATCAGCACGCAACCGGACACGCCCACCATGACCTGGCCGAACAACTCCAAAGCAAACCGCTTGCCCCTTCGGCTCATCCTTCATCCCCTTCCGCCCCGCACCCTCCAGAGCGCGGGGAAGCCCCTTCCAACAGCAGCACCGAAGGCACCCGGGCGGGAACTGCCAGGCGCATCAACTGATACCCAATGCCCGCCGACCCCAGCCAGAGCCCCACCGTCTCGAGCCCCATGGGCACCCCGTGCCTGTAGCGTCCGGCGTCCCGCATCTGCTTCACCGCCTCGGCACCGATCCACCGGGCCTTCTCCACCAGGGCGCAGTTCCCCAATCGCCGCCCCGCCCAGAGCAGGAGTTCCGCGTTGCCAAGGTCCCCGTGACACAGGCAGTGGCTGCGGCCCAAGCCCTGGGCGCTGGTGGTGCGGAGCGCCGCGTGGAGCTCGTCGACCATCCCCCGCCGCTGCTCGGCAGACACCCACCCCAAAGAGGCCGCCCGGCTCAACCCGATGCCCGGGGCTCCGTGGCACCAGCTCACCGAACGCAAAGCCGCATCCCCTTCATGGCGCAGGTCCAGCCAGTTCCCAGCCTCGGGGCGGTACAAAGACCGCTCATACGCCAGCCCTTCTTCCGCCGCCCGGCGGTAAGTTTCATCCCCGGTGGCGGCGGCCAGCCGCAACAGTGCCCAGACAACCCCCGCCGTGCCGTGGGCCATCCCGGCCAGACCCTTCCCTTCATGACCCTCTCCCACCCAGGCAGTGCCGGAGTCGAACTGCTGGCGGTTCCGACACAGATGGTCCCCATATCGCACCGCCACCTCCAACGCCTCCTGAAGCCCCAACTGCTCGTGGACGTTCAAAAGTACGTGGATGACCCCGGCCCCGCCGGACAGCAGATCGTAAGACCGGTCAGCTTCCACCGCCTGCCCGAGCTGCCCCACCATCCGCCGGACATCCTCTTCCCAACCCGGAAACTGGAGCAAAGGCCCTAAATGAGACACGGCGTACAACACGGAGCCCAGGCCGAACAGCGCCGACGGGAAGCGGGTTAAAAATGGCGTTTTTCCCCGGGCCGTTTCCAAGGCGGCCCGGGCCGCGGCCCGGAACGTCTCGTCCCCGGTCACCGCCGACAAATATCCCAGAAAGAAAGCTACCCCCGCCACACCGTTGTACAGGCCCGCATCGAGGGCCGACACGTTCCACTGGCCCCGGTGATTGACGCCCAGGCCGATCCAGGTGCAATCTCTGCGTCGCGGCCCCCAAATCGCCGTGTCCACCAGCTCCCAGCCCATTCTTTCTGCTTCGCCCAAGAGCTCCCCGATCCCGAAGGCCGGCGGGGGAGTCGGGTCCGGAATTCCCCTCCCGATGGCCGGTTCCTCGCGATCGCTGCCAGCCGCCACCAAAGAGGCCCGGATCCATCCCGCCTGGCGGCGGACATCTGCGGGGTCCAGGTTTTCCAACCTCTCCACCACGGCGTCCATCCCCGTTTTCGGAAACACACCGGCCAGCCGGCGGCCCCGGCTGTCCCAGACATCCCGGGACTCCGGGACCGTCTCAAAATACGGCACATCCCCTTCCATCATATCGTCCCGCTCGGCCGGAATGAACCGCAGATCGATGGGAGCGGCCCAGATGCGGTCCAGCAGCCGTTCCCGATCCAGGGCGTCCCTCAGATAATCGGGGTGATAGGACTCGATCAGCAGATTTGCGTACTGGTGGGTCGCCCGGACCAACACCCGGATGGGCACCCGGGCGAAGGACCGCAGTGCGCCCCCGTGTCCGAGCAACTCCTGGCGATGGCGGGCAAAAAGGTCACACACCTCTACAAACCCGGCCACGATGTCGTCCACGTAATCCCCGGGCTCCACCACCACCCGCTGCCCGTCCCGTTCCATCCAGGGACGATTGACCGCCGGATCGATGGTCTTGGGCTTGCGCACAAAGCGCATTTCGTCCGTCCCTTCCTTTTCCACCTGCAACACCGGGTGGGGCAGCCACTGTTCTTTGCCCCCCAGGCCGCTCAGCTCCACCCCGACCCCGTCGGCCCCCTGAAAGGTGAGCAAAGGCAAGAGGCCTGTCACCAACACCGATTGCGCCACCTGATCCTTAGCCCGGACGTCGGCGCTATCGGGAAAAGCATACGGGGGGCGCTGGGTAAAGATCGTCTCCCAGTCCACCAGAATGGGAGACTCCCCGGCCGCGATCAGATTTTCAAAATGAAAGTCATTGCCGTTGATGCAATAGGCCACGGCGAGCAGCGCCCCGGTCCGCCGGTAAAACCGCCGCACCGCTTCCTCGTCCGGGCAGGGTCTCGCTTCCACAAACGCCTCCCAGCCGTACCCGTCGCCCTCGAGAATCGCCACTGTGCCCAACTCCGGCCGGAACCCCTTCTCACCCAGCCAGCGGAGCAAACGCTGCACCCGAACCGCCCCGGCCAGGGGTCTGGGCTTGTACACGACTTGGGCGCCCGAACCGAACCGGAGACGGGTGACGGTCCGGCCCTGACGGTGGGCATCGCCGACGCCCGAATGAAGTTCGACCAGGGGCGAGCCGTCCAGCCCGAGCTCACGCACCAGTCGCTCGACATCCCGCAAATACCGGTCGAGCAGCTCGGTCACATGGTTGACATAAAATTTTGTCCGCAACGTGAGCAGCCGGGCGAGAACGGCGTACTCGTCGTAGAACGCCGAGAGGAATTCCGGCCGCCCGAGGAGCCGCACGAAGGATTGAAAGCGTTCCTCGGGGGTCTCTCCCTCGAGCTGCTCCCGCAGCCGGCACACGTTTAACTCCAGCACGAGGGTCCGGGCGGCCACCTGGACCAACTCCATCCCCAGGGTCTGAATCGCCGAACCGATCACCGGTTCCCATTGAATGCGCTCATCGTCCGGGGTCGGCAAAAAATGCCTTTCCCATGCGCGGAGAGCCCAGAGGAGAAACGGGCGAACGGCCTGGTCCAATCCCAGGCAACGGACCGCCTTCCCGTCATCTTCTTGGGCGAGTTCCATCGCCTCCCGAAACACACCGACCCACTCCGGCTCCTTCACATCGCCGGCCAGGGGACAGACCTCAGCGTTTGCGAGGTGGAGCAGCGCCTCCATGGTCGCCTCGTCCAGGTCATCCGCCGCGAGGCGCTGACGAAACCGTTCGTCTTGCAGGAGTAACGCTTTCTTCCGCCACTGCTCCAACAGCCCCTGTCCGGAACCCCTTTCGAGGCGCTGTTTGCCGTCTTCTGCACGGTCCTGCCCGACAACGCTCCGGCCCTGCGATCCCCGGCCGTCCTCTTGAAGTACCGTTTCGGATGCTCCTGCCCGGCTGCAGCCCGGCCTCGCGGCGTCCAGGCCGCCTTTCAGCAGGTCTCGCCGCTCGCGCAGGGTGCACGCCCGCCACCACCACGACGGTTTCACATGGCTCAACATCAAAACGGACATCTTCATTCACTCCCCCCGGATACCGATTCATCGCACCGCTTGAAGGGCCTTCGCCGCATCCACAACCCCGGCGCCGGTCTCAGGATCCCGCCCGGGCGTCCCCACATCCACCGCCGTCCTCTCCAGGATGTTCCGCACCGTGACCGGATTCGCCGGATTCGTCCACGGCCCGAGCACGCCGCGAACACCCCGCTTGTCCCGCTCCTGGGCGATGACCAGAGCGGCCGCCGCCGCCACCTTCGGCGCGGCCAAACTGGTCCCGATCATCCATTCGTATCCTTTGGGCAGCCCGGCCATCCGGCTCAGCGGCGTCTGGGGAAGGTTGGTCGGATACGTCACCAGACACATGTTCCGAACATCGGCGATATGCTCGCTGTCCCACAGCGGGCCGAAATCCCCGCCCGGGGCGGCGAGATCCACATTCCGGCCATAGTTCGAGTAATAGGCCCGGGCTTGTTGTCGATTGGTCGCGGCGGTGGTGAGAACGCCGGGCAGCCCGCCGGGGGCGTGCACCTCAAGATCCCCGGGGTGCCCCAGTTGGTTCGCCAGTTGCGCCGGATTCCCGATGTCCACACCGTCTGTCCCCGAAGAAGCGACCACCGTCACACCGTGGACCAGAGCGTAGGCCACGGCTTTCTGATACGCCAGGAGGTCCGCTCGGTCGGCGGGATTTTTCAGGGACTTGTAGGTGCCCAGGCTCAGGTTGATGACGTCGGCCCCGTCTTTGACCGCCTGAACAATCGCCTGGATCACCCAGCTCGACTGGGCGTCTCCGTGTTGGAAGACCCGGTACGGCACGATCCCCAGGTGCGGACCGACGCCGAGAAGGAGCCCGTCGGCGGCGATGGTGCCGGCCACCATCGTGCCGTGGCCGAAGTCGTCCGCCGTGCTGGGGTCTCCGGGCACGAACGATCGACCAGGCGAAACGATGTTGTTCCGAAGGTCCGGATGGTTGGAGTCGATCCCGCTGTCGATCACCGCCACCTTCACCCGGTGATTGCCCGGTTGGACGGCGAAACTCTTGCCGTTTTCCGTCACTTCTTGAATGTCCCAGCCCCATTGTTGATAGAGGACCGCGCGGTCGACGTCCACCGAAGAGCCGGTGGTCACCGCGGTCGCCGCCGAGCCGGCACCGGTCGCCGGCGGGGCGGCCTTGTCCACGGCCGGGGAAAGCTTGGCTGACGCCGGGGAAACGTTTTCCGCCGGCGAGGTGGCCCCGGGGGCTGCCCCGGGCACGGGCGGCACCTGCACGGATGTTAAATCCACGGCGGAAAGCGGCAAGGTCTCCCCCACCGGGCGGTTGAGTTCGGTGTTGAGCGTGAGAATCGGATCGGCCCCCACCGCGTCCACGTCTCCCCCGAACCGGGCGGTGAGAACTCGCTTCACCGCATCGCCGCCCTCCCGGGTGGCCGTTTTTACGGCCACAGCCCCGATGTCGGGCAGGGGGGTCACCTTCACCCCGGGCTGAGCCGACAGGGCGTCCACCAAACCGGCCGGCACCTGCCCGGATTTAAACACCACCAGCAGTCGATTCCCGGCCTCCGGGTCTGCAGGCCCCCGGACGGGTTGGCCGGCTGTCCCCGGCTCGCCGGCCGTCCGCGCCCCTCCGGTTCCGGACCGGTCCACCGACGCGGCGACGGCGGGGGCGTCAACGCCTTTCAGACCCGCCGCCCGGCCGACACCGACGCTGTCCAGAGCACCCCATGCCACTCCCCCGGCGAGTCCAGCCATCAGCACCACCTGAATTCGTTTTCGCACGCCCTTTCCGGTCATTTTCCCATCCCCTCTCTGTGATCGTGTCGTTCGGGAATCCCGCGCCCGGAGACGAAATCGCCGTCCCGCCCGGCCGCATGGTCCTCCCGGGCCGCGTACAATCGGTGATAAAGCCCTCGTTGCTCCAACAACTCCCGATGCGTCCCGATTTCTACGATGCTTCCGCGGTCCATCACCAGAATCCGGTCGGCATTTTCCACCGTGCTCAGGCGGTGCGCGATGACGATCCGGGTGCAGCGAAGTTCCGACAGCCGCTCGTCCACCGTCCGCTCGGTCATCGCGTCCAGAAAGCTGGTGGCTTCATCCAAGATGAGCAGGGCGGGGCGTATGACCAACGCCCGGGCGAGAAGCAACCGCTGGCGCTGTCCCCCGGAAAAATTCCCCCCGCTTTCGGAGACCTGGGTGTGGTACCCCAGAGGCAACCGCAGGATGTCGTCGTGGATGGCCGCTTGCTCGGCCGCCCACACCACGTCTTCCTCCGGCCGGTCCGCACGGTTCATGCGGATGTTCTCGGCGATTGTCCGCTGAAACAGCCGGCTCTCCTGAAGCACTGTCCCGATCCGGCTCCGCAGCCACGACAAGTCCCACTCCTCCAAGGGCACCCCGTCGTACAGGATCCGACCGGCGGTGGGTTTGTACAGCCCGAGGAGGAGCTTGACCAGGGTGCTCTTTCCGGCCCCGGACGCGCCGACGATGCCGATTTTTTCTCCCGGGCGCACGGCGAAACGGATGTCCCGAATCACCGGCGGGCTGAATGCGCCATAGGCAAACGATACGTCTTCCAGCTCCACCCGGCCGCTGAGCGGCGCCCGGCAGAGGTTGCGGGCGGTGCCTGGATGTACGTCGCGACCTTGCGCCCGGCCGGCACCGCGCGGCAATGTATGCGGGAGCGCGCCCGCCTCGCCGTCTCCCTCACCCTGTTCCGCCCTCCCGCCCCGGATCCCGAGAAGGCCTTCCGGCTCCGCCCCCTCCGCCGGAGGCGGGGACGGGGTCGGCGTCATCGCCGCAGGAGTCATCGCCGGCGGGGGCGCCGGAGACCGCACCGGGACCGAAGGCGGCGCCGGAGCCGCCGGAGACACCGCCGGCAGCGTCGCTTGCACCTGCGCCCGGGGCACCGCGGCGAGCGGCGGCACCGCCGGCTCCGGCTCCTCCCCTTCCCGGCGAACCCTTGCCAAGGATTGCACCGGCGCTTGGACCGGGCGAACCCGGGGCTCGCCCCGGGGTTCATCCGCCCGCCGCCCCAGCCCCTCGATCTCCTGTTCCGGCGTCGAGGCCACCACGTCGTAAATCCGCTGCAGGTATGAGCCGAGGAACAGAAGCTCATTGTACGTCCCGGACAACGACACGATGGGCACGATGAACATCGTGGCAAGGGCCGAAAACCCGAGCACCGCCCCGAGGGTCAGTTCCCCCGCGGCGACTTTGAACGCCCCGATCACCAGCACACCCAGAGGCAGGATGTACTGCAAACTGCTTGAGACGGTGTCAAATAGGGCCATCCACAGCTGTCTGCGCCAGGTCGACCGCAGCTGCTCGTCGAACAGACCCCGCCACCCTTTGACGGTATCCCCTTCCATCCCCAGGACTTTAATGTCGAGCACGCTTTGCAGACTTTCGCTCAGATAGCTCTGGGTTTGCACCTGGGCGGTCACCTCCCGGGCCGTGAGCCTGCGGCTCACCCCGGTCCCGGCCACCAACAGGGCGAACAGCGCCGCGCCCGCCAGGATCACCGCGACCCCCATCGCCCAAGACTGAATCAGCATCAACACCGCGTAGACCACCAACAGCACCGTGTCGATGACCAAAGACACCGCCCGGGTGGACAGGATTTGCCGGATCAAGACGTTGGCGTTGGCGCGAAACAGCAGATCCCCGCCTTTGCGTTTTTCAAAAAATCCATAGGGCAAACGAAAGAGGCGCTCCATGAACTGCCCCATCATCGACAGATCCATCGCCTGCTGCAGCCGGGCCACCGCCACCGCCCGAACGTAAGACACCAACCAGTATGTGAGCCCCAGAAGCGCCACACTGTACACCACCGGCCCCACCGCCCCGATTCGTCCGGGCACCAGGACCTGGTCGGTCATCCACCGGGTCAACACCGGTACCGCCAACCCCAGTCCTTGCAGCAACAGGGAGACGGCGACAATTCCGACCAGCCACCCGGGATGCTGTAAAGCCAGGGACGCGAAGTAACGCCAGTGGGACCCGCGCCGACGGGGTCGAAAATCCGCCCCCCGCTCGAAAATGAGCGCATAACCGGTGAATTTTTGCGCCAGCTCGTCCGCGGACAGTCTCATGCGCCCATGGGCGGGATCCACAATCCGCGCATGGCGCCGGCCGATTTTCTCGAGGACGACAAAATGTTTTCCTTCCCAGTGGAGAATGGCGGGCCGTTTCAATTGTCCGAGATGGGTGGGGGCCACGCGATAGCCCCGGGGCTTCAACCCGAACTGACGCGCAATTTGGTCCAGATGATAGAACGAGATCCCTCCCCGGGCAACGCCGAACCGGTCCCGCAGCTCCGGGAGCGCGACGTGGTGGCCGTGATGGCCGAGGATCATCGCCAAACAGGCCAATCCGCACTCGTTCTCCTCCATTTGCTCGACGAAGGGAACCCGGACTGCGCTCATTCCGCCCGCACCTCATTGAAAACCAACCAACCGAGGTGATAAACCATCACGCCGATTTCCACCCGCGATCGAACGTGCCATTTCTCTTTGATGGTACAGACGATTTCTCCGACCCGCCGCCGACTGATGTACAGCGCCTTGGAGATCTCCTCGTCCTTGTACCCCCGGGCGATCAACAGGGCCACTTCTTTCTCCCGCGGACTGAGCGGCCTTGCATGGGGTATCGCTTCCATCCGGCTCATCCCCCCGACATGGATTGTCATGGACATCTGATCCGCACCATCGGCCATGGTTTCCGTCGCAGCTTGTCCCATCGTTGCAGCCCTTCGTGCCTTCTCCGGCAGCAAACACCTCCGCAAAGCCGTCGTGATCATGGAACGTGGCCTGTAGGGACCGTTTGCTCAGCCGGCGGGTCCGTGCTGGGTTGTTCTGGGATGGAACAGTTTCCCGGGGCAACTTTTATTCTATGGGGTGAGCGTCGCCATTTTGTGGCGGTCAACTTCAATTTTGATTAAGGGGCTCTTAATTTTGTATATTCCTTGTTTTTTGTTTTTCGTTTCAAATATTCGATGTCCAAATGGGAAAAAGTGAAAGAAAATACGCCCGTCCCCTCTTATGCGAACGGGCGGGCCGTGGAGTATCCAGAAGGGGCATCGGTAAGAGGAGAACGACTCCGGTGAGTTCTGTCGACTTGTTGGACGACGGCACATGGGGGACGGCATTCTGTCAACCGGCCGCGGCACCCTGCACCGTGTACCGCCGGTGGCCGGCCAGAATGGCCTGAGCCACGCCGATAAAATACTCGGATTCCCGGCGGATGTGATTGAGGACCACCATCACCGTGGGGTTGCTGTACATGGCGGGACTCTCCACGCCCAGTTGGTCCAAAAGATGAATGAAAGCCCGACTTTCGCGCAGGCAATGATCAATGAGATGGAGGAGTTCCCCATGAAACACAGCGGCCGCTCTGGGATCGGTCCATACAAACAGTTCGATCATCCGGCGCACCGCCGCCCGGGTCCGCTCCAACATCTGCTCCCATACCTGCAGGGCACGGACAAAACGCGGTTCCAGGTTGTGCACCAACTGGCGGATCACCACCGTGTGTTCCGCTTCCTGCTGCTTCCAAAAATCCGCCTCGTCGAGAATGCGCAGCGGCATTTTGTCCCCGTAGACAAAGAGCATCCCCGCTCCCCCTTTCCACCCCGACAAACGATCGACCGGATCTGCCCCCAGTGTACGCATCGCAACTGTCCGCAGGTGCCTGTTTATCGGCCCCTCGACCGGATTGCCGGGATCATGTCCACCCGTTCCCGGGTTCGGGACCTACCGTGTCCGCGGCTCAGCGACGGGGAAGGACATCGCCGAGCGCACCGAAGAAGGCCCAGATCAGCAGCCACACCGCACAGGACCCGACGACCGCCCAGTTAAGGCAGCGGGACGCCGCCCGAATCAGCCGGCCGGGATCGACCACGTGCTGCCGCTGAACCGCCGTTTCATACAGGGGGAGGACATACATCCGCCACCACTGGGAGAAAAGCAGCGCACAGAAACCCAGGTAGATGATCTTGATCCAAAGTGAAGGCGCAACGAGGAGACTGCGCACGGCCACCAGGGTGAGAAAAGACAGATCCCGAAGGGTGCCCTTCCGCCGGAGGGCCCGAAGCACAATGATCCACACCACCGGATGGACTCGGCGGCGCAGCGTATTCTCTGCAAACCCGAGGACGACGGGGGGAAGGCGGTGAAACCCAAGCCCGGTCCTTGCCGGGGGATCGCCGTCGTCCGGCAATAGCTTGGAGAGGATCAGGCTCTGTCGTTCCCGAAACAGCCCTTCCCATTCCGTCCGGGCAACATGACGATAGGCCAGCAGCGAGATGAGGCCGCATCCCAACAGGATCACCAGCCACCCCGCCCCCGGCCGGCCGTAAAGGGCAAGAGCCGTCCCCGCCCCCGGAACGAGGGATGCGCCGGAGAAGATCACCTGTTTCCACCGTCCACCGTCCCGGGAGCGGCCCAGTGGCCGGGCCGCCCGCACCATCGCCTCGCACCCGGCCGTCACGGCCAAAAAGCCGAACCAGGTGGCGGCGTGCACTCCGCACATCCGTTCCAAGGGGAAAAGAAGAACGCCGGCCAGCCCCAGCACGGGAAGCGTGAAGATCACCCCTTCCGCCCACAGACCGACGGCCAGCCACGACCGTCGCAACGGAGAGAGCATCACAAACAGGCGATCCCCGCTCTCCAGCGCAATCGCCGGCCGGTCGAACGAAGACATGTTCAGCACTGCCAGGGCGGCGATCGTCACCGCAGCCATGATGACCCGAAACGTCAGACCGAACGCCGCGACCTGGTCCGCAAACACGGCCCAGCCCAGACTCATTCGATAATAATGAACCAGCCACCATGCCAAAAACCCAAGCCCCGGCACCAAAACGTACAGTGCCGTCACCCAATCCGAGTACATCCGAAAAACTTGAAACCAAAGCCTGCATTTGAAACGAATCCGCCTTGCCGTCCACGCCGCCAACACCGCCGCAACCTTCACCGTCCGCCCGCCTTTCTTGCCAAGTTGCGCAGAGAAGCCAAATCTCAGAAAAGGACGGGTGTCCATTCCCGTCCTTTTCTCAGATTGGGCCTTTCGGAGATGGTTCCTGTGGGGCGAAAGCAATCTCAGCAGGCCTTGAACTGAGATAGCGCCCAGATCACACCCGTGGCGATAACAAAGCCGCAAGCCTCAGAGCTGGCGACGATCCACGGGGTCGCGGGAGTCGTGTCCGCATTCACATCCCCCCCGTAGATCGCCCCAAGCTCAGTTTCGTCGAGGCGTTCCATCGCTTCACCCGCCGGATGTGCCGGGGTTCCCGCCAAACCGCAACGGAACCCCGGATCTTTCCACGCTTGGATGACGACGTCAGGGTTCATCATCTCGATTCACACCTCCTTCCGAGGACCGTGATTATATGAACCGGATCCCTTTTTGATTGTAATGCCATTTCATAGGGCGCCGGTACTTCCCAAAATTGCACTTTTAGACAATGAAAGGTTACGCCCTGTCAAAGTATTTCGCCGTGACAAGGGTTGCCACGTTCACGAGAAAATGGCATAGCACCGAGGTCCACACACTTCCCGTGTACCAATAGGCCCAACCCAAAAACACGCCTCCGGCAAACCTCCAGGCAGAAACAATCAGGTGCTCCATGTGCTGTTCATGAAAGATTGTAAAGATGAACGATGATATGCCGATCCCCAGCACGATCGATGAGCTGCTCTCAATCAAGAAACGTTGAATCACGACCCGAAAAATGATCTCCTCGGCAAAACTGCTCAAAGCCATCAGAAGGACAATCAGGGAAAGACGTAGCTGAAGAAGCAGGCGTTCACGTTTGGAAGGGGTCGGAAACCATTTGACGAGTATCAGAGAGATAGAGAACATTAGGACGGCTCCAAGAACTCCGACTGCCAGCACCTTCGAGGAATGGCCGATTCCAAACAGGGTTGTCCACGACACTCCATGTCTGACGTACAACTGCCAAACTGACAATAAGCCAATCCCGCAAAACAATGCCGGACCCCGATACAGACTCCAGGGATTGATGACAATCGTTTTCTCCAGGTCGGTCATCGCGGGAACCCTGTTTCTCGAAAGCCATCGTGCCAGAGACGCTGTGAGGCACCTCCCCGCTTCCTTCCCCAGAACCGGCTGTTGCCTCAAAAGCAGGAGAACAACATGCATCAAAAAATGGGCCCATGCAGAAGTCCATAAGATTCCGGTATACCAGTACGCCCAGCCCAAAATCGCATTGATCAAGAAAACCGAGCCCAAAAGGACAGGTCGTTCCCGATACGGTCTGCGGTACAAAGCCGGAAATAAAGCGGAGATCGCGGCAGCCCCGACAACCGCACCGGCCGGCGAAGACGTCGCGAGCAGGAGAAATCGTTGAATCAGGGCTCGGAACACGATTTCCTCCGAAAGAACGCCGATGACGATCAGCACAATGATCTGGTCGGTACGAAGAGAGGGCAGCTGTTCCAAACGGACCTGCTCCGGAAACACCCGGGCCAAGAGAAACATCAAGGCAATCACAACGGCCGCGACAAGGATCCCCCATCCGACTACGGCAACGGGGTCCCCCAGCCTGAACAGCGCTGACCAGGACAGCCCGCGAACCACGTACACCTGCCACAGCCCCAGGAGCCCGATCCCGCCGATGACCAGTTGATGGATAAACAAGCTGTGATCGACGGATTGTGATGGTAACTGCTTCATGTCTTCCCTCCACCGGGTTGATATCCATCAGCATAAATGATTTCGTCCGGTTTCGGTTGGAAAGATTGGGTTAAAAATAGGTGAACCGCCTGCGCTGTCCCGGCACTGGCTTTTCGTACAAAACCGCATCGTTCTTGGAAAATAGCGGTCCGGGGCCCGTTAACTTTTTGAACAGGGGAAATTCCGGATGTGGTAGATTTTTACCCCTCTCTTCAATACAATGAAGCCATGAAAGGCTCCGTGTGCCGAAACGCTGACCGTCAAAGGAGGTTGAATACAGCTTTTGGCCTTCTATGAAGAAGAGAAGTGATTTGCCGAAAATCAACGTCACCTGATAGAATCTGATATAGGGTGATGTTCAGGTGAAGCTCTATTCGATTCGAGAGTTTGCGGAGAAACTCGGCGTCAGCGTCTCCACACTTCGAGCGTGGGACAGGGAAGGCAAGCTGGTGCCTTTGCGAACTCCCACCAACAAGCGCAGATACACCGAGGATATGTTCTATCAGGCGTTAGGAAGTGGCTCACAAGGACCGGCTGGTCCGGTTTGGGTTTGATTTCTTGGAGGACCTGTTTGCACGGTTCGGTTGCGAGATTCTGGTGGTCAACAAGGCCGAGGACATGTCAACGGCCCAGGAACTGGCCGAAGATCTAATAAGCATTGTCCAGCATTTTGCGGCAAAACTCTACGGGTCAAGAACCTACAGGGCGCGGAAACTGACCAAAGCCGTTCGGGAGGAGTTGGCCGGTGCGACAGACGATCCGACAAAAGAGCCTGCCGCTGAATCGTGAGAAATGGAGGCAGATCGTCGAAGTGGCCGAGGCGTATTCCCGGCAGAAGGACGCCTTCTTGGTGGAGTACGCGCAGGTGAAGTCCCTCAAGGATCTGGGGTATAAACGGAGAATTCGGGATGAACGGGTGGCCGCCGGGTTTGTGAGTCCCTTCGGGCTTCAGGCCCGGCAGTGGAAGATGGCCTTGGAAGACGCCTTATGGACCTTGGAGCGACAGTGGGAAGCGGCGATTGCCGAGGTGCGGGACCGTCTTCACCGCAACGGAGGGTTAACCCCGAAGGAACGGGATTACGCCTTCTGGTTGCTGGACAAGTTCGGGGACAGGCCCCGGGATTGGAGAAAGATTGAGGCGATTTTTCGGGATGAGGATCTGGCCGGGAAAAAGACCGAATTGGAGCCGGCCGGGCGGAAGAAGGTCCGCCACGGACTGAAGCGGCTGTTTCGCCGGGTCCTGGGAAAGAGGCCGCGGGTCAGGAAAGCCCGGAGTTTTGTTGTGGATCAGCAGATGTACCGAGTGTTCATGGTGGGCAACCGGCAGTATGTGGCGGTGATGGGGTTGTCCCCGGGAAAAAGGATCGTGATCCCCCTTGCCGGGATTCACAAGCTGAGGGGCAATCTGCGGGTGGTTCTGCTGCCGGACGAACAGGCGGTGGAAATTCACATGAGCCGGGAACCAAAGACCTACCCCGCTGGGGAGGAAGAGGCAGGAATCGACCTGGGAGTCACCGAAGTTCTGACGGACGACTCGGGGAAGAAGTATCGACCGGAGTACGGCCAGGCCCTGCAAGCGATGTCGGACCACGTGCTGGACAAAGGACGGGAACGCCAGAAGCTGTGGGCGTTGTATCGCAAAAACCGGGAGCGGGACCCGGGAAAGGCCCGGCGAATCCGGCGGCACAACCTGGGGCTGGTGAAACAGCACAAGCGACACAGGCGGTACCGGGCGTGGTGCGAGAACGAGATCAACCGGGCGTTTCGGGCGTTTTTTCGGGAACGCCGGCCGAGGGTGATCGCCTACGAAGATTTGTCCCACCTGCGGGGGAAGGCGAGGAACAAGGGGCTGTCCCGCAAGGTGAGCCAGTGGCAACGGCAGGCGATCCGGGAGCGACTGGAATACTTGTGCCATGTTTATTCCATAACCGATCCGGGACCGGTGAACGCCGCTTATACGAGCCAGACCTGTCCCTGTCCCGGATGCGGGTGGGTGGACGGCAAGAACCGCAACGGTGATTCGTTCCGGTGCCAAAAGTGCGGATATGAAGGAGATGCGGACCATGTGGCGGCGACCAATGTGAAGGGGCGTCTTCGCGACCAAGAGATCACTAAGTACACCCCACACAAAGAAGTCAAAAGAATTTTGCTGAAGCGCTACTGGGAGAACCACGCATGAATGAATCAAAGTTCCCGGGATGTTCCCGGGAGGACGGGACAGGGACAGGCCGGGCGGGAGAAAGACCGTGAGAGCGTGCGGGGGTTGGCGAAGGCCGCACGGAACACGGCTTTGACGATGAGGCGCAAGCGGAGCGCCGCCGGGTGGCTGATCCTGGAGGGTTCGGCAAAACGGCCTTCCGGGTTGGCGAAAGCGATCCCTGTCCTGCCGGTGGGAGACGCGCAAGCGTCGAGGGACCACCCCGCCGTTTGGAAACTGTCGGTGCCGGACGCTGGTCGGCGGACGACCGGATGGTACTGTTTCGGGCGGGACTCCAGATGCTCGGCCCCATGGCCTCGCCAATCGGGTCTTCGGGGAGCAGCCAGCCTCTCGGAGAGCGTAAACTGCTTTGCTGTCAAGTCTGTCAATGTTTGATAGGAGTTGATAGCAAAAATGAAACAGGCGACAGAATGCAGTTTCGAGAGATGGAACAAGCGCTGGTACACCCCAAAGAAAAACGGTATTACGTACTGAGCGTCATTCTCAGCATCATCATCTATGCCGCATTCATCCTCTCCATCGTCGGGATCCCGTATTTGATCCTTCTGCTGTTCCTGTCGTTCTTGCTGCACGTCATGAGCATGGGCTACATTCGATTAAACGGCGTCCGTTTGAGTGAGCGCCAATTTCCCGAGGTGTACGATCGGGTGCGCAAACTCTGCGACCGTATGGACATCCCCGTTGTGCCGGACATCTATGTGACCCAGGCCGGCGGCGTGCTGAACGCCTTTGCCGCCCGTTTTTTGGGCAGGAACATGATCGTCGTATACTCCGATATTTTCGAGCTGATCAGGACCGGGGAGGATGAACTCCTGGAGTTCGTTCTGGCCCACGAACTGGCCCACATCCGGCGCCGGCACGTCAGCAAGTACATACTGATCCTTCCGTCCCGGTGGATTCCGTTTCTGGGCGACGCGTATTCCCGGGCGTGCGAATACACCTGCGACCGCATCGCCGCGTTCGTGACGGCGGATCCCGCCGCTGCGGAGCGTGGGCTGACCATGCTGGCCGTCGGCAAGAACCTCTATCCAAAGGTGAACGTCGATGAGTACATCCACGAAAGCGAACAAAACCGTGGCTTCTTGTTGTGGACGGCTGAAAAGCTCTCCACCCACCCGCCGCTTCCCAAACGCATCGCCGAGGTGCGCCGGCTGACCGAACAGTGGAGCCTGCAATTCCCGTCCTGGAACCAAGCCTCGTCGGGCCAACCGGCCCCAAGCCGCCTGTAGTTCGAAGCCATCGTTGCCTACGGGAGGGGCGACGCGTCCCTCCCACCAGACACCCAGCGCACTCCCGCAACCTCCTCGCTCTTGCCAATCGGCCGCAAAACGGTCATCCTATAATAGAGACGGGCGTATGAATGCCGAAGAGGGCATCTCTGTGCCCGGATCAAGCCGCTTGGGTATCGGGAGGCGTGAGGCGTGTCGAGAGAGCCGAACATTCTTATTCTCACCGGAAGTTTTGGCGACGGACATCTTCAGGTGGCCCGCGTCTTGAGAAACGGCTTTCATAAAAAGGGCGTTCGAAACGTGCGGGTGCTCGACCTGTTTGCCGAGGCGCACCCGGTGATCAATCAAATGACGCGGTATGCGTATCTGATGGGCTACGGGGTGGCGCCGTCGATTTATGGATGGATGTACGCGTCCACCCGGGATATGGAGCAGGACGGGGTGTTTGCCCGCCTGCTCAACTCCTTTGGGGAGCAGACGTTGCGGCGAATCTTGAAAGAAGAGCGGCCCGACGCAGTCATCAACACGTTTCCGGTCTCGACCATGCCGGAGCTGCGGCAAAAGCTGGGCATGGAGATCCCCCTGTCCGCGGTGATCACCGATTTTGCGCTCCATCAGCGCTGGCTTCACCCGGCGATCGACCGCTATTACGTGGCCACGGAGGATTTAAAGCGAGGTCTCGTCCAGCGGCAGATCCCGGAAGACCGCGTCGTGGTGAGCGGCATCCCCATCCGCGAGCCCTTTGCGACGCCGGTGGACCAAAGCACAATCTATGGAAGATACCATTTTGATCCGAGGAAGAAAATCGTCCTGGTGATGGGCGGGGCATACGGGGTGCTTCAGAACACCCGGCAGATTTGCAAAACCCTGGCCCAAGACCCGGAGCTGGAGGTTGTGGTGGTGTGCGGAAAAAACCAGCCGTTACGTAAGGTGCTGGAAACCACCTTCTCCGACCACCCGGCCATTCATGTGTTCGGTTTTGTGGAACAGATCCACGAACTCATGGCTGTGGCCTCGGCAATGATAACGAAAGCTGGGGCCATCACCCTATCCGAGGCCCTGGCCATGGAACTGCCCACCTTGATTTTTCGGCCCGCTCCGGGACAGGAGCTGGAGAACGCTTCGTACCTTGCGGGCAAGGGCGCGGTAATGGTCTTCAAGGACATGGACGAATTTCGGAACCGGGTCGGGCCGCTGCTCCGGGACGAACGCCGCCTCGGACAGATGAGACAGGCCATGGCGGCCTTGCAAAAGCCCTTTGCTGCCGATACAATCGTCAAGGATACATTAGAACTGATACAATCGCGGATCCACTTGGCCCCGGTCCATCGGTAAGCGCCATTTTGCATCGACTCATCGAAGGGTGCCGGTGCATCGGCAAGTGTCGGGGCTGTGGACCCGGGCGGGGCGCGGTCATCGGGCAGCTGACAGCAAAAGGGCATCGGTCACAAAGACAGGAGCCAGAGCCCAACCGTGCCCCGCCCCAGGCCAATGGCCGCCGTCGGGAAGGGGATCGAATGGAGATATTGAAGCGAGCGGGTGTGACAGAGGCCCTTTTGCCCGTATCCATGGTGTTATTTTTCGTGGAAATGGTCCGGGGGGCATACCTGGGTTCTTTCTTGCCAACCTATGTAACAAACGGGCTGGGGCTGTCCGTCACCACCGTCGGTGCAGCCGTCACCGCTCATTTTGTGATGGACACTTTTACCAAGAGCTTTCTCGGTCATCTGTTGGATCGATTTTCCTCCCGAAAAGTGGTGTTCGGGGGGCTGCTCATTTCAATGTTCGGACTGTTCATGACGTACGGGGCTCCCTTTGCCTGGCTTGTGATCGTGGGGGCCGGGGTGTTTGGCATCGGCATTTCGCCGGTGTGGATCGTGGCCCTGAGCACCGTGAAGGCCACCGCCGCCCGGGCGACGCAAATGGGCGCTTTGTACACGCTGTGGCTGGCGGGGCTCGGGACCGGCCCGATCCTCCTCAATTTTTTCCTCGACAAGGGCTATCGCCTTTCCTTTTGGCTCATGGTCTGTTTCTGGGTGCTGGGGTGGCTTCTGTCCCTGCGCTTGGCGGACCAGACCATCTCCGAGGTGGAAACCCCCTCTTTTGCCGCTCAGTTTCGGGCGCTGTGGCTGCGGCTGAGGACGATGCGGCCCCTTCTGCCGGGCATGATGCTTCAGACCACCGCCGCCAGCATGTTGGTGCCGATTCTCCCCAGTTACGCCGCCCACCACGTGGGGCTGAGCTACAGCCAGTATTCTTACGTGCTGATCGCCGGAGGGTTCTGTGCCGTGATCGCCATGGTGCCCATGGGGCGGCTCTCGGATCGGCGGGGGCGGAAGTGGTTTTTGGTCGGCGGTTTTGCCGGATTCGCCCTTACCCTTTACACCCTGACCATGGTGGGGAGCCTTCACGCCGCTATATTGGCGGCGATCGTTTTAGGGCTTTCTTACGCCGCGGTGCTCCCGGTGTGGAATGCGGTTCTCTCTTACCAGGTGCCGGACGACCAGCAGGGGCTGGGCTGGGGGGTCTTCTCCAGCGTGGAGGGCATCGGCGTGATGATCGGGCCGATTCTCGGCGGTTGGATCGCCGACCTGTACAGCGAAACCGGGACCGTGGTGGTGAGCGCAACCCTGCTCGGCATCCTCGCCGTGTTCTATCTGCTTTTTCCGTTCTCCCATTTAATTCGAGATCACCGGCGCCGCTCCTGATCGATTGGTAAGATGAGGCGGTGGAGAAAGCGAAAAAAGGGGAAATCGAGCACGTCGACGTGGTTCAGCGTTACGGCCGGGACATTCTGCGCAGCGAGGCGGACGGCACGACGGCGAATAACCTCGACCGCCTGCCCACCTTCGAGTAATCCCCCTGCGGCGGGGCGACCGCCCTTGGGCGCACGCACCCGGCGTCTGCGGAATACAGTACCCCAGACCATCATGGAGAAAAGGGGTACGATCATGCAGATCCACGTGGTGCAGCGGGGGGAGAGCCTGTGGAGCATTTCCCGCCGATACGGGGTGGCGCTGAACGAAATCGCCGCTGCGAACCAATTGCCGGATCCCAACCGCCTGGTCCCCGGCCTGGCGCTGGTGATCCCCACCCCCTCCCCCGGCCCCAAGCCGACCATCGATGTGAACGCCTTTACCTTTCAATTCAGTCCCGCCGGCGCCCAGGAGGTTCGCCGGGAGGGGCGGAACCTCACGTACATGTCACCCTTTGCGTATCGCATCCGCAGCGACGGCACTTTGGAGACGATCGACGATACGGCCCTGATTCAGGCTGCCGTCGCCACCCGGGTGGTGCCGATGATGGCCATCACCAATTTCACGTCCCGGGAGTTGGGGACGGACCGGGCCCATGCCGTGCTCAGCAGCACCGCCGTCCAGGACCGCCTGCTCAACAACATTGTGGCCATTATGAGGAACAAAGGCTACCGCGGACTGAACATCGATTTCGAAAATGTTCTCTCCGCGGACCGTCAGGCCTACAACGCCTTCCTCCAGCGGGCGGTCAACCGGTTGCACGCGGAGAACTATTTTGTCTCCACGTCCCTGGCCCCGAAAACCAGCGGCGCCCAGCGGGGATTGTTGTATGAGGCCCACGACTACCCGGCTCACGGGCGGATCGCCGATTTTGTCGTGCTCATGACGTATGAATGGGGCTATCGCCTGGGGCCGCCCAGGGCCATCTCCCCCGTCAACCTGATCCGCGGTGTCCTCGACTACGCGGTATCGGTGATTCCGCGGAACAAGATTCTGATGGGCTTTCAAATTTACGCCCGGGATTGGCGGATTCCCCACCGGCCCGGGATGCAGGCGGAGACCATCAGCAACCAGGAAGCGGTGCGCCGGGCTGTGCAGCACGGTGCCGTCATCCAGTACGACTGGACCGCCCAGTCGCCCTATTTTCGCTATTGGGACGCCCGGGGTCAGGGCCACGAGGTGTGGTTCGAAGATGCCCGAAGCGCCCAGGCGAAATTCAACCTGGTGAAAAGTTATCGATTGCGGGGCCTGAGCTATTGGGTGCTGGGCTACCCGTTCCCCCAGAACTGGCTCTTGTTGGAGGATAATTTTACCGTGCGGAAGCGCTGATGGGATGGAAGCGGGGGCGCGACAGGCGAACGGGCGGCACCCGCCCCCGCTTTCAGAGGATTTGGGCGCTGGTTTTCGCCCTCCACAAGCATCAGCCGTCTTCTTGTGGCGGCAATCGACCACAAAGTAGTTCCATAGGCCGGGAGCCCTCGTGCAGCACTGATTACAGAAGTTTTTCTTTTTCGATGGCGTCCCTCTGCAGCCGCGCGGCGACCGTCTTCCAAGACAGCTCGCTCCATCGCTGCTTCATGCTGGAGGCGACGCGGTTCATGGCATCCACTGCCGCCCGGACCATGAGGCAGGGAACCTCCACATCGGCCTTTGCCGCGGAGCTCGGAATCACTCCAGAGTCAAACAACAGGTCGTCACGGAAGCGGAGAAGGATATCGGCGGGCAAATCGGTCACCAGGAGCTTCTCCCGGCTCTCGCATAGCTCTGCGATCGACTCGACCAATGCTGAAAATCCGCTTTTCCCTCCGCGAGAGAGCCCCTTGGCCTGAAGAAGATCGTACGCCACTCGATCATTGAGCCACTCCTGTAGATGCCCCACTCGCTCATTGTACCGTTCGTAGCGCTGTGCTGCCCCGGTATCCCGAAATTCCTCCTCAGCCCTGCGCCTGAGGGTTTCGCGCAGAGGCTCCACGTCCGCTTCGGTCAAAACCTCATTTTCCGCCAAAGTGATCCCCTTTAGGTCCTCCCAACCCTGCACGAGAATCGGTATGGACATGCCGTCTTTCCCTTTGGACAAAACCGCATAACCCACCAGGGACACATCGGGCAGGGACCGACTCGAGACGGCCAAACGTTTGATGCAACCCGGCAGTTCGTGTTGCTCCATGTGGTCAAGCAGGGCCTCAAACACAGGATCGCCGTAAGAGGCAAAATGAAGAGGGACTCGTTCTCCCGCCTCCCGCTCCGGCAAGCCGGTATCATACAGTTGACGCGACGCGGTGAGCCACCCGGGACCTCCGATCCCGTCAAGCCTTGGAACCATCAATACCGGTTCTCCTGCGACTTCCCGGACCGAACAGCCCAGTTTCCGCAGATATGCCGACCCGCTCAGCGCCTCCCAAATGGCGTCCAAATCCACGGGTATACGCCGGCGCTCCTGCTCCTTAACCAGACTTTGGTAGATGTCATAAAGATCTTTTGGATCGATCTGCATCGTTTGCTCCTGCTGGCGCTGCTTTTCTAACCGGTCCCTCAGCCGCTTCTCCAATTCCGATATGTCGAGTTTGCCTTCCGCCAGATCGTGAAACTCATCCGGCTGTACCGGCAACAGGGACATTTGCTGAGGACCCACGACAAGATTGGCCTGTTCCAGGCGCTGCAGCAACCGCCCGTAAACGACCTCTTCTTCGCTTCCGGCATAACACAAATTGACCACAAAGATTTCCGGGTGGCGTTGGCCGATTCGGTCGATCCGGCCGATGCGCTGTTCGATTTTCATCGGGTTCCATCCGAGGTCAAAATTGATGAGCATGTCGGCCGTTTGGAGGTTCAGGCCCTCGGCCGCCGCGTCGGTGCACAACAGGATATCGATCTCACCTTGCAGGAATCGTTCTTTGATTTCTTCCCGGTCGGCCTCGCCCCGACCCCCGGCATCCGGCGCAAACCACTCCGCCCCTTTCCCGGAGTAGGTGCCGATGCGCATCCGCGGCGCCGCCTGCCGCAGATGCGAGAGAATATCCCGGAGAGTGTCATAAAACCGCGTAAAAATCACCGTCTGCCGGAATCTCCCCGAGACGGGATCTTTTCGGCCATTCAGAATTCCAAGGAGCCGCTTCATTTTTGAAGAAGGCCCCTGCAAATCACCCAGGGCCTTCAACATGGCCTTCAGTTGAGACCGCTCCCACTCCAGATCCTCTTTGGTCCGGTCTTTGAGCAGCGCCACCACCGCGGCATCGTCATCCTCAATCTCCGACTCAGTAACTGCCTCCTCCAATGAGACCGAATCCCCGGTTTCCCCGTTCCCCGCTTCTCCCGCCGCGTGAGCGTGCAACGTGAACTCGACCTTGTGCAGACGCCGCTTCAGGGTTTGCTCAAAAGCGTAGAAACTCGAAGCAAACCGAAGGCGCAAAAAGCTCAGCAGAAAACTCACCATCTGCCTGCCCGCACCTCCGCCCGATCCGCCCAACCGCTTGGCCAAGCCCCGGCTGTATTGCTGAAGCTGCTTGTAGATCCGCGCCTCCGAGGGCTCAAAAGATACCGGTTCCACCGGCGACACCCGCCGCCTGGCGAGATTGTCCGCCAACTCGCCGCGATCCCGATACTCCTCCAGAAGTTTCCGGGTGTGGCGCATCATCACCCGGGCCAAGGGGGAAGCGGCGAACATCAGGCGGAGCATCCGCTGCCGATCGCGACCCCTGGGGGGCTGCTTCTCCTCCAGCCAGCGCCGGGCGACGCTCTGAATCCGGCTGTCGATCACATATTTTTGGATAAAGTTCCACAACCAGGGATCTTGATGTCGAACGGCTTTCACCGCCCGGCGCAGAAACTCCCACTGCCACTGATTGAGCTCTTTCTCCTCGATCAATGAGCCCAGAACATTGTAGTACTCCAGTGTCAGCGCCGGATCGAACTGAAACGCCCCGACTCGGTTGGTCAGGGCCAACAGATCGCACACTTCCACCGGGTGAATTTGCATGGGGGTGGCGGTGGCGAGCCACAAAGCCTCGGCCCGGGGCCGCAGGTGACTCTTGACGGCGTTGTACAGGTTCCCATAGTCGGGATGTACACCCGGCCCTTTGGACGGGTTTTTCCTGCGGGCCATATGGGCTTCATCCACCAGAATCACGTCAAAGCGAGGGGCCTGATCCAGCTCTCGCGCCCAATTCCGGGCCATCAGTCCGGTTGAGACGATGAGCAGATCCCCTTCAAACATCGACTCCACCGTCACCCGGCGTTCCTCGGGAAAGATATATTCGTAGGACAGGCGGGACCCCGTCTGGACTCGGCCGAAACTCATCAACATCTTCGAGGCCATCTGCCGCTGCCACTGGATCGTCAGCCCTGCCGGCGCGGCGACGAGGATCCGCTTCGCCAGACCGGACAGGTACAACGAACGAAAAGCAAGACCCGCCTCAATGGTCTTCCCAAGCCCCACTTCATCGCACAACAGGTGAGAATAGGGCCACGTCTCCACCAAGCGCTCCACGACCACCGCCTGGTGGGGCCAGGGAGCGACCGGAGCCGTCTCCATCCCCACCCGACGGCCTCCGGGCATCTTGGGACCGTCGCGAAGCACGGCGAATTGGAGCCGTTCCAACGCGGACGGCGAGGCCTCCTCCGGTTCTTGGGCCGCCGAGGTCCCGTCCACTTCCACGGGTCTTTTGACGTGTTCCGCGAAGCGGACCAACCGCTTCTGGACCGCTTCGGGCAATGGCATGACCCGCAGACTCTTCGGGTCCCCCTCCCACAGATTGTGAAAATCCGCCTCGGCTTCTTCCACCCGCCTACGGTCCTGCCCCTCCCACCAATCGCAGTGGACATCGATGTTCTCGGCGTTTAACGCCAGCGCCGTCTTCGATTCGTTCAGACTGCCGCTGCCGTACAACCGATTCCCGAATTCGTCCCGGAGGATGAACCATTTTTCGTGCACATAGCCGTCTTCCACTGAATCAAACGGGAGGGGCTCCCCGGTATCCCGATGCACGCGCAGGGCCACCTTCAGCTCCAGATGCCCATGAGCCACCATCCAAGCCAGGAGCGTCACACCGTTGCGAACCTCGTCGGGCCATCGCTCCTCCCCTTCCAAGGCCTCCCCCAGCCGATTTTCCAGCCTGCGGGCATCCCCCTCCAGCACCGCCTTCACATCTTCCGGCTCCAGGTCAGCGCCGACAATCAGGCGCATTCTGCCGCCCCGCCCCACAAAGGCGGAGAATCCCCGGGAGGCTGCCGCCAAGGACGTGGAGCGAAAATACCCCGCCACCCGGTCGTACTCCTTCGCGCATTTCAGGGCGGGAATGTAAAAATCATGGAGCATGTTCAGGGGCCGCCCGTCGATGAGGGTGGAGGAGGTTCGGTAACTGTACCGCCATTCGTGGGCCCGTAATCCCTGATTCTGGGCAGGTGTGTCGATTGGATAATCCTTTGGCCGGCTCGCCATCTTTCCCCCCTCCGCATCCTGGGAGATTATTTCAAGCCAAAAAGGATGGCCTCGGCCTCTTTGCGCGGTCCCTCCTCAGAGGCCTGGGCCGCCCACACCGAGACCAGGTCGAGCACAACCCCGGCCTTTCCTCCGGCGTGCCCGGCCAGGTATGCCCGGGCCACGGGGATATCCCCTTCCCGATAAGCCATGATCAGGCCGTGAAGCAGATCCCATTCGGTCAGCGGTTCTTCGAGCCGCTTCGAACTGCGCTCCTCCGGCCGGGCCAGGCGCAGTTTTGACCCCCTTCGCACCAAGGGCGCAAAGTAGCCCACCTCTTCTCCCGCCTTCGGCCGGCCCCGTCGGCCGCCCTGCTCATCGTTCACCCCAATCATTCTCCCCTCGATCCGGTACCCCGCCGCCTTACTTTCCAGACGAATGTTCAGGGATCGGGAGAGACTCAGCGCTTCATCATAGGGAAATTCCGCCAGGCCAAAAATCCCGTACAAGGTCACCGCCATGGCCGCTTCCGGGTTTAAATCATCCACCTTCAGCCGCCCTTGGGTCATCCGGTTCACTTGGTACTGGGCCACCACCGCGCTGGCTTCGTTCATCGCCCGGATCGGGCTGACGGGCTCGTCCCCGTCCATCACGGGCCAGTTTTCAGACAGCACCTGAAGCGCCCGCCCGTAACAGGCCACCATCTCATCCACAGGGTTCAGTCGGAGGACAGAAAACTCCTCCAAGCCTTCCCGCACCGCCTCTCGGATCCGTTGGGCCACTCCGGTGCCCCCGAACCCCAACCAGGTGGCGGGGGTATCCTGATTCTCGACGCGCTTCCGGCAGGTGAGGAAGATGGAGCTGGCGGCCGCGGCTTTATCTTTTTGATGAGTCGATTCCGATGACTCCGATTCTACGGGGAGAGAAGAGGTAATGGTCCACCCTGTTTCAATCAAAGAGCGCGTCAACACTTCCCAGGCCTGTTGGTCCCTGTGGGTAAACATGAGAGTCATTATGCCGTCATCTCTAAGAACGCGCCTGCATTCTGCAAATACTTCCGCCATAGAGCGCTCATATGCTCGTTTGGCTTCCGCAACAGAACCGTCCCTCGCCGGGTTAGCCACCGCCTCATCCGTTTTGTTGGTCAGGCGTCTACGGAAAATTTCTGGGTAAAGGTCTTGAAGCGTTCGGCGCTGCCACACGTAGAAATAATCGGAGAGCTCGGCATACTGAACGTTGTTGTAATAGGGCGGGTCCATACAGACCAGGTCCACAGAGCGATCGGACAACTCAGTGTGTGCAGCGGTACCGCAGCGAATGGTTACAGGTGGCGCTGAACCATACAATTGTTCATGGAGAGGCTCGACTAGGTCCGCAATACCCGCATAGGCATCTGTCACCTGAGACAATGCCCAGGCTGCACCAGAATTCGGGCCGGTAAAAATCATTTCTCCGAAGGTCCATTTCAGCGAAAAATCGTGGCGCCCAAAAGTGTTAATCAACACACCTCGATTATAATGCCACCTTGTTTGTTTACTGTTATAGTCAACTCCTTTATCAATCACGAACTGCAAATACGTAACCACCGCCCGGCCGCGCTCTTCTCCGAGCTCCTTCAGAATCTCCGGCTTGAGGCGGTTGAGTTCCTCAACGAGAATCAAATGACCCAAAAGCTGCCGGGGAGTAAACAGATCGCACCAGCGGGTCATCCCATAGATGACCGGGCGCATGTCATTGCCCTCAGGAAATTTTTCCGTCGGGATCAACCCCTGCTTCTCCCACTCCGGCCAGTGCTCTGCCAACATCCGTTCCGCTTCCGCCAGCGCTTCCAAATCGCGCTCGTTGGGCGCCCGGAAGAACCGCACTTTCTCCGTCTTGATCTCCCCGGCCTTGGCACCGCTTCTGTAGCGTTGGGGTTGGCCATTCTTATCCAGCTTCGGCTGCCGTCGCACCGCCACAACACAGTACAGCCGATCTTTCCACCGCCCCAGCGGCGATTCGCCCCGCGCCTGGGCTTTGATCTCCTCGGCCGAGATCGCCTGGCGACAGTGGATACAAAGCCCCACCCCACCCTCTACAGTGGCAAAATTCGGATCTTCTCCTTGCGGACCCCTGTCTCCGATCAAGCGGTAGGGTTCGAACCGAACCGTTCCATCACGACTGCGGCCATCCGGGACGATCCGAACTCCCCACTTCTCGCCCTCCTTCGACAGCCAACAGGTGTTGAGCAGCGGTGCCTCCCCGCCGCAATGCGGGCAGGTTACTTGGCGGCAATAGAGAAACGCATCTAGTTCTTCCTTGTCGAAGGAAGAACTATCTGTTTCCAGGCAGTTCTCCAGAGATTTTTTGAGTGTGTCACCTGCGTCTTCTGGCAGTGGAGATTCAGGAAATAAACCACTTATCCTGCGGACCAATCTTTCACGTAGTTTGCGTCCCCAATGCTCAATATCGTTAACGAGACCTGGACCAAATCTCAAAGGGTAATCCAGAGTGGCATACAAGATGACGGCCGCGACCGGATTTAGATCATTTGCAATCACTTTATGCCCGAGCCGCAACGCTTCGAAAGGGATAGATCCACCTCCGGCAGTTGGATCAAAAATTGTAAGTTGCTGATCCGTTGGTACTTCAACACATTGGGCCTGTGTATAAGCACGGGGATAGCCGTACTTATCCTCTTTGGTTCGTATCCCTGAGGCATTTTCCCATTCGATACGCTGTTTAGCCCAATAGGGGTCACCACGAGATCTTACGACGGGTAAACGTTGCCCAATTCTAATGGACTGAGCAACCAATACACGATTCTCTTTTTCCCATCGGTTTAGTATGTAGTCCTTTGCTAAAGAGGGGTTCTTTTCTTTTAAAGTGGCGATCATCTTTAAGTTCGACAGTCGACGGGCTTGTTCGTTTTCCAACGCTCGCAAAACCATATCATCCGCTACAAGAAACTCAGCGCCTTCATGGTCAAACGAAACTCGTCCCGCCATCTTCTCATCCAGCGTCCACGGCTCCCCGTTGACCATCGCCTGCACCTTCTCGATCCCGAGCTGCCGCAAGAACCAGTCCGGATCGGTGCCCGCCGGCAACAAAGACGCCAGAATCGCCGCCCGGCTCGGGGTGAGGGGCCGCCTCGCCCACCAGACGTGCAGAAAATAAAGCGGCGGGAGTGCCGAGCTAGCCCCGCGCTCCCTCTGGGTCTCCGCCCCCACCTGATGGCACGGAAAACCCGCTTCGATCAATCGCCGGTCCGTTCCCGTCACAACCTTCGCCACAACCGATAACCTCGCTTTATCTCATCTTCGCAGTTGCTGCAACATGGCCTGAATGCCTTTGTCCCCCGGCTGTCCCCCGAGCATAATGCGCATACCCGCCAAGGCCCACCGGTTCGGCCCTTCACCGAACTGGGTGGCCCGGGTGAGCCAGTAGGCCGCCTCCTCACGGGTGAACCGCTCCACCCGCCAGGCGATCAACTCCACCCGGTCCATATCCGACACCCGCTCCTGCAGTTTAAAAATGAGAGCTAATTTTTCCCCGGCTTCGGAATCGAGGGGCAGATTGCCCCGAAACCAAATCCGCCCATTCCCCAGATACCGGTGCAATTCCAGGGGGATCCCCGAGGCGTCACACACCTTGACGAGGATCTCCCGAACAACCGGGAGGATGCGGCGAAACGGCTGGCCGTAGATCAACCCCCGCTCTTTCAGCACATAGTGATGAGTTGCGGAAGCCCCATCCTGCCCGCCGCTCCACACCCGCACCCGCTCTTTGACCACCAGGACGGGCACGGGCTTGTCCTTGTGCTCGGTTACCCGCAGCACCCAGGGTGACTGAGGCACGAGGGGGAGCACCCGGCCGGTATAATCCGCCTGCACCGCAGCCTTGTCGTCAGATTTTCGAGATGACATCGGCTCGCCTCTCATCATGAACGCTTCAGCTCTTGCAAAAAAGGACATTCCTCGTCCGGCCGCCGCACCTTCAGGTACACCGCCGTGTCCGCGCCGTCGTTCGCAACACCGGCCAACACCTCAAACAACTCGCCCAGTTCCCGCATGTCTTCGGGACCGGCGTCCGTCAACTCTAAACGCAGGCGGCCTCCGTGGGGCAACTCCAAACCTGTGATGTCAAGCTCATCCAAAGTGGTTTTGGCCCCTTTATTGAACAGACTGCCCAACCGCCTCAACAACGGGAGAAACCGGTCCGCCCCTTCCCTCCCGTCCAGCGTAAACTCCTGGGGCGGGGTTTCCATCAGCCCCCGCCGCAGCGCTTCAGACCTGGAGACCAGCTCGTCGGATGGCTGAAGTTCATAATAGATCGCTCGTTCCGGGGGGATCACTTCCGCTTTTCCGCCCGGCGCCGGGGAGACGTGAACAATGAACACCGATCTGTCTTGGATAAGATCGGTTAGGACCTGGGAATAATCGCCGTGCGAAAGGATGTCCTCCCGATCCCCGTAGCGGTTTCGGAGGTCGGCCACCGTGACGGAACCGTAGTCTTGCACCAGATTGCGGACCTCCTGGCGCCACTGGACGGGATCGATGGGCTTCTCCCCTTTCCACCCCCGTTGTCTGGCCCCCTGCAACGTCACAAGCCCATAACCCGGCTCCCGGAGGTCCAGCCCCAAGGGAATATCCACATCCTGATCATAGAACTCGTCCGGCCGCCCGGCCTCCTCCGCCCCCATCCGGTACAGGCACCACTGGCCGGTCTGAACCCCCAGGCGGACGATTCGATCCACCATCCCGGGGTTCTCGAGAATTGGCCACCTCCGCAAACACAGGAAGTTGCGCCGCAGCTCAGAGACGGACACTGTGTCGCCGTGCTCGAAAAATAACGGGCGAAACTGAGGCAGCAAGTCTGTCGAGTCCAACCTGTCCTCAGTGATGAGCTTCATTGCGTCCACCAGGATCTTCCGAATCTCTTCAAGGAAGGGGAAACCCTTTTCCCCACCCGCCGTCTTAATGTCGTGATCAATGATCTTCCCGGTCAGGGTATCGCTGTAATACAGGCGGGTGTATGCCCCCGACACCGCCGCTTGTAGCGCTTGTTCCCGTTCTGTGCGACGCTTTTTAAAATCGGACTCGTCAAGGCGCCTGGGATTGACGCCGTAACTCTGGGGCTTGTCCGCCAGAATCTGCATCGCCTTCAGTTGCCGGGCCAGGGTCTCAAGGTGTTGACGCGTTTCCGCGCCCCGGGTGGGAAACAGATTCTGTTGCTCGCTTTCATGGAGCACGGCCACCGTTTCAGGTACCAACAAAAAGATGAGATTCTGTTGTTCCCGGGGCCGGTGCGCTCCTGCCGTGGTCACCATGGCCATAAGATCCACGCTCTCCGCCGTCAGGGACACCACCCCGAGCACCGGCCGGCCTTTGCCGTCCGGCAGGTCCTCTGGCAGGGACACATCGTGCTGGATTTGGAACAAGGGCGAATGGCCGCCGATGATCTTTCGCACTGTGTCGTGGAGCAGATCATCCACCTGTCTGGCCTGTACCGTCCGCCGAATCCGCGCCAGGACGCTGTTGATCGTCGGCTCCTCGCTGGCATAATACCGCCCCTGCTCAAAGCGGAGATAAAAGGCGCTTTCTTGGATCTCTTCCAGCGCCGTGCGCACCTGAGGAGGAGTCAGCCCCGGAAAGGACACGTCAAACAGGGCCTCGGGCTCTGTGATTCCGAAGATCCGGGAATTCAGGCCCTCGTTTCGACCCACCAGGCTGTGCAGGAACACCGTTTTCCAAGTGTATTCGTACAGTGGATAGCCCTCCGGATGCGGGTTGCGCCGGTCGGCCAACTGGGCGTTGCTCATCCCCCCTTCTAACGACTGGGTGTCCACGCTGCCGACATCGGTATTGAGGATGTAGAGGAGATCCGAACTGCCGGTACGCCCAAGAATTTCGTTCACCACCCGATCGGAGCGCATATCCAAGTGACATGTGTGGATCATCGGTGCGGCTTGGTGATTCATCCACAAACTCCGCACCACGAGAGACAATACCCGCAGCACGCCCCGGGTTCCTTGGAAATGCTCGGCGCTGGCCAGTTTCTTGTTCAAGAAGTCCACCAGGGTGGGGTGAAAAGGGTAATGGGCCACCATTCGGGCCCGAAACCCGTCGTGAATGGCCTCGTCCGGGAGGTAGCTCGCGTTTCGCCGATACATGTGCATATACTCCTCCGCCACCGACTCTGCCGCCTGGCGGTCGATAGACACAAAAAGCCGCTTGGCGAACACCGAAGAGATCTCCGCAGCCATCACCGGGGTGATCTGCACGGCATCCCGGGCCACGACACTGGTGACTCCCCGGACCGCCTGCTCCCCCAGGCTCAGAGCATCGTCCTCACTGATCTCTTCTCCTCGAACTTGACCCACCAGTTGCGCCAGGCGCGCCGTCTGCCTGGCGAAGGCATCCGCCGCGCTGGCCAGGGTGAGGACAATGGAGATCCCGGAGTGGTTCCGGGCATATCCGTGCAAAGACATCAGAAAGGCCGCCAGTTGGCCCGAGGCGTCCGGCCGAGCCGCCTCCAGCCTGGCCGCATACTGGGCAAGCTCGTCCAACATGATGAGCGCTTTGCGCCCGCCAAATACTCTTTCAAAATATGTACGGCCGGGTGCCGCATAGGAACCGGCCTCTTCCTCCACTTCTTCGTAGAGGGCCGGACCCCCGATTTGATACGCGATCTCCCCCCACAATGTGTAGGGAACCAGATCATCGCCTTTGGGCCGGTGGACGGGAATCTCGTCCCCGGCCACCCCCACCACCGCCACCGTTCCCGGCTCGGGCAGGAGTCCTGGATCCAGAATGCCCTGCACTGCTTCTTTGAGCTCCGTTCCTCTGAAGGCAATATGCGCACAGGCGATGAGGGTATGGGTTTTGCCGCCGCCAAAGGCGGTTTCGAGCCGATGAATGGCTGGGGCCATGCGGTCGCCGGCGATGCGGCTAAAAATCTCCGTCACGGCCTGGCGCAGCCCTTGGGTGGGATAAGTGGCCTCCCGGAAGAAAAGTTCCGCATGAGTGTACAGAGGATCGATCGTCTCCCGGCCTTCGCGATAATAGGCCATGATGGGACTGAGGGATGCGGTAAACACTTCGGGATTGAAAGAACCTGCGAGAAGTTCCGGCCGCGGCCGACAGGTGTCCAGGACCGATACCATGCATAAGCCCCCTTTTCAACGTACCGCCGTTCTGCCGGGCCCGGCGGGCTGCGATGGCACACGGCGACCCAGCGCAACTGGGGGTTTTCTTTAGTATAACGTGTAATTTTTCCATAGTATATACCGTCTCTCGAGATCTTCCCGATCGAATCGCCCGTTGAGCCTCCCTGCCGCCCTTCGCGGAGGTTCGTTCATCTTTTCACATCTTCGTCGCAAAATTGGCCCTTTCGAGTCATGGGCGCGTCGGGATGGACCCGGGTACCATCAAAGCTGGACTTGTGGATCTCATCCTTCTCCACCAAGGAGGTGCCTGTTGATGAAATCGATGCAATCCCTCGCCCGAGCCTCTCATCCCGCTCCCGACAGGGAGCTGGCCGTCCGCCCCCGCCCCTTCCGCACTATGACCCGGGCCAAAACGATCGCCATGTCGGCCGTCGGTCTCTGCATGCTGCTCACCGGATGCGCTCCCGGAGACAACGCCGCTGTATCGTCAGAATCGAAAGACAAATCCCAGGCCACCACCGGCGCCGTCGTCACCCATCAGCACCGCATTCCTTGTGCGGATCCGGGCATCGAACTCTACTTGAAAGAAAAAGTCCTGGCAACCGGCACTGCGGCCACCCCATCCCCAACCAAAGCGGTCCTGTTCCTGGAGCCCTTCGGGGTGCCCACTGCCGAAGCCTTCGACCTCCCCGGTATTCCTGGATGGACCATCTCGCTCGACAGGGATTCGACACCTGGGCATTGGATTTTCGCGGGTTCGGCCAATCCACCCGCCCCGTGGCCATGACCCAGCCGCCCAACCAGACTGCTCCCGTGGTTCGACTGAACGACGTCCTCAAAGACGTGGATGCCGCTGTCACCTTCATCAAGACCAGCCGGGGTGTATCCTCGGTAGATCTCATCGGCTGGTCCTACGGCGGCGTGGCCGCCGGTGCCTACGCGGCCCAGCACCCGGAGAACGTTCACCGTTTGGTCCTCTACGGCGCCATGCACGGATTCCGGTTGCCCGGCATGACCCAACCCATGGAGGAGAAACCCGGCGTACTGAAAAAAGACATCCCGGCCTATCAATTGGCCACCTTCGCCATGACCATGCAACATTGGAACATGATGATGAACGGCCGCCCCTTGGTCAGCGCCGACGCTGTGGAGGGGGCAAAAAAGATCTTTATGGAATCGGATCCCACTGCTGAGGACCGCAATCCTCCCTCGGTGCGCCGGCCCATGGGACCCATGGTGGACCTGTATGCCATTTGGTCCGATAAGCCGATTTTCGACGCCGGGAAGATCCTAAGCCCGACTTTGGTCGTCCGGGGAGATTCCGACTTCTTCGCAGACCCCACGCTCTTTGGCAAGTTGACCGCCGCAAGAGAGAAAAAAGAGGTGGTCATCCCCGAGGCCACCCACTGGGCCATCTATGAGAAAAACCGCGGAATCTTGCTAGACCAGACATTGAAATTTCTCCAGGCATCTTGAACCGGTACAGCGGCCCGATGTGCCAAAACATCAGCCCATGCGGGCGCGGCCGGTCGGCGGGATAGCACCCCGTTCCTCCGGCTTTTTTTTGCTGGTGAAACCCGATCCCGCGTCTTGCCGAGACCGCCTCCGCGCCCATCCCCGGAAGCCCCGTTGTCCACCTGCGCCCCGGTCCACAGGGACCCGGGGCTAGCAGCTCGTGTGGAAAGGAGTCGATTCCCGTGTTCATCGTCCATCGTCATCACCTGAAGTCGGACACCTTCCGGCGGGTGGCTCGAATTCTGGACCGGGCCGGATCGGATGCCGAACTGGAGGAGGCTCTGCGGGATGTCATGTTTCAAATATCCCGGGCCACCGCCTGCCGTCTCCCGGGACAATTCGCCGTGCGGCAGTTTCGGATCGGCCGACTCCGCGTGTCTTACGACGCCTCGGTGGAAGCCTATTGTATCCAGTTCGACCCCGGCCGGGAACCGGCTCGGGCTTCTACTCAATATCATTGCGTTCCTTTGCGACATTTTTGGATGGCCAATGCGGTATACGACGAAAGCGGCCACCTTTTCGCCCTGGAACTCATGGGCAACCCCGGCGCCGAAACCCCTGTTCCCCTCGCGCCGGGAACCCGCCCCTCGTGAGTGGATAGAGCCGCCGAGCCCGCTCCCCTCCATATCGCGGAATTTTTAAACATCCAGCACTCAATTTTAACGAAACCTATGCTATGATTGTTTTATCATGAGAGTATCGGGGGGGAGTGGACATGAGCAGTCTGGGTTCAAAATTGTCCCGGTGGGCCAGGAAGCTCCATGTGCCCCTCAATGGGAAAGACGCGGCCACTGCCCTGGAGAACGCCGAGCAGGCCCTGGACAAGGCGAACAAAGAGGAGGTGCTGGCGGCCAAAAACCAGGTGGACGCCTTAGAAATGGAGAAATTCCGGGAGTTTGCCGACCTGCTGCTAGACGAGGCCATCCATACGGTGTACCAACCCATCCTCCGTATGGACTCGGGGCGGATCATCGGGTATGAGGCCCTCTGCCGGGGACCGGCGAACTCCTTTTTCACTTCCCCCCTCAACCTGTTCGCCTACGCGGAAAAGACCAATCACTTGTACGACCTGGAGCGAATCGCCCGAAAAAAAGCCCTGGCCGGTCTGACGGAACTTTCCGGCGCCATGCTGTTCCTCAACATCAACCCCAAGGTGGTCCACGATCCCACCTTCCGGGCGGACGAAATCCGGGACCACCTGCATGAGATGGGGACCACGCCGGATCGCGTCGTCTTCGAAATCACCGAACGCACGGGCATTGAGGATTTTCCCAGCTTTCGTAGATTTCTGGAATACTACCGCCAGCACGGGTTCAAGGTGGCGGTGGACGACGCCGGGGCGGGATATTCGAGCCTTCAGGCTGTGGCCGAGCTGCAGCCGGATTTTATCAAAATCGACCAATCCCTGATCCGGGACATCGATCAGAACGCCACCAAGCGCATCCTGGTGGAGACCTTTCTCACCTTCGGCGAGAAGACCGGAGGCCACATCATCGCCGAAGGAATTGAAACCGCCGCCGAATTGGCCACTCTCCAGGGGCTCGGAGTGCCCTTTGGCCAGGGGTTCTTCCTCGCCCTCCCGGCCTATCCCCCGCCCCCCGTCGATGTGGCGGCCGCACGACTGATGAAAGAAAACGATACACAATCCGTCCGAGACCGAAACTCCCGCCTCGGCCGCATCGTTCCCGTCGGGGGCATCAGCCAAGGGGTGACCACCATGAACATACATACCGTGACCAAAGATGTTGTGGATTTTTTCACCGGGCACCCCCAGGTGGAGGGGGTCGCCGTGTTGGGGGACGATCATCGGCCCGCGGGGCTCATCATGAGGGACAAGCTGTTCAACCAACTGGGCACCCAATTCGGTTTTGCCGTTTACACCGAGCGGCCCATCTACCTCGTCATGGACCCCCAGCCCCTCATCGTGGAAAACGACACCCCGGTGGAGGTGGTCAGCCAGCTCGCGATGGCCCGGCAGGACCACAAAGTGTACGATTCGATCATCGTGACGAAAAATGGGATTTACCACGGCCTGGTGTCGGTGCGTCAGTTGCTCGACGCCATCACCGGCATCCAGGTGGAGGCGGCCCGTTTCGCCAACCCCCTCACCGGCCTCCCGGGCAACCGCCTCATCGATGAAGAGCTCCTGAGCCGGCTCCACGGCGGACAGCCCTTCAGCGTCATTTACACCGACCTGGATCATTTTAAGGGGTTCAACGACCGCTACGGCTTTGAGCGGGGGGATCAGGCCATCCAAATGACGGCCGCGATTCTCACCGAGGAGGTCGGCCGCTTGGGCCGGCCCGACGACCTGGTGGGGCACATCGGGGGAGATGATTTTATCGTTGTGACCCGCCCGGAGGTATCCGAGGCGATCTGCCGGGCCATCATCCGGGCCTTTGACGCGAGGGTGCCGGAACTCTACGACCCCGAAGACCGGGCGCGGGGGTACATCGACTCCCGGGACCGCCAGGATAGGCCCGTCCGCCTGCCCATCATGACCGTCTCCCTGGCGCTCATCGACTGTCGGCCAGGCCAGTACCAGAGCCCGGAAGAATTGTCCCGGATCGCCGCGGAGTTGAAAAAATATGCCAAATCCAGGGAGGAGAGCATCTTCGTGAAGGAACGCCGCCACCGGCCGGGTTAGGGAGCCACATGTCGCCCTACAGTACTCCCCCGTCTCCCCGCCCGGTGATGTAGTTCTCCGTCCGCCGATCCCGAGGCCGGATGAACACCTCGGGGGTCGATCCGTATTCGATCAACTCCCCTTGATACAAAAAGGCGGTATAATCCGAGACCCTCGCCGCCTGCTGCATATTGTGGGTGACCAGCACAATCGTGTACTTTTCCTTTAACTCCCGCATCAATCCCTCGATGTGGATAGTGGCGATGGGATCCAGGGCGGAACTCGGCTCGTCCATCAACAGCACTTCCGGCTCCACCGCCACGGCCCGGGCGATGCACACCCGCTGCAACTGCCCGCTGGAAAGTCCCCCGGCCAGATCGTGCAGCCGGTCTTTCACCTCATGCCACAGCCCCACCTGGCGCAGGCACGATTCGGCCTTGTCTTCCAGGAGCCTGCGGTTTCGAACGCCGTTGAGGTACAGCCCGGCGACCACATTTTGAAAAATCGACAGGGTGGGAAAAATGTTCGGCGTCTGAAACACCATCCCCACCCGCCGGCGCACCTGGGCAGGGCTCAAATCCCGATAAATATCCTCACCGTCGATGTATATGTTTCCCGACACCCGGGCGCCGGGCACCACTTCATGCATGCGATTGAGGCAGCGAATGAACGTCGACTTCCCGCACCCCGAAGGCCCGATCACGGCAGTGATGGAATGATTTTTGACAGAAAGATAGATTCCTTTTAACACCTGGTGGTCATCGTACCACGCCCGGAGCCCCTCGATCTGCAACTTCGAGGGAGCCGGTTGAAATGCCACGGCCATCGGCCCGTCACCTCCTGATTCTGTACCCCGGGAGCAGGAGGCGCACCAGGAGCATCGGCAGAACGATGATCACGATGAGCACCAGCGCCCCGGTCCACGCCAGCTTGTGCCACGCCGCAAAGGGCGCCGCTGCATACCGGAAAATTTCCATGGGCAAAGAGGAGATCGGCTGGGTGAGATCCAGAGAAAAATAGTCATTGTTCAGCGCCGTGAAAAAGAGGGGAACCGGATCTCCGGCGATCCCCGCCACGGCCAGGGTGATCCCGATCCCCACCCCCCGGCCGGCCGAGGGGAGCACCACCCAAAGCACTGTGCGCCAATAGGGGATCCCCAGGGCCATGGCCGCCTCCCGCAGCCCCTGGGGCACCAGGCGAAGCATCTCTTCGGTGTTGCGCGCCACCACTGGAAGCATCACAATGGCCAGCGCCAATCCCCCCGCCAACGCGGAAAATGTCTCCATCTTCACCACCACCAGGGTGTAGATAAAAATCCCGACGGTGATCGAAGGCATGCCGCTCAACACATCGGCGGTGAACCGGACGACCTGCCCGAGTCTCCCCCGCCGGCCGAACTCCGAAAGGAAAATCCCCACCGCCACCCCCCAGGGCACGGCGACGGCGCAGGCCAGGCCCACCAAGACCAGACTGCCGGTGATGGCGTGGTACACCCCCCCGCCCGACATTCCCACCGGCGCCGGCAGTCGGGTGAAAAAATGCACGCTCAGCCCCGGGACACCCTTCAGGAGAATGTAGCCCATCACGATCAGCAGCACGGCGAGGAGGACCAAGGTGGCGGCCAGGCTGAGTCCGGTCATGAACCGGCTGTACGCCTGGCGCCGGACGTCCGCCGAGATCTGGATCCGGGGCGCCTCACGCACCGCCGGTTCGGCCCATGGATCTACAGGCTCCATTGTTTGACCCTCCGACTGATTTGATAGATGAGAACACGCGCCAATATATTGATCACCAGCGTCACGAGAAACAGCACGAGGGCGATGTGAATCAGCGCCGCCAGATGCAGCGGATCCACCGCCTCGGTAAACTCGTTGATGATCACGCTGGTCATGGTGTGGGCCGGGGCGAACAGCGACCAGGCGATGTCCGGCCGGTTTCCGATCACCATGGTCACCGCCATCGTCTCACCGATGGCTTTGCCGAGCCCCAGGGTGAAGGCGCCGACGATACCCGTTCGGGCGTAGGGAAGCACCGCCCGGCGAACCACCTCCCAGGGCGTCGCCCCCAGGGCGATCATCGCCTCCCGCTGCCCCGCCGGCACCACCTCCAACACTTCCCGACACACCGCGGCAATCACCGGGGAAATCATGATCGCCAGGACCACCCCGGCGGCGAGCATCCCGATGCCCATCGTTGGCCCCCCGAAAAACGGCAAAAACCCCAAGCCCTGTTTGAGAGCGGGTTCCACGTAGCTCCCCAGCCAGGGAGCCAGAATAAAACTCCCCCACAGGCCGTAGATGACGCCGGGGACGGCCGCCAACAGGTCAATCAAAAACCCCAGGGGCGTCTTCAACCTGCGGGGCGCGAACTCCGAGATATAAATCGCCGCCCCGAGGCTGATCGGCCCGGCGATGAGCAGGGCCAGGACTGTAGAAACCAGGCTGCCGTAGATGTAGGGCAGGGCCCCGAACCGGTGGTGAACCGGATCCCACTCCCGGCCGATCAAAAAAGAGGCTCCAAAGGTCTGTACCGACGGCTCCGCCGACCGCCAGATCAGCAGCGCCATGAGCACCACCAACACGATCAGCCCGAGGGCCGCCCCGGCTGTGATTCTCCAAAACCATCGATCGCTTCCCTCGTGAATCGCACCCAACCCCTTTCCCCGTCCGGGCCTGGTGCCCGGTCGATCCTGATCCCTTGGGCCTGGCTTGATGCCCGGGTCGGCTGCCCGATACCCCGGTCCCCTACGGCCCGGCGAGCAAGGGCCGCCCCTGCGCCGTCATGCTCTTCAACTTCTGCTCCACCTTCGTCAGCACTTCCGGGGGCAGAGGGCCGTAGGCCAGAGGCGGCGCCATTCGCTCCCCGTCGTGGACCGCCCACCACAAAAACTTCGCCAACGCCCGCCCCTTGTCCGGGTCGGCCTGATCTTTGAAAACCAAGATATACGTGAACCCCGCGATGGGGTACGCATTGTCCCCCGGAGCGTTCACAATGGAGACCCGCAGATCGTCCGGCATGCTCGACGCCGCCCCGGCTGCCGCTGCCGTCGTAGTCTCCAGGCTCGGCGCCACGAACTTGCCGGCGCGATTTTGAATCAAGGCGTAGGGCAGATTGTTCAGCAAGGCATAGGACAACTCCACATAGCCGATCGCTCCGACGGTGGACTGGACCTGACGAGAAACCCCTTCACTGCCTTTGGCCCCCACCCCCAACGGCCAATTCACCGATGTCCCCATCCCCACTTGAGCGTTCCAGGTCGGACTGATTTTGCTCAAATAGTCCGTAAACATGTTCGTGGTGCCGCTCCCGTCGCTCCGGTGCACCACGACGATGTTCTGGGCCGGCAACTTAGTGACGGGATTGAGCGCCACGATCCTGGGATCATTCCATTTGGTGATGCGGCCCAGGAAAATATCCGCCAGGACCTCTGGAGAGAATTGGACCGGGCCCTTGATGCCGGGCAGATTGTAGGTGATGGACACCGCACCCAGAACAGTCGGGATATGCAAAATCTCCCCGGGCATTTTCTTCAGCATGTCGTCCGTCAAGGGGGCGTCACTCGCTCCAAAATCGATCACTTTTTTGCTGATCTGCTCGATTCCCCCGCCGCTGCCGATCGATTGATAGTTGATTCTGACATTCGGCGTCAAACGACCGTACTCGTCGATCCAACGGGAGTACAACGGATACGGAAACGTGGCCCCGGCGCCGTTCAAAAGCGCCGCTCTGCCGCCGGATCCGGGCAGCGGCACCCCTGTTGAACCGGACCCCGCCCCGAACCCCCCGCAGCCGACGACCCACACCATTCCCAGGAAAACTGACGCCATCAGCGCAACAATTCTCCCTAACATCTCCCAGCCCTCCCCCATCTGACACTCAAGGGCAATTCGTCTCTCAGGGCATCCCGTCCGTTCGCGAGGATCTTCGTACCACACCCGGACCCTACTGTTTTCTTGGATTGTACAACTTCCATGTTAAATAAAAATCATCCTTGGATTATAGATTCGCAAAGGGACGATGAGACTTCGATGAACCTTTGACATCCACCCGTTCACGAAATATTCAACAATCGGGCCAATTCCCCCGCTTGACTTTCGATTCACTTGCGAAAAGAATTAAATAATCGTGCATGTTCCCATGCGACGATCATTTCGCGCAAAGGAGGTACGCCTGTGAAAGCCACGATTCGCGACGCGGATGTGACCCATCGCCGGGTGTTCGTTCGAGTCGACTACAATGTGCCGATAAAAGACGGACAGATCACCGACGATACCCGGATCCGAGCCAGTCTGCCGACGCTTGAAGACCTGATTCAACGGGGGGCCAAACTGATCCTCGCGTCGCACCTCGGCCGACCCAAGGGTGCGGCCGACCCCGCGTACAGCCTTGCGCCGGTCGCCGCCCACCTCTCTCGCCTTCTCCGCCGCCCGGTGGCCTTCCCGGGCCGCGTCGTCGGGCCAGAGCTCGCCGAGTTCGCCCAGCGCATGCAGCCGGGGGAGGTCCTCCTGTTGGAGAACGTGCGGTTTCACCCGGGCGAAACCCGCAACGACCCTGAACTGGCCCGGTCCTGGGCCGATCTCGCCGAACTTTATGTGAGCGATGCCTTCGGAACGGCGCACCGCGCCCACGCCTCGACCGTGGGAGTGGCCGAACATCTGCCCGCCTACGCCGGGTACCTCATGGACAAAGAAATCACCGTACTGTCCCGGGTGCTCACGGCACCCCAACGCCCCTTTGTCGCCGTCATCGGCGGGGCCAAAATCAAGGACAAAATCGGCGTCATCGAAAGGTTGTTGCAGAAAGTGGACGTGCTTCTGCTCGGCGGCGGTCTTGCCAACACCTTTCTCGCGGCCAAAGGCTTCGACGTCGGGGCATCCCTTTACGAACCTGACAACGTGGACGTGGCCCGCAGGCTGCTGGAGCAGGCCGAACTCCAGGGGACCAAATTGCTTTTGCCGGTGGATGTCGTCACCGCTCCGGCACCAGAACCGGATGCCCCCCGAGAGATCGTCGATATTTCCTCGATCCCGGATGGTTCCCAGGCCTTGGACATCGGACCGAAAACGGTCGAACAGTACCGACGCGAACTGTTGAGTGCAAGGCTTATCCTTTGGAACGGGCCCATGGGCGTGTTCGAAGTCCCGCCCTTCGCCGAAGGCACCTACGCCGTGGCCCGGGCCGTGGCCGACTCGGAAGCGGAATCGGTGATCGGCGGCGGAGATTCCCTGGCCGCCATCGAGGGCGCGGGACTCGCCCACCGGATTTCCCACCTGTCCACGGGCGGAGGCGCCACCCTCGAATTCCTGGAGGGAAAGATACTCCCGGGCGTCGCCGTTTTGCAGGACCGGGCGTAACCGGTGATGTCCGATGGAATACCTCAACCTGCGCAGACTGTACGTCTTTCAAACGGTCGCCAAACACCTGAGTTTCTCCCGGGCGGCCGACGAACTGTACCTGAGCCAACCCGCCGTCTCCCAACACATTCGACTATTGGAAGAATATTTTGACGTCGAGCTCTTTGAGCAGTCGGGGAAAAAAATCGTCCTGACCGAAGCCGGGCTGTACCTGAAGGACGCGGCCAACCAGCTGTTCAAGCAGCTCGAAGCCATCCATCAGACGGTGCGGGACATCCGCAGCCATCATATCGGCAGTCTGAAGATCGCCGCCGATACGACGGCCGGAGCTTTTGTCGTGCCCCCTTTTTTGCACCAGTTTCACGACCTGTATCCGCGGGTCAACATCAAACTCGATGTCGGCAATCGCAGCATGGTGCTGCAGCGCCTCGTTCGCCGGGAGGTCGATCTCGCGGTGATGGGCTATCCCAGGGTACCCGCCAACCTGAAGGCCGATCCGTTCAAAGACAACCCCCTGGTCGTCATCGCACCACCCGATCATCCCCTGACCCGGGAGGCGAACATTCCCCTGGATCGGCTCATGGAGGAACCGTTTCTCATGCGGGAGCGCGGTTCGGGAACCCGAAGCACGGTGGAGATGTTTTTCGACAAACACGGCCTGGCGCCCCGCATCACTATGGAGCTCGGGAGTATCGCAGCCATCAAGGAGGCGGTGGCTTCGGGACTCGGGCTCTCCATCGTCTCCGAGGCGGCGGTGCGGACGGAACTGGAGGTGGGAAAACTCACAGTCCTCTCCGTCGACCATTTGCCGATCATGCGAAAATGGTATGTGGTGTATGCCGATGAACGGAGCCTCTCCCCATTCGCAACAATCTTTCGTAATTTACTGCTTAATTCATAACCTCGGCCGCCGCATGGATAAAATTGGTCGTTCCGACCTGTGTAACGAAGTTCTACCATCCGAGGAAGACATAAGCAACCACGTATCGTAGCATGCGAAAAGATCGATTGGCGTCTCAAAAAAGTGATTGCTATCATGGTAGCAATTCGGTTGTACCGCCACGTGGAACACCCGCCGGGTGTCGCGGGGATCGACCCCACTGAGGTCGGGGCGACCCACCGGGCCGGGCTCGGTGGGGGGGGCCCTGGGTACAGTCGATACCAACACAGACGGATGAAGGAGGCGAACACGTTTGCACGTCCATCCCAAAGCATCGTATCGGGAAGTGCTCGAAGACGCCAATGCCAAAGGATACGCGGTCGGCCAATTTAACCTCAACGGCCTGGAGTACCTCCAAGCCATCGTCGAAGTGGCCGAAGAAGAACGGTCCCCGGTCATCCTCGGCGTGAGCGTCAGCTCGATGAAGTACATCGGCCTGCACTATTTGACCGCCCTGGCCGATGCGGCGAAACTCCGGGCCCGGGTTCCGGTCATCCTGCACCTCGATCACGGGCCGAACTTCGAAGTGGTCCAACAGGCCATCCGGGGCGGGTTTGATTCGGTGATGTACGACGGCTCCGAGCACGAACTGGAACGGAATATCGCCGAAACGCGCCGGGTGGTGGACGCCGCCCACGCCGCGGGTGTGGACGTCGAAGGGGAGCTCGGGCAGATCGCCGGGACGGAGGACGAGGTGTCCGTGGACGAGCGGGAGGCGATGCTCGCCCGGGTCGACGATGCGATCCGCTTTGCGGAGGAGACGGGGATTGACGCCTTGGCCCCGGCCCTGGGGACGGCCCACGGGATGTATCGGACAGCACCGGAGATCGATTTTGGGCGCCTTGAGAACATTTTCGAAAAGACGAAAAAGCCCATCGTCCTGCACGGAGGATCCGGTGTCCCCGACGACGACGTCCGCCGGGCGATCTCCCTGGGAGTGGCGAAGATCAACGTCAACACGGAGGCCCAAATGGAATTTAACCGGATTGTTCGCGAAAAGCTCGGTAATGATCCGAAATTGTACGACTCGCGCAAATATTTAGGTCCAGCAAGGGACGCCGTGAAAGAGATCGTGCGGAAAAAGATTCATCTGTTCGGCAGTCACAATCGATATTGATGATGCGCATTCCCGATCCGCGGCCGGGGCGCAGCGGCTGAACAATTTATGATGTCAGGGGGGAGAGGCGATGCAGCGGAGACCCAAGGCCATTCTCATCGGGATCGCCGGCGATAGCGGAGCGGGAAAATCCACCTTTGTCGGGGAGTTGCGGGAGTTGATCGGTGCCGACCGAGTGATGACCATCTCCATCGACGACTACCATTCTCTGGATCGGCGGGAACGCAATCAAATCGGCGTCACCGCCCTCCACCCGTGGAAGGCGAACAACCTCGGCCTGCTCGTCGACCACGTTTGGCAGCTGAAGGCGGGCCGGACGATTCAAAAACCGATTTATGACCACAGCACGGGAACCATCGCCCCACCGGAGAATGTCACCCCCACAGATATCGTCCTCTTGGAGGGGCTGCACATCCTCTACTTGGAAAAATTGCGGGAAGCTCTGGATCTAAAAATCTATTTTGACACCGACACCCGGTTGCGGGTGCGTTGGAAGGTGCGCCGGGACCGGGAAACCCGGGGTTACACCGAGGAGGAGGTCCTGGCGGAAATCGAGCGGCGGAGAACCGATGTCGTCCGGTATATCGAACCCCAAAAGGCCTGGGCCGACCTGGTCATCAAGTACGTGCCGGATGACGACCGGGCTCCCACGGAAGATAACCCCGAGCCGATTAAAGTCCAGATCGCCGAACGCCTGCGCGGACCCAAGCGGCGGTTGGTCAAATGGCTTTCCCTCGGTTCCAGGTTCGGCTTGATCGAAGCGGTCCACTATTACGAAAATATCGTCGGCGAGGAGATGGAGGTTGCCGATATCCAGGGCAAGACCGCACCGACCTCCATGAGCGCGCTGATGGAGATGATCAGCGACACGGCCCATCTCAAGGAAAAGATGAACGAGCGGGATTACGACCCCATTCGAGTCACCCAGTTCCTCGTTGCGAACATGATCATGGAGCTGGCCTACGGGCGGCAAGGCATCCAAGGCGCATGGGCGAATTGACCACGAAAACTGACTCACAAAAGGACAGGAGGGTAAGCGAATGAGCATCCGAGTGGGGATCTCCGGGATGGGGAGGATCGGACGACTGGTGCTCCGGGCTTTGGACTCCCGGCCGGAGCTCGACGTCGTAGCGGTGAATGCGACGACCGACCCGGCGACCCTCGCCCATCTCATCAAATACGACAGTGTACACGGCCGGTTTCCCGGGGAAGTGGTGGCGGACGGCGACGGCATCCGCCTGAACGGTCGCTGGATTCGCGTCGTGTCGGACCGCGACCCGCTCCGTCTGCCCTGGGGCGAGCTCGGCGTCGAAATCGTGCTGGAGGCGACGGGCAAGTTCACCACCCGGGAAGCGGCCGCGGCCCATCTGGAGGCCGGAGCGCGGAAAGTGATCATCACCACCGCCGCCAAGTCTGACGATCTCATGGTGGTCTACGGCGTCAATCACGAACTGTATGATCCCGAAAAACACCACATCATCTCCAGCTCTTCCTGCACCACCAACTGCTTGGCCCCGATCATCGCCGTTCTCCAGGATGCCTTCGGGATCGTGGAAGGCGCCATGACAACGGTGCACAGCTTTACGGGCGACCAGCGCAGCCTGGACAACCCGCACAAAGACCTTCGTCGGGCCCGGGCTGCCAGCCAGTCCATCGTGCCCACCACCACCGGGGCCGCCCGGGCGATCGGAAAGATTTTCCCAGAACTGGCCGGCCGGTTAAACGGCGTGTCCATTCGGGTACCGACCCCGAACGTATCCCTGGTGGATTTGGTCGCGACCCTACAAGAGCCGGCTGACGTAGAAATGATCAACCATGTGTTCACCGAGGCCGCCCGGGGACGCCTCCGGGGCATTCTCCAGGTGTCCTTCGAACCGCTGGTGTCATCGGACTATATCGGGGATGCCCACTCCTGTGTCGTCGATGCCCTTTCCACCATGCTCATCGGCGAGCGCACGGTCAAAATCCTCGGCTGGTATGACAACGAAATGGGCTTTGCCCATCGCATGGTGGACCTGATGGAGTATGTTGGACTGCGGAACAAAGTCGCTTATCCGGTGGGGGATCAAACATGACGAAACCCGAAGACGCCACCCTGTGGCAAGATGGTCAGTTGCGGGCGCTCACCATGGAGATGGCCCGGGTGACCGAGGCGGCGGCTCTGGCCGCGGCGCGGTGGCTCGGGCGGGGGGATAAGTGGCATGCGGACGATGCGGCGACCAAAGCCATGCGGGAAGTGTTGCGGGAGATCGACGTCGACGGCACGGTGGTCATCGGTGAAGGGGAACTCGATGAGGCCCCAATGCTCTATATCGGCGAGGATGTCGGTAGCGGCGCGGGTCCCCGGGTGGACATCGCCGTAGACCCTTTGGAGGGGACGAACATCCTCGCCCGGGGGGAAGGCGGGGCGATCGCCGTGATCGCGGCCGCACCCCGAGGGGCACTGCTTCACGCCCCGGATATGTACATGGACAAAATCGCCGTTGGACCCCGGGCCCGGGGCCACGTCCACCTGGACGCCCCCGTCCGGGACAATATCCGGGCCGTGGCCAAAGCCCTCGACAAGCGGGTGGAAGATGTGGTGGTGGTGCTTCTCGATCGGCCGCGGAATGAGCCCATCCTGGAGGAGATCCGCAACCTGGGCGCCCGGGCCCGACTGATTCGGGACGGCGACGTCAGCCCGGCCCTCGCCACTTGTGACGAACGCTCCGGGGTCGATATGCTCCTCGGCCGGGGCGGGGCGCCGGAAGGCGTGATCAGCGCCGTGGCGCTTAAATGCCTGGGCGGGGATTTCCAGGGCCGCCTGGTGCCCCAACACGAAGAAGAGCTGGCCCGGATGGCATCCATGGGGATCCAGGACCCGGCGCGGGTGTTGATGCTGAAGGATCTGGTCAAGAGCGAAGATGCGCTCTTCGCGGCCACGGGCATCACCGATGGCGCCCTCCTGCAAGGCGTGCGCTTTCTGCCCGGGGAGACCGCTTTGACCCACACCATCGTCGCCCGGGCTTGGACCCGGACGGTGCGGGAGATTCACGGGCGCCATCACCTGCCGAGCAAGCCTGCCCCCTATCGAGGCGAGCAGGACTCCCCATCCTCGAGAATCCCAAAGGGCACCCCAACCCCAGTGGAAGCCGGGGACGCATAAGCGGACGCTTATCAATATCCAGAAAGATCGCTATTAGTCAAGGAAAAAGGTTCTCTTTATAATGAGAGCCAAAAGAGCCACACCAGATATTCCTCCTCCACTGGGAACAAGTCCCGGGGATACCAATAAAGGGGTGAGATAACGACCGTGGAACAGGATGTGAAAAAACGCTGGGCCTCCGGGGTCATCCCGTATAAAGAAATGGGATATTGGCAGCCGGATTACGAGGTGAAAGATACGGACGTCATCGCGGCCTTCCGGGTGGTTCCCCAAGAAGGGATCGATCCGGAAGAAGCGGCCGCGGCGGTGGCCGGAGAATCCTCCACCGCCACTTGGACCGTGGTGTGGACCGATCGACTGACAACGTACGAACATTACCAAGGAAAAGCGTTCCGGGTCGATCCCGTCCCCGGAACCGACCAGTACATCGCCTATATCGCCTATGACATCGATCTGTTCGAAGAAGGCTCCATTGCCAACCTGGCATCGTCGATCATCGGCAATGTTTTCGGGTTCAAGGCCCTCAAGAGCCTCCGGCTGGAGGATATGCGCATCCCGCTGCACTACGTGAAGACCTTCCAGGGGCCGGCCCACGGGATCGTCATGGAGCGGGAGATGCTCAACAAGTACGGCCGCCCGCTCCTGGGGGCGACGACCAAGCCGAAGCTCGGGTTGTCGGCGCGCAACTACGGCCGGGTTGTTTACGAGGCGCTGCGGGGCGGGCTCGATTTTGTCAAAGACGACGAGAATATCAACTCTCAACCGTTCATGCGCTGGCGGGACCGCTTCTTGTACGCCATGGAAGCTGTGCACCGGGCGATGGCGGAAACCGGCGAGATCAAGGGGCACTATTTAAACGTCACCGGGGCGACGATGGAGGACATCTACGAGCGGGCGGAATTCGCCAAGGAGCTGGGAAGCGTCATCGTGATGATCGACCTGACCGTCGGTTACTCGGCGATCCAATCCCTGGCAAAGTGGGCCCGGCGCAACAGCGTCCTTTTGCACCTGCACCGGGCGGGGCACAGCACCTTCACCCGGCAGAAAACCCACGGGGTGTCCTTCCGGGTGATCGCCAAATGGATGCGCCTCGCCGGGGTCGATCATCTGCACGCCGGTACCGTGGTGGGAAAACTGGAAGGGGACCCGAACATCACCAAAGGGTACTATCAAACTCTGCGCGGGATGAAATACGACGCCGATCCGCGGCTCGGGCTCTTGTTCGAGCAGGACTGGGGTTCGATGCCCGCGGTCATGCCCGTGGCTTCGGGCGGAATCCACGCCGGCCAAGTGCATCAATTGATCGACCTGTTCGGTGAAGATGTTATTTTCCAGTTCGGCGGCGGGACCATCGGGCACCCCATGGGCATCGCAGCCGGCGCCACGGCCAACCGGGTGGCCATCGAAGCGATGATTCAGGCGCGGAACGAAGGGCGGGATATCCTGCGGGAAGGACCCGAAATTCTGGAGAAAGCGGCCAAATGGTCTCCGGAGCTCCGGGCGGCGTTGGAAGTGTGGAAAGACGTGACCTTCAACTACGCCTCCACCGATACTCCGGATGTCGTCGCCACCCCGACGTTCTAAACCGGGGAGACCCGCGAAGCCACATGACCATTTGGAGAGGAGAGGCGGCACCATGAGCCATTTCCGACTGACACAAGGGACATTTTCCTATTTACCCGACTTCAGCGATGAAGAAATCGCTAAACAAGTCGAATATTCGATACAAAATGGCTGGGCGATCAGTATTGAATTCACCGATGATCCGCACCCAAGAAATGTGTACTGGGATATGTGGGGACTGCCGATGTTCGACATCCAGGACGCCGCGGCGGTCCTGACGGAACTCCGGGCCTGCCGCACCGCGTATCCGAATTGCTACATCCGGCTGAACGCCTACGATCGCAGCTACGGCCGGCAAACGACAGCCCTTTCTTTCATCGTGCAGCGTCCCAAAGAAGACCCTGGATTCCACGTCATTCGCCAAGAAAAAAGTGATCGCCAGATCCGCTACACGTTGACCAGTTATGCCACGGACCGGCCCAAAGGCGCTCGGTTTGATTCCTGAAGACAGCGGCGAAGGAGGAAGGACAATGGCGGAGGTCGAATCCCCGCAGGTCGATCTGCACGAAATCGCAAAAGAAACGGCCATCTATGAGGTGCTCGATCAGTTGGACCGCGAACTGGTCGGACTGCGGCCGGTCAAGACGAAGATTCGCGAGATCGCCGCCCTTCTGCTGGTGGACCGCATGCGCAAACAGGTCGGACTGAAGACACCTCCTCCCTCCCTGCACATGTCCTTTACCGGCAACCCGGGAACGGGCAAGACCACCGTCGCCCTGCGGATGGCCGATATCCTGCACCGCCTCGGGTACGTGCGAAAGGGTCACATGGTGGCCGTCACTCGGGATGATCTGGTCGGCCAGTACATCGGGCACACGGCGCCCAAAACCAAAGAGGTGCTCAAACGGGCCATGGGCGGCGTGCTGTTTATCGATGAAGCCTACTACCTCTATCGGCAGGAGAACGAGCGGGACTACGGTCAAGAGGCGATCGAGATTCTCCTCCAGGTGATGGAGAATCAGCGGGAGGATGTGGTGGTCATCTTGGCCGGATACAAAGACCGCATGGAGCAGTTCTTTAAATCGAACCCGGGAATGAGCTCGCGCATCGCGCACCACATCGAGTTTCCCGATTACACCCTGGACGAATTGATGGACATTGCGAAACTGATGCTGGCCGATATGGGGTATCGCCTCAGTCCTGCGGCGGATCGGGCATTGCGGAGTTATATCGAACGGCGAAAACAGATGCCCCGTTTCGCCAATGCCCGCAGCGTGCGAAACGCCCTGGACCGGGCCCGGCTCCGCCAGGCCAACCGCCTCTTTGCCCGGCCGTGCACCTGTTCGGTCGAGGACCTGATGACCATCGAGGAAGAAGACATTACGGCGAGCCGGGTCTTGCAGCAGAGCCAGGCCGGCGCCACCTAAACTGACGAAGATCGGGAAGGTGAGAATGGGAATGGACATTCACCACGCCGCGGAACAAACCGACGTCGCTGTGATCGGGGGCGGCCCCAGCGGCTTGTTTGCGGCATTCTACTGCGGGATGCGCGGACTTTCCTGCAGGGTGATCGAGAGTCTGCCTCAGTTGGGCGGCCAATTGACCGCCCTGTACCCAGAAAAGTTTATTTATGATGTGGCGGGGTTTTCGAAAATCCGGGCCGGGGATCTGATCGAGCGCCTCAAAGAGCAAATGATGCAGTTTGAGCCGGATATTCGCCTGTCTGAACAGGTTCTGAAACTCGAAAAACTGGATGAGCGCCTCTTCGCCCTCCACACGACCAAAGGGATGCACACCGCCAAGGCGGTTATCATCTGCGGCGGGATCGGCATGTTCACGCCGCGCAAACTCCCGGCCGCCGAAGCCGCGGATTTTGAAGGACGGGGCATCGATTATTTGATGCAAGAGACGGAGGCCTATCGCGACAAGCGGGTGCTGGTGGTCGGCGGCGGGGATTCGGCGGTGGATTACGCGCTCATGCTCGAACCCGTGGCCCGGCAGGTCACCCTCATTCATCGCAGGGATCAATTCCGGGCGCACGAGCACAGCGTCAGGCGGCTGCACGACAGCTCCATCAACGTTCACGTGTTCACCGAACTCCAGGCGATTCACGGCGGGGACCGGGTAGAAGGAGCCACGCTTCTCAACAACCGGACCAAAGAAACCCGGGAGATCGCTGTGGATGTCATTCTCAGCGGCCTTGGCTTCAGCGCCTCCCTTGGCCCCATGAAGACCTGGGGGCTCAAGATCGAGGGGAATGAAATCGTCGTCAACAGCCGGATGGAGACCAACGTTCCCGGGGTGTTCGCGGTGGGGGACATCAATACCTACCCGGGAAAGGTAAAATTGATCGTCGCCGGTTTTGGCGAGGCGACGATCGCGGTCAACCACGCAAAAACGTATATCGATCCCAGCGCCCGCACCAACCCGGGCCACAGCTCCAGTCGCACCGATATGCCCGTGGACCGCGTGGTGACCGGGTCGCGGTAATCCGTTTGGCAGGCGTCGGACTCGGGGGACTCGGCACCACAACCCGAGTCCCGCGCCAATTCGGTATCCAAAATCCCCGGTGATAAGGAGGGAGGGCGCGCATGAGCGCCATCGAGACGAAAACTCTCCAGCAAAAGGCGATATCCGCCCTGCGCGTCCTGTCGATCGATGCGATCGAAACCGCGCGTTCGGGACACCCCGGCCTGCCCATGGGGGCCGCGCCGATGGCCTACGCGCTCTGGGTCCACCACCTGCGCCACGACCCGGGCGACCCGGAGTGGCCCGATCGCGACCGCTTCATCCTTTCCGCCGGGCACGGCTCCGCCCTGCTCTACAGTTTGCTGCACCTGACGGGCTATGATCTCTCTCTGGAGGAGCTCAAGCAATTCCGCCAATGGGAAAGTCGAACGCCCGGACACCCGGAGTACGGTCACACTCCGGGGGTCGAGGCCACCACCGGTCCCCTGGGGCAGGGAATCGCCATGGCCGTGGGGATGGCCATGGCTGAGCGCCATCTGGCCGCGCGGTTCAACCGGCCGGGGTTTCCCATCGTCGACCACTACACCTACGTGTTGGCAAGCGACGGGGACCTGATGGAGGGCGTGTCCCAAGAGGCCTCCTCCCTGGCGGGCCACCTCAAACTCGGGAAATTAATCGTGCTTTACGATTCGAACGGCATTTCCCTGGACGGCAGCACCTCCCTGGCCTTTACCGAAAACGTGCGTCTTCGCTACGAAGCGTACGGGTGGCACACCCTGCTCGTCGAAGACGGCAACGACGTCGACGCCATTCTGGGGGCGCTGGAGGCGGCGAAAGCTGTGACAGATCGGCCGAGCTTGATCGAAGTGCGCACGGTGATCGGCTACGGAAGCCCGACCTTGCAGGGAACATCCCGGGTGCACGGGGCTCCCCTCGGGCCGCAGGAAATACAGCGCACCAGGGAGTTCTACAGATGGGATTTTCCCCCATTCCACATCCCTGAGGACGTCCGGGATCATTTTCTCGAAGTCCGGAACCGGGGCCGCCGGGCGTCCGCGGCCTGGCGGGAGATGTTTGCCGCCTATCGCCAGGAACATCCGGATCTTGCCACACAATTCGAAGAGGCTTGGCGGGAAGGGCTCCCATCGGGTTGGGAAGAGGCCCTGCCCCGGTTTCCCGACGGCGGACCGGCCATGGCCACCCGGGACGCCTCCCACCTGGCGATCCAAGGTATCGCCCAAAGGGTCCCGTGGTGGATCGGGGGGTCGGCGGATCTCGCCTCCTCCAATAAGACGGCCATTGCCGATGAGCCGGCCTTCGGACCGCCTGACTACAGCGGGCGAAACATCTGGTTCGGCGTGCGGGAACACGCCATGGGGGCCATCCTGAACGGCATGGCCCTTCACGGAGGACTCCGGGTGTTCGGAGCGACCTTCCTGGTCTTCTCCGATTACATGCGCCCGGCGATGCGCCTCGCGGCCCTCATGGGTCTGCGGGTGGTTTACGTCCTCACCCACGACAGCCTGGCCGTGGGAGAAGACGGCCCCACCCACCAGCCCGTGGAACACCTGGCCGCTCTACGGGCGATCCCCGGGATGACCGTCTTCCGCCCCGCCGACGCCCGGGAGACAGCGGCAGCATACCGGTATGCCCTCGACCGGGCGGGCGGGCCCACGGCCATCGTGTTGACCCGCCAGGCCCTGCCCCTTCTTCCCCGGGGGGACGATGCCGAAGAAGACATCTACGAGGAAGTGGCCCGGGGCGCTTACATCGTGGCCGACTCTCCCGATCCCCAAGCGATCTTGATCGCCACCGGATCCGAGGTCCACCTCGCCTTGGCGGCCCACCGGGCTCTCGCTGAGGCGGGCATTCCCACCCGGGTCGTCAGCATGCCGAGTTGGGAGCGCTTCGAAGCGCAAACCGAGGCGGAGAAAGACCGGATCCTGCCCCCTCACCTGGAGGCCCGGGTGGCCGTCGAGTTGGGGCGGTCTTTGGGGTGGGAGCGATACGTGGGAAAAGGCGGGCGGATCCTGTCCGTCGATACCTTTGGCGCCTCGGCCCCGGGCGAGGTCGTCGTGGAGAACTATGGGTTTACCGTTGAACATGTCATCGAGGCGGTGCGGACCGTCATCGAAGAAAGGGGGTGAAGGCGGTGACGCACGTCCTGTCCCTCCTCCTCGCCCTGCCCCTTGTGGGTATGTTGATCGTCGCCGGGATTCCCCGGGAAAAAACCACGGCGATTCGCGCTGTCGGGATCGCTGTGTCCAGCTTGGCGTTTGTACTGTCCCTTGCGATCTGGTTCCAGTTTGACCGCGGTTTGGGAACCCTGCAGTTTACCGAGCACGGGCAATGGTTTACCTTTCCCCTGCCCGGCCTGGAGCCCATCCAGTCCGGACCGTCGGTCATCCTGGTGAGAGTCGGCTACGACCTCGGGGTCGACGGATTGTCGTTGCCCCTGTTGGCGATGTCCACCCTCGTGGCGGCGGCGGCCATGGTGGCCTCCTGGCGCACGGTGGAGCGGGTCAAAGCCTACACCCTGTGGTTCCTTGTGCTCGAAACCGGGGTAAACGGCATTTGGACCGCCCAGAACCTTCTTTTATTCTTTATATTTTTTGAATTAGCGTTAATCGCCTTGTTTTTCCTCGTCGGGATTTGGGGGAATGAGGGGAGGGTGCGGGCGGCATATGAACTGCTGCTTTACAACGGTCTGGGCTCCCTGGTGATGCTCATCGTATTTGTGGCTCTTTTTCTCGCAACGGGCACCTATGACGTCCGGGAGATCCGGGCCGCTTTTGAGCGGCAGGCCCTGCCTCCCGGGGAGCAAATGTGGCTCGTCATCGGTCTTCTGGTGGCCTTCGGGATTAAGCTGCCGATTTTCCCTTTTCATACCTGGGTAAAAAATGTTCATCCCGCCGCATCGGCCCCGGTGTCGATGATGCTTTCCGGCGTCTTGCTCAAAGTGGGCGCCTACGGGCTCATCCGGTTTGCCCTCGGGTTTTTCCCGGATACCTTTGCCCGTCTCGCCCCGCTCCTGGTGGCCCTGGGGCTGATCAATGTGTTTTACGGCGCCCTCTTGGCCTTTGTCGATCGCGATTTTAAAAGGATCATCGCTTACTCCAGCATCAGTCAAATGGGCATCGTCCTGCTCGGCCTGGCCGCCCTGAACCCGATCGGCCTGCTCGGCGCCCTTTTTCAACTCGTGTCCCACGGTTTGATTTCGGCGCTTCTCTTTTTCCTGGCCGGGTTGACCTACGCCGAGACTCACACTTCCTCCCTGGATCGGCTGAGTGGACTCGGGGCGCGCATGCCCAGGACAGCCGGTTTCCTGATGTTCGCCGCCTTGGCCTCCCTGGGCGTGCCGCTCCTGTCCGGATTCGTGGGCGAGTGGCTGGCACTGTTGGGCTTGTTCACCACCCCTTTTCGGCCCTTTGCAATAATAGGAGCCTTGTCCATCGTCGCCAGCGCGCTCTATATCTTACGGGCGGTGATGCGGGCGATGCACGGGCCCCTGCCCGATGCGCTCGCTCACGCGCAGGACGCCCGTTCTGTCGATATGGCGCCAATTGCCGCCCTGTCCCTGGGGATCGTCCTTCTGGGCGTGTTTCCGTATCTCATGGGGGATCTGGCCCATGCGTCCCTGGCGGCCATAGCAGCCTTGCCCTCCTGAGCGCCCGAGGACAGGATATGAAGTTTCTGGACGGCGACCATCGGAACCTGGGCTGGACACTTATTGATGGAGGTGATGGAGATGCGGGTGGCCATCGGATCCGACCACGCGGGATTCGCATTAAAGACTTCCATCCATTCGCTGCTCGTCGACGAGCTCGGCGTGGAGGTCGTCGACACGGGGTGCACCGATTGTCAGCATGGAAAATCTGTCGATTACCCGGACTATGCCCTTCCCGTCGCCAAGATGGTGGCCCGGGGAGAAGTGGATCGGGGAATCCTCATCTGCGGCACGGGCATCGGAATGTCCATCGCCGCCAACAAAATCAAGGGCATCCGGGCCGCCCTGGTGCACGACCTGTTCACCGCCCGGGCCGCCCGGGAGCACAATGACGCTAACGTCCTCGCCTTGGGCGGCCGACTCATCGGCCCGGACATTGCCCGGGAAATCGTCCGCCTCTTTATCACGACGCCCTACAGCGGGGGGCGCCACGATCGGCGCTTGGACAAAATCGCCCAAATCGAGCAGTCCCTCGCGTCCCCATAGCCCGGGATGATCCAGGCGGAGTCAGTCCCCGGGAATGGAGCCGGGAGGCGCATTTTCCAGCAGAGGAGGATGAGGCGGTGTCCCAGTCCTACGTCACCAGCGTGCTTCTCATCGCACTTTTCGTCGCCATTGGCGTCGGTCTGCCCATCGTCGCCTTTTCCCTGAGCCGTCTCTTGCGACCGCACCACGCCTATCGCGAAAAGGGCGAGACCTACGAAAGCGGCAACCTCACCGTCGGCACCAGCTGGGTTCGCTTTCACGTGAAATATTATTTGTTCGCCCTGTTGTTCGTGGTGTTCGATGTCGAGACGCTTTTCCTGTATCCCTGGGCGGTCGCCTATGACGCCCTGGGCACCTTCGCCCTGGCGGAAGTGGGGATCTTTCTCTTTATCTTGGTGTTCGGTTTGTACTACGCATGGCGACAGGAGGTGCTGGAATGGAAGTGAAAGGGTTTCCCCTTGAAGGGGTCGGACAGCTGGAGGAGAAGGAGCTTGAGCGCAACGTCGTGTTGACGACTTTGGAGAAAGTCAAAGCTTGGGCGCGATCGAATTCCATGTGGCCCCTCTCCTTCGGCCTGGCCTGTTGTGCCATCGAGATGATGGCCACCAGCGGCTCCCATTACGACGCGGACCGCTTCGGCGTCTTCTTTCGTGCTTCGCCCCGGCAGGCCGATCTCATGATCGTCTCCGGCACCGTCACCAAGAAGATGGCGCCCCTACTCCGCAGGCTGTACGACCAAATGGCCGAGCCGCGCTGGGTGATTGCCATGGGGAGTTGCGCCACGGCGGGCGGCCCTTACGTGCGCTCGTACAGCGTGGTCAACGGGGTGGATCAAATCGTTCCGGTGGACGTGTACATCCCGGGATGTCCCCCCAGCCCCGTCGCGCTGATTTATGGACTTAACAAACTCCAGGAAAAAATTCGTTACGAAGCCCGCACGGGAAGGAGCGTGGTCGAGGATGGCCTATGATCCCCAAGCCCTCCAAGACCACTGGGGAGAAGCCTTGGCCCGGGACCTGGAAACCGTCTTTGGGCCCCACGCCCTGGAGGACGCCCGGGTGGCCGATCATATGTACAAGGCGGCGAAGCTCGATGTCGTCCCGGAGCGGTGGCTGCCAGTCGCCCAGTATCTGCGCAACACCCCGGCGTGGTCGTTCGATTATTTGAACGACCTGCACGCCGTCGACCTGGGGGGAGAGTTTCGGGTCAACTACTTTCTGGAGTCGTTCACTCATGGTCACATGCTCGCCGTCAGTGTAACGGTGCCCCGGGATAACCCCCGGGTGCCCTCGGTAACCGAGATTTGGCCCACGGCGGATTGGCATGAACGAGAAGCCTACGACCTGTTCGGCATCCTCTTCGTCGGACACCCGAATCTCAAGCGGATTCTTCTGCCCGAGGACTGGGAGGGCCATCCGCTGCGCAAGGACTACGCGCCGAAGGATAAGGAGGTGAAACAATGATCCGGACCGACGAGCTCCTGCTGAATGTGGGGCCCCAGCACCCCAGCACCCACGGCGTGTTTCGCCTCATCGTCAAAATCGACGGAGAGACGATCATCGAAGCCACGCCGGTAATCGGGTATCTCCACCGGGGCACCGAAAAACTGGCCGAGGACTTGATGTACACCCAGATCATTCCATACACCGATCGCATGGACTACGTCTCCGCCATGCTCGGGAATTATGCTTACGTACACGCCGTGGAGACCCTCATGGAGATCGAGGTGCCCGAGCGGGCCGAATACTTGCGGGTCATCGCCATGGAGCTCAACCGCATCGCCAGCCACCTCGTCTGGTTCGGCACGTACCTGCTGGATCTCGGCGCCATCACGCCCTTTCTCTACGCTTTCCGGGAGCGGGAGAAAATCCTGCAGTTGTTGGCGGAGCTGTCGGGTTCCCGGATGACCTACAGCTATATGCGGATTGGAGGGGTGAAATGGGATGTGCCCGACGAGGGCTGGCTGGGACGGTTGGACGCCTTCCTCGACGCCTTCTCCGGAGCCCTGGAAGAGTTTCACGATTTGGTCACGGGCAATGAGATCATCCAAGCCCGTTTAAAAGGAGTGGGCAAATACGACGCCGCCACAGCCATCGCCTACGGTCTGACCGGAGTGAATCTGCGGTCGACGGGGGTGAACTACGACGTGCGCCGGGCGAAACCCTATTCCATTTACAACCGTTTCGCCTTTCATGTTCCCACCCGGGAAGAGGGCGACCTGTGGGCGCGCTACTGTCTGCGCATGGAGGAGATGGAACAGTCCCGGCGGATTGTCAAACAGGCGGTCGCCCAATTTCCCTCCGGCGGCGACATCGTCGCAAAGCTGCCAAAGGTCCTGCGGGCACCGGCCGGGGAAGTCTACACCTCGGTGGAATCCACCCGGGGAGAGCTGGGGGTTTATATTCGCAGTGAAGGCGGGCCCAAGCCGTACCGGGTGCATTTTCGCCGCCCGTCCTTCGTCAATCTGCAGATTCTGCCCCGCCTCCTCGTGGGAGAGCACATCGCCAACATGGTGGCGATCATCGGGGGAATTGACGTCATTATGGGGGAGGTGGATGCGTAACGATGCGCGAGTGGCTCCAAGCGCCGCCGACGTGGGAAACGTGGCTCGGCTACGTCGTCGCCAGCCTCCTGCTCCTCGGGTTCGGTCTCTTTTTCGTCACGTATTCGATCTTCGTGCAGCGAAAACTTCTCGGCTGGATGCAGAGCCGGGTCGGGCCAAACCGGGTGGGGCCCTGGGGGCTGCTGCAGACCGTGGCCGATACGCTCAAGCTGTTGGTCAAGGAAAATGTTCAACTGAACAAAGCGGACCGGGTGCTATTTATCATCGCGCCCATCATCGCCTTTGTGCCGGCTTTCGTGGTCCTGGCCGTCATCCCGTACACGTCCTCGCTGGTCTTTTCGGATTTTAACGTAGGGCTGTTGTTGTATTTCGGGATCGCCGGCCTATCGACTCTCGGGGTGATCACCGGAGGTTGGGCCTCGAATAACAAATGGTCATTGATTGGAGCCATGCGCGCGGCGGCGATGATGATCAGTTACGAGATTCCGCTGGTGCTCGCGGTCCTCGGCGTGGTCCTTTTGAGCGGCTCTCTCAATCTCTCGCACATCGTCGAAGCCCAGGCTAGGAGCCACTGGTTCATTCTGCCGCAGATCCTGGGGTTTGTGATTTTCTTTATCGCCTCCCTGGCCGAGCTCAACCGCACGCCCTTCGATTTCAGCGAGGCGGAATCGGAGCTCATCGCCGGGTACCAGGTGGAATACAGCGGTTTTCGATTCGCATTTTTCATGCTCGGGGAGTACTTGTATCTGTTTGCCATGGGCTCTTTGACGGCGGTGCTCTACTTTGGAGGATGGCTCCCGCCCCATCCCGCCCTGGCCTTCGTGCCGGGAATCGTGTGGTTCTTGCTCAAAGCCCTGTTTTTCGCCTTTGTCCCCTTTTGGCTCCAGGCAACCCTGCCCCGGATGCGCATCGATCTGTTGATGACCATGTCCTGGAAGGTGCTGTTGCCCCTGGCCCTGGTGAACCTGGCCCTGACCGTCGGTTTGAAAACGATCTCGGTGGCCTGAGACGGGAGCCCTGGATGACCTGAAAAGAGGAAATCGGCAATCCCAACCCAAGCAGAGGTGAGTGCGATGTTTGGCGGCGGTGTGCTGAAAGGTTTGACCGTGACCCTGAAAGAGATGATCCGTCCGAAGGTCACGACTCGCTATCCCGATGAGACGTACACCTTCCCGAACCGTTTTCGTGGTATTCAAAAATTGTATCCGGAAAAATGTATTGTCTGCAATCAGTGTGCCATGGTTTGCCCCACCCAGTGCATCACGATCCGGGGCAAGCCCCATCCCGACCCGGCCAAAAAGGGGAAAGTGCTGGAAACTTTCGAGATTCACTTCGACACCTGCATTCTGTGCGATCTGTGTACCGAGGTGTGTCCCACCGAGGCCATCGTGATGACCAACCAGTTTGAATTGGCGGAATACACCCGGGATGCCCTGCAGAAAGATATGACCTGGCTCACAGAAAATCCCGCCGAGGCCCGGGAGGTGAATCTGCCGTGGCGCAAAACGTAATCACCTTTTTTCTCCTGGCGGGCGTGGCCATTGCCGGCGCCTTCTTGATGTTTCGATCGAAGCGGATCGTGCACATGGTCCTCTCCATCGCCCTGTCCTTTTTGAGCCTGGCGGGGTTGTTCGCGGTGCTGGGCGCGGAATTTTTGTTCGTCGCGCAGCTTATCGTCTACAGCGGGGCGATCACCATTTTAGCGGTGTTCAGCATTATGTTGACCCGTCATGAGCCGGCGGGGCCCGCCGTCGGCGCCGCGGGTTTCAAGCGGTGGTTCCGGTTGGCGGTGCCCCTGGGGTTGTTCGCGCTGCTCGCCTGGATCATCCTGGACACGCCGATCGCGGTCGGGCAACTCACCGAGGTCATCGGGCCGATGAACATGGCCGAAGCTCTGTTTGCGCCGCGTTACCTGCTGTCCTTTGAACTTCTCGGGGTTTTGCTCCTGGTCGCCCTGGTCGGGGCGATCGTAATGGCCAAGGAGGAGATGGAGAAAGTCGGTGATCGCCGGTGATTGGACTCCAACACTATTTGCTTTTGGCGGCTCTTTTATTCGCCCTGGGCCTGTACGGAGCGCTCACCAGGCGCAACACGGTTATCGTGCTGCTCTCGATTGAACTGATGCTGGGGGCCGCCAACCTCAATCTCGCGGCTTTGGGTTCGTTTCTGCATGGAGGGGGTTCGCCAGCGGCCGGAGCCCTCTCCGGGAACGCCGCCAGCCAATTGTTCGTTCTTTTTAACATCGCCATCGCCGCCGCCGAAGTCGCGGTCGGGGTGGCCATCCTGATTGCCCTCTACCGCCTGCGGGAATCGGTGGAGGTCGACACGTTCGATTCGTTAAAAGATGGGCCCTGACGGGGACCCGAGGTTCTGATGACGGGGGTGGAAGACGTGGTTCATCCGGAGTGGTGGCCGTGGTGGGTAATTGCTTTCCCCGCTGCTTCTTACGGGCTCCTGGTCCTGTTCGGCCGTAAGCTGAACCGGGGAAGCGCATGGCTTGGCAGTGCCGCGACCCTGGCCGGGCTTTGCGTCTCCCTCGCCCTCGCCCAGCGGGTGTTCACCGGCGGCACCGTGGAGTCGGTCCCGATGAGATGGCTTTCGGTGGGGGATGTCACCCTGAGCCTGGCGTTTGAGGTGACCCCTCTCAGCGCTCTGATGATTCTCATCGTGACGTTGGTCGGTTTTCTCGTTCATGTCTACAGTTACGGCTATATGAAGGGCGAGCGGCGGTTTTCGTCCTTCTACCAACATTTGAGCCTGTTTATGTTTTCGATGCTCGGGCTGGTGATGGCCAGGGACCTGCTGTCGGTGTTTATCTTTTGGGAACTCGTCGGCGTCACCTCCTTTTTGTTGATCGGATTCTACTACGCCCGGCCCGAAGCCCGGCGGGCGGCCCAAAAAGCGTTTTTCGTGACGCGGCTCGGGGATGTGGGCCTGTTTGTGGCCATGCTGTACGCCTTTCAGACCACGGGCGGCTTGGCGTGGTCGGATCTGTTTGCCCACCTCGAAAGCGGAGCTCTCGCCCCGGTGCAGGCGGCGACCCTCGCCAGTTTGATCTTTGTCGCCGCGGCGGGCAAGTCCGGGCAGTTCCCCCTTCACGTGTGGCTGCCCGACGCCATGGAAGGGCCGACCCCGGTTTCCGCCTTGATTCATGCGGCGACCATGGTGGCCGCGGGCGTGTTTCTGGTGGCCCGGGCCTATCCGCTGTTTACTGCGGCACCCGAGGTGATGGAGGTGGTGGCCTGGGTGGGAGCCGGGACGGCGTTCTTGGCGGCGGTCCTGGCCCTGGTTCAGGATGATCTCAAGCGGGTTCTCGCCTACTCGACGGTGAGCCAGTTGGGCTATATGATGCTTGCGTTGGGGGTGGGGGGCTACGGGGCGGCGCTGTTTCATTTGACCACCCATGCATTGTTTAAAGCGCTCTTGTTTCTGGCGGCCGGGAGTCTGTATCCCATTGTCGGCACCTACGATATGCGGGCGATGGGGGGGCTGTGGAGACAGGCGCCCTTTGTCGGGTGGTCCTTCTTGATCGGCATGCTCGCGCTCATCGGACTGCCGCCCCTCTCGGGATACTTTTCCAAGGAGGCGATCCTGGCCCACGTCTACGGCCACAATCTCGGATTGTTTCTTCTGGCGGTGGTGACCGTTGCCCTGACGGCCCTGTACATGGGCAGGGCCTTTATGCTCGTCTTCGTCGCCCGGCGGCCGGTTCTGCAGCCGGGACGATGGGCTCCGGCGGTGCGGCTTCCCGTGTCGATGGCCGTACCCGTGGCGTTGCTGGCTCTTTTGGCGCTGACGGCCGGCGCCTTGGAGACGCCGCAAGCGCCGGTGATCAGCCGCTGGGTGGCCGGCGATTTCCCGGCCCCGGTCCGGTCGAGCCCCGGGTGGATCAGTCCGGTGGTTGTCGCCGTGGGACTCTTGGCCCTTCTGCTGGTCTATTTTTGGTTCAGAACGAGCCGCATGGGCCGGTGGCAGGCCCGGCGGGAGGTGGCCGCAGCCAGCGCCTGGGCGACGCCCCTGAACCATCGGCTGTTTATCGACGCTTTTTACGAGCGGGTGCTCCTCGGGCTGTACCGGTCCCTGGGGCGGGTGGCGGCCGGGGTGGAACGGTTCCTGCTCGAGGGCCTCGTGCACCTCGCCGCCTGGGTGGCCCGGGGGCTGGGCCGGGCGTTGTCCCGGCTGGAAAATGGGCAGGTCCAGGGGTACAACGCCGGCGCCCTTTTCGTGCTGGGCGCACTGCTTCTGGCCTATGTGTGGCTTCGCCTGGCCTAGGCCGGGCGCCCGCCGGCGAGGTCCCGCTGCAGAACGCTGCAGAAGTGGATGAAAAAGTGCGGGTCCGGCGGCGAGCCTGGGATCCAAAACCCAAGATCCCGGGCCGCCCCAACCCCCGACCACATCGGGTTCATCCAGAATCATGAGAGGAGGTGCGGTGATGCCGACAGCCAATCTTTGGTCTCTGCCCTGGTCCATGCTGTGGCCTGAGACGGTGGTTTTACTCGGTGCAATGGCCGCTTTGGTCCTGCGCCGGGTCGCTTTTGAATCGGCGGTGCTTGCGATCGTGCTCAGCTTGTGGCTGCGCTTCGGCATCCCTTCGCACCCCGGGAGCTTTGCCGGAGCCTTTCGGGTGGACGGTTTCACTTTGCTTTTTCAGGCGTTGGTTTTGGTGGGGACGTTGATGCTGCTCGTCTTGGCCCGCCGCTCTCTCGGGGTCCCCGCCGAACGGCGCCCGGAGTACGCCTCGCTTTTCTTGTTTGCGGCCCTGGGCGGGATGGTCCTGGCCGGGGCCACGGACCTCGTGCTCCTTTTTGTGGGCTTGGAGACGCTGTCGATCGCTTCCTATATATTGGTGGGGATGAGAAAAGGGAACCGCGCCTCTGCCGAGGGGGCGATGAAATATATTTTGAGCGGCGCCACGGCGACGGCGGTCTTCCTGTTCGGCGCATCCTACCTTGTGGGATGGACGGGGGCCACCGATCTCGGCGAGATCGGGCGTCGCCTGGCCGACCCGGCTCCGGGGGAGGTGGCCGGGCCCCTGCTCACCGTGGGATTCATGTTCGTGCTGGCCGCCCTGTCGTTCAAGATTGTAAGTCTTCCTTTTTATATGTGGGCGCCGGACGTCTACCAGGGGGCGCCGATCGCCGTGACGACCTTTCTCGCGGCGGTCTCCAAGACTGCGGGATTCGCGGCATTGGCGCGGATCGTCGAAGGGGTCCTGGCGGCGCCGGGCGGCCCCGGCTCTCCCTTTTGGCACGAGATGAGCACCGTGCTGGCCATCCTGGCAGCAGCCTCCATGGTCGCGGGGAATGTGATCGCCCTGCGGCAGAAAAATACGAAGCGGCTGCTGGCTTATTCGAGCATCGCCCACGCGGGATATCTGCTGATTCCCCTCGCCGCGTTCAACGCCATGACGTTTCAGCAACTGGCCTTTTATCTGTGGGCCTATCTGTTGATGAATGTCGGCGTTTTCGCGGTGCTCGACCAGGTGGCCCGGGCTCACGGCAGCACCGACATGGCGGCCCTGAACGGCCTGTCCCGGCGCTCGCCCTTGCTCACCGCCGCCCTGACGGTCCTCGTGCTCTCCCTGGCCGGAATGCCGCTGACCGCCGGATTTTTTGCCAAATGGTACGTGCTCACCGGGGCATTGGCCGGAGGCAAGGGGTGGCTCGGGTTTGTGTTGATCGCCACCACCGTCGTCTCGTATGCGTATTATTTTCACCTCCTGCGCCACGCCTGGAGTCGGGCCGAGGAGGAGTTGCCCCCCCTTCGGGTTTCCTGGCCCGTGGGGGCGCTGGTGGTGGTGGCCGCAGGGTTGACGCTGTTGATCGGCGTGTTCCCCGGCCAGTGGCTGGGCGGTCTGCAGCAAATGATGGACGCGGTGCAGGGAACCGCAACCTTTGGCTTTGAAACGAGGTAGTCGAGGGGCTTCGCGGGCGGCGGCGGACAGCGGCTGCCCGCCCCCGGCCCCCGGGCCGGGCCGGCTGTACCCTAGAAGAAGAACATCGGCGTACAATATGTCCGGACGAGAAAAACGGGGTGAGGCATGAACAGAGCAATCGACACATTGCCGTTTTGAAAGACCTTTTTGAGTCTATCCAGTCCCTCCCTGTGCCCCCGCTCGGCAATGTTATCGCCTTTCCCCACCCCGAGGTGGTCATCAAGGGGGTTAAACCCACTGGCGCTTATCTGGTCCGAATGGATCGTCTGCGCGATTTTATCGATCGCACCCGCTCCTTAAAACCATACACTGCAACGTTGCAATCGTCTCTTGCCCGCGGTAATTTTTTATTATATAATTTTAGGGGATGACTGGTCCCAAATGACTGTAGCCGACAGTTTCGAAAGTCCAAAACGGCTGGGGGGATCGCCGTGAGCTTAGAGATTATATTGCGTCCGCGACTGACTGGACGCCGCTTTGAGGAGCACGGCATCCCCTTAGAGTTGTTTAAAGATTTTGTCGCCTTAGAAGAAATGATCGTGGAAGTTGCAAAATATCATTATTTGAAGGACCATCCCGAACGTCAGCGTGTTCCACGCGGCTTTACCGACGGCGTAACTCTGAAGTTGCTCAAGGTAGACAAAGGTAGCGCTGTACCGCTCATAGCCGTTACCCAAACAATCCCCGAGCAACTGACCCTATTCCCTATAGCACCTACAACCATCACTTACCTTAAACGGGCCATAGAAACCATCACCAAAGTCATTGACGAGTCATCGAACTCAGAGGCCGTTCGAAAACGTTTGCCTGAAAAGTTCTTGGGATATTTTGATCGGATTGGTCGGAGTCTTCGAGAAGATGAGGCCATTGAATTCCCCCTCGAAGGGGAAAACCGATGCGCAAGGTTGACCCTCGAAACCCGGAAAAAGTTAATCCAGGCTTCCCACAGTAAAGAACTGACCAATGAAATTCAGTTGCGCGGCATGGTGCCTGAGGTCGATAAGGACTTGAATACGTTTCATGTACAGCTTGTGGATGGTAGCAAGGTCAAAATCCCACTGGCCATGCAATACCGAGACGCTGTATTGGAGGCGTTCAACGGATACTCGAACCGTGTACGCATCTTGGTTCAAGGCATTGGGAAGTTTCGACTCGACGGCAAGTTGGTAGGTGTCGAATCGGTGGAACATGTCACCCTTCTTGATCCCCTCGACGTGCGTGCAAGACTCGAAGAGCTCGCCGCCCTCGAGGACGGCTGGCTGGACGGTGAGGGAAAGAAACTGGACAGTTCCGGACTTCGCTGGTTTGGGGAGCGTTTCTCTCAGCTTTTCCCAGAAGACTTGCCTTTGCCTTACGCCTACCCGACTGTCGAAGGAAATCTTCGACTTGAGTGGACCTTCGGGACACGGGAAGTCTCTCTTGAAGTGATGTTGGACGATCACCTTGGCCAGTGGCACGTGTTGGACGTGGACACTGACGACGAAGACTCCCGCCAACTGAACTTGGATGAAGACCGAGATTGGACATACGTTTTTTCCAACCTAAAGCAATATGACGTGAAAGGAACTGATCAATGAACGACCGTACTCTGCTGTATCGCCAAGTTCACCCATCATGGGTTCAACATGGAAGGCCCAGCTCTCAGACGTTTAAACCCACCCCAAAAGATAACAAACGTTTATCCGTCTACGATGGTGATATGATCACACCATCGAGGGCTTGGGAGCATTACACCTCACACCTTGGACTGGCTTCCGTCGGAGTGGTCTCGGTCACGGTGAGTGAGTGCACTGCTTTGGAACTATACGTCATCTCCGATCCTATACCCTTTCCCGAGCATGCAATCATCGATTTCTCCGAGTATTCGGCCTCGGCTGCTGAGAAAAAGGCCAAAAAGCTGGCGCATCTGGCAAATGCCAGGGGGTGCTGCCATCGCCCCGATCCGGCCCCGTGAGCATAGGTGGACTTACACTGATAAGCGTGCCTGTCAGCCGAGCTGCACACTGATCGGCACGTGACGTCTTTCCGCCCCGTGTGGTCAGAAGGGATCGGACGCCACTCAGGGGCCGCCCCTGCTGAATGGTGACATTCGAGGCATACGTTACCCTCGCGCCCCCATATCAACATCAGACATTTCGTGCATCCCTCACACACCCCAACTCTCAGCCACATCCACCATCTCCCGAATACTCTTCGCCAACTGCTCCTCCATGTGGTCGAGGGATTGCCCTGGACGCATCTTCGCCCCTCCCTCTCACTTTCTGCCGCTCCCATCATAAACGTATCGCCCCCCCCCCCCCCCGACGGAACACCGTCTTCGGCCGGCGCCTGACCGATATCTCGTCATCCGCCTCCCAAAAAATAACTCCACATCGCCGGAACACGGCGGCTAACCTTCGTGAAACATAGGTGTCCAAATCGGGCGCGGGGGCAGATTCCTCCCGCACGCCGACGGAGTCGTCCGCAACATCCCCGAGAGCTGCATCGCCGGTGTGCGCAGCAAGAGCAGCGCGGACAGGAGCAGCGAAGGCGGTACCGGTGAGAGCCGGGATCAACAGCAAAAAATGGATTTTCATCAATCATCCACCGCTGTGTCTCTTTTGCTTGTCAAGACCGCTTTCTAACGTACCCCTCCATCCGGAGGTCGAGCGGCGAAATATAGGATATTCGGCCCGTCTGCCCTGGTTTGCGATGACGACTACATGCTATATTTTAAAATGTGGCGGTGTATGTTGTGTACGGGAGGTCCGGGTAAAAACATGAAAGAGGAACAATCTTATGTAAGGATTCTGGAGAACCGTATCCAGGAATTAGAAATGGTCTTCCAGTCTTCCCATGACGAAATTTTCGTCACGGATGAGCACGGCGTCTGCATCCGTGTCAACCCGGCGTGCGAGCGCCATTACGGATTGGCAGGCATTGAGTTGGTGGGACGAAATGTTTTTGACATGGAGCGGGAAAAAATCTTTTACCCCTCGGCCACCCGGTTGGTCCTCGAACAAGGAAATCCCGTGACCCTGATTCAGTCGACCGGCACCGGAAAGCGTCTGCACGTGACTGCCAACCCTGTGTTCGACAAGGACGGGAAGTTAATCCGTGTGGTTTCCAATTCCCTGGACATCACCGAGATCCTCACCCTAAAACAACAACTCGAAGAGATGGAAAAAATGATCGAATCTTACAACGCGCAACTCCGGCAATATCAAAGACACGCCGGGTTCACCGGCGACGGACTGGTGGCCAAAAGCAAACCGTTCCAAAACGCCCTCCAGATCCTTCGCAGAGTGGCCTACGTAGATACGACCGTGCTCTTGCTCGGCGAATCGGGAGTGGGCAAATCCGAGGTCGCCCGTTGGCTGCACGAACAGAGCGACCGTCGCGCTCACCCATTTATCGAATTGAACTGCGCCGCCATCCCCCCCGCGCTCTTTGAATCGGAATTGTTCGGTTATGAGCCCGGCGCATTTTCGGGCGCATTGAAATCCGGACAGCTCGGCCTGTTGGAACTGGCCGACAAAGGCACGCTTTTTTTGGACGAGGTGTCCGAACTCCCGTTGGAGCAGCAAACAAAACTTCTCCAGGTCGTCCAGAACAGGACCTTCCGACGGGTGGGCGGAAGGGAAATCAGACGGGTAGACGTCCGGTTCATCGCAGCAACAAACGAGGACCTGCCATACCTCGTAGAAAAGGGCCGGTTCCGGAAAGATCTGTTCTATCGCCTGAGCACCATCCCGGTCCACATTCCCCCTCTGCGCGAACGCCCGGAAGATTTGATCGAGATGATCTTTCTGTTTATGGACAGGATCAACAGGAAGTACAATTTTAAAAAAGTTCTATCTCCGGATGTGATCAAACAGTTGCTCGAGTACGACTGGCCCGGCAACGTGCGGGAACTGCAAAATGTCTTGGAGCGTCTTGCCGTCACGTCCGATTCGGACTACATTCGGACGGTCCCCCTCCACGCCACCTTGCACAAAGGTGTGGACAAAAACCCGCCGGGAAAAGAAACGACGTACGGGTTCCGGGAAATCGACCGCTTGAAGTCACTCGTCGAGGATTCCCACCTCCAACTGGAAAAACTTGTGGCTGAATTTGAGTCGGCGGTCATCGCCCACCTGATGAAAGAATTGCGATCTACCCGAAAAGTGGCTCTCCGGCTCGGCGTCAGTCAGAGCACCATCAGTCGAAAATGCAGAAAATATGGACTGCAGTGATGCGTCCCCGACTCACCCCTGCACGGGTGCAACGGCCCGGATGGCCAAACGAGTCACTTTTGCACACCTCCGGATTCAACCTTGTTCGCCCGGCCTTGATGGAAGCACCATGTCAGGATAGATCCCTCCGTTGGCATGTACCTTGCAAGACAAATGGGGCGCACGCCACTTAGAACCGGAGGTATACACCATGATCGAATTCATCAAACGAGAATCCTCAACCTCGGGCCAGGAACGATCTTCCGTAACCGAAACTGTCGCAGAGATCTTGAGCCACGTGCGTGACCGTGGAGACGAAGCCCTTAGGTACTATGCCAAAAAGTTCGACGGAGTCGAAGTCAGCGATCTAAAAGTTTCCATCCACGAAATCGAACGGGCCGTTCACCAATTGCCGCTCACTCTCTGGGAAGACATCCAATATTCCATCGGGCGCATCCGCTCCTTTGCGGAAGCTCAAATGGAAAGTCTGGCGGAATTCGAGAAGGAAATGATCCCCGGCGTTCATCTCGGGCAACGGGTCATCCCGGTGGAAACGGTCGGCGCCTACGTGCCCGGCGGCCGCTATCCCCTCCTGTCGGCGGCCCAGATGTCCATTATCCCCGCCAAGGTGGCGGGCGTCAAAGAAGTCCGGGTGTGCACGCCTCCCACAAAGGACGGCGGCATCCATCCGGCAGTCCTGTGTGCAGCATACTTGTCGGGCGCCGACGAAATTTTTCGCGTCGGCGGAGCCCAAGCGATCGGCGCATTAGCTTACGGCACGGAGACGATCCGGCCCGTGTGTAAAATTTCCGGCCCCGGCAACCGGTACGTTACCGAAGCCAAACGGCAGGTCTACGGCGTGGTGGGCATTGATCTCTTGGCCGGCCCGAGCGAGGTTTTGGTGCTCGCCGACGAGACCGCCCGGCCCGAATACGTCGCAACCGACCTTCTGGCTCAAGCCGAGCACGACATGGATGCCAGGGCCATTCTTGTGACGACCAGCCGGCGCCTGGCTTCCGCCGTATTGCAAGAAATCGACCGGCAACTTCGTACTTTGGGTACCGCCGAGATCGCCGGGGCGTCGTGGTCGAGAAAAGGCCAGGTCATTGTGGCGGACACCCTGGATGAAGCGATTCAGATCACCAATGATCTTGCCCCGGAACACCTTCACGTGCAAATCGAGAATTCGCGGGATTACCTGGATCGCTTCACCAATTACGGCTCCCTGTTTCTCGGCGAAAAGTCTTCGGTGGTCTTCGCGGACAAGCTCAGTGGCACTAACCATATCCTGCCTACCTTGGGAGCCGCCAAATATACCGGTGGGGTTTGGGTCGGGACGTTTTTGAAAGTCGTCACCTACCAATGGATTGAAGACGAGGGCGTTGCCGCCCTGGCCCCCCCGTGCGTGCGTCAATCTCATCGGGAAGGATTGCTGGCTCACATGCGTTCGGCCAATATCCGCCTGACCGGTGAATTGGATTCGTATCAACCGGTGAGCTGACGATTGGGATCCATGACCACAAGGAGGGTGTAGACCATGAAAAAATTTTTCAAGACGGCTTTGTTCGTGGCATTGGCGGCCGCCATTCTGGCGGGATGCGGCAGCGGCGCAACCACCACCGGAAGCCAGGCGGAGGGCAACAAGGCGTCAACTCTGGAAGCCATCAAACAGAGGGGGACGTTGATCGTCGGATCGTCCAACGACGTTCCTTTCGCCTACATCGACAAAGACACCAAACAGCTCAAAGGCATCGATGCGGAGATCATCCAAGAGATCGCCAAGCGCCTGGGCATCCCAAAAGTCGAAATGAAAGAGATCAAGTTCGAGAATTTGTTGGTGGAACTGAACAACAAGAACATCGACATGGTGACCGACGGCATGTATATCAAACCTGAACGGGAGAAAATCGCCCAGTTCACCCATCCTTGGTACAAGGAAGGTGAGGGGCTGGTCGTCCGCAAGGATTCCACCATATCCGGCCTTGAAGACCTCAAGGACAAGGTGGTCGGGGGCCAAAAAGGGACGGCTTTCCTGGAATACATTCAAAAGATGCAGCAACAGGGCAAAGTGAAAGAAGTCAAGGTTTTCGGGTCCCAGGCTGAACTGCTGCTGGCCATCAACACCGACAAGATCGACGCGGGCATCACCGACAGCGCCACGGCGGCCTACACCATCCAACACGATCCGACTTTGAACGTCAAACTGGTCTCCCCGTATACCCCGGTCTTTCAGGGAACAGTGGCCGCGGCGGTGAGAAAAGAGGATACCGATCTGCTGGAAGCGGTCAACAAAGAATTGGACAACCTGAAGCGAGAGGGGTTTGTACTGAAAGTTTTGCAGAAATACGGCCTCGGTCAGGACAACATGGTCGAGTAGTCTTTGAGATTCTACATTTGTAGTCTGTCATGCATGCCGTCGGGGAAGGCCGGAGGCCGGCTCTTCCCTGACGACCCTTTCTTCGAGGTGACCACTGAGTGAAGAGTCTGGATTTCTACACGGCATTCGTCCAGTTGACTCCGTCCCTGCTGGAGGCCTTGTGGCTCATCATTGTCCTGTCCGTCTGCGCTTTTGCCCTCGCTTTTGGGGTCGGCATGTTGATCGCCCTGGGAAGGATTTTCGGAAAGCGCCCCATCCAGACGGTCTTGACCGCGTTTCTCGAACTCATTCGCGGCACGCCCCTGCTGGTCCAACTGCTGTATGTCTATTATGTGATCCCGGAGATTTTTACCCGGGTGATCGACCTCTGGATCCCGGATTACCACATGAACCTGAGTGCATTCGCCGCCAGTGTGATCGGGCTGGGCATCAATTACGGGTGCTATCTGTCGGAAGTGTTCCGGTCTTCTCTCTTGGCCATCGACAAGGGACAGATTGAGGCTTGTCTCGCCTTGGGCTACACCCACCGCCAAGCCATGTTCCACATCGTAATTCCCCAGTCCTTTCTCATTTCCCTGCCCCCCTTGGGAAACTATTTCAATGCCATGCTGAAGGACACGTCCCTGTGCGCCTTCATCACCCTGGGAGAAATCATTTTGAAAACCCAAGCTTACGCCTCACAAACCTTCTTAACTATCGAATCGTATACGATCGCAGCCGGCATTTACCTGATCGTGAGCATTCCCCTCGGGCAAGCCGTGCGGCTTTTAGAAAGGAGGCTCCGGAAGCATGTCTGACATCATGATCCAGGTTCGGGATCTGCACAAATCTTTCGGACAAACCCCCGTCCTTAACGGAGTCAGTTTCGACGTGCACCAACGCGAGAAAGTGGTCATCATCGGACCGTCCGGATCAGGCAAATCCACGTTGCTCCGTTGCATCAATTTTTTGGAAGTTCCTGATTCCGGAACGGTCACCATTGAAGGGACGACCTTGAGCCACCATTTCACCCAACGCCAAGTGGCCATCATTCGGGCTGAAGTCGGAATGGTTTTCCAGCGATTTCATCTTTTCCCCCACAAAACGGCGCTGCACAATGTGATGGCTCCGCTGATGACGGTGCAGAAAAAACCAAAAATAGAAGCCCAACAGATCGCCGAACATTATCTCGCGAAGGTCGGACTCGCAGACCGGCTTCATCATTATCCGAGTCAACTTTCGGGCGGGCAACAACAACGGGTCGCCATCGCCCTGGCGTTGGCCATACAGCCCAAGGCCATGCTGTTCGATGAGCCCACGTCGGCGCTCGACCCGGAACTGGTGGGAGAAGTCCTGAATGTGATCCGGGATCTCGCCGATGAAGGCATGACGATGATGATCGTGACCCACGAGATGAAATTCGCCCAGGAAGTGGCCGACCGGGTGATTTTTATGGACGGCGGAATGATCGTGGAAGAAGGGCCGCCAGAGCAGATTTTCTCGCGTCCTGCTCATCAACGGACAAAATCGTTTCTCTCCCGGGTGCACTGACCCGTTGAAACGGTCCGGCGGGGACCAGCCCCGGCACACCCCGGTCCAGCCCCCTCCGCCGGCCTCGGAGGTACTTTTCGCGGACACGAAGCACCGCTAGGGCGATTTTGTCGACTTTTTTCTGTCGACTTCCAATTTCGGTTTATTCATCTATCTCACGAAACAAAGCTGCCACCCGAAATGCGTGAGCTTCTACTGCTTTTCTGACCGCATCCGCCCGTCTGTTTTGGAGATGATCGAATATTTCCTTGTGCTCCTCATAGGATTTCTTCATGTTTTCAGGGCTGAATAATATGTCTTGAGACATCGCATAATCCACTAAGTCCCAATGCAGGTCGACCAACGCCTGAATGTAACGGAGACCGGAAGCAAGGTAAATGATGTTATGAAACTCGCGATTCACAAAAGCATAATGTTGTGCAGAAACGCGATTCGGCTCCATCGTTGTTAAAAGATCACCAAGAAGAGCAACGTCCTCATCGCTTATTCTCCTTGCAGCCCACGCCGCCAAAAGGCCTTCTAAAACTGCACGACTAAGTAGTTTTTCAAAAAGCTCCTGCGAAGTCGGAGTGTGAACATACACCCCGACTTGAGGGACAACTTGAATGAAGCCTTCTTGTTCTAAACGTGAGAGCGCTTCTTGAATCGGTGTGCGACTGACATCGAGTTCCCGCGACAAGTGTTGAATGTCAATCGGCTGTCCGGGCTTTAAATGACGTGACAAGATCAGTTTTTTGAGATGAACATAAACTTGATCTCGTTTCCGACCATAATAATTTTGGGGCCCGTTGTTTTTAAACGTTTTCTTTTCGAAGATCAATAACTGTGAGTCAGGGGTGTCACCAGAAACATCTTTCGGTTCATTCACAGCAAACCAGCTACCTTTCCAATTCCACGCGTCCCAAGCCCGCCATCGGAATTGATGACAACGCCAGTTACACCAGGAGACAATTCTTTCGCTGACAAATATACGTAAGTCCAAGCATGATCCTCTGGAATAAACACTTTTTGTAGCGGGTTCCCTCCTTGCATAAGTTCCTTTATGCCTGGTATGTTGCTCAGATTCATGTCTTGGTTCAAGGAACGTAATCCTCCTAAATTTGTGAGTGTACCACCGGGGGCGACACCGTTCACACGCACCTTCGGTGCCAATTCATATGCCATCTCGGCAACCAAACCACGCACCGCGAATTTCGAAGAAACATAGAGCGGTCCCCCGCCAGCTGGATAAAAGGCGGAGTTCGACAACGTATAAACAATGCTCCCCTCGTTTTTGATAAGCTCGTTTAACGCCGCTTTGGTGCTGTGAATAAAAGATTTCACATTAACGTTAAATATTTCGTTAAAAGCATCGTCAATCTTCTCTTCTGGAAAATCCTGTAATGCTACATTGAAATCCCAAACGCCAACACACGTAACTAGCACATCCAAACGCCTAAAGCGCGCGACGGTCTGTTCCACTGCACGTTTGTTGTCCAGGCAGGTGGTCGCGTCTCCCTGAACGGCAACAATGTCACCGGCCAGTTGATTCAAGGCCTCAAGTTTTTTCTCATCTCGTTCGAGAACCCCAACTTTCGCGCCTTCCTTTACAAAAGTCTCAACGACAGCGCGGCCAATACCCGATCCACCACCCGTGACCAGAGCAACCTTGCCTTCAAATATCTTCACGAAAAGTCTACCCCTTCCACGCTTTTTCGGTCGAGTTTTTTCCCGTTCTGATCACGAAAGCAAGAATCTGCTAATCTCAGCCCGCATGGCATCCCATCGTTCAATTTGTGCCCAGTGGCCACAACGGTCATAGATCACTAACTCTGCCTTGCACAAATTCTTTAGTAGGTAAAGGCTTCCTTCCAGCGGAACAACCCTGTCCTGCCTGCCATGAACAAGCAGCACCTCATGTGGAATAGAAGCTAATGCTGATGGTGAGAGAGGCGGCAAAGGAGGATTAAACATCGTTTCATAGCTGCGTTTGAGATCCTCCCTGATCGCCTCACGGTAGCGTTGCTCAACCATTCCTTCAAAATTGGGGAACAACGATGTATCGGTTGGATCGTAAACAAAACTCCTGATGATCTCCCGGTACCTCGGATGTCTTGGGTCTTGATAAAAGCTGAGCATTCTCATCAATTCGGGAGTCACGCCAAATTGTCCACCGGCCGATCCCATTAATACGGCCTTGCGAAAACGCCCTGGAGCATCGAGGAGCAGGTGGAGAGCCAGAGCCCCTCCCATGGAATTCCCGACCAGATTTGCATCTTTTATGTCCAGCGCCTCCATCAATGCCAACGTTTGTTCCACCCGGAGACCAATCCACGCCAGTCCACCCGCCGGCAAAGGCTCAGGAAGCGAAGTCTCTCCAAAACCCAAGAGATCGGGGGCGATCACATAAAAATGTTCACTTAGATCTTTCATGGTATTGCTCCAGTTTGCTTCTGCGTTGGCGCCCGGCCCCCCGCCATGAAGAAGGATCACGGCAGGAGATTTACGATCGCCAGCTACAAGTACTTTCGTCGTCCACTTTAAAGTCGAAATCCGTTTGATCTCGTACATTTGTTTAGTCCTCCGTCGTTTCGTTTATTGGGTGATCTTCCAACATCGGGTCAAACTGATCGCCCTATCCAATCGCTCCATCGACCAGATCATGATCAAACCCTTCGATCGGCTCCCAAAGACAGTCAAAGATGAAAGGAGGGTCTTTTTATCTCGTTAAAACGGACGTTTTCCCGGACCGTAAGGATGTTGAAGAAGTTTGGCAAATGTGTCGTGTGTTTGCCACGTCAAGCATTCCAGTTCCAATGGATCAAGGCGAATTTGGTAACCTAATTTCGGAGAGGTGATCTCCAACCGAAGACCATGTTTCGTATTAATCTTACGGATCCTCACCAACGCAAATTCATTGCCAATTTCGATGGGGTCTCCGGCTTCGTAGACCTCCTCCCTCCTCGACTCCACAGCGTCATTGACCGCGCGCATCTGCACGAGCCCACCCCCCTTTTCTATGTTAAAATTCATCGCCTAGAAAAAGATAGCGAGGTTACGAGTCGTGACGACCGAATGATCCAAGTAGATGATCCGAGAGGCTAACCGCCACCTTTCACTCACTCTCCTTAGAACATCGTGTCGTTCTGCACTCAAAATGTCAAAAGTCGGATCATCCCCACGCGAGCGGTACACAAGGACGTTGGACCTGACACGAACTTCCCCGGGATGATCGCCTGGAGCCACCCGTATATTGGTGACAAAGTGCCGCGTTCGCGAAGGAGGATCTTCGGCCCAGGCATATTCAGTCTCTAATCGTTCAAGACGCTTCTCTAGCGTATAACGGTCCTCAATAAAGTGGGACATCGCCGTCACCACACCCGGTCCATGTGCTCGTTCTCGGGTCACCCGCAACGGCATCGTGTAAGTGACGTCCTCTGTCGTCAAATCGAGCCATTCCCGAAGCCGGCCGTCATCCAACAATTCAGCTTCTTGAAAGAGAAACTCCTCGACCTCTCGCTGGATGCTTTCTTTTTCCAAAGCGTTCATATCGGTCACCTCGCTCTTTTTACTCTTTAATCATTTTCTCAAAATAAAGCTTCCACCAGTGACGCTGAGCATACTCCGTGTAGTCGATGGGATAGGCTGTACCAGGTCCTGGCCAGTCCGAAAGGGGTTGGAATTTCTTTAACCCCATCGAATAGTTCAGCGGTGTGCGTTTGGCCAACATGCCTTTGGACACTTTGGTGATGCTCGACCAGTTTTCAGCATCGTCTTGCTCCAGCGTTCCAGACGTTCCAAATGTCAAAACATAGCTTTTATAGCTGTCTTTTTTGAATTCTTCGGGGGCATCTTTTTCGACAAATAACCACGACCATATTTCCATGCGGTCAGGACCCAAAGGCCGCCAAACACGTACTGTCAAATAAGGAACCACACGTCCTTCGCGAGGAACACCGGGAGCATTTAGAAAGCTCAAATTGGGAAACAGCGTGCTATGGCTTTGCCATAACGCTCGATCCATGATCGCATGGTGGGATGCCGTAAGGTTTTGCCGCATCGACTGATAAAGAGATTCCGGATACATCGCTTGGTAAGGCAGGTTGGGTACATACCCCCCTCCCCATGGGCCGGCGATCACTTGTGGAGCGTCCTTGTGAAAGTTTGCGTCTGGCACGCCAAGGATCCCAACCTCTACTGTGCTTCGATGGGTAAAGGCGGTATGATAAGCATCCCCAACGAAATTGTCGGCTCCAAGTTTCCAGTTGGAAGGAAAAATCCACCGCTGAGGCCCGCCAACAACCTCCATACCTACCAAGGACTTTTTGAAATAGAAATCCAAGTAGAACTTCGCATCGCCTAACCATTGGTCAAGAGGAGGAGCTTCGGGATCAAGATTCGCAAAGATAAGGCCGTAAATGCTTGCAACACGGGGAGCCGGCACCAATGGCCATTCGTTCTTGTTCAACCCCTCTTCTCCATAGACTTCTCTTTGAAATGGAACACCGATCAATTCACCCGTATTTTTGTAGGTCCACCCGTGGTAGGGGCAACGAAAAAAGGTGGCATTGCCACACTCGGAGCGGCATAACTCCATGCCTCGGTGCCGACACATATTGTACAGGACATGGACCTCTCCGTTTTCGGCGCGACCAACAATGAAAGAGTCATCGGCAATGTAGCGGACCACATAATCCCCGGCATGAGGAATCTCAGAATCGTGTGCCAGGAAAACCCAAGAACGCCCGAAAATCTTTTCTTTTTCGAGCTCATAAACCATATGATCGCTAAAGAGGGCAGGCAAGAGCTGCGCATACGCAGTAAAACGCTCGTTAGCTTGAAGAAGAAAAGACTTTGCCTCCGTCAAAGCTTCTTCTTTAATCACTCGATCCAACCTCCTTACATCACATTCATTTTTATTTTCGTGTTAAATTCTAGAATAAACGAAGAAAGGATGTAGAAGCAGTCATTCGCTGGTCACAATAGACGTTCCAGCGACGGGTTTGTGTCCCCAACTACTCAACTGTGAATAACTTTTGACCTCCCAGTTCGCGTCGTCGATGACGATTCCGCCCCACCCGTACTCGATCTCGAATCCTGACGGCGTCTGGACATAGAACGAGAACATCCGATCGTTGGGGTGATGCCCGAGCCCCATGGTGATGCGATAACCGGATTTCAAACAACGTTCGTAGGCCAAACCCACGTCGTTCATGTCCTGAACCTGCAGCATAAAGTGATGGATACGCTTAGGAATCGGCATCTGCGCCGTGGCGAGAGAGTGGTGACGTCCAGTAACCGTGTGGAAAAAGGTGGCGTCTACGATGACCCCGGGCTGAACTTCTTCTCGAATATAGTCGGAGAAGCGTAAACGTAGCATACGATGATAGAAGTCGACACTCTGCTCGTAATCCCGTGCTATGACAAGAATATGCCCTGCCCCGAGGCGCCCAGTAACAAAGCCAGGTCCAATCAGTTTCTTCGATCGGAAGGGGTTCCTGGTCGGGGCAATCGCGGGGCCGTAAACAAATTCATGCTTGAATCCGTTCGGGTCGTCACAGGTATAGATTTTCTCCACTCTGCGGCGCTGAGCAAGTTCCTTACCCCCCTCTACGACCTGAATACCAAGAGCGGTCGTCTCTCGAACGAACTCCTCTAATTCTGCGTCACCATTGAACTCCCACCCGGCCGCAATAAGGTCATCTTCGGAGTTTTTCTCCAGGATGATGCGCTGTTCATATTCATCCATTCGAAAGGCCAGAGTTTGATCTTCTTCGCGCCGACCCACCTGCAAGCCCAAAATTTCGACACCAAAGTCCTCCCACTTAGGTAGGTCGCTCACACCAAAAACCACATAACTTAGGCACGTGATGTTTGCCATTGACAAAACCTCCTTGTCCAGTGGCAGTAAAAGGTTTCTTTCGTTGGATTCCGGCAGGCTTGGATTCGACTTCATAAACGAAGAGAGTGCTTGATCGGGAACACAATACTACACCATGGCATTAAGACGATCGTCAGCTTGAATTAAGAAAAGATTTTGCGGACGCCAGAGCTTCTTCTCTTAATGATCCCTGCCACCTCCTTGCTTCGGTATTGTTGGTATTTTCGTGTTTAATTCTAGAATGATCTTTTATAACTGTCAAGATGAAAATTTCAGTGTGCACAGCATCTGGTTTGTTCTCAATGAATAATGATGAAGATAACCTTGTTCGTCTGAAATCAAGGACCACTGACACTGGGCTTCAGCCCACTGTATCCCCGTCCCGTCCTCCGGCAAGTCAATGAATGGATTGTTGCAGAAAAAGACAAAACAGATAACTCGAAAGATTCAGACTTGTACAATCACGGTGGAGCCGGATCGGCTCAGCCGGATGACCATGCGAAGGTCCAGACAAATCCAGAGACACCCTCGAACCATGGCAAACTGTTGCTCGATGTCGGATGGCTTTTCCGGCCAGGCCCCCTTGCCGTATTCGCCGATCTGTGCTTCGTTCAGCAGACCCTACGTAAATAGTTGCTCAGGACTTTCACGATCGCAACTTTTAATGGATGAGATAGATAGCTGCAATAAGGACCTGGAGAACAGCTATGATAGTCATAGTGATGGCCGCTAATGTACTTGAATTAATCAGCAAAACCTCCTATCTACAAAGCCAACAAGCTGTTCCGTGCCATTTGGTCTTTATCAAAATTGCACGCACGTAAAGACGCACGAAGGTCGCAGGAGCCATTTCACGCCTCAGCGGTGCAGGGTGTATACATTGGCCTTTGAGATGGACCGGATCAGCTCGACTTCGTCTCGAGTTAAATCCGGTACTCGCCCGGCTCCGGTGTTGGTCAGAAGCTGTTCCGTGCTGCTTGCTCCCGGGATGACTGCTGCGACGGCCGGGTAAGCCAACGGGTAGCGCAACGCGATTTGTGAGAGGCTCCGGTCCTCGCCGGCCAGCGCAGCCAGGCGCCTGACCAGTTCGACGATTTCCACCGGTGAATAGTCGAGGTAGCCGTCGGCCGGCTCAGGGGCGGTCAAGGTGCGCTCGGACAAAAGCCCCTGGGCGAGAGGACCACGAGCGATCATGGAAATGCCGTGTTCCTGAAGGAGGGACAAGACCGTCTCCTCCGGCCGCCGGTCCAGCACGCTGTACTGCATCATCACGCTCACGATGTTCGACCGCTTGACGTATTCGCGGATGACGTTCGGGCGGATGGAAGAGAGGCCGTAGTAGCGGATGACGCCTTCCTGTTTGAGTTCTTCGAAAGCCTCAATGGTCTCGTCGATCGGATCGTCGATGGTCCCGCCGTGGAGTTGGTACAAATCGATATAGTCTGTCCGCAGCCGCCGCAGGCTGCCCTTCACCGCCTCCTTGATATAGGCTTTCGAAGGATCCCAGGACCAGCCGTCCTTGCCGGGCTCCCAGCGGTTGCCGACTTTGGTGGCGAGGATGACGTCATGGCGTTTGCCTGTCAACGCCTTGCAGACCCACTCTTCGTTTCTCCCCTGTTGGTACAGGTCCGCCGTATCTAAGAAGTTGACGCCGCGGTCAAGGGCGGCGTGAATCATGCGAATGCTCTCCTGCTCGTCGCGGCTCAACGACATACAACCCAGTCCAATCTCGCTGACGTAGAGATCGCTGCGACCCAACCGGTTCTTCTTCACCCGCGAATACCTCCTTGTAAAACGCTTCACAGATATTGTAGCAGAGCAGAGGATGCGTGCGCCCTTGTAGAAAAACCGCGGGTTGCCCCCACCGATGCGAAGCACTGTGAATGATCTTTCCTCTGTTTACACGACTCACCGCCCAGCGATTCACTGGTCATTGGATATCCATCACGAGGAGTGCTTATCGGTGATGCCCAGTTGCTGTTTGCTGGCATACTGTAAGAGTTGAGAAAAGTTCAAACCCGCCGCCTCCCCGGCATCACGCAGCCATTTTGGCAGCGTGCAGTTTTTTGTGACCGTTTTGTTTGCGTCCTCGTTCCGGTATGGAGGCATGAAGATCTCGACAAAAACAATGCGATCTTTGCTGTTCTGCAATTCGATCTCGTCCGGGTCCGACGGCGTGGGGATGTCTTTTCCTTCTTCTTCCACGTTCAAAATGATGTCCACGAGCATTTCTTTAGCTCGTCTGATGCCGTCAGTGATATCAGAGGCAAGGATGGCTGTACCGGGAAAATCGGGGAAATACATGCCGATGCCGCCATCTTCAGCTTTTTCAACAACAAGAGGGTAGATATAATGAAGTGGATAAGGCACGGCGCTGCCCTCTCCTTTCGAAGATTGAGACCACCGAATTGTGGCCTGCTTTTCCGCTCTCGCCTTCCTCCCCCGGACCCCTATTGTAACACGCATAAATCACGCGCACAGATAGTGATATGCGTATTTTTTATACGTGTTATAAGCTCCCGTTTTGCTTGAATAAAGGCGCACGCATTTCGCCGTACCGTTGATCGAAGAAAAGGTTACATGCTGATCACCGACAGTGCATGGCGGCAGGGGAGATTTCACGACGTGCGATGCAATTTTATCAAGGAGAAGAACTTCGTGACAAAGGTCATCGACAATCACTCCAAGAACGGCGAATACTTTTGGTGTGAAGATCGTTCGGAGACCGAAGAATTCGGCGCCCAGCCCTGTTGTTGGTGTTTGTAGAGGCGACGAAAAATCTCAGTTCTCCTAAGCCCTGTAGAAATGTTGCAACACTTCCATGCTCTGTTTCAACCAAGCTGCTGCGTCGCTCCCGAGCCAACATCCCTCCATGACCCTTTAGTCCCACGTCCGCCCCAGACCGCCACCGTCTGTTCCCAGAGGATGGGCGGACGAATCTCCGGAAGCTGATATCACCACACATGTCAATCCTGCGCAATCACTCAGTTAGAATCTTACCGAAAGGGGGTTGGCTCACTCATGAAGAAATCTTACCTTAGGGATCGCGGTGCGGATGTCCATGTAAAGTCGACGTGAGTACTTGAGCACCATGCGTATGCGCTATCTGCGGGCACGCAGTCGGTCGGAAAAATCACTCTTGAGCAAGCTGGAAGAGGCCCTGGGATATGCGCGAAAGCATGCGATCGCCGTCATGAATGCCAAACCACGACGGGCTCGGCAGCCAGCGCGCCGAACCCGCTCTTTGCGGTATCAAGCTGGTATGCCGGTGGAGGGCCCTGGCCGGCAGGAGTGCACAGATAACTGGCCTGCGGCATAAAAATTCATTTGAAACATGCGTTCCGCACATGTTACAATGATGAAGCCAGAGGAAACGAAGTCACCGGCTGTGTGAACCCAATGATGGATGACCGTAAGGTGTGGTGCACCTTGCGTACCGATGAAACACCCTTCTTGATGATAAAAGTGGAAGGACAGAGTATCGGGGAAGAGCGAATCCCTATTTCCCACCTTGTTCATCTCCTGGAGCACTTTCAAAAAGTCCTCCTCCGCACAGGACAGGTGCTCATGGGTGAAAGTGAAAGCACACGCAAGGGACGTAAATCCAGCAAACTACGCGAGGAACTCGATCTTGAGCTTGTCCTGCTGACCCACGGCAGCCCGACAACGGTCCTGGGTTTCGAACGCCGTGGGTAAGTGTCCTTTCCAGAGATGGACGAAGGGCTTCGGATCGTCGAAACGGCCGTTCGTGGACTCAAAGAGGTTCAGAACCAAAACAGCAACCTGCCGAGCGGGTCTGATCGGAGCGTGTTACTCGCATGGCGAGATCTGGGTGGGATCTTTTATAAAGGATGCACGCGTATCACCTTTACGGTCAATCATCGTCCAATGCGACTGAACACCGAGTACACCCCGGAAGGATTTGAGCAAGTCCAGAGGCGTATTATTGGTCCCGAAACCAATCTTCGTATCATTGAGGGACGACTCTTGATGGCGGACTTCAGGGAACACGGATTGCGATGCCGAATCCACCCGCCGGTGGATGATGCGGTGATCTGTGTGTTCACGGAGGATCAAAAAGAGCAGGCGTTGGAAAACATCCTCCATTATGTGCGAATTGTCGGTGAAGCAGAGGAAGATCCCGCTTCCGGCAAAATTTCCGCCATTACCATTCACGACATTCAATCCCTGGCGAAAGACCAGGAGGAAGACGCCGGATTCTATGACATTCAAGCGCACTCCCATGATTTTTGGCATTCTCCGTCACTCGAAGACCTAGCCGAGCAACAAGGAGTAAAACCGGTTACAGATCTTTCGGCCCTCATCGGTACATGGCCGGGTGATGTGGATGACGATTTTGAGAAACTCATTGAGGCGCTTCGGCATCGCAACAGGGCTGGGGAACGAGAACAGTGACCGCAGCCAAACTGATGTTGGACACTAATATCGTCTTTGTAAACATCCCAGAATTAGAGTTGATCAGTGAAAAACAGCAAGTCTGATTCTTTCCGATATATTTTGTCAAGGGGGTTGCCGATCGGGCCCGGCTCTACCGACACCGCCCGATCCGCAGCCGAACTCTGGTTCCTTTTTTCCGGAGAAGCTTTCCCATTCCACCAGACAGGCGGGCGGGTCGTCACTGTTCACCCGCCGTCCCTGGGACGAACCGGCTTGACGCCGCCCTTGCGTCCCAAGCCGTAGCCGATACGGTACACATCCGGGATATTGACCCGCCCGTCGCTCATCCGGAAAAAGATGCCCAATTGCTCCAGATCCTCCCGAACTCCACGTGCCCCTTCGTCAAGGTGTGGCGGTGAAAGCTCTTCCCCATTAGCGCCGAAGCGTCGGCGGAGTTCGTCGAGCGAGTCTGCCTTCTCCCAGCGCTGAATCACTTCGTGAAAATCACACGGCACCACAAGACCCCGGAGCGGCCCCATGAGGACATCCACCCAGGGGTAATCTTCTTTCAACTCCCTCACGCGAATCTGTGAAGCTTTGCGGACACCGCGCTTGATGCTTTCATAATATAAAGCGGTTTCATGTTTCGAGGGCTGGTTTTGGCTATGCTTCACCGCCTCACGAAGGGCCGCCAGAAACGATCGCGGACTGACGCGCTGGTTGGCATCCGAAAGGTGGTTGGGAATCCAGGTGTACGGGTAACCGCGCCGGTGATCTCGTCCCATCCAGGGACCTGTAATAGCATGGAAGACCTCCCGCTGCAGGGTCTCCTCGTGGATCACCTCGGGAACCACCCGCCAGATCGTTCGATCTCCCAGGACAACGCGCTGCCACCTAAGCCCCAATGCGACAGACGCTTTCCGAAACTGTCCCGCCTCATCCACCGCGGCATTACCGAGATATTGCCAGAACAGCCCATAGAGATCGTACGGGGGCCAGGAAAACTAGATTTTTGAAGCCAGCACTTTTGATCCGTCCGCAAAATTCGCCACTCGACTTCTCGTCATCGAGAGCAAATCTGTGCCACACCATGTATACATCGACAAGGCCGGCAACTGGTACAGGGAAGGACATGGAAATGGGAACAAAAGCCGCCGGGGGATGTCAAATACCATCGAACAGAACAATCGATACATTGCCGTTTTGAAAGACCTTTTTGATTCTATCCAGTCCCTATCCAGTCCCTCCATGTGCCCCCGCTCGCCAACGTCATCGCCTTTCCCCACCCCGAGGTGGTCATCAAGGAGATTCATCTATTGTATTGTAAGGACAAAAACTGGATGAGCACGTTGGAGAGCCAAGCAGCAGACGGCACTCTGAAAGCTGATATCACGATTGCCGCCCGGACTTCTATAGAAGGATCATAACCCTCTCATTCTTCTCGGTTTGTCACCCGGTAAATACGAAAAGTCCGCTCCCTTGGCCAAATAGTAAATGATCAACTGATTCAAGCTGACATGTTCTTCCCTGGCCCTTTCAACCAACACACGGTGGAGCGATTTGGGCATACGGACCCTCAATTGCCCAGAGTAATCGTCCAAAACAGGCTCCGGAATATTCCGCCCCAATGCCAAGGCCGTTTCAATCCAAGCCCTTTTGGCATCTTCCAGATTTGCGACGGCCGACTCAGGAGTCTCTCCGTCCGCCATACAACCGGGGAGAAGTGGGATCTCGGCCAACCATCCGCCTCCCTCCCCATCTTCCAAGGGACGGAGGCGGACCTCGTACCGAAGTTGAAGGTAATATTCAAGATCTTTCATCGCTTTTCTCCTCTGCTTTTCCTCCCGACAGCAGGTCTATCAGTTCGAGGGCCCGTTTGACATACACTGCTTTAACCGGTTTCGCGTAGGGTATCGTGAGGATATCCGGCAATCTGTCGTGACAGTATGTCACGTGACTCGAACCGCTGCTGGGCTGTCTTCGTTGAAAGCCGTATTGACGCAACAAACGATCCAAATCCTCAAACCGAACATCCTTGGGATTTTGAACTATACGCTTATAAAGTTTGCCCAACTGAGTCAACATTAAGCCTCCTCAATAAAACTCCTAAAGAATACACACAATATATACGCATGATTATGGTACCACATACGGAACCATGCGTCAATCCTGATCCGGTTTTCACATCCCGCTGATTGGACTGATTTTGTACGGAGTCAAAAGTGCACGCAATATCTCCGCATTTTCCTCCGGAGAACAGACTGGGCACGAGCTGGCAGCCAAACGTCCATGCCGCCGATGGAGTGTTTTAGAATCCCACTTTGCTCGCCTTCGGCCCGGGCGAGCAACAGAATCGCCTGATTCGGATCGTAGGCGTGCACTCCAAGGACCTCATGCAGTTCCTGAATGGAGCACAAAACTTGCCCGGCAGAAAAGACAAAAAAAGCGGCCCGAGGAAAACCCCGGTGCCCTTTCCTTACTCATCCACCCCGTTCGGGTACGGGATCGGCAGACTCAACCATCCAGGCACGCGCCTCTCCCTGAACAGCCGGTTCGCAACTGTCTGGCCGGCCGGCAGAAGCAGTCATTTACGAAACAGGAATAACTTCGCCAGTGTGCACATCGTAGACAGCTCCATAGACCAGAACATCGCTCGGAATAAGAGGGGAATTGCGGAGTGTCTCGACGTCGTCTCGGACGCTTTGTTCCAAATCGGTAAACGGCAAAAAGTCTATATTTGAAGCCGCTTTGGCCGAATCCGGACCCAGACGCCGGGAGATTTTATCGTAAAGGTCCTCATTCCTAAATGTCAGCATCCCGCAATCCGTATGATGAAGCACCAGGATTTCTTGTGTACCCAGCAACTGTTCGGAAATGACAAGCGATCGGATGGCATCCTCCGTCACGCGTCCCCCTGCATTCCGAATCACATGAATATCCCCGAGGTCCGCACCGAGAGCCCGCAGGGGGTCAATTCTGGCATCCATGCACGTGAGCACCGCAACTTTTCTGGCCGGCGGAATGGGAAGCTGGCCTTGGGAGAATTGTGATGCGTATGTGCGGTTTGCTTCAAATAGCTTCTTCACCTCAGACATTGAAGACTCCTCCTCAATTTAATGCATAGTAAACCTACTTGTTTTATAAAAACTATGGCATATGGTTATGCTTTTGTCAATACCATGGACTTCCGCCTGTCCCAAAAGAACGGACCCCGAGAGAGGTGGCCGGGAGAAAACGGCGATTCTTCCGGGCCTCTCATAAAGATTGCGCTCACTTTGGCCGCATTCGCTCGCCACGGCACTACTTGTCGCGCCCGTCCCTTCGTCCTGAACGGACAGCGGGAGGAAAAAGAGGGAGGGCCGCTGCCCTCCCCAAGAACCGCTCAGATTTTGCTGTTGAAGTACTCCTGGGTCACGTGCAACTGCTTCTTCGGGATGGTCTTCCACAAATGGCCCTTGATCTCCCCTGTTCCCTTCGACACCTTCGTCCGCTTGATTGTCCCATCGGGCATAAATTTTCGGTAGTAGTAGTGGTCCGTGTCCTTGTACAGCTCCCATCCGTCGTTTTCGCAGCACCGCTTGAGGTCCTTCCAGCTGGGCATCCAGCAGGCCCACCACGCCCTCCAGGTCTTCCTGGATAAGGACGCGTTCAGGACATAGGGCGCATGGTGTTTCCGGTTTTCATCATCATTCCCCTCCAGCCCCCATTCCACCCTCCTGCCTTAGGGCCCCTTTACACGGAGCAGGAATCCAACACCGGACCGACGAAAGATTAATGGAAACTAACCCAACGAGGCCAAGATCAGAAGGGAGGACGGAAAATGGACACAGGTCAATGGAAACGAGTCGCGGCAGTTTTGTCCTTTGCTGTGTTGTTCACAACTCCGGTCGCTTCTGCCGCAGGGTACGGAAAGGCAAATTTCGAACGCCATGGTTCGCAAACGATTATGCCGCTCCAACAGGGAAGCGGATCCGGTGTTGGCCAGTCTAGCGGATTGTCAGCGCTCTCTTCGGGGTCCGATGATGCAACTGCGGATGTCAACAAAACCTTCAGCAGTTCCCAAACGATGAACTCTAAAGAACAGAAAGATAATCCCGACAACGAGGAGCAGGACTCCAACGATGAAGGCAACGCGGGAGACGGCGAGCATCGTGATGGAAAACACCATGATGGTGAGCATCATGGCGATTTTAACAACAGAACCTCATCCGATACCCTCACCATCTCGGTTCCAGACTCGAACGGGACATCTCAGCCACCCGGGATCCAGCGGGCCATCCAAATCATTAAGGCCAATCTTCAGAAGCACGAAGGAAAACCAGGCAAATCGTCAGAAGCCCAGCAGGACGTACTCGCCAACCTGGAAAACTGGGCAAAACAGCAGGGGGCGAAGACCGACGAGGAAGCCGACCGCGAGGTGGAGAACACCCTGGAGCAGGCGGTCGCTTCCGGTCAAGCCGATGAACAGGTCCTCAAAACCCTCGCCGCGGTGAAGAAGAAGTTACAGGATATTCAGGGAGCAGCCCAGGCTTTGGAACAGGCGTTGAAGCACAATCCCGCTGATACCACCGTCTTGCCGCAACTTCGAGAGATGTATAACGCCCTTGGCAAGACAGGGACCCAAGTCTTTGTGGACGGTTTGCAACCCAGTTTTGACGTCCCTCCCGTCGTGCAGGACGGGCGCACCCTTGTGCCGATCCGGCAAATCGCTGACACCCTCGGGGCAACGGTGAACTGGAATCAGGGTACGGTGACCATCCGGCGTGAAAAACAGACCGTCACCTTGCGAATCGGCGACCCGTCGGCTTCGGTGAACGGACAGAGCGTCACCCTTGACGTACCGCCGGAGCTGTCCGGGGGGCGGACCTTGGTGCCGTTGCGTTTTGTCGGTGAGGCTTTCGGAATGGCAGTAGATTATCAGGCCGGGATCGTGTCAGTCCACCCGCCTAGCGGACAGAACGGATAAGCAAGTGATTCCAGGGACCGTATCATGACGGAATCGCTCGCTCGCGGTTTACCCTCTCGTGATTTTTAACCTTAGTAAGGAGGCGCAGTGGTGAGACTGGTTAAGATATCTGATTACAATCATCACAACATGCAATTGGCAAAGCCTGTTTACGACAGAAAAGGACGGATCCTGCTAGGAGCCGGCAATACCATTCATCCAAAGTATTTGGAAAAACTGAAGGAAATGGGAATCTCCCATTTCCTTGTTGAAGATGCCGAATCCAATGGAATCACGCTTGAAGAGATGCTGGATATGCCTACATGGATGGATGCCATACTTGGACTGCAGAACGTCTACAACCAGGTCGCGGCAAAAAAGCCGCTTCCGCTGGTTGCGGTCCAAAAAACCATCGGTCAGTTAATTTCGGAGGTCAAACGGCGCAAAACCGTTTTACTGGTACCATCCACATCGATAGCCAGTGAACTTCGTCCTTATGCCCATGCTGTAAATGTTGCCCTGCTTTCACTGCAGGTTGGTAAAGCGATGAACTATAACGATTTGCAATTGCGTGATCTGGCGCTTGGGGCTTATCTGCATGATATCGGTAAAGCCATCACACCGGAGAAAACGAAACACCCGGAAGCGGGGTTCAATATTCTGCGCAACATCCATGATTTGAGTTTAAGGTCCGCGCATGTTTCATTTCAACACCATGAAACGTTGGATGGACAGGGATATCCCCGCGGACTGAAAGGAACTGCCATTCATGAATATGCTCAAATCTGCGGAGCGGCTAACATGTATGAGAATCTCATATCTCTTCGAGAAACTCCTCCGCATGAAGCGTTGGAAGCGCTAATGGCCTTATCCGGGACAAAATATCTGGAATCAGTCGTCAAAGCGTTCGTCGATAGGATCCCATCCTATCCTCCAGGTACAATGGTTCAACTGAACAATGGTGAACCGGGAATCGTCATCCGGATTGATACCCACATGCAGCGTCCGGTCGTGCGAATCCTTGCATCCGGGCAGGAGATCTCTCTGACAGACAACCCTTCTATCATGATTACAGAATTGGCGCGGGATAGCCTACGGCTCTAGAAAGACAAGGTGGCATAAGACCGCGATATGGCAGAACGGCTACATTTGGGTTTCGGCGTGGGGACACAAAAACGGATCAGAGAACTCCCGAGAGAGATATTTCTCGGTTATAGAAAGGGGAAGGGTGATGATTTACACAGACGTTTCGACCGGTGGAAATAAATTCCTCCCCTCTCGGGGGGTACAATTATCCTCTAGATAAAAAAATTACCAACCCCTTTGCGTTTAGTGCGTTTTTTAACCAATACAAACTCCACTCAGAATTTCAACCCGTTGTTTACCTCTCGACGGGAGAGATCTACGGTGTTGAAGCTTTAACATGTCCATCTCTCAACGGCAAACCACTTGATCCGCAGCAGTGGTTTCGTTCAGCGTGGGAGCGGGGACTATCGGCGGACGCCGATTTGAAAGCTCTAGAAACCGCTCTTTCCACTCTCCACAATGCCCCCTCAAAGATCAAGATAAGCAACATTTTCGTGAATGTAATGGCGTCAAGTTTGAATGATTCGCGTTTTATAACCGAACTGTGCAATCAGCTACATAAACATAGGATAAAATCCGACGAACTTATTATTGAGATTGTAGAATATGTCGAGTTTAACCCGGGTGAAATAAAGGAAATGGTCAAGCAGTTGCGCTCCCTTGGAATACGTGTTGCAATTGACGACTGTAAAACCTTGGATAAGACGAGGAAGACTTTGATTGAGCTTGAACCGGACTTTGTAAAGATGGATAAATCGATCATTGGCCATATTCATGATTCATATTTCAAGCAGACTACCCTTGTTCGTGTGGTTGAATTCATACAAGGGTGCGGAAAGGTCATTGCCGAAGGGGTTGAACGGGCAGAAGAACGCGAAGTCATCCATAAGTGCGGGGTAGAAATGGGGCAGGGGTATCTCTGGGCTCCTCCTCTGAGCATAGAAGAATTGGCACCGATGCTTCAAGTTTAGGCTTCGGTTTGATACCTGCCGCGCGGCGACGAGAGTTCCAGCGTGTGGTTTGTTTCATAACACCATGCCCGATGCCATCACAGGAGGTATAAACGATGTTCTTATCCAGTTTCCGAACAAAACTTGCGATTATCCTTATTTTGTGCATGATCATTCCAACCACCACGTCGGGATTCATCGCATATGTTACCGCCCAGAGGGCCCTCTCAAACGAAGGGATGAACGAACTTGAACAAGCCACCGTTGGGGCGGTCAACTTGGCGGCCTCCTTGCAAAAATTCGTGGATGCCGGGGTCATGACCAAAGAGCAGGCTCAGGAACAACTCCGAACATTGCTGTTGGGACCGAAACAACCGGATGGCAGCAGAGATTTGAGCCAAGCCCGCGTCCGGGTAGCGAACACCGGGTATGTAACGGCTGTTGACTCCCAGGGCAACGCGGTGATGCACCCGAAGGTGGAGGGGACCAACATCCGGGATGCCCAGGGAGGGCTGGGCAAACGGATGGCCGAAATGAAGAACGGAGAACTCGAGTATCTGTGGAAAAATCCGGGGGAATCCCAGGCTTATCCGAAGATCGCATATCTGCAATACTTTGCCCCTTGGGATTGGATTTTTATGACCACAGCCTACAAAGACGAGTTTCAGGCCGCCGCAAATAACATCAAGCGCGTGATCGGCCTCATCGTCGGTGTCGATCTTGTCGCGGCGCTGTTGCTGGCATGGATCTTAAGCAGAAGTTGGACGACACCAATACAAGGGGCCAGCGATGCCGTCGGGCGGCTCGGTCGCGGTGATCTAACGGTACGGCTCAATTTTGAGAAAAGAAAAGACGAGTTTGGACAGTTGGCCAGACACTTCAATCAGGCTGTGAATGGCCTTACGGAATTGATCCAAGAAGTTCGCGGCAATGCGAATCTGGTTGCATCGGCTTCCCAACAGCTCACGGCGAGTGCTGAAGAAACCGGCAAATCCGCCGAACAAATCGCCTCGGCGGCCCAGACCGTGGCGGAAGAAGCGCAAAAACAGTTCATGGAGACCGAAAACCTCGTACGTGTCGCAGAACAAGTATCCGAGGACATTAAAAACGCCGAAGAAGCCGTTAATCAGGTATTCTCCCTGGCCACGGAAGCCGCCGCCTACGCCGAGGACGGAGGTGGAACGGTGGATGAAGCAGTTCGCAGCATAGCCCAGGTGGAGGGAAAAATGAATTATCTTACCGAGGCCATGGACCAACTCAACAACCGTTTGCAGGAAATCGTCCGCATCGTCGAAATCATTGAAGGGATTTCCAAACAGACTAACCTGCTGGCGCTCAATGCTGCCGTGGAAGCGGCCAGGGCCGGGGAGCAGGGCCGGGGATTCGCCGTAGTGGCTGAATCGGTCCGAAAATTGGCCGAGGAATCGGCAGCATCGGCGAAAGAAATCGGCCAGCTCACCGAGGCGATCCGTCAAGATACGAATGGCCTGGCCGTTGCTGTCGAGGGGGCTGTCCTGGAGGTGAAGCATGGTGTCGAGACCGTGGAAGCGGCGGGGCGGACCTTTTCAGGGATCGCCGACAACGCTCGGCAAGCTGCTCGGCACATGGAGAAGGCTGGCGAACAGGTCAAGCAGGTTGTCGGTGCAGTCAGTCGCATTGTTCAAGAGATCGACGATATTCGTTCCTTTGCCCGGCAGACGGCCAGCGGAACCCAAACGGTGTCTGCGGCAACGGAAGAACAATTGGCTGTGGCCGAGCAAGTCTCGGCATCCGCCATCTCGTTGTCTGACACAGCTTCCGCCCTGCAAAACTTGACATTGCGGTTTGAAGTATAGAGCCGAATCCGAAAACATGTCTACGGGAGGCCGCTTTTGGGGCCTCCTATTTTTACTCTAGGCGTTCAGCGGAGAATGCCAACTGTTCGTGGCGTTGACCATCTCTTGACTCCCCTCGTATGTGGCTCCGCAATGGTCTGTCAACTTCCCTTGTAACCCACGGCTTACGAACCGGGGCCAGCCTCGTTCACTATTACTTACTGAAAGGGGGTTGGCTCACTCATGAATCACAGGTCCTGAACGAGCTGCAATTTGGCCGCATTCGCTTGCCACGGCACTACTTGTCGCGCCCGTCCCTTCGTCCTGAACGGACAGCGGGAGGAAAAAGAGGGAGGGCCGCTGCCCTCCCCAAAGAACCGCTCAGATTTTGCTATTGAAGTATTCCTGGGTGACCTGCAACTGCTTCTTCAGGATGGTCTGCCACAAATGGCCCTTGATCTCCCCTGTTCCCTTTGACACCTTCGTCCGCTTGATTGTCCCGTCGGGCATAAATTTTCGGTAGTAGTGGTCCGTGTCCTTGTACAGCTCCCATCCGTCGTTTTCGCAGAACCGCTTGAGGTCCTTCCAGCTAGGCATCCAGCAGACCCACCACGCCCTCCAGGTCGTCCTGGATAAGGACGTTCAGGACATAGGGTGCATGGTGCTTCCGGTTCGGGGCGTTGAAATACAACTGGAACTCCTCCATGTACTCGTTCGCGTACTCGACGGCTTCCTTCGCCAGTTCCCGTTTCAGTTCCTCCACCGTCGGCGCGTTGGCCGCGATGTCAAACACGTCAAGGGTTCCCGTAAACGTGCCGTCGTCCTCCTGCTGATACTCCATCTTGAAACAGTACCCGGACAATAAAAACCGCAAATGCTCGATGGAAACGGCCGCGAACCTGTCGCGATTCCGCTTTACGAATTGCGGCCGGACGCGGACCACGGTGTCGATGAAATGCCCCCAGTCCTTCCGGACTTCCGTTGCGTTCAGGACAGCGCTCATCATCATTCCCCTCCAGTCCCCATTCTACCATGTTTGTGTGCATTCTGTACATAGTGTACGCATGGCAATGGGGAAACATACGGAGTGGGTTGTATCCCATTTTTCGCATATCGAAGAATGTCGAAACATGGAATCGGTCGTCTACCTGTTTTGACAAAGTTCGACGTCATATCCACAAACGGGAACCCCTCGGAGGAATCAGTTGCCGCATCATGTCGAAGGCCGCTTCGCTATGATGTCGATGACAATTTCAGCGTTTCGCCGGATCAGTTTGAGCAAATCGTCCCCATCGTCCTCGGTAATCCCGTATTTCCCGGCAATCCTCGGGCGAGCAAGACCGTCGCCAACTCATCCAGCAAGGGATCGCTGGTGACCCACATAAAGCGGCGAAACCGGTAGGCATCGATCACCCGAGGTGGAACACCGGAGGCACTGATGAGTCCGGACACCCAACTGTTCGTGTCAATGACGGCCTTCATTCCGCGCCTCCCGGGCCTCTTTCTTTGCCGCCCGGACGTCCGCCTCAATCTCTTCCTCCGAAATGGCCTACCCCACCCTGCTCCTGACGCCCTTGACCAGCGCATCCATCTCCGCCTGCCAGTTCGAGGATTCTTTCAGGCGTTCCCTCAAAAATTGGTCCACGGCTTGGCGAACCGAATCGAACACGCTCTTGTTCTCGGCCGCCGACAAAAATCGCGCCTGCATCTCATGCCGTGGTACAATGTCCTTGCCACCAACCAAGCGGAAGGAGCGAACCGACAATGGCTGTTACCAAGGAAGAACTCCACAGGCTTATCGACCAAATCACGGACCCGGCGGACCTGGAAATCGCCTATGAAGCGCTGCGGGCCGTTGTGGAAAGCGACCAAGACCAGTCCTGGTTCTGGACCGAATACTGGCAGGCCGGGGAACGGGAAGCCGACGAAGACAAGGCGTCCGGGCGAATCAGCGGACCGTTTGGTACTGCCGATGAAGCCGTGCGGCACCTTGACCGGGCGGCCGCCAAAGGCGGCAACGATGAAGATTGAGACCACCCAGCGGTTTGATCGGCAGTATGCGAAACTGGTCCGGGCCAATCCCGGCATCCGACCAGCCGTCCATAAGACTCTTCAGCTACTGGAACGCTTCCCGCCTGCCCATCCGTCGCTGCGTTTCAAGCGCGTGCGCGGAACAGACGCTCTCTACGAGTGCTCCGTGAACATGGACATCCGGATTACGCTTGAATTCGTGGGAAACGACACCTTCCTGCTCCGCAACATCGACCA